>NZ_JBIWJO010000001.1:0-631069 GCF_044765245.1 Micromonospora sp. NPDC093277
AGCTCAAGAAGATCAAGATCCGCAAGGCGGGTCCGGTCCGGCTGACCGCCGCCGCCTGCCCGCAGTACCCCACCAAGCTCTAAGGGGTCCGGCGTGGGGGGGGGGGGGGGGGGGGGGGGCGCCCCCCCCCCCCCCGGCCCCCCCCCGCCGGCACGATCAGGCCCGCGCCATCCGCGACACGCCGATGAACTCCATGATCGCCTGGTTGACCTCGTCGGCGTGGGTCCACGGGGTGCCGTGCGGGGCGCCCTTCAAGGTGATCAGCTTCGCGTTGGGCAGCATGTGCGCCAACCGCTGCCCGGTCGCCGGATAGGGCAGCACGGCGTCCTTGTCGCCCTGGATGAGCAGCACGGGTACGTCGATCCGGGGCAGGTCGTTGCGGAAGTCCGTCTGCCAGGCGTCCACGCTGTCGTGGGTGGCCCGGGCCGACGCCCGTGCGCCGATCTCCCAGTGCCCCCGGAACGCGTCCTCGCTGACCCGCTTGCCCTTGTTCTCGTCGAAGTTGAAGAAGTTCTGGCAGAACTGGGTCAGGTAGGCGAACCGGTCGGCACGGATCGCCTGCTGGAAGCCGTCGAAGAGCTGCTTGTCGACGCCCTCCGGGTTGTCCGCCGTCTTCAACAGGAACGGCGCCAACGGGGCCAACAGCACCGCCCGGTCCACCCGGTTCGACCCGTACGTGCCCAGATAGCGGGTTATCTCGCCGGTGCCCATCGAGTGCCCGATCAGGATCGCGTTGCGCAGGTCCAGCTCGGTCATCAGCACGTCCAGGTCGGACGCGAAGGTGTCGTAGTCGTATCCCATGGTCGGCTGGGCGGAGGCGCCGAAACCGCGCCGGTCGTACGTGATCGTCCGGTAACCGGCGTTCAACAGCGGGTTGGACACCTTCTCCCAGGTCGCGCCGTTGAACGGGAAGCCGTGGATGAGCACCACGGGCTGGCCGGATCCGTGGTCCTCGTAGTACAGGTCGATGGGCGCGGAGTTCTCCGTGCCGACGGTGACGAAGGGCATGTCGGGTCTCCTGAGCTGGGATGCCATCGCGGACCCCGGCGGATTCCCGCGCCGCCCCCGGTTATGCCCGCGGGTACGGCAGGTCCGCCACCTGGTCGTCGGTCACCTCGGCGCCCGGCGCCCAGGTCTCGTAGACGCCCCGCTCGTGGCACTGCGCCCCGGTGGCCGCCATCGCGTCCGGGTCCGGCCGGCGCAGCCGCAGGCGCAGCCAGCCCGACTCCTCCCAGAGCACCAGGCAGGGCACCCCGCGCCAGGCGGCGAGGCGCAGCCGCCGGGCCGCCGACTCCACCGGGTACCGGGCCGCCCGGGTCATCGCCAGCACCCGGAACCCGCCGGGCTGGTCGGCCACCGCCTCGTACTCGTTCTCGCGGTAGACACCGACGAGCCGCGTCGAGCGGGGCGTGTCGCCGGTCGGCATGTACTCCTGGTCCGGGGAGAGCCCGGGCACCGCGGACAGCAGGTGCCGCCACTGCGGGCCTACCATCCGCAGCCAGCCCCGCTGCTCCGCCTGGTAGGTGTAGAGCACCACCTCCACCCCCTCGGCCGGGTAGGCGACCAGGGCGGCGTTGGCCGGCATCGGCAGGTCGGCGAAGTCCCGGGTGACGAACTCCGGGATGAGCTGGGCGTTGCTCGGCACGAACCCGGTACCCAGCACCGGCGGCCCGAGCCGGTCGCGGGGCGGCAGGGCGATGAGCCCCTGGTGCGCCGGCCCGATTGGCACGTCGTAGTCGCCCGGGCCGGCGGCCCGCCAGCGCAGCGCGTACGCCACGTCGCCGGCCTCGCCGTCGCCGCGCAGCACCGCCAGCCCGGTCGGCGTACGCAGGTGGGCCACGTCGTGTTCCCGGTAGCAGAAGCCGTGCGGCAGCAGGCCCCGCACGTAGCCGGCGAACTGGCGGGCGGAGAGCACCTTCACCATCCGGGTGCCCGGCCGGATCACCGCCGAGCCGCGCACCGCGGCCAGCGTCGCGTCCCCGGCCGCGCCCGGCTGCTGGCTGAGCTGGTGCAGGTACGACCAGGCGCGCTCCCGATGCACCGGCATCAGCAGCGGCGGGTCCGTCTCCTCGGTCGGCGGGCTGCCGCCGTGCACCGCGGTCACCTCGGTGACGTGCGCGAACTTCCGCCACGGATACGCCACGCCCGATCGGGGCGCCCACTCGAAGCCGGGCACCTCCTCGGCGCTGAACAACTCGTACGCCGCGCCCCGGGCGATCTCCTCCGCCGGGTGGACGCGGCCGTCGTACGTCACATGCAGCCCGGTCCCGCTGGCCTGAGGGGTGACGGTCACGATCCGCACGGTAAGCGCGACACATGTTGCGGGTGTGAACAGGTGATGGCGGTCCGGGAACACCGGCCACCGGCGGTGTGTGATGCTGGCCGCGATGACCGAGCAGACCGAAACCCGCAAGCAGCGGGCCGCCCGCCGGGCCGGGGAGTTCCCGCCCGCGCCCGAGGCGCTGGCCGTCCCGGTGCTGGACAGCCACACCCACCTCGACATCACCGTCAGCGAATTCGGCGTGCCCCCGGTCGGCGAGCCGGGATCGCCGGCGAACGGCGACTCGACCGGTGGACCCGCCGCCGACCCGGTCGCCGCGGCGGTCGCGGTGGCCGCCGCCGTCGGCGTCGACCGGCTGGTCCAGGTCGGCGTGGACGTCGAGTCGTCCCGCTGGGGTGCCGACGTCGCCGATCAGCACCGCGCGGTGCTGGCCACCGTGGCGCTGCACCCGAACGAGGCGCCCCGGCTGGCCGACCTGGACGAGGCGCTGCGCGAGATCGAGTCCCTCGCCGCCCGGGACCGGGTACGCGGGGTCGGCGAGACCGGGATGGACTTCTTCCGTACCGGGGACGAGGGCCGGGCCGCGCAGGAGGAGAGCTTCCGGGCGCACATCGCCGTCGCCAAGCGGTACGGCAAGGCGCTGGTCATCCACGACCGGGACGCGCACGCCGACGTGCTGCGCGTCCTCGACGACGAGGGCGCCCCCGACACGGTCGTGATGCACTGCTTCTCCGGCGACGCCGACTTCGCCCGGGAGTGTGTACGCCGGGGCTACCTGCTCAGCTTCGCCGGCACGGTCACCTTCGGCAGTGCCGGGGCGCTCCGCGCGGCCGCCACGGTGACCCCGATCGAGCAGATGCTGGTGGAGACCGACGCTCCGTACCTGACCCCGATGCCGTACCGGGGCCGGCCGAACGCGTCGTACCTGATCCCGCTGACCATCCGGTTCCTGGCCGAGACCACCGGCACCGACCTGGACACCCTCTGCGCCACCATCTCCACCACCGGCGACCGCGCCTTCGGTCCGTGGTGAAAGGAGGGGCCCTTGTTAACGCCTCGCGTTGTACAAGGGGCCCCTCCTAACCTGAGCGGCGAGGCGAATACGCTACGGGGCGTGACCGGACTCCTCGGCCCGGCGGAGATCCGGGAACTCGCCGCGCGCCTCGGCGTGATGCCGACCAAGAAGCTCGGCCAGAACTTCGTGCACGACCCGAACACCGTCCGCCGGATCGTCGCCAGCGCGGGGCTCGCCCCCGACGACGTGGCGCTGGAGGTCGGCCCCGGGCTCGGCTCGCTCACCCTGGCCCTGCTCCCGGTCGCCGCGCACGTGCACGCCGTGGAACTCGACCCCAAGCTGGCCGCCGCGCTGCCGGAGACCGCCGCCCGGTTCGCCGGCCCGGACGCCGCCCGACTCACCGTGCACCCCGCCGACGCGCTGCGGGTCACCGCCGCGGAACTGGCCGACCCGGCGCCCACCGCGCTGGTGGCGAACCTGCCGTACAACGTCGCCGTGCCGGTGGTGCTGCACCTGCTCGCCGAACTGCCCACCCTGCGGCACGGCCTGGTGATGGTGCAGAAGGAGGTCGCCGACCGGCTCGTCGCCGGTCCCGGCTCGAAGGTGTACGGCGTCCCCTCGGTCAAGCTCGCCTGGTACTCCCGGGCCCGGGCCGCCGGCAAGGTCCCGCCGAACGTGTTCTGGCCGGTGCCGAACGTCGACTCGGGACTGGTCGCCTTCTCCCGCCGGGAGCCGCCCCGCGCCGACGTACGCCGGGAGGCGGTCTTCGCGGTGGTGGACGCGGCGTTCGCGCAGCGCCGGAAGACCCTGCGCGCCGCCCTGGCCGGCTGGGCCGGCGGCGCCGACCGGGCGGCTGCCGCGCTCACCGCCGCGGGCGTCGACCCGGGCGCCCGCGGCGAGTCGCTGACCGTGGAGCAGTTCGCCGCCGTCGCCGCGTCGGCCCCGACCGGGCCCGTCGCGGACCAGTAGGCTGGGCGCCGTTGCCCGACCCCGCCGAGGAGTTGATCGTGGAGAAGCCGTTCGACATCCGCCTGTGCCCGCGGGACATCGTCCTGTGACCGAGGCCTGGCGACCGGACGACGAGGACGAGCAGCGGCGCGGGGCCGGCGGGCCGGTCAAGGTCCGGGTGCCCGCCAAGGTCAACCTGCACCTCGGGGTGGGGCCGCTGCGCGGGGACGGGTACCACGAGCTGAACACGGTCTACCACGCGATCTCCATCTACGACGAGTTGACCGCCCGTCGCGGCGACACCCTCATCCTCACCATGGAGGGCGAGGGCACCGGGGAGCTGGCCCTCGACGACTCCAACCTGGTGATCCGGGCCGCCCACGCCCTCGCCGGGTACGCCGGCGTCCTGCCCCACGCCCGGCTGCACCTGCGTAAGCAGATCCCGCTCGCCGGCGGGCTGGCCGGTGGCAGCGCCGACGCCGCTGCCGCGCTGGTGGCCTGCGACGCGCTCTGGGGCACCGGGCTGTCCCGGGAACAGTTGGCCGACATCGCCGCCGACCTCGGCTCCGACGTGCCGTTCCTGATTTACGGCGGCACCGCGCTCGGCACCGGCCGGGGCGAGGCGGTCAGCCCGGTGCTGGCCCGCCCCACCTCCTGGCACTGGGTGGTGGCGATCGCCGACGTCGGCCTCTCCACCCCGGCCGCGTACCGGGAACTGGACCGGCTCCGCGACGCCGGCACCGCCGGTGAGCCGCTGGGCAGCACCGACGGGCTGCTCGCCGCGTTGCGCCAGCGCGATCCGCGGGTCCTCGCCGCCGCGCTCGGCAACGATCTCCAGGACGCCGCGTTGACCATGCGCCCGTCGCTGGCCGCCACCCTCAAGGCGGGGGAGGCCGCGGGCGCGTTCGCCGGCATCGTCTCCGGCTCGGGCCCGACCTGCGTCTTCCTGGCCACCGACGAGGCGGACGCCCGGCGGATCGCCGCCGAACTGGAGGCCGCCGAGGTGTGCCGGGAGGCCTGGGTCGCCCACGGCCCGGTCGCCGGCGCCCGCGTCGTCTGACCCGCGTCTCGAGGTCCCGACCGATCCAGTCCGCCTCCGGTCGGCCCGCTGTTCGCCCGGCCCCATGATCGACACGCCTTGCGGCAAAGTGTGGTCAAATCCGGCGACGAGACCACGCTTTGCCGCAATCGGAGTCGATCTGGGCGGCGTGGGCCGGACGGTCGGCCGCGTACGCTGAGAGGCGGGCGTCCCCAGGTGCCGACCGCGGCACCGGGACGCCTTGATCATGAAAGGTGGGAGAGTGGCCAACATCGTCAACCTGGACCGGGTGTCCAAGGGGTACGGCACCGCGGGGCCGCTGCTCACCGACGTCTCGCTCGGCCTGGACGACACCGACCGGGTCGGCGTCGTCGGCCTCAACGGCGCCGGGAAGTCCACCCTGCTGCGGCTGCTCACCCGCACCGAGGAACCCGACGACGGCCGGGTCACCCACCGCCGCGACCTCCGGGTCTCCTGGCTGCCGCAGACCCTGCACCTCGCCCCCGACGCCACCGTCCGCGACGTCGTCCTCGGCACCGCCTGGCTCGGCGAGAGCATGGGCGCCGAGCACGAGTGGGCCGGCGACGCCGGAGTCCGGGCCATCCTCGACGGCCTCGGCATGCCGCACCTCGGCCTCGACGCGCCGGTCGGGCCGATGTCCGGTGGTGAGCGCCGCCGCGTCGCGCTCGCCGCGCTGCTGGTCCGCGACGCCGACCTGCTCATCCTCGACGAGCCCACCAACCACCTCGACGTCGGTGGCGTCGACTGGCTGGCCAGGCACCTGGTCACCCGCAAGGGCGCCCTCGTCGTGGTCACCCACGACCGGTGGTTCCTCGACGCCGTCTGCACCACCACCTGGGAGGTCGCCGACCAGGCCGTCCGGGCGTACGAGGGTGGCTTCGCCGCCTGGATCCTTGCCCGCGCCGAGCGGCAGCGGGTCGCCGCCGCCACCGAGGCCCGCCGGCAGAACCTGCTCCGCAAGGAGATCGCCTGGCTGCGCCGCGGCGCGCCCGCCCGTACCTCGAAGCCGAAGTTCCGCATCGAGGCGGCCAACGCGCTCATCGCCGACGTCCCGCCGCCGCGCGACACCATGTCGCTGCAGCGGCTCGCCACCGCCCGGCTCGGCAAGCAGGTGTACGACCTGGATCAGATCACCCTGCACGCGGGCCCGAAGGAGATCCTGCACGACGTCACCTGGCAGGTCGGCCCCGGCGACCGGGTCGCCATCCTGGGCCGCAACGGCGCCGGCAAGACCACCCTGCTGCGCATGCTGGCCGGCATCACCCGCCCCGACGGCGGGCACTTCACCACCGGGCAGACCGTGCGGCCCGCGTTCCTCTCCCAGGAACTCGCCGAACTCCCCGGCGAGCTGCGCGTCCTCGAGGCCGTCGAGGAGGTGGCCCGGCGCGTCCAGTTCGGCGACCGGGAGATCAGCGCCGCCCAGCTCGCCGAGATCTTCGGCTTCGACGACCGGCGGCTCTGGACCCCGATCAGCGACCTGTCCGGCGGCGAACGCCGCCGGCTGCAGATGCTCCGGCTGCTCGCCGGCGAGCCCAACGTGCTCCTCTTCGACGAGCCCACCAACGACCTGGACACCGACACCCTCGCCGCGCTGGAGGACCTGCTCGACTCCTGGCCCGGCACCATCATCGTGGCCAGCCACGACCGCTACCTGATCGAGCGGGTCGCCGACGTGGCGTACGGGATGTTCGGCGACGGGCGGCTGGTGCACCTGCCCGGCGGGGTCGACGAATACCTGGCCCGGGCCGCCGCGGGCGGCGGCCCGGCACCGGCCGACCTCACCCCGGCCGGGACCGCCCCGCCCCGCGAGGGCATGTCCGCGGCCGAGGTACGCACCGCGAAGAAGGAGCTGGGCAAGCTGGAACGGCAGATCGCCAAGCTGGAGCAGAAGGAGGCCGACCTGCTCGACCAGCTCGCCACGCACGCCACCGACTACGCGAGGGTCGCCGAGCTGGACGCCCAACTGAAGGAGCTGCGGGCCGACCGGGAACGCACCGAGGAGGCCTGGCTCGTCCTCGCCGAGGAAATGCCGGCCGGCTGATCTCGACACCCGGGTGGGGGGTGTGCGGCGTCACATCTCGTCGTACGGGACAATCACCAGCGACCCCGTATCCGAACGGTCTTGGAGACGCAGACATGTCCCACACCCCCGTCAACCACCCCGCGCGGCCGATCTACCGGGCGATCGGCGGGCTCGTTGGTCTGTACTTCGTCCTCTTCGGCGTGTTCGGCATGATCACGACCGCCGACAGCGAGGCGCTCGCCCAGGACGACACCCTCAAGGTCCTCGGCCAGGGCGCCAACCTCGGCTTCTCGCTGCTCTCCGTCGTGTTCGGGGCCGTGATCCTGCTCGGCATCGCGATCGGCCGCAACCTCGACGTCGTGATCAACCAGTGGCTCGCCTACGTGCTGATGCTCCTCGGCCTGGCCGAGCTGGCGTTCCTGCACACCGACGCCAACATCTTCAACTTCTCGATCATGACCGTCATCGTGGTGCTGACCCTCGGCATGGTGCTCCTGATGGCCGGCATGTACGGCAAGGTCGGCACCGACGAGGAGCAGGAGGCCTGGCAGAAGGCCCGGCTCGTGCTCTGATCCGCAGCCCGCTCCGAAGGCCCGGCTCGTGCCGGGCCTTCGGCGTTTCCGGGGACGGCTCCAGCCGCCAGGGGGGACAATCTTCCCGAAACGGTCATTCGGTTGGAGGACCCATGGCGCACTTCCCGGTGAACCACCCCGCACGGCCGCTCTACCGCGTCCTCGCCGGACTCATCGGGCTCTACATCCTGGCGTTCGGGGTGTACGGGGTCGTCCTCACCTGGAACAGGGGCCTCTTCGGCCGGGGCAGCGACTGGGCCCTCGGGCTCCGCACCAACCTGGCCTTCTCCCTGGTCTCCGTGATCTTCGGCGCGTTCCTGCTGATCGGGGCGTCCCGGCGCGGCAACCTCGGCCACTACATGAACCTGACCGCCGGGGTGGTCTTCCTCTTCACCGGCCTGCTCATGATGTCCGTGCTCCAGACGACGGCGAACTTCCTCAACTTCTCGATGTCCACCGTCATCGTGTCGCTGCTGTTCGGGCTGGTCCTGCTCGCCACCGGCCTCTACGACAAGGTTGGCCCCCCGGAGCACGCCGCGGCCGAACACGAACGCCGCCGCCACCCGGTCGCCGAACGCCACCGCTGACCCGACCCCCGGCCGCGCTCTCAGCCCGGCTTGCGGAACGTGATCAGGCCCGGCTTCGCCTCCAGATGCGACAGGCCGTTCCAGGCCAGGTTCACCAGGTGCGCCGCGACCGTCTCCTTCCGCGGCTTGCGCACCTCCAGCCACCAGCGCCCGGTCAACGCCACCATGCCCACCAGCGCCTGCGAGTACAGCTCGGCCAGCTTCGGGTCGTACCCCCGGCTGGAGAACTCGGCGCCGAGGATGTGCTCCACCTGGTGCGCCACATCGTTCATCACACTGCTGAAGTTGCCCGTCGCCGACAGCAGCGGCGACTCCCGGACCAGCACCCGGAACCCGCTGGTCTCCTCCTCGATGTACGTCAGCAGCGTCAACGCCGCCTGCTCCAGCAACTCTCGCGGATGCCCCGCGGTCAACGCGCTGGTGATCCGCTCCAGCAGCGACCGGACCTCGCGGTCCACCACCACCGCGTACAGGCCCTCCTTGCCGCCGAAGTGCTCGTACACCACCGGCTTGGAGACCTTGGCCCGGGCGGCAACCTCCTCGATCGAGGTGGCGTCGAACCCGCGCTCGGCGAAGATCTGTCGGGCGATCGAGATCAACTGCTCACGGCGCTGCGCCGCGGACATCCGTACCCGGGAAGAGGACTTCGCCGCCGGGACCGCCCGCCGCCGGGCCTTGCCGGCGTCGTCGCCCGGAACCTCGGTCATCTCGTCACCTCGCCGGCGCTCGGTGACGCCCTGCCGTGGGATCTGCCCGCTCATCGGGACGCCTCGCCGATCCGTGGCCCTGCCGGATCGCCAGCCAGGTGGCGCTGAAGCTCGGTCACCCGGCCATCCTGCCAGGCCGCCGCATTGTTGGCTGACCGTTTACCGCCGCGCCACCGTGGCCGACAGGTCACGGCTCCGCCGGTTACCGCCGCGCCACCGGCCGGCCGGTCACGGCTGCGCCGGGCGGTCGTTCACCGCTTCGGGCTCGACCGGCCGGACCTGGGTCCGCTCCGGCCCCACCAGCTTCGCGTTGATCCGCTCCGACTTCGGCCACCGGACCGCCCACACCGCGCCGGTCCGCTCCAACAGCCAGATCACCCGAGCCGACGGGTCGAGCTGACCCCGCAGCACCCCGTGCCGCGCGCTGGTCGGCTCGGCGTGGTGCAGGTTGTGCCAGCTCTCCCCGAACGACAGCAGCGCCAGCGGCCAGAAGTTCGCGGCGCGGTCGCCCTGACGGACCGCGAAGGGCCGCTCCCCATAGACGTGGCAGACCGAGTTGATCGCCCAGGTGACGTGGTGCAGCAGCGCGATCCGGACCAGCGCGCCCCAGAAGAACGCGGTCAGCGCGCCCTGCCACGATCCGGTGAGCAGCCCGCCCATCGCCGCCGGCCCGAGCAGGGAGACCAGCACCAGCTGCGAGAAGAGCCGGTCGACCCGGCGGGTGGCCGGGTCGGCGAGCAGATCCGGGGCGAACCGATCCCGGTTGGACAGCTCCCGGTTGAACAGCCAGCCGACGTGCGCGTGGAACATCCCGCGGGTCAGCCCGCGGACGCTCGCCCCGAACCGCCACGGCGAGTGCGGGTCGCCCTCCAGGTCGGAGAAGGCGTGGTGCCGGCGGTGGTCCGCCACCCACTGGATGACCTCACCCTGCACCGCGAACGAACCGGCCACCGCGAGCGCCACCCGCAGCCAGGGCTTCGCCCGGAACGAGCCGTGGGTGAAGTACCGGTGGTAGCCGACGGTGACGCCGAGGCCGGAGAGCATGTACCAGAAGGCGGCCACGAGGACGTCGCTCCAGCCCAGCCAGCCGCCCCAGGCCACCGGGACGGCGGCGAGCAGGGCGAGGAACGGGACGACCACGAAGCCCCAGAGGGCGATCAGGATGCCCCGGGACTGGTGGCCCTCGGTCAGCGGCTTGGGTCCGGTGTTCGGGTCGGTCAGGGCGGTCGCCATGACACCTCCCAGGAAGACTGGTTACGCCTACGTCACCGTAACCAGCGGCCGACCGCGCCGTACCGGACAGTTTGAATCGTGAATGGCCGGGACCTGTCGTACGCCCGTTCTAACCTGCCGAGGTGACTGACGATGACGGCTCAACCACCGAGCGGCGTCCTTACCGCGGCCGAAAGCCGGAGCTCTATGAGAAGGCGCTCGCCCTCCGGCGGGAGGGCTGCCCGGTGGGCGACATCGCGGAGCGGCTCCAGGTGTCGAAGTCGACCGCCTACCTCTGGACCCGTCATCTCCCGCTAGCCCCGGATCTGGTGCGCGAGCGGCGCAGGGCGGCCTCGCAAGCCAGGACGGACGCGCAGTGGAGCGCCCATCGCGCGGCGCGCGACGCGGCCCGGGCCGACATGGTGGCGGCCGCCGGCAGGTGGGTGCGCACGCTGCGCTATCGGGAACTGGTGCTGGTAGGCGCGGCCGTCTACTGGTGTGAAGGAGCGAAGGCCAAGCCCTGGCGCCCGCACGACTGTCGGATTAAGTTCATCAACAGCGATCCGCTGCTGGTGATGCTCTTTCTGCGGTTCCTTGACGCGCTCGGAGTGCCTGCGGCCGACCGGCGGTTCAGGGTGAGCATCCACGAGACCGCCGACGCCGCAGCGGCGGTGCGGTGGTGGGCCGAGTTGGTGGGTGTGTCCCCGGGCGACTTTCAGCGCACGTCCCTCAAGAAGCACCAGCCGGCGACCCGGCGTCGGAACATCGGCGCGGACTATCGTGGCTGCCTGACGATCTGCGTTCTCCGATCCAGCCGAATCTACTGGAAGGTTGAAGGGATCATGAGGGGAATGAGCGATGAGGATCCACCTCGCGACCGGTAAGGTGTAGGCAACGCCAAGGCGGGTCCCGTTTTTGCCCGTTTTCGACCGTCCCGGGTCGTCTAATGGCAGGACGTCAGGTTTTGGTCCTGATTATAGGGGTTCGAATCCTCTCCCGGGAGCTTCTGCCGTTCGGCCGTGCTCGCGTGGTTAGCATGGCCGCGAGACTGTCGCCGTCCCGACGGGAGCCACGTCGTGCCCCAGCCCCGCCTCCGCACCGTAATCGTGCTCGCCGCCGGTGAGGGCAAGCGGATGAAGTCGGCCCTGCCCAAGGTGCTGCACCCGCTGCTCGGCCGTACCCTGCTCGGTCACGTGCTGGCCGCGGCCGATCCGCTGGAGGCGGACCGCACGGTGGTGGTGGTCGGACACGAGGCGGACCAGGTGCGGGCGCACCTGGCCGAGGTCGCCCCCGAGGCCACGCCGGTGCTGCAGGAGCGGCAGCTCGGCACCGGGCACGCGGTCCGGATCGCGCTCGACGCGGTGCCGGAGGTCGCCGGCACGGTGGTGGTGATCAACGGGGATGTGCCGTTGCTGCGGCCGGAGACCGTACGGGCCCTGGTCGAGGCGCACGAGGATGCCGGTGCCGCGGCGACCGTGCTCGCCGCCGAGGTGCCCGACCCGACCGGCCTGGGCCGGATCGTGCGGGACGCCGACGGCCGGCTGGAGCAGATCGTCGAGGAGCGCGACGCCACCCCGGCCCAGCGCGCGCTGCGGGAGATCAACGCGGGCATCTACGCGTTCGACGTGGCGCGGCTGCGGGAGGCGCTGGGCAAGCTTTCCACCGACAACGAGCAGGGCGAGGAATATCTGACCGACGTCTTCGGCCTGCTCCGGGACGGCGGTGAGCCGGTGGCGGTGCACTGCGCCGCCGACCACGCGGAGACGCTGGGCTGCAACGACCGGGTCGAGCTGGCCGGGCTGCGCCGGCTGCTGCGGGACCGGGTGAACGAGGGCTGGATGCGGACCGGGGTGAGCATCCTCGACCCGCACACCACCTGGATCGACGTGACGGTGACCGTCGAGCGGGACGCGGTGATCGACCAGAACACCCAGCTGCAGGGCGCGACGGTGGTCGGCGCGGGCGCGGTGGTCGGCCCGGACACGACGCTGATCGACACCACGGTCGGCGCGGGCGCCGCTGTGGTGCGCAGCCACGCGGTGGGTGCCGAGGTCGGCCCGCAGGCCAGCGTCGGGCCGTACGCCTACCTGCGGCCGGAGTCGCGGCTGGCCCGCAAGGCGAAGGTCGGCACGTTCGTGGAGACCAAGAAGGTCACGATCGGCGAGGGTTCCAAGGTGCCGCACCTGTCGTACGTGGGAGACGCGACGATCGGTGAGCACACCAACATCGGCGCTGCGTCGGTCTTCGTCAACTACGACGGGGTGCGGAAGCACCACACGACGATCGGCAGCCACGCGCGTACCGGGGCGGACAACATGTTCGTCGCGCCGGTGCAGGTGGGCGACGGCGCGTACACGGCGGCGGGCTCGGTGATCGTGGCGGACGTGCCGCCGGGGGCGATGGCGGTGGCCCGGGGTCAGCAGCGCAACGTGGAGGGCTGGGTGCTGCGCAAGCGCGCTGGTACGCCGGCCGCCGAGGCGGCGCAGCGGGCCGGTGAGGATGCGTCGGATGGGGCCGGGGCCGCAAGCGAAGGTGACTGAATCCACGAGGGTGCGGAGTCCGTGGGCGGGCCGGTGAACCCGGGGGATACTGCAACCGAATCCCCGGCTCCACCGCCGCCGGGAACAACCGACAAAACGGGAGCAGACGGGCCCATGGGCAGCATCGTCGCCGAAAACCGCAAGAGCCTGATGCTCTTCTCCGGACGGGGCTTTCCGGAGCTGGCCAAGGAGATCGGTGAGGTGCTCGGCGTCGCGCCGACGCCGACCGACTCGTACGAGTTCGCCAACGGCGAGCTCTTCGTACGGTACAAGGACTCGGTGCGCGGTTCGGACGCCTTCGTGGTGCAGTCCGTGACGCAGGGGGTCAACACCTGGGTCATGGAGACCCTGATCATGGTCGACGCGCTGAAGCGCGGTTCGGCGAAGCGGATCACCGTGGTGCTGCCGTACTACCCGTACTCCCGGCAGGACAAGAAGCACCGGGGCCGGGAGCCGATCTCGGCGCGGCTGGTGGCCGACCTGCTGAAGACCGCGGGTGCCAACCGGATCCTCACGGTCGACCTGCACACCGCGCAGATCCAGGGCTTCTTCGACGGGCCGGTGGACCACCTCTTCGCAATGGACGTGCTGGCCGAGTACGTGGAGCACAAGTACGCGGGCCGACCGATGACCGTGGTGGCGCCGGACTCGGGCCGGGTGCGGGTGGCGGAGCGCTGGACGGACCGGCTGGGTGGGTGCCCGCTGGCCTTCATCCACAAGACCCGGGATCCGCTGAAGCCGAACCAGGTGGTGGCGAACCGGGTGGTCGGTGAGGTCGAGGGTCGGGTCTGCCTGATCGTCGACGACATGATCGACACGGGTGGCACGATCGCCAAGGCCGCCGACATCCTGAAGGACTCCGGCGCCGCGGAGATCGTGGTCGCCTCGACCCATGCGCTGCTGTCGGATCCGGCGACCGAGCGGTTGAAGAACTGCCCGGTCAGCGAGGTGGTGGTGACCAACACGCTGCCGCTGCCGCCGGAGAAGCAGCTCGACAAGCTCACCGTGCTGTCGATCGCGCCGCTGCTTGCCCGGGCGATCCGGGAGGTCTTCGACGACGGGTCGGTGACCACCCTCTTCGGTGGCCTGAGCTGACTCACCGCCGCCGCCGGCGGCCGTCTCGGACGGCCGCCGGCGGCGTGGCGGTTGCCCCGTGGGGCGGGCCGAACGGTGATATGGGGACTGCCGGAGACCGCGGAAACGGCTCGGGTAGACTGGTGCGGTTGCCACGGCGAGGGTGCCCTGCGGGCCGCTGAAGAAGCACCGCACGGAGGCACCGTCATCGACGCGGTGCTCCGGGCAGTCGATCTTGACGCATGAGCCCCCAGCGAGCCCCTCGCCCAGCACCGCCAGACGACAAAGCCGCCAGCAGCGAAGCATCAGGAGTTTCCCCGTGTCCGAGGTAAAGATCAGCGCCGAGCCCCGTACCGAGTTCGGCAAGGGTGGTGCCCGTCGTACCCGCCGGGCCGGCAAGGTGCCCGCCGTGCTGTACGGCCACGGCGAGAAGCCCAAGCACATCGCGCTCCCGGCGCGTGAGTTCGCCGCCGCGATCCGTAACGGCGGAGCGAACCAGCTCTTGGCGATCGAGGTCAGCGACGGCACCCAGGTGCTGGCGCTGCCGAAGGCGATCCAGCGTGACCCGATCAAGGACACCTTCGAGCACGTCGACCTGCTGCTGGTCCGCCGTGGCGAGAAGGTCACCGTCGAGGTTCCGGTCGAGCTGACCGGCGAGGCGGCGAAGGACACCCTGATCGTGCACGACCACGACACCCTCTCGGTGACCGCCGACGCCACCAAGGTGCCGGACCACCTGGAGGCCTCGATCGAGGGCGCCGAGGCGGGCGTCCAGGTCACCGCCGGCGACGTCCAGCTGCCGACCGGTGTCGAGCTGGCCGCCGACCCGGAGCTGCCGGTCGCCACGGTGACCGCCGCCCCGACCGCCGAGCAGCTCGAGGCGACCCTCCCCGAGGTCGAGGAGGCCACCGAGGAGGCCGAGGCGGAGGTCGGCGAGGAGACCGCCGAGGCTCCCGAGGGCGTGCCGGCCGCCGAGGTCGAGGAGGCCGCGGCCGAGGCGAAGACCGAGGCCTGATCGGTCCACTGGCTGTGCGACAGGCGTCCCCGGTTTCCGGGGGCGTCTGTCGTCGTATCGGGGGGCGGTCGCCCGGTGGCGGCCCGGCGCGACGACCTCAGGTCGTGGCGTGGCGGCCGGAGCGGGTCGTGGTGCGGCGGCGGACGCGCCGGCGGGAGCAGGTCGGAGCGTGGCGGCGGACGCGCCGAGCTGGGTCGTCGCAGAGGACGGAAGGGGCGTGGCGTGACGGACGAGGCGGGGCCGTGGCTGGTGGTCGGCCTGGGCAACCCCGGCCGGGAGTACGCGGGTAACCGGCACAACGTCGGCTTCATGGTGACCGATCTGCTGGCCGGCCGGGTGGGGGCCAGGTTCGGGCGGCACAAGCGCGTGGTGGCGGAGGCCGCCGAGGGGCGGCTCGGGTTCGGTGGGCCGAAGCTGGTGCTGGTGAAGCCGCTGACGTACATGAATCTTTCCGGCGGCCCGGTGGTCGGGCTGGCGCAGTTTCACAAGATCCCGCCGGCGCGGGTGATCGCGGTGCACGACGAGCTGGACATCCCGTACGGGCAGGTGCGGGTGAAGTGCGGTGGCGGCGAGGGTGGCCACAACGGTCTGCGCTCGATGTCGAAGTCGCTGGGCACGAAGGACTACGTGCGGGTGCGGTTCGGCATCGGCCGGCCGCCGGGGCGGCAGGATCCGGCGGATTACGTGCTGTCGGACTTCTCCTCGGTGGAGCGCAAGGAGTTGGAGTTCCTGGTCGACCGGGCGGCGGACGTGGTGGAGTCGGTGGTCACCCGCGGGGTGGAGCCGACCCAGAATCTGTACCACGGCGGGTGAGTTCCGGGCGGGCCGTACCGGATTCGGCGGGTACGGGCCGATAGTCTGCGCCTTTCTGCCGGCGGATGCCGGCTGGTGGCGGGCGACGGGAGCGGAACCATGGGCAGTCCTCCGATCATCGACGGCGGGTTCGCCCGGTGGCTGGCGGGGCGCGCCGGGCAGGCGTTGACGAACCTGCGTGCGGAGATGGGCTTCGCGGACCCGGGGGCGTTGAAGTCGGCCGGGGACAAGGTGTCGCACGACCTGATCCGTACCGAGCTGGCGAGGTGGCGGCCGGGGGACGCGGTGCTCTCCGAGGAGGACGAGGGCTCCCGGCTGGCGTGGACCGCCGAGGTGAGCTCCGACGCGCTGTCCCGGCTGACCGCGGATCGGGTGTGGATCATCGATCCGCTGGACGGTACCCGGGAGTTCGCCGAGGAGGGCCGGTCGGACTGGGCGGTGCACGTGGCGCTCTGGACGCGGAGTGCGCCGTCGCCGCACGGCCTGGTCGCGGGCGCGGTGGGGCTGCCGGCGCAGCACCGGGTGCTGGGCACGGACCACCCGCCGACGTATCCCCCGATGACGTTGGAGGCGGCGACCTCGGGCGGCGGGCGGATCATCCGGTTGGCGGCGAGTCGTAGCCGTCCGCCGGTGTTCCTGACCGATCTGGCGGCGGACGTCGGCGCTCATCTGGTGCCGATGGGTTCCGCGGGCGCGAAGATCGCCGCGGTGGTCACCGGTGAGGTCGACGCCTACATCCACGCCGGCGGCCAGTACGAGTGGGACTCGGCCGCGCCGGTCGCTGTGGCGACGGCCACCGGGCTGCACGCTTCCCGGATCGACGGTTCTGCGCTGAAATACAACGAGGCCGATCCCCGTCTGCCGGACCTGTTGGTCTGTCGGAAGGATCTCGCCGGTCGGTTGCTTGCAGCGTTGCAGCGGCATTCCGGGTAGCCTGAACGTTCATCTTGACGACTCCGACCGGAAAGGTCTGGAATCCCGATGTGCGGATCCGAGCGAATCGAGTTGGTGTCATGACATCCCCCGCCGCGTACCAGGTATCCCACCTCGACGCGTTGGAGGCGGAGAGCATCTTCGTGATGCGTGAGGTCGTCGCCGAGATGGAGCGTCCGGTGCTCCTCTTCTCCGGCGGCAAGGATTCGATCGTGATGCTCCGGCTGGCCCAGAAGGCGTTCGCCCCGGCCAACATCCCGTTCCCGGTGATGCACGTCGACACCGGCCACAACTTCCCCGAGGTCCTGGAATACCGGGATCAGCGGGTCGCCGAGCTGGGCCTGCAGCTGATCGTGGCCAGCGTGCCGGAGGCTCTGGCCAACGGCCTGGTGCGCGAGTCGGCGGACGGGATGCGCAACCGGATCCAGACGCCGGTGCTGCTCGACGCGGTGGAGAAGCATCGATTCGACGCGCTCTTCGGCGGTGCTCGCCGGGACGAGGAGAAGGCCCGGGCCAAGGAGCGGATGTTCAGCTTCCGGGACGAGTTCGGCCAGTGGGACCCGAAGAACCAGCGCCCGGAGCTGTGGGCGCTCTACAACGGCCGGCACCATCCGGGCGAGTCGATCCGGGTCTTCCCGCTGTCCAACTGGACCGAGCTGGACGTCTGGCACTACGTCGCCCGCGAGCGGATCCCGCTGCCGTCGATCTACTATGCGCACGAGCGCGAGGTGATCGAGCGCGACGGCATGCTGTACGCGGTCAACGAGTTCTTCCGGGCGCGTGCCGGTGAGCAGCCGATCAAGGCCCAGGTGCGGTACCGGACGGTGGGCGACGCCTCCTGCACCGCGGCGGTCAGTTCGGACGCCGACACGGTGGAGAAGGTGATCGAGGAAGTGGCCGCCACCCGGATCACCGAACGCGGCGCGACCCGCGGCGACGACCGGGTCAGCGAGGCCGCCATGGAGGATCGCAAGCGGGAGGGCTACTTCTGATGAGCGCGGAGACGCTGGCCTCGGACGCCCGGGCCGCCGGTCCGGAGCCTCGGCCGATGGACCTGCTGCGGTTCGCGACCGCCGGCAGTGTGGACGACGGCAAGTCGACCCTGATCGGCCGGCTGCTGTACGACACGAAGTCGCTCTTCAGCGACCAACTCGCCGCCGTCGAGGCGGTCAGCGCGGCGCGGGGCGACGAATACACCAACTTGGCGCTGCTCACCGACGGCCTGCGCGCCGAGCGGGAGCAGGGCATCACCATCGACGTGGCGTACCGCTACTTCGCCACGCCGCGGCGGAAGTTCATCATCGCCGACACCCCCGGGCACATCCAGTACACCCGCAACATGGTCACCGGAGCGTCGACCGCGGACCTGGCGCTGATCCTGGTGGACGCGCGCAAGGGCCTGGTGGAGCAGTCCCGGCGGCACGCCTTCCTCTGCTCGTTGCTGCGGGTGCCGCACCTGGTCCTCTGCGTCAACAAGATGGACCTGGTCGACTGGTCGCAGGACGTGTTCGAGCGGATCGCCGACGAGTTCACCGCGTTCGCCGCGAAGCTCGACGTGCCGGACCTGACCGTGGTGCCGGTCTCCGCGCTCAAGGGCGACAACATCGTCGCCCGTTCGGAGAACATGCCCTGGTACGAGGGCCCGTCGCTGCTGCACCACCTGGAGCGGGTGCACATCGCCTCCGACCGCAACCTGGTCGACGTGCGGTTCCCGGTGCAGTACGTGATCCGGCCGCAGTCCACCACGGTCACCGACTACCGCGGCTACGCGGGCCAGGTGGCCTCGGGCGTGCTCAAGCCCGGCGACGAGGTGATGGTGCTGCCGTCCGGCTTCACCAGCCGGATCGTCTCGGTGGAGACGGCCGACGGTCCGGTGGCCGAGGCGTTCCCGCCGATGTCGGTGACGGTCCGGCTGACCGACGAGATCGACATCTCCCGCGGCGACCTGATCTGCCGGCCGAACAATGCCCCGGCGGTCGCGCAGGACATCGAGGCAATGGTCTGCTGGATGGACGAGACCCGCCCGCTGCAGGTCGGCGGCAGGTACGCCATCAAGCACACCACCCGTTCGGCGCGGGCGATAGTGCGCGGGCTGCACTACCGGCTGGACATCAACTCGCTGCACCGGGACGAGGCGGCCGGTGAGCTGAAGCTCAACGAGATCGGCCGGGTGCGGCTGCGGACCACGGTCCCGCTGCTCGCCGACGAGTACCGGCGCAACCGCACCACCGGCGGCTTCGTCATCATCGACGAGACCACCAACCGCACCGTCGGCGCCGGCATGATCGTCGAAGCCGGCTGACCCTCCACGCTCCGCGAAAGGCCCGTGCCGGTTCCCCGGCGCGGGCCTTTCGGCGCGAACGGTGGGGCGGGGCGACGGGCGACGAGTCGGGCTCGGACGGTCGCGGAGACGTGGGTCAGTCGAGGCGGGCGGCTCCGGCGGCGGGGCGGACGGTCAGGATGCCGGGGGCGGCGAAGCCGCGCTCGGCGTACGCGGCGGTGACGGCGTCGGCGACGGCCGGGGCGCGGTCGGCGTCGACCAGGGCGAGCACGCAGCCGCCGAAGCCGCCGCCGGTCATCCGTGCGCCGTACGCCCCGGCGGCCAGGGCCGCGTCGACCGCGGTGTCCACCTCGGGCACGGTGATCTCGAAGTCGTCCCGCATCGAGGCGTGCGAGGCGGTCAGCAGGGGGCCGGTGTCGCGTACCCGGCCGGTGCGCAGCAACTCGACGACGTCGAGGACCCGCTGGTTCTCGGTGACCACGTGCCGGACCCGGCGGCGGGTCTCGCCGTCGGACAGCTTCCGCAGCGCCGCGTCGAGGTCGGCGACGGCCACGTCGCGCAGGGCGGGCACCCCGAGGACCCGAGCCGCCTCCTCGCAGGACGCGCGGCGGGCGGCGTACTCGCCGTCGGCGTGCCGGTGCGGGGCGCGGCTGTCGACCACCAGCACGGCCAGGCCGGCGGTGTCCAGGTCGAACGGGATCTGCTCGACCACCTCGGTGCGGCAGTCGAGGAAGAGGGCATGCCCGGCCCGCCCGCGGATCACCGCGGACTGGTCCATGATCCCGGTGGGCGCGCCGACGTAGTCGTTCTCGGCGCGTTGGGCGAGCCGGGGCCAGCGGTCGGCGGGCAGGTCCAGCCCGCCCAGTTCGACCAGGGCGGCGAGCACCGCCGCCTCGACGGCCGCCGAGGAGGAGAGTCCGGAGCCGACCGGAACGTCGGAGGCGACGGCCAGTCGGGCACCGGGGACCGCGTACCCGGCGGCGCGCAGCGTCCAGACCACCCCGGCCACGTAGCCGGCCCAGCCGGTGACCTGGCCGGGCTCGTCGGCCTCGGCCGGGCCGAACTCGACCGGGTCGGCGGAGAGCTCCGACCAGACCGTCCAGCGTTCGTCGTCGCGGGCCGCCGCGGCGACCACGGTACGCAGCGGCAGCGCGAAGGGCAGCACGAAGCCGTCGTTGTAGTCGGTGTGCTCGCCGATCAGGTTGACCCGGCCGGGAGCCGCCCAGCGGCCCGCGGGCTGCCCGCCGTACCGCTGCCGGAAGCCGGCGGTGGCGCGGGCCGCGACGTCGCCCGGCGTCGCGGCCGGCGTCGCGGTGGCCGCGGTCCGACCGGTCACCGCTGCCCCAGCACGTGCTCGCGGTAGAAGGTCCAGGCGTCGCCGACCATGTCGTGCAGGGTGGGCTTCTCCGGCTCCCAGCCCAGCTCCTCGCGGGCCAGCGCGGCGGAGGCGACCAGTTCGGCCGGGTCGCCCTCGCGGCGGGGGGCCACCTCGACCGGTACGGGGTGGCCGGTGACCTCGCGGACCACCTCGATCACCTGCCGGTTGGTGAAGCCGTTGCCGTTGCCGAGGTTGTAGATCCGGTGTCGGCCGGGCGTCGCGGTGGCGAGCGCCAGCAGGTGCGCGCGGGCCAGATCCGCGACGTGGATGTAGTCGCGGACGCAGGTGCCGTCGACGGTGGGGTAGTCGTCGCCGAAGAGTTGGAGCTTGTCGCGCCGGCCGGCGGCCACGTCGAGGGCGAGCGGGATGAGGTGGGTCTCCGGGTCGTGCCGTTCGCCGATGGCCCGCCCGTCGTGCAGGTACGCCCCGGCGACGTTGAAGTAGCGCAGCGAGACGGCGGCGAGGTCGTGCGCGATCGCCTCGGAGGTGAGCGCCATGTCGACGGCCAGCTTGGTCGCCCCGTACGTGTTGGTGGGGGCCTTGACGGCGGTCTCCGGGATGGGCAGCTCGGTGGGGTTGCCGTAGACGGCGGCGGTGGAGGAGAAGACCAGCCGGGGCACCCGGGCGGCGCGTACCGCGTCGAGCAGGGCGAGCGAGCCGACGGTGTTGTTCTGCCAGTAGAGCTCCGGCTTGACCATCGACTCGCCGGCGGCGATCAGCGCGGCGAAGTGCAGTACGCCGTCGAAGCCGGCGTCGGGGGTGAGCACCCGGGCTGCCTCGTGCACCGGCAGTTCGACGTGGGTCGCGTCCGGCGCGAGCGCCTCCCGGTGGCCGGTGCGCAGGTCGTCCAGGACGGTCACCTCATGGCCGTGGTCCAGCAGCATCCGGGTCACCACGCTGCCGATGTAGCCGGCGCCGCCGGTGACGAGCAGTTTCACGTCGGAGTCCTCCTGTCTGGCCGCGTACCGCGGCGGCCGTGCGTGATCACCCTACGGCCGCCGGCGGTGCCGCCGCTGGCCCCTGACCTCGGCAGGTCCACCACGATTCCGCACGGTTGAACAGATCCGGACATGTCCCGGGTTGCTCGGCGTCCGCTGTCTACGATCCATGTCATGGAGGCAGCCGGTCCCCGGCTCCGGCGACGACCGTCGGGGCGGCCGCGACGCGAACCGGGGCCGCTCGCCCGGACCGTGGCCCGACTCGTGGTCCGCGCCGCGGACGGTGCCACCCGGCTGGTCACCGATCTGCTCGGCGCGAGCCCGGCGGCCGGCCGGGAGCGGATCAGCGAAGCCGAACTGCGAGACCTGGTCGCGGCCAACACGGTGCTCGACCCGGACGAGCGGCGGATCATCGACGAGGTGCTGGTCGCCGGGGCGCGCCTGATCCGCGAGGTGATGGTGCCGCGTACCGAGGTGGTGTTCCTCTCCGCGGGGCTCACCGTCGCCGAGGCGGAACGGCTGGTCCGGGCCGAGGCGCACACCCGCTATCCGGTCGTCGACGGCACCCACGACGACGTGGTCGGCTTCGTCCACCTGCGCGACGTGCTGCTCCGCCCCGAGCACGAGAGCCACGCCGGCGTCTGGGAGCTGACCCGCGAGGTGAAGCGGCTGCCCGGCAGCAAGCGGGTGCTGGCCGCGCTCACCGAGATGCGCCGGGAGGGGCACCACCTGGCGGTGGTGGTCGACGAGTACGGCGGCACCGCCGGCATCGTCACCTGCGAGGACCTGGTCGAGGAGCTGGTCGGGGAGATCCACGACGAGCATCACGCCCCGCCCGACCCCGCGTACGCCGGCCTGCCCGCCGTGGTCGACGGCCGGCTCAACCTGGCCGACTTTGCCGACCGCACCGGGGTGCCGCTGCCCACCGGGCCGTACGAGACGGTCGGCGGCTTCGTGATGGCCGCCCTGGGCCGGCTTCCGGTCGCCGGGGACGAGGTGCCGGTGATGCTCACGCCGGACGGCCTGGGCGGACCCGACCCGGACGATCCGCCGGGCGGCTGGCTGTTGCGGGTGCTCGCCCTGGAGGGGCGGCGGGTGTCCCGGCTGGCGGTGTCCGCCGCGCGCCTGCCGGAGCAGCGGCGCGAGGCCACGGCCCGGGTCCCGGCCGCCGAGAACGGATCCGCCGGCCCGTCATGACGTATCGGGGTCCGTGCTGACAGAATTGCCGGCATGTCCGACGCAGCCGCGCGCCCCCGTGTCTTCTCCGGCATCCAGCCGACCGCCGACTCGTTCCACCTCGGCAACTATCTGGGCGCGGTGCGGCACTGGGTGGCCCTCCAGGAGAGCCACGACGCCTTCTACTGCGTGGTCGATCTGCACGCGATCACCGCCGGCCACGACCCGAAGGTGCTCAAGCAGCGTTCCCGGGTCGCCGCCGCGCAGCTCCTCGCGGTCGGCATCGACCCGGAGCGCAGCACCCTGTTCGTCCAGTCCCAGGTGGCCGAGCACTCGCAGCTGGCCTGGGTGCTCGGCTGCATCACCGGCTTCGGCGAGGCCAGCCGGATGACCCAGTTCAAGGACAAGGCGCAGAAGCAGGGCAGCGAGCGGGCCAGCGTCGGCCTCTTCACCTACCCGGTCCTGATGGCCGCCGACATCCTGCTCTACCAGGCCAACGCGGTGCCGGTCGGCGAGGACCAGCGCCAGCACCTGGAACTCTCCCGCGACCTGGCCCAGCGGTTCAACACGACGTTCGGGCCGACCTTCACGGTGCCCGCGCCGCACATCGTCAAGGACACCGCGAAGATCACCGACCTGCAGGACCCGACGAGCAAGATGTCGAAGTCGTCCTCCTCGCCGGCCGGCATCATCGACCTGCTGGACGACCCGGCCCGGTCGGCCAAGAAGATCCGCTCCGCGGTCACCGACACCGGCCGCGAGATCGTCTTCGATGCGGTGGGCAAACCGGGCATCGCCAACCTGCTGAGCATCTATTCGGCGCTCTCCGGCCGCGGCATCGACGACCTGGTCGCCGCGTACGACGGCAAGGGCTACGGCGATCTGAAGAAGGATCTCGCCGAGGTGGTCCGGGAGGCTCTCACCCCGATCCAGGAGCGCACCCGCGCCTACCTGGACGACCCGGCCCAGCTCGACAAGCTGCTCGCACAGGGCGCGGAGAAGGCCCGGGTGGTCGCCGCGGCGACGCTTCGGACCACGTACGACCGGATCGGCTTCTTCCCCCCGCTGCGGTCCGAGTAACGGCCCCGGGCACGTCGGGAGAGGGTGTTCACAGCCGGTGGCGGGAGGGGTGGCGGGGAGCGTGGATCGCAGGGACGGGGTGCCGGACACCGGCGACACCATCGAGATCGGGATCGCGGTGGACATCCCCGAGCCGTGGGGCGAGACGCTCACCCGGCGCCGGGTCGAGGCCGGCGACCCGCAGGTCGTCCCGGCCCACGTCACCCTGCTCGGGCCCACCGAGATCCCGGTGCGGGCGCTGCCCGCCGTCGAGGAGCATCTGGCCCTGGTGGCCGCCGCGCACCTGCCGTTCACCCTGCACCTGCGGGGCACCGGCACGTTCCGCCCGGTGACCCAGGTGGTCTTCGTGGCGGTGGCGGCCGGGATCAGCGAGTGTGAGGTGCTCGCCGCCGCGATCAACTCGGCTCCCGAGCTGCACCGGGAGGCCCGCTTCCCGTACCACCCCCACGTCACGGTGGCCCAGGACGTCCCGCCCGAGGCGCTCGACAAGGCGTACGAGGACCTGGCCGAGTTCTCGGCGCTTTTCGAGGTCGAGGCGTTCACCCTTTTCTCGCACAGCGGCGCGACCCGGTGGCAGCCGCGCCGCGACTTCCGGTTGGGCGGTTGAGCTGAGCGGGCGGCCGGCTCGCCCAGGCCCGGGCGGGGGAGCGGTGAGGACGACGTGGTGAGCGTGCTCGGCCGGGTCGAGGCCGTGCTGGGCCGCCGGATCGACGCGGCGCGGGACCGGCTGCCGGTCTTCGACCACCTGTGTCGGGCCGGGACGCTCTACGCCGGCGTGCTCGGCGGCCGGCTCGCGGCGGCGATCGCCTACTACGGCTTCTTCGCCGTCTTCGCGCTCGCCCTGGTCGGGTACTCGGTCTTCGGCGCGATCCTGGAGGACAACGGCGAGGTCAGCCGGGCGGCGGGCGACTTCCTCGAGAAGAACCTGCCGTTCCTCGATCCGGACCAGATCGCGCAGAGCAGCAACACCGTCGGGGTGGTCGGCCTGGTCATCCTGGTCTTCACCGGGATCGGCTGGGTGGAGGCGATCCGCTCCTCGCAGCGGCTGATGTACGGCTTCAACCAGCAGCCCGGCAACCTGGTGGTCCGCCGCCTGGTCGACCTGGGGGTGCTGGTCGCGGTTTTCGTGCTGCTCGGTGTCTCGGTGGCCGCCGTCGACGCGCTGGGGTCGGTGCTGCGGTTCCTGCTGCGCAGCACCGGGTCGATCGGCCTGACGACGGTCAGCGCGGTGCTCAGCGTCCTGGTCAACGTGGTGCTGGCCGCGGCGCTGCTGGTGGCGGTGCCCCGGTTGCGGATGAGCCGGCGCCGGCTGCGCCCGGTGGTGCTCGTGGTCGCGATCGGCATCACCCTGCTCAACACGGTGGGGCGCTACTACGTGGTCCGCACCGAGCGGAATCCGGCGTACACGGTGGTCGCCACCGCGGTGGGGCTGCTGCTCTACCTGTACCTGCTCAACCAACTGGTGCTGTTCGGGGCGGCGCTGGCCGCGACCAGCCGGTACGGCCGGGTGGTCGACCTGGCCGAGGGCCGCGCGGCCCGGGAGGTGGATGTGGAGGCCGACGAGGTGATCGAACCGGGTACGCCGGGAGGCGCGGGATGACCACGCGGATCCGCATCGACCCGGACTCGGCGGTGCCCCCGTTCGAGCAGGTACGCGGGCAACTCGCCCGGATGATCGGCGACGGCCGGCTGTCGGTCGGCACTCGGCTGCCCGCGGTCCGGCAACTCGCCGCCGACCTCGGCCTGGCCGTGAACACGGTGGCCCGGGCCTACCGGGAGCTGGAGGGGGCCGGGCTGGTCGAGACCCGGGGCCGGCATGGCACCGTGGTCGCTCCCGGCCGTGACGACGCCACCGACCGGCTGCACCGCGCCGCGACCGAGTACGCCGCCGAGGCGCAGCGGCTGGGTGTCCCCCCGGACCGCGCTCTCGCTCTGGTCCGTGCCGCCCTGACGGCCGCACCTTCCTCCTCCTGACCGGACCGATGGATCGCGGGATCGGCACAACTTCCCCGAAACCGCCGCCTTGGCTCGCCGGGAGGCCACATGCGCCCTGCGTTTGTGCGGATCTTGCGGCATGAGCGCCCCGATCGCGCCCATGATGAGCAGGTGGGCGCACTTCTGACACTGGACTTGCCGGACGACTCGCCGATGCTCGGCCTGCCGTGGATCATCACCTTCGGCCCGCTGGGCGACGACGACGAGTGGGAGCCGGTGGTCTGTGGCCCGTACGAGCGGCCGCACGCGCTCGCCCTGGCCGAGGCGGTGGTCGCCGAGGAGCAGCTGATGGCGGTGGTCGAGCCGCTGCTGCCGGCGCTGACGCCCGAGGAGATCCGCGGCGAGATTGCCGCGGCGCAGCTCGCCGCGGAGGACGAGGCGGCCCAGGTCGACCAGGCGGACCTCTACGGCGACTTCGAGGACACCATCGACGAGGAGCTGGAACTGGCCGCCGAGCGGGAACCGGAGCCGGAGCCGACGGCCGTGCCGAGCCGGGACGAGGTGCGGGCCGGGTTGGCCAGGATCGCCGACCTGCTCACCCGCCGGGGCGCCTGAGCCCGCGGGGCTCGCGCCGGGGCGCCGGAGGCCGCGGGGTGCGCGTTCCGGATGGACGCCGGCGCCTCGGGAAGCGGACTCCCCGAGGCGCCGGCGCCACCTCACCCCCCACCACAAGGGGTCGGTAGCCCAGCCGCCCGTCGGCGCGGGGCACAACGGACGACCAGGTCAATGGGTGGTTACCCGGCTCACCGCCGTTCGAACCACGCAGCTGAGTCCACCGGCAGGACGTGCCCGTCGCCCCGTTCGGTGAGGTCGGCGCTGGCGACGATCGGCCGGCCGTGGCCGGTGACCGTGACCTCGGCGCCGCTGAGGTTGACCAGGCAGGTCAGCTCGGCGCCTCCGGCGGTGCGGCGGAAGGCCAGCAGCCCGGGCTCGGTCTCCAGCCAGGTGATGCCGTCGAGGCAGGCCAGCGCCGGGTGCTCGTGCCGGATCCGCAGCGCGGCCCGGTAGAGCTCCAGCGTCGAGCCGGGCACGCCGGTCTGGGCGGCCACCGAGAGGGTACGCCAGGTCGCCGGGGCCGGCAGCCAGCTCAGCTCGCTGCCCGCCGGGCCGAACCCGTACGGGGGCAGTTCGCCGCCCCACGGGATCGGCACCCGGCAACCGTCCCGGCTCTCGCCGGTGCGCAGGAACGCCGGGTCCTGGCGCAGCTCGTCGGGCAGGTCCAGCACCTCCGGCAGGCCCAGTTCCTCGCCCTGGTAAACGTAGGCGCAGCCGGGCAGCGAGAGCATCAGCAGGGCGGCGGCCCGGGCGCGGCGCAGGCCGACCGTGCCGTCGCCGTACCGGGTGACGTGCCGCTGCCGGTCGTGGTTGGAGAGCACCCAGGTGGTCGGGGCGCCGACGATGGTCGACTCGGCGAGCGCGGTGTCGATCACCTTGCGGAACGAGTCGGCCGACCAGGTGGCGTCGAGGAAGTCGAAGCTGAACGCCTGGTGCAGCTCGTCCGGGCCGATGTAGCGGGCCAGCCGCTGCGGGGTCTCCGCCCACGCCTCAGCCACCGCCATCCGGCCGCCCGGGTAGCTGTCCAGGATCGGCCGCCAGGCGCGGTAGATGTCGTGCACCTCGTCCTGGTCGAAGTACGGCAGCCGGCCCTTGCCCAGCAGTTCGGACTGGCGCTGCCCGGTGGTCATCGAGTTGAAGCCGACGTCGGGCAGCCCTTCGGCCTTGATCATCCCGTGCGCCACGTCGATCCGGAAGCCGTCCACACCCCGGTCCAGCCAGAACCGCAGGACGTCCTCGAACTCCGCGCGTACCTCGGGGTGGCGCCAGTTCAGGTCGGGCTGGGCCGGGTCGAACAGGTGCAGGTACCACTGGCCGTCGGCGACCCGGGTCCAGGCGGGGCCGCCGAAGATGCTCTCCCAGTCGTTCGGCGGCAGCTCACCGGCCTCGCCCTTGCCGTCGGCGAAGAGGTAACGCTCGCGCTCGGGCGAGCCGGGTTCGGCGGCGAGCGCCGCCTGGAACCAGGGGTGCTGGCTGGACGTGTGGTTGGGGACCAGATCCACGATGATGCGCAGGCCCAGGGCGTGCGCGTCGGTGATCATGGCGTCGAAGTCGGCGAGGTCGCCGAAGAGGCGGTCCACGTCCCGGTAGTCGGCCACGTCGTAGCCGGCGTCGACCTGGGGCGAGGTGTAGAAGGGGGTCAGCCAGAGGGCGTCCACCCCGAGGTCGTGCAGGTAGGGCAGGCGTTCGCGGATGCCTTGGAGGTCACCGACCCCGTCGCCGTTCGCGTCCGCGAAGCTGCGGACGTAGACCTGGTAGACGGCGGCGGATCGCCACCAGTCGTCAGAGGTCGGTGGCGTGGGATGGGTGGCGGCGGTCATCGGTGACGATCCCCGTTCTGTGGCGCGACGGCGGTGGCCCCGCGCCGGCGTAGCTGACGGGTTGGGGCGTCTGAGCAGGATGCCGTCGGAGCGCTGCAAGAGTCAAGCATTTCTTGCGCAAGAACTGCTGTCAACTCAGGCCGGGACGACGAGCGGCGAGGGGGCCGGGCGCTGGGGCTTGGCACCGTCGCCGGCCTGCCGGACCACCGCGGTGGAGCCGCGTACCACCAGCTCCGGCCGGAACAGATACTCGGAGTGCGGGGCAGGGTGGCCGTTGATCTCGTCGACCAGGGCCCGGACCGCGGCCACCGCCATGGCCGCCACCGGCTGGCGCATGGTGGTCAGCGGCGGGTCGGTGAAGGCCATCAGCGGGGAGTCGTCGTAGCCGACCACCGAGACGTCGCCGGGGACGGAGAGGCCGCGCTGGCGGGCGGCCCGGATCGCACCGAGCGCCATCAGGTCGGAGCCGCAGACGACGCCGGTGACCCCGCGCTCGATCAGCCGGCCGGCGGCCGCCTCGCCGCCCTCGACGCCGAACAGCGACAGCTCGGCCAGCTCACCGACCTCCGCCTCGGTCGTGCCGACCAGCCGGGACATCGCGGTCCGGAAGCCGGCCACCCGGCGCCGCACCGGCACGAAGCGGTCCGGGCCGGTGAGCAGGCCGATCCGCCGGTGGCCCAGGGCGACCAGGTGCGCGACGGCCAGTTCGGTGGCCTCGCCGTCGTCGCAGGAGACGAAGGGCGCGGCGATGCCGGGCGCGAACCCGTTGATCATGACGATCGGCAGCGGTCGACCGATCAGCGCCCGGTACCGGTCGTGGTTGGCGGCGGTGTCGGCGTGCAGGCCGGAGACGAAGACGATCCCGGAGACCTGCCGGTCCAGCAGCATCTCGACGTACTCGTCCTCGGTGACCCCGCCGGGGGTCTGGGTGCAGAGCACGGGGGTGAAGCCGCTCTGCGCCAGCGTCGACTCGATGACCTGGGCGAAGGCCGGGAAGATGGGGTTGTCCAGCTCCGGCACCACCAGGCCGACCAGCCCGGCGCTGCGCTTGCGCAGCCGGGCGGGACGCTCGTACCCGAGCACGTCGAGGGCGGTCAGGACGGCCTGCCGGGTCTCGGGAGCCACTCCGGGGCGGTCGTTGAGCACCCGCGACACCGTGGCCTCGCTGACTTCGGCCTGTTGGGCGATGTCGGACAGACGAGCTCGCATGGCGGCACTTTAGCTCACCGGAAAGTTCTTGCGTACACTTCTGCAATACCTTCCATTCTCTGCAACGTCTTGCTAGCGTCCCGGCAACACGCGAGAGCAGCGGCGCAACACCCAGCGCCGGTCAGCAAGAAATTACAGAGGTTTCCACTGGCGGGCCGTCCTTCCCCCGGCGGGCCGCCATGACGACAGGAGTACCGATGCGCATCCGTACCGCGGGTGTGGTCGCTGTCCTCGGCCTGGCGCTCGCCGCCTCCGGCTGCGGTGGCAGCGGCAGCGACAAGCCGGCCGCCAAGGAGTCCAGCAAGGCGACCGGCGGCAAGCTGGTCATCTGGGCCGACGACAAGCGGGCCGCGGCCCTCAAGCCGTTCGGCGAGGAGTTCGGCAAGGAGAACGGCGTCACCGTCGAGGTCCAGGCCGTCTCCAAGGACCTGCAGACGAACTTCGTCACCGCCTCCCAGCAGGGCAGCGGCCCGGACGTGGTGGTCGGCGCGCACGACTGGATCGGCAACCTGGTCCAGAACGGCGCCATCGACCCCGTGCAGCTCACCGCCGACCAGAAGAGCGCGTTCAACGAGGTCGCGATCAAGGCGGTGACCTTCAACGGCCAGCTCTACGGCGTCCCCTACGCCACCGAGAACGTCGCGCTGATCCGCAACACCGAACTGGCCCCCGAGGCGCCGAAGACCATCGAGGACCTGGTCGCCACCGGCAAGAAGCTCCAGGCCGAGAAGAAGGCCAGCGAGATCCTCTGCCTGCAGTCCGGCCAGAACGGCGACGCCTACCACATCTACCCGCTGTACACCTCGGGCGGCGGCAACCTGTTCGGCACCGCGGCCAACGGCGACTACGACCCGAAGGATCTGGGCGTCGGCAAGCCGGAGTCGATCGCGGCCTTCCAGAAGATCGCGAAGCTCGGTGAGAAGGGCGACGGCGCGCTGAAGCGCTCCATCACCCCGGAGAACGCCATCTCCACCTTCACCGGCAAGAAGTGCGCCTTCCTGGTCTCCGGCCCGTGGGCCATCGCCGACGTCAAGAAGGCCAACATCTCCTACGACATCTCCCCGGTCCCCGGCTTCGCCGGTGGCAAGGAGGCCCAGCCGTTCGTGGGCGTCCAGTCGTTCTACGTCGCCGCCAAGGGGCAGAACAAGGCGCTGGCCCAGGAGTTCGTCACCAACTACGTGACCAAGCCCGAGTTGGCCGTCGCGCTCTACCAGGCCGAGCCGCGCCCGCCGGCGCTGACCGCCGCCTTCGAGCAGGTCAAGGGCCAGGACCCGGATCTGGCCAAGTTCCAGGAGGCCGGCAAGAACGGCCAGGTGCTCCCGGCGATCCCGGCCATGGCCGCGATCTGGGACCCGTTCGGCAAGGCGGAGGCCGCCATCATCGGCGGCGCCGACCCGGCCACCACGGTCACCGCCGCCGGCAAGACCATCGCCGGTCAGATCAAGTAATGAGTACGCCGCTGTCCGGCTCGGGGTCTGCCACGCAGGCCCCGGGCCGGGAGCCCGTTCGGAACGGGCTCCCGCGCAAGTCCCGTACCGCGCGGCACCACGCGCCGATCACCGCGACCGGTCTCGTCGTCAAGGTGGTCCTGCTCGGCCTGGCCGCCGGGCTCGCGATCTGGGCGGCGTTCCCGCTCATCGAGGCCGGGCACTGGATCGGGCTGGCCATCCTGGCCGCCACCACCGCCGGCCTGTTCTACCTCTATCTCACCCGCCGGCACATCCCGGCCAAGTACCTGGTCCCCGGCACGCTCTTCCTGATCGCCTTCCAGGTCTTCCCGGTGCTCTACACCGCGACCACCGCCTTCACGAACTTCGGCGACGGCCACCGCGGCAGCAAGGACGACGCGATCGTCGCCATCCAGACCTCGTCGGTCAAGCAGGTCCCCGGCTCGACCGAGTACTCCCTCTCCATCGCCACCAAGGGCGACCCGGCCACCGGCCCGCTGGTCTTCCTGCTCAGCGACCCGAAGACCCGGGAGGTCTCCGCCGGTGACGCGGACGGCCTGCACCGGCTCGACGCCGGTCAGGTCACCGTCAGCCTGACCGGCAAGGTCACCGCCGCCGACGGCTACACCGTGCTCAACTTCGGTCAGGCCAGCGTACGGAGCAAGGAGATCACCGACCTGATCGTGCCGACCTCCGACGGCGCCATCCGGTCCAACGGCCTGTCCCGCGCCTACGAGGGCACGGCGCTGCGGGCGTACGACGCGGGCTGCGACTGCATCACGGACAGCGAGACCGGCAAGACCTGGACCGCCGACGCCGCGAGCGGCTCCTTCGTCGCTGACGACGGCGAACGGCTCGCCCAGGGGTGGAAGGTCAACGTCGGGCTGAAGAACTTCAGCCGGGTGCTGACCGAGCCGAACATCTCCGGCCCGTTCTTCGGCACGCTGCTCTGGAACTTCGCCTTCGCGATCGGCTCGACCGGGTTCACCTTCCTGCTCGGCATGGCCATCGCGCTCGCCCTGCACTCGCCCCGGATGCGGGGCACCAACCTCTACCGGGTGCTGTTGATCCTGCCGTACGCCATGCCGTCGTTCGCGATGCTGCTGGTCTGGCGGGACATGTTCAACACCGACTTCGGCCTGGTCAACAACCTCTTCGGGCTGGGCGTCGACTGGTTCGGCGGGGCCTGGACCGCCCGGGCCGCGGTGCTGCTGGTGCAGCTCTGGCTGGGCTACCCGTACATGTTCCTGGTGGCCACCGGCGCGCTCCAGGCGATCCCGCGGGAGCTGACCGAGGCCACCTCGGTCGACGGGGCCTCGCCGTGGCAGTCGTTCCGCGCGGTCACCCTGCCGCTGCTGCTGGTCGCGCTCTCGCCGCTGCTGATCGCCTCGTTCGCGTACAACTTCAACAACATCAACGCGATCTGGCTGACCACCGAGGGCGGGCCGTTCCCGGCGGACAACCCGACCAACGGCGCCACCGACCTGCTCATCACCTACACCTACCGGCTCGCCTTCGGCCCGCAGGGCGCCGAGTACGGCATGGCGGCCGCAGTGTCGATCTTCATCTTCGCGATCGTGGCCACGGTGTCGGCGATCAGCTTCCGGCGTACCCGTAAGCAGGAGGAGGTCTACTCATGACCACCCACGCGGACGTCTCCGTTGCCAACCGCAACGTGGAGAGGAGGCCGAACCGCCGCTGGTTCGCCCAGGTGGGCTGGCGGCACGTCGTCGCGCTGCTGGCGGTAGCGTTCAGCCTCTTCCCGATCCTGTTCGTGCTCTCCGCGGCGCTCAACCCGCTCGGCACGCTCTCCTCGACCGAGCTGCTGCCGACCGGGGCGTCGTTCGACAACTTCGCCAACCTGTTCGACCGGACCGCCTTCGCGCACTGGTTCCTCAACTCGCTGCTGATCGCCGGTACGGCCAGCTTCGTGTCGATCTTCCTGTCCGCGCTGGCCGCGTACGCGTTCTCCCGGATGCGGTTCGCCGGGCGGCGGGTCGGCCTGCTCAGCCTGCTGCTGATCCAGATGTTCCCGCAGTTCCTGGCCATCGTGGCGATCTTCCTGATCTTCACGACGGTCACCGACCTGTGGCCGGTGATCGGCTTCAACACCCCGTGGGGCCTGTTCCTGCTCTACATGGGTGGTGCGCTGGGCGTGAACACCTGGCTGATGAAGGGTTTCTTCGACACGCTGCCGAAGGAGCTGGACGAGTCGGCCACCATGGACGGCGCCTCGCACGCCCAGGTCTTCTTCCGGATCATGCTGCCGCTGGTGGCGCCGATCCTGGCGGTGACCGCCTTGCTGTCCTTCATCGGCACGATCAACGAGTTCATGATCGCCAACGTGTTCCTCACCAACACCGAGTCGAAGACCCTCGCGGTCGGCATGTTCGGCCTGGTGGCCGGTGAGCGCAACAACAACTTCGGGATGTTCGCGGCGGGCACGCTGCTCACCGCGATCCCCACGGTGCTGGTGTTCCAGTTGCTCCAGCGCTACATCGTCTCCGGACTCACCTCGGGAGCGGTCAAGGGATGAGCAAGTTGCAGCCGCACCACGACGGATCCGCCACCTACGTGCCCGAGCAGGAGCCCGATCTCGGGCAGCGGGTCCCGGTCTTCGTCCGGGTGCCGGCCGGCGCCGACGTACGCCAGGTGCACGTGCGCACCACCGGCGACGGCGAGCCGCGCTTCGCCGAGGCCGTGGTCGACCGTACCGAGGGCGGTGACGTGTGGTGGCGGGCCGACGTCGAGGTCCGCAACCCGGTCAGCAACTACCGGTTCATGCTCGACGGGCGCGCGGGCCACCGTTGGCTCAACGCCGCCGGCCTGGTCGACCACGACGTCCCCGACCACGGTGACTTCAAGCTGGTCAGCTATGCCCCACCGCCGGCCTGGGCCCGGGACGCGGTGATCTACCAGATCTTCCCGGACCGGTTCGCCCGCTCCGTCGCCGCCGACGGCCGGACCGCGCCGGACTGGGCCATCCCCTGTGACTGGGACACCCCGGTTGTCGGGCGCGGCCCGGAGACGCCGTACCAGTTCTACGGCGGCGACCTGGACGGCGTCACCGAGCACCTGGACCACCTGGACCGGCTCGGGGTGAACACCGTCTATCTCACCCCGGTCTTTCCGGCCCGCTCCAACCACCGGTACGACGCGGCCAGCTTCGACACCGTCGACCCGCTGCTGGGCGGGGACGCCGCCCTCGCCCGGCTGGCCGACGCGGTGCACGCCCGGGGCTGGCGGCTGCTCGGCGACATCACCAGCAACCACACCGGCGACGCCCACCGGTGGTTCACCGCCGCCGTCTCCGACGTGACCGCGCCGGAGCGGGAGCTGTACTACTTCGACGAGGCCACCCGCTGCGACCTGGAGCCGTCGTACGAGTCCTGGAACGGGGTGAAGTCGCTGCCGAAGCTCAACTGGGGCAGCGACGAGCTGCGCCGCCGCTTCGCCACCGCCGAGGACTCGCTGCTGCGCCGCTGGCTGCGCCCCCCGTACGGGTTGGACGGCTGGCGGGTGGACGTGGCGAACATGACCGGCCGGCGGGGTGCGGACGCGTACACCCACGAGGTGGCCCGGCTGCTGCGCGAGGTGGTCGTGGACACCCGCGCCGACGGGCTGCTGCTCGCTGAGCACGGCCACGACCACACCGGTGACCTGGACCGGGACGGCTGGCACGGAACGATGAACTACGTCGGTTTCACCGACCCGGTCTGGTCCTGGCTGCGCCACGGCGACGACCCGCTGCCCAACTTCCTCGGCACCCCCGGTGGGGTGCGGCGGCGGGACGCGGGCGCGGTGCTCGCCACCATGAACACCTACCGCTCGCTGATCTCGTGGCGGTCGTACGTGCACTCGTGGCAGCTGCTCGGCTCGCACGACTCGGCCCGGATCCGCACGGTGGCCGGCGATGCCGCCCGGCAGGAGGTGGCCGCCGGCCTGCTCGCCACCATGCCGGGCACCCCCGTGGTGTTCGCCGGTGACGAGCTGGGGCTGACCGGCACGAACGGGGAGGGGTCGCGTACCCCGATGCCGTGGCACCGGCCGGAGCGCTGGGACCGGCGCACGTTTGAGGCGTACCGGTCGCTGTTGGCGCTGCGGCACGCCGAGCCGGCGCTGCGGCACGGCGGCCTGCGCTGGGTGCACGCGGACGCGGACACGCTGGTCTTCCTGCGTGAGGCGCCGACCGGCGCGGTGCTGGTGCTGGCCCGCCGCGCGGCCGGCGTCCCGGTCCGGCTCACCGGCCTGCCCGCCGGGGAGAATGTGTACGGCGGCGCGCCCGCCCTGCGCCCCGACGCCGACGGCGCGGTGATCCTCCCCGCCGACGGCCCCACCTTCCAGGTCTGGCGAATGTGAGGCGAGGAAGGGCCTTCAGGGGCCACCTACCAACCGGTCACCTGGCGAGCAGGGTGCGGACGCCCGCGAGGTAGCTGGCACGGTCGGGGGAGCCGGTCAGGATGCGCTGCATGAAATAACCGGGGACCAGGCCGAACAGGGCCGTCCCGACCGCCGCCGGGTCGGCCTCCGGGGGCAGTTCGCCGGCCTCGCGGGCGCGTCGGGCCATCGCCACGAAGTGCTCCCGGAAACCGGTGTACGTCGCCCGGACGAACTCGGCGAGCGCGGGATCGCGCAGCGCCTCGCTCCACACCTGGATCGCCAGCCGGAGTACGCCGTCCTCGCCGGTCTGGCTGTCCACGTAGATCAGCGCCCGCTCCAACGCCTCGGTGAGGGGCAGCGGCGGCTCGTGCCGGGCCAGCTCGGCAAAGATCTCGTCCGCCCCGCCGATCACCGTCTGGGCGATCGAGGTGATCAGGTCGTTCTTGCTCGGGAAGTAGCGGTAGACCGCGCCGACCGACAGTCCCGCCTCGGCGATCACGTCCTGCATCGAGGTGTTGTGGAAGCCGTCGCGCAGGAAGCACCGCCGGGCCGCGTCCAGGATCTGCTGACGGCGGGCCGCGAGGTGTTCGTCCGATACGCGTGGCATGCCGTAGAGCATAAAACGAACGTTCGTTCTTGACCGGGAGCCGGTCGGCGGCGCACTCTTGCCCTAAGAGAATGAACGTTCGTTTTTTAGGAGGCGGAGATGGCCACTCACCCGTTCCGGGTCCGCTCGCCCTGGCTGCTCGCTGTCCTGCTCGCCGCCCTTGCGGTGGCGGTGCAGGCGCTGCTCGTACCGCTCTTCGCCGCGCCGGCGGCGAACCTGGCACCGCGCGACCTGCCGATCGCCGTGGCCGGGCCGCCGCCCGCGGCGGCCGAACTGGCCGGCCGGCTCACCGCTGCCCGGCCGGGCGCGTTCGAGGTGACCACGCTGCCCGACGCGGCGGCCGCCGACCGGGCGCTGCGCGACCGGGAGGTGTACGCCGCCTTCGTCGCCGGCCCGGACGGGATCGCCCTGCACACCGCTCCGGCGGCCAGCCCCACCGTCGCCGCGCTGCTCACCGAGGCCGCCGCCCAGCTCTCCGCCGGCCGTCCGGTCTCCGTGGTGCAGGTCGTGCCGGCCGCGCCGGACGACCCGCGCGGTGCCGGGTTTGCCGCCGGTTTCCTCCCGTTGGCGCTGACCAGCATGCTGGCCGGGGCGCTGCTCACCTTCCTGGTCGCCGGTCGCGGCGCCCGGCTGCTGGGGCTGCTCGGCTACGCCGTCCTGGCCGGCCTGGCCGGAGCGGCGGTGCTGCACGGCTGGCTCGGCGTCCTGACCGGCGACCCGATGCGCGAGGCGGGCGCGATCGCCCTGTTCGCGCTGGCCGCTGCCGGCCTCGTGGCCGGGCTCGGGGCACTGCTCGGCGGCCCCGGCATCGGCCTCGGCGCGCTGCTGGTGTTCCTGGTCGGCAACCCGCTCTCCGCGGTGAGCGCCGCCCCCGAGCTGCTACCACAGCCGTGGGGGCTGATCGGGCAGTTCCTGCCGGTCGGGGCGGGTGGCACGCTGCTGCGCTCGGCGGCGTACTTCGACGGTGCCGGCGCGTCCCGGTCCCTCGCCGTGTTGGCCGGCTACGCGCTGCTCGGCCTGCTCCTGGTGGCGTCCGGTCGGTTCCGGACGGGCGGGGGCGCCGCCCCGGCGGCCGATCCGGGGCGACCCGCCGAGATCACGGTATGACGGCAGCTCGGCACGCGGGCTACTACAGGCCGTCGTTGATCGGGGGGAGTTGATGGGGGAGGATGGGCGCCGTGGAAGCTCTTCGCCTGGTACTTCTCTACGTCCATCTGATCGGGTTCGCGCTGCTGCTCGGTGGCTCGATCGCCCAGTACGTCAGCGGCCGGCTGCGGATCAACGCGGCGATGCTCTGGGGCTCGGTGATCGGGCTGGTGACCGGGGCCGGTCTGGCCGCGCCGCTGCGCGACGGGCACGAGCCGGCACCGGCAAAACTTGTTACCAAGTTGGTGCTCGCGCTGCTGATCTTCGTCATGGTCTTCTTCTCCCGGAAACGGGAGTCGGTCAACCGCGGTCACTTCCTCGCGATCATTGGGCTGACCTTGGCCAACGCGGCCGTGGCGGTCTTCTGGAGGTAGCCTCGCCAGCAGCGGAAACGCCACGGGAAACGGACGTTCAGGACACTGAAGCGGAAGCCTGACGGCGGGCAAAGTGATTTCCCCCACCCGACGGTTACGTAGGGGTAACGGACGCTCAACAGTCGTGCACGATTGTCGGCCGGTGGGTGGGCGCGAGCGTACGCTCCCGTCCGTAACGTGGGACGCCGGCAGGCACACCGCAGGCCGGCGAAAGGGCTGCCACCGCGCATAACGCGGTGTGCAATGGGAAGGAGTCGTCTTGCGCTCTGTGCGTGGGATGCGGATCGTCGCCTCCGCCTTCGTGGCAGGTGGCCTTGTGCTGGGCGCCGCCGCGTGTGGTGAGGCCCCCAAGGACAACGCCGGTGGCACCGGCGCCAAGAAGTTCGTCGCCTGCATGGTGACGGACACCGGCGGCATTGACGACAAGTCGTTCAACACCTCCGCCTGGAAGGGCCTCGAGGCGGCCAAGGCGGCCAACGACAACATCGACCCCAAGTACGTCGCCTCGCACCAAGAGGCGGACTACGAGGTCAACCTCAACGGCTTCGTCAACCAGAAGTGCGACTTCATCCTGGCCGTCGGTGGCCTGATGCAGGACGCCACCAAGAAGGCCGCCGCGGCGCACCCGGACCAGCAGTTCGGCATCGTGGACGCCAACCCGGGCGTGGACAACATCTACCCGATGCAGTTCGACACCACCCAGGCCGCCTTCCAGGCCGGTTACCTGGCGGCCAGCATGAGCAAGACCGGCAAGGTCGGCACCTACGGCGGCCTGCCGATCCCGCCGGTGACCATCTTCATGGACGGCTTCGCCGACGGCGTGGCCTACTACAACCAGGCCAAGGGCAAGAACGTCCAGGTCCTCGGTTGGGACAAGGCGACCCAGAAGGGCTCCTTCACCAACGACTTCACCAAGCAGGACGAGGGCAAGAAGGTCTCCGACACCCTGGTCGCCCAGGGCGCGGACATCGTCATGCCGGTTGCCGGTGGCGCCGGTCTCGGCACCACCGCCGCCGCCCAGGCCTCCGGTGGCAAGTACTCGGTGATCTGGGTCGACACCGACGGCTGCGAGAGCACCCCGAACTGCTCGGCGCTGATGACCACGGTCGTCAAGAACATCCAGGGCGCCGTCAAGGACGCCGTGCTCACGGCCGCCAAGGGCGAGAAGCTCCAGGCCAAGCCGGGCTACATCGGCACCCTGGCCGACAACGGCGTGTCGCTCGCCCCGTTCCACGAGTTCGACAGCAAGGTCCCGGCGGACGTGAAGGCCGAGCTCGAGAAGATCAAGGCGGACATCGCCGCCGGCACCATCAAGATCACCTCTAAGGCCCAGCCGGTCACGGAGTGACGATCCGCCGGCCGCCGCGCTGAGATCACCGGCCGCGGCGGCCGGCGGGCACCAGGCACGAATCCGGCCGCTTCGACGTACGTGGGACAAGCTCCGCGGCGCCGGGGCGGCCGGTCCCCCTTACCCGCAAGGAACCGATCCGGCTCGATGGCCGGCGCGGCAGCAGCTACGCTGCACCATCGCTCGCACTCCCGGAGGTTGCGCTGAGACTCGAACTGCGCGGCATCACCAAGCGGTTCGGTGACCTGGTCGCGAATGACCACATCGACCTGACGGTGGAGCCTGGAGAGATCCACGCCCTGCTCGGCGAGAACGGCGCCGGCAAGTCGACCCTGATGAACGTGCTCTACGGGCTCTACCAGCCCGACGAGGGCGAGATCCTGGTCGACGGCGAGCCGCTGAAGCTGAAGGGCCCGTCGGACGCCATCGCGGCCGGGATCGGCATGGTGCACCAGCACTTCATGCTGGTGCCGGTGTTCACCGTGGCGGAGAACGTCATGCTCGGCGCCGAGCACGTCAGGGGCGGCTTCAGCGGCTTCCTCGACCGCCGGCGTGCCCGCCGCGAGGTGGCCGAGGTCTCCGAGCGGTACAACCTCCGGGTCGACCCGGACGCGGTGATCGAGGACCTGCCGGTCGGCATCCAGCAGCGGGTGGAGATCGTCAAGGCGCTCACCCGCGACGTCGACCTGCTGATCCTCGACGAGCCCACCGCGGTGCTCACCCCGCAGGAGACCGAGGAACTGCTCACGGTCATGCGGTCGCTCAAGGCCGCCGGCAAGTCGATCGTCTTCATCACCCACAAGCTGGGCGAGGTGAAGGCCATCGCGGACCGGATCACGGTGATCCGGCGCGGCAAGACGGTCGGCACCGCCGACCCGAGCGCCAGCCGGGACGAGCTGGCCGCGCTGATGGTGGGCCGCAGCGTCCGGCTGACGGTCGACAAGCAGCCGGCCAAGCCGGGCAAGCCGATCCTCGAGGTGGCCGGCCTGGTCGTCGACGACGACCGGCAGGTACGCGCGGTCGACGGCGTCGACCTGACCGTGCACGCCGGTGAGGTGCTCGGCATCGCGGGCGTGCAGGGCAACGGCCAGACCGAGCTGATCGAGGCGATCATGGGCCTGCGACCCGCGCTCGCCGGCACCGTCGCTCTGGACGGCGAGGCCGTGCACGGCTGGCCGACCAAGAAGGTGCTCCGCGCCGGCGTCGGCTACGTGCCGGAGGACCGCAGCGTCGACGGCCTGGTCAAGGAGTTCTCCGTCGCGGAGAACCTGGTGCTGGACATCTACGACCAGCCGCCGTTCGGCAAGGGCCTGTCGCTCAAGCCGGACGCCATCGCGAAGTCGGCGAAGGAGCGGATCGAGCAGTTCGACGTCCGCACCTCCTCGGCGGACACGCCGGTGGGCACCCTGTCCGGTGGTAACCAGCAGAAGGTGATCGTGGCCCGGGAGCTGTCCCGGCCGCTGAAGCTCTTCATCGCCGCGCAGCCGACCCGGGGCGTCGACGTCGGCTCGATCGAGTTCATCCACAGCCGGGTGATCCGCGAGCGGGACATCGGTACCGCCGTCATGGTGGTCTCCAGCGAGCTGGACGAGGTGATCGGCCTGGCCGACCGGATCGCGGTGATGTACCGCGGGCGGATCATCGGCGTGGTCGGCCCGGACACCCCGCGCGAGGAGATCGGCCTGCTGATGGCCGGCATCACCCCGGACACCGCCACCGCGACCCCCGATGGCCCTGGCAACGAGGAAGAGGCATGAGCAACCCCAATGCCGTGTCGGGCTCGCCGGACAAGGAACTGGCGACCGAGACGCAGGAGGCGCGGAGCGAGGCGCGGGCGATCCCGACCGCGCGCGCCGGCGACGGCGAGCGTGCGGTGACCGCCACCGCGACCAAGGAGTCCGCCGCGGAGCCCCGCCCCTCGCTGGGCCGGCTGTTCCTGGAGAACCTCTGGGCGGCGAACACGGTCACCGTGACCGTGCTCGCTGTGCTGCTGGCGATGCTGGTCGGCGCGGTGCTGATCATCATCTCCGCCCCGGACGTGCTGGCCACCTACAGCTACATCACCGCCCGGCCGTCGGACGCGCTCAACTCGAGCTGGTCCGTGGTCAGCGATGCGTACGCGAATCTGTTCAAGGGCGCGATCTTCGACCCGGAGGCGTCCGGCTTCACCGCCGCGCTGAGCCCGATCTCGGAGACGCTCACCTACGCCGCGCCGCTGGTCTTCACCGGCCTGTCGGTGGCGCTCGCCTTCCGCGGCGGCCTGTTCAACATCGGCGCCCAGGGCCAAGCGACGGTCGGCGTCGTTCTCGCCGCCGCCGCCGGCTTCGCGCTGCCGCTGCCGCCGGGGTTGCACCTGCTCGTCGCGCTGCTCGCCGGCGCGGTCGGCGGTGCCATCTGGGGCTTCATCCCCGGCATCCTCAAGGCGCGAACCGGCGCCCACGAGGTGATCAACACGATCATGCTGAACTACGTCGGGGTCTACTTCCTGGCCTGGATCATCCTTCAGGACGGGGTGCACAGCCCCACCCGCTCCGACGCAATCAGCAAGCCGGTCGACGGCTCCGCCCAACTGCCCCGGCTGCTCGGCAACGACCTGCGGGTGCACGCCGGCATCCTGCTCGCGGTGCTGGCCACCGGGTTCGTCGCCTGGCTGCTGAACCGCTCGACGCTCGGCTTCGAGTTCCGCGCGGTCGGCGCCAACCCGGATGCCGCCCGGACCGCGGGCATCAGCGTCACGAAGACGTACGTGCTGGTCATGGTGATCGCCGGCGTGCTGGCCGGCCTCGGCGGCTCGAACATGGTGCTCGGCTCGACGGCGAACTCGCTCACCCCGCAGGTGGTCGCGCAGATCGGCTTCGACGGCATCCTGGTCGCGCTGCTCGGCCGGGTGAAGCCGTGGGGCGTGCTGATGGCCGCGCTGCTCTTCGGGGCGCTCCAGGCGGGCGGCAACCGGATGCAGTCGTACTCCGGGATCTCCCTGGAGCTGGTCACCGTGCTCCAGGCGCTCATCGTCATCTTCATCGCCGCGCCGGCCCTGGTGAAGGCGATCTTCCAGCTCCGGGCGGCCCGCGCGGCCCGGCTGCAGACGAGCCTCGCGAAGGGCTGGTGAGGCATGTCCACCATGACTGTCCCCGAGGTCGCCGTCACCGCGGTCGACGAGGGCTTCTGGACCCGCACCCGCAAGATCGGGATGGTTCTGCTGGCGCTGGGCGTGCTCGCGGCGGGGCTCTTCGGGGCGCTCGCCACTGATCAGGAGGCCCGGTTCACGCTCAGCGAGACCGAGGGCGGTGCCGCCCTGACGATCCACGGCACGACCGGCGCGATCCTGTTCGGGATCATCGCCGCCGCAGCCGGCGCCGCCCTGCTCGCCGGGGTGCCGAAGCGGTGGTTCACCCTGGTGCTCGGCGTCGGGCTGGTCGCCTTCGTGGTGAGCTTCCTCTGCTGGCAGGTCTCCGCCGCCCCCGAGGGCCGCAACTTCATGCCGTTGGTCAACATCGTCCGCGGCACCTTCCTGCTGGCCCTGCCGCTGATCTTCGGCTCGCTGGCCGGCGTGCTCTGCGAGCGGTCCGGCGTGGTCAACGTGGCGATCGAGGGCCAGCTGCTGATGGGCGCCTTCTCCGGCGCGCTCTTCGGCAGCCTCTCCGGCAACGTCTGGGTCGGGCTGGTCGCCGCCGCGATCGGCGGCGCGTTCATCTCGCTCCTGCTCGCCGTGTTCGCCATTCGCTACCTGGTCGACCAGGTGGTCATGGGCATCGTGCTCAACCTGCTCGCGGTCGGCATCACCGGCTTCCTCTACGAGCGGCTGATGCAGGCGAACGCGACGAAATACAACAGCGCCCCCCGGTTCAGCAACTGGGAGATCCCGCTGCTCAAGGACATCCCGCTGCTCGGTCCGGCGCTGTTCCGGAGCAACATCTTCCTCTACGTCGGCCTGCTGCTGGTGCTGGTGATCCACGTCGCGCTGTTCCGTACCCGGTGGGGGCTGCGGACCCGGTCGGTGGGCGAGCACCCGACGGCCGCCGACACGCTGGGCGTGAAGGTGCTGCGACTGCGCTACCGCAACGTGATCATGGCGGGGCTGGTGGCCGGCGTGGGTGGCGCCTCGTACACCCTGGCGCTGTACTCGTTCACCAAGAACATGATCGGCGGTAAGGGCTTCATCGCCCTCGCCGCGCTGATCTTCGGCCGGTGGAGCCCGACCGGGGCGCTGCTCGCGGCGCTCTTCTTCGGCTTCGCCGACCAGCTCGCCACGTACCTCGGCGCGGTCGGCAGCAGCATTCCCAGCCAGTTCCTGGCCATGCTGCCGTACCTGGCGACGATCCTGGCCGTGGCCGGGCTGGTCGGCAAGGTGCGGGCCCCGGCGGCCGACGGCAAGCCGTACGTCAAGGGCTGACCGCCCACGACGCAGCGTGCCCGGCGGGGGAGGCCCGCCGGGCACGACCGTCTCCGGGGCGCGTCCGGTGGCCGTGACCACCCTTCGCGCCCCGCGCGGGCCTGATCAGCGGGAATTGGGCAGAATGGGAGATGTGATGGAGATCGACTGGGAGCGGCTGCGGGCCGCCGCCACCGAGGTCATGCGGCACGCGTACGTGCCGTACTCGAAGTTCCCGGTCGGGGCGGCCGCCCTGGTCGACGACGGCCGGGTGGTGGTCGGCTGCAACGTGGAGAACGCCGCGTACGGCGTGGTCCTCTGCGCCGAGTGCGGGGTGGTCTCCTCGCTGCACGCGACCGGCGGTGGCCGGATCGTCGCCCTCTCCTGCGTCGACGCCACCGGGGAGCCGCTCATGCCCTGCGGCCGGTGCCGCCAGCTGCTCTGGGAGCAGGGCGGCCCGGAGTGCCTGATCGAGGCCGCGGGCGGTCCGCTGCGGATGGCCGAGCTGCTGCCGCACGCGTTCGACGTGGCCGACCTCGAGGCGGTGACCGGCGAGCACCCGGTGCCCGTGGTGCCGGACCGGCTGGCCGCCTGGCGGGGGCGGGGCACGGTCTTCGTGCACCCGGACCTCTCCGCCGGGCAGCAGGTCTGGACGGCGTACTGGGAGCGGTCGGCCGGGGACACCGAGGGCGCCGAGACCGGCGTGCTGGAGGAGGGGCCGACCTGGGACGACCCGGCCGAGGCGATCACCTGGGGGCTGGCCCGGACGCCGCGGGTCGTCGTGGTGGACGCGTCGGGCACGATCTTCTGGGCCGGAGAAGGCGAGCCGCCTCTGGAGATTCCGGTCCGCTGGTCCGGTGCTTGAGGTCTTCGGTGGTCACTGTTCGCGGGTGGGTCTGACCGCCCGCGATTACTGATTGGAACTTGCAGTGAGTGCTTTTACGGCGGTTGACGTCATTCGGGCCAAGCGGGACGGGGGCGTGCTGAGCGACGGGCAGATCGACTGGGTCGTCGACGCGTACACCAGGGGGCTGGTGGCCGACGAGCAGATGTCGGCGCTGGCCATGGCGATCCTGCTGCGTGGCATGACCGGGCCGGAGATCGCCCGGTGGACCGCTGCGATGATCGCCAGCGGGGAGCGGCTGGACCTCTCGCCGGTGACCCGGCCGACCGTGGACAAGCACTCCACCGGCGGCGTCGGCGACAAGATCACCCTGCCGCTCACCCCGCTCGTCGCCGCCTGCGGCGCGGCGGTGCCGCAGCTGAGCGGCCGGGGTCTCGGCCACACCGGTGGCACGCTGGACAAACTGGAGTCGATCCCCGGCTGGCGGGCCGCGCTGAGCAACGCGGAGTTCATCGCCCAGCTTCGTGACGCCGGCGCGGTGATCTGCGCAGCCGGCGACGGGCTGGCCCCGGCCGACCGCAAGCTGTACGCGCTGCGCGACGTCACCGGCACGGTGGAGGCGATCCCGCTGATCGCCAGCTCGATCATGAGCAAGAAGATCGCCGAGGGTACCGGCGCGCTGGTGCTCGACGTGAAGGTGGGCTCCGGCGCGTTCATGAAGACCGTCGACGACGCCCGCGAACTGGCCCGGACCATGGTGGAGCTGGGTAAGGCGCACGGGGTGCGGACGGCGGCCCTGCTCACCGACATGTCCACCCCGCTCGGCCTGGCCATCGGCAACTCGGTCGAGGTGACCGAGTCGGTCGAGGTGCTCGCCGGCGGTGGCCCGGCCGACGTGGTGGAGCTGACCCTGGCGCTGGCCCGGGAGATGCTCGACGCCGCGGGGCTGCCGGACGCCGACCCGGCGGCGGCGCTGCGTGACGGCCGGGCGATGGACTCCTGGCGGACGATGATCCGGGCACAGGGCGGCGACCCGGACGCCCCGATGCACACGGCCAACGAGGTCGAGGTGGTCCACGCCGACGCCGACGGCTACGTCGCCGGGATCGACGCGTACGCCATGGGAGTGGCCGCCTGGCGCCTCGGGGCCGGCCGGGCCCGCAAGGAGGACCCGGTGAGCATCCCGGCCGGCGTGGTGCTGCACAAGCGCCCCGGCGACCCGGTACGCGCCGGCGAGCCCCTGTACGAGCTGCGCGCCGAGCACGCGGAGCGTATTCCGGCCGCGCTGGCCGAGGCGCGGCGGGCGATCCGTATCGCCCCGGACGCTCCGGCCCCGACACCGCTCGTGATCGAGCGGATCGGCTGATCGTCCACCGGCGGCGGGGCCGTGGTGCTGGCCCCGCCGAACGGTTATTCTCCCTGGCCAGGGGGTTACCGATCGGCGATGAGCCGACGTGAGCAGACAGGGACCTGAGCCGTGCGCGTACCCGCCCCGGATCCCCGGGCCGTCCGTGAGGCGAGCCTCGACGAGCTGTCCCGGCTGGGTCTGCCGCTGCCGCCGCCGCAGTTCCCGCTGGTGTGGGAGCCCGGGGACGAGATCGAGCTGCGCCCCACCGCCGAGATCGAGGCGCGGATCGCGGTGCTGCACCTGATCCTGGCCCGGTGCTTCGGGATGCCCGCGCAGGCGGCGATGAGCTGGCTGCTGGAGTCGCACCTGGTCGACACGGTGACTCCGCCCGAGTGGCAGTTCGTCGTGGGCGGCAAGGGCGACCACCGCTCGTTCGTGCTGCACCATGACGCGCTCTTCTCGCTGGCCTGGGTGCTGGGGTTGGCCAAGGAACTGGACCCGACGGTGCCGGTGGACGAGCGGTTGGTCGAGCGGATGCCGAACCTGGTCGTCGGGGAGACCTTCCCGCAGTGGCGGGCCCGGATCCTGGCGGCGCCGCAGCATCCGGCCGACGCCGCCGCCCTGCTCGATCTGCACTACTGCCTGGACTGGGCGTACCTGGAGTCGGAGGACACCGGGCGGGCGCTGCCCGGGCTGGTGGACGCGAACGCGATCGGGCAGCGCCGGTGGGCGCTGGAGTGGGCGGTGGTGCTGCGCGGGCCGTACCACGAGGAGCCGCCGGGCTGGGAAGAGGTCGACCTCTCCACCTGAGGCGGTCCGCCGCCCGCCGGGCGGGCGGCGGACCGCGGTCAGCGTGGCCGGTGCACGCCGAGCCTTACGGCGAGGGTCACCGGCACCGGCTCGGGCAGCGCGGCGATGCGCTCGGCGAGCCGGGCCGGGTCGGTGTGCCAGGCGCTCGGGCCCATCCCCACCAGGGTGGCCACCTCGGTGCGGCCCAGCGACAGCCGGGCCCGGTGCTCGGTGGCCGACTCCTCGGCGAAGTGCGCGCCCAGGCTGTCGGCCACCCGGTCCGCCTTGGCCGGGTCCACGCGGAGCAGGTCGAGCGCGTCGACCAGCTCGGCGAGGTGGTCGGTGGCCGGGGTGACCACCAGCAGCGCGCCGGCCGGGTCGAGGACCCGGTGGAACTCCGGGCCGTTGCGCGGCGCGAAGACGTTCAGCAGCAGGGCGGCGGAGTGGTCGGCCAGCGGCAGCCGGCGCCAGGTGTCGGCGAGCGCCGCCGCCGCACGCGGGTGGGCCCGGGCCGCCCGGCGCAGCGCCGGCTTGGCGACGTCCAGGGCCAGGCCGACGGCGTCCGGCAGCGCCGCCAGCACCGCCGCGAGATACCAGCCGGTCCCGGCCCCGGCGTCCACCACCAGGGGGTACGTGCGGTCATCCTGGTGAGGCGCTGCGCCGGTGGTGGGCGCGCCGGCCGCCCGTATTCCGTCGACCACCTCGACGGCGCTGTCGGCGAGCGCGGCGGCGACGGTGTCGTAGTGGCCGGCGGCGAGAAATTCGGCGCGGGCGGCGACCATCTCGGCGCTGTCCCCGGTGTGCGGGGCGCGGCCGGCGAGCAGGTTGACGTATCCCTGGCGGGCGATGTCGAAGCTGTGCCGGCGCGGGCAGCGCAGGGCGCGGGCGGTGCCGGCGGTGGTTTCGGTCACCGGCTCGGCGCAGACCGGGCAGCGCAGCCGGTCGAGGATCCGGGGGTCCACCTCAGACCTCCGGCGATCCCACAATCGATGGCATGCCGACCAGTTTGCCGGTTCGGTCGGTCCGGCTCCTGCTCGGGTCCGGTCCCGTGTCGGACCAGGACCGCCGGTGGATAGTGTCTGAGCATGGTCGCAATCCGGTACGAGGACATCGTCAAGGTCCCGAAGGCGCTGCTGCACGATCACCTCGACGGCGGTCTGCGGCCCGCGACGATCGTGGAGCTGGCCGCCGAGGTCGGCCACGAACTGCCCACCACCGATCCGGAGGCGCTCGGCCGCTGGTTCGTCGAGGCGGCGAACTCGGGCTCGCTGGAGCGCTACCTGGAGACGTTCGCGCACACCGTGGCTGTCATGCAGACCGCGCCCGCGCTGCGCCGGGTCGCCCGTGAGTGCGCGCTCGACCTGGCCGCCGACGGCGTGGTCTACGCGGAGGTCCGGTTCGCTCCCGAGCAGCACCTGGAGCGGAACCTGACCCTGGACGAGGTGGTCGACGCCGTGGTGGCCGGCTTCGTGGAGGGCAGCGCCCTGGCCGCCGAGGCCGGCACCCCGATCCGGGTCGGCACCCTGCTCACCGCGATGCGGCACGCCGCCCGCTCACAGGAGATCGCCGAGCTGGCCGTCCGGCACCGGGACACCGGTGTGGTCGGATTCGACATTGCCGGCGCCGAGGCAGGCTTCCCGCCCACCCGGCACCTTGACGCCTTCGAGTACCTCCAGCGGGAGAACTTCCACTTCACCATCCATGCCGGGGAGGCGTTCGGGCTGCCGTCGATCTGGCAGGCGATCCAGTGGTGCGGCGCGGACCGGCTCGGTCACGGCGTCCGGATCGTCGACGACATCACCCCGGGGCCGCCGCCGGTGCTGGGCCGGCTGGCCTCGTACGTCCGGGACAAGCGGATCCCACTGGAGCTGTGCCCCTCGTCGAACGTGCAGACCGGGGCGGCGCCGTCGATCGCCGAGCACCCGATCGGGCTGCTGCGCGACCTGCGCTTCCGGGTGACGGTCAATACCGACAACCGGTTGATGAGCGGCACCTCGATGTCCCGGGAGATGGCGCTGCTGGTGGAGGCCTTCGGCTACGGCTGGAAGGAACTCCAGTGGTTCACGATCAACGCGATGAAGAGCGCGTTCATCCCGTTCGACGAGCGGCTGAAGATCATTGACGAGGTGATCAAGCCGGCGTACGCCAGGTTGCTCGGCTGATCACGGGTGCGCGTGCGGGTGGCCGGCGAGCAGGCCGGCCACCCGGCGCAGCACCTGCCGGGCCCGGGCCGCCTCGGCGCCCAGCCCGGTCTGCCGGCGTAGCACGGCCGGCTCGGTACGCAGCAGCGTGATCCCGCGCTGGATCAGCAACCGGGGCGCCTTGCGCTGTTCGGACAGGTCGCGGGCGAGCCGGCGGACGAAGGTGGCCCCGCGCGGGCGGCGCAGCGCGTACGCCCCGGCGACCAGTCCGCGGCGGCGGCACTCCTCGACGATCTCGGCGGCGAAGATCCCTTCGGCGATGAACAGTGGAGATCCGGCGACGTCGAATGGCCGGGTGGACACCCTGCGGTCCGCGCCGATCGCATAAACCGGCACTTCGGCCTTGCCGTCCCGGGCCAGTCGGGCAATGGTTTCCACCGCTGCGTCCGCATCCCAGGACAGTGGTGACTCCCAGTCCACCTGTCCGCTTTGGCGCGGCAACGTAGGGTCATCGCCGTCCTTGTAGAAGTCGTCCAAACACAGCACCGGAAGTCCGGTTCGTTGGGCGATGTACGACTTTCCGGAACCGGAGGGGCCGGCGAGGAGGACGACGCGGTGAGGGAATTTCATTACCTTGAGTTACTCCGGCCAGACGGATTGCTATCAAATTGCATCAACATCTCATCACACCTCCGGCGAGGGACAACCTGGGCTTTCTCTTTGCGGGGCGGCGTGATGGAATCTCGGAGGTCCGACCCGCCGGGTCGGTCGCTCGGCGTTGCCCACGGGTGACGTCCGGACGCGAAATGCGAGGGCGGTGACGTGAGCAAACGGCCAAAGACGGCGGGCTCCTTCCTGTCGCGTCTGCGCCGGCCGGCCAGCCGGCTCCGCGACCTGCCGATCTGGTCCAAGCTCGGTCTGATCATGATCGTGCCGACCATCGCCACGGTCGTGGTGGGCACCAGCGGTCTGGTCGACCACCTGGGCACTCTCAACAATGCCAACCGGGCCGGTGACCTGGCCAACCTGATCGGCTACTCGGGTGATCTGGTCGACACCCTGCAGGACGAGCGGGTCAACGCCGTGCTCTTCCTCAACGCGAACCAGACCCAGACCCGGGCCCAGTACCGGGAGGCCTACAGCCGGGCCAACTCGCGGGTCGACCAGCGGAAGGGCCCCTACTTCCAGCAGCGGGCCTCGATCGACACGCTGCCGAGAAGCTTCGAGAACCTGCTCGACGACATCGAGCAGTCGCTTTCCGACCTGCCGGCCACCCGCAGCCAGGTCTTCAACGGCAGCCTGAAGATCGACGAGGCCAAGAAGTCGTACGACGGCCTGATCACCAACCTGCTCGCGGTCCGCGACTCGGCCACCCAGTTGGCCGGTGACAACGACCTGAGCGACCAGATGCGCGCCGCCGGCGCGGTCGCCCGGCAGCGGGAGTACCTGTCCCAGCGCCGTGTGGTCGTCCACCAGGCGCTGGCCGGCAAGCGCCTCACCCCGCTCCTGCGCGACCAGTTCATCGCGAGCAAGACCGGCCAGGAACAGGCGTTGCAGACCTTCACGGCGGTCGCCACCCCGGCCGACCGCGAGTTCTACGCCCAGACCGTGGCCGGCTCGGACACGCGCCAGGCGGACAAGTACACCTCCGAGGTCAACGACAGCCGGGACGGCAACCTGTCCGACCTGCCGTTCAAGACGGACCAGTGGGATGCCGCCATGGTGGCCAACTCCGCCTTGGTCCGGACGGTCGAGATGAGGCTCGACGACAACGTGGTGCGGCAGGCCGAGCAGCTCCGCTCGGACACGAAGGTCCAGGTCTCGATGGAGACCGGCCTGCTGCTCACCATGCTGCTGCTGGCCATCCTCTTCGCGTACCTGGTTGCCCGGTCGATGGCCCGATCGCTGCGCGAGCTGCGGCAGGGCGCCCTCGCGGTCGCCCAGTACGGCCTGCCGCAGGCGGTGGCCCGACTGCGTGATCCGCAGGTCACCGGCCAGCTCTCCCCGGCGCAGCTGGCCAACCAGATCGCCGAGCCGCTGCCGGTCCGCAGCAAGGACGAGTTCGGCCAGGTGACCGAGGCGTTCAACGCCGTCCACCTGGAAGCCGTCCGGACCGCCGCCGAGCAGGCCGCCCTCCGGGCGTCGGTCGCGACCATGTTCGTCAACCTGGCCCGCCGGTCGCAGATCCTGGTCGACCGGTTGATCGGCCACCTCGACCGGCTGGAGCGCGGCGAGGAGGACCCGGACCGGCTGGCCGAGCTGTTCCAGCTCGACCACCTGGCCACCCGGATGCGCCGTAACGACGAGAACCTGCTGGTCCTCGCCGGTGCGGACTCCACCCGCGTGCAGCGCGAACCGGCCGCCCTCATCGACGTGCTCCGTGCCGCCCAGTCCGAGGTCGAGCACTACACCCGGATCGAGTTCGGCGTGATCGACCGGGACCTCGAGGTCGCCGCCCACGCGGTCAACGACATGGTGCACCTGGTCGCCGAGCTGTTCGACAACGCCACCGCCTTCTCCCCGCCGGACTCGCACGTCATGGTGGAGGCCCGGCGGGTGGGTGACCGCGCCTCGCTGTATGTCGAGGACCGGGGCATCGGCATCAGCCTCGAGCAGCTGCACGAGCTGAACGAACGGCTCGCCACTCCGCCGCAGGTGGACGTCACGGTCTCCCGGATGATGGGCCTGGTCGTGGTCGCCCGACTGGCGTCCCGGCACAGCGTCAAGGTCGAGCTGAGGCCGGGCACCGACCGGGGCACGGTGGCGGACGTCTCCCTGCCCACCTCGGTCCTGGTGCCGCGGGCCCTCTCCGGCCGGCAGGCGCCTGCCCTCCCGGCTGCGGCAACCGGCCAGCAGCAGGGCAACAACGGCCCGGCCCCGGCGTTCGGTGCCCTCGCCGCCTTCGGCAGCGGCCCGACCACCCCGCCGGCCCCGCGCCCCGCCCCGTCCGGCAACCAGGTGACGCTGGGCGGCCGCCCCGTCGACCCGGCGCCGTTCAACGGCTCCGGCGCCCCGCCTGCCGCTGGCGGCGGACGGTCGATGCCGGTCTGGTCCGACCTCACCGGGGCTACCAGCGGGACCGGGTTCGTCGGTGCCGAGCCCTTCGCCCCGCGGACGCCCAACGGCCAGCAGATCGACCCGCTGCCGCAGCGGCGCGGCTCGGCCGAGGGTGACCTGGCCGGCGCCGGGCAGCAGCCGGCCATCCCGCGGCAGCTGCCGACCAGCCCCGAGGCGCGCCCGTACAGCGCACCGCCGGTCTCCGCGCCGCCAGTGCCGCCGGTCTCCGCGCCGCCGCTGCCGCCGATCTCCGGCGCGCCCGTCTCCGCATCGCCGGTCTCGGGTCAGCCCGTTTCCGCCGCGCCGGTCTCCGTGCCGCCGGTGGGTCAGATGCCGACGCGTCCGGTCCCGCCAGCCCCCGCGCCGAGCGTCGGCGCCCCGCCGGCGTGGCCGCCGGTCGCCACGCCCGATCCGGCCGCCGCCCCGCCGGTGCCGGAGCGCCTCGCCGCCAGCCTCGACATGACCACCGAGCTGCCCCGGGTCGCCCGTCCGGAGCCGCCGGCCGCCAGTCGTCCGGCGCCGGCACCGGCACCGGCGGCACCGCAGCAGGGGGCCAACCGGCAGCGGTACGCGGACGAGACGATGGAGCTGCCGATCTTCCGTGAGCTCGAGTCGGCCTGGTTCCGTACCCGGCGGCCCGGGCCGGAGGAGTCCGTCGCAGCGCCGGCCCCGGCGGCCAGTGGTGCGCCGACCCAGCAGTTCGCCAGGGTCGACGCCGCCGGCCGTTCCGTCCAACAGTCAACACCCGGGACGACAGGTAACACACCGATGGCACACACTCCGGCGGCCGGCGGAGCCCCGCACGACAACGGATCGTCGAGCGGGGGCGGGCGTCCCGGCTTCACCGAGGCGCTGCCGAACCGGCGGGGGCCGCAGCAGTCCGCCGGCTGGCAGACCGCGGCGGACGACGGTTGGCGGGCCGCCACGGCGGCCACCGAGGTGCCGGTCGCCGAGACCACCCGGAAGGGCCTGCCCAAGCGGGTACCGATGGCACAGCTCGTCCCCGGTGGTGTCGAGAAGCCGAGCACCTCGGTAGAGCGCCGGACGCCGGAAAGCGTCCGGGGTCTGCTCTCGGCCTACCATCGAGGCGTACAGCGGGGGCGTAACCACCCGTCCGACAGCAATTCGGCCGGCCCGGAGGCGACTCCGGGCAGGCAGCAGTCTTCGCAGTCTGGCTCAGGCCCGGTGGCCGGGAGCGGGCAGAAGGAGCAACAACGATGACTAGTACGCAGGATCTCGGATGGCTGCTCGCCAACTTCGCCGACCGGGTGCCCGGTGTGGCGCACGCGGTCGCGGTCTCGGCCGACGGCCTGCTCCTCGCTTCGTCCCGTGACCTTCCGCGGGACCGTGCGGACCAGCTCGCCGCCATCGCGTCCGGCCTGGTCAGCCTGACGCAGGGCGCGGCGCGTTGCTTCGAGGGCGGGGCGGTGCTGCAGACCGTCGTCGAGATGGACAACGGCTTCCTGTTCCTCATGTCCATTTCGGACGGTTCCTCGTTCGCGGTACTCGCCTCTCGGAGCAGCGACGTCGGCCAGGTCGGCTACGAAATGGCCCTGCTCGTCGACCGGGTGGGCGACGCCCTGACCCCACAGCCGCGTACGGCTGTCGGGATGATGGGCTGATCGACGCGCTGACCAGTGGGTCAGAAGCGGCAACAAATACGACAGCGACGGGTGTCACCGGAGCGAGCCGGTACCAGGTACGAGGGAGGTGAGCGGCGAAATGGTCGATCGTGACGAGCCGACCGGCGCGTTGGTCCGTCCATACGCCGTGACCCGAGGTCGTACCCGTCCCCGGCTCGAGATCGCCCTGGAGGCGCTCGTCGAGACGACGGTGCGCGGCCGGGCCGTTGCCACTGGCAACGGCGGCCAGAGCCGTGAGCACCAGTACATCGCCGCGCTGTGTGACGGACGCGTGCAGTCGCTCGCCGAGATCGCGGCGCGGCTACAGCTTCCGCTCGGCGTGGCCCGGGTGCTCATCGCCGACATGGCGACGGACGGCCTGGTCGCGGTGCACGAGCCGACCATTTTGGACGACTCCGACGACGCGGTGGGCACTGAACTGCTGGAGAGGGTGCTGAGTGGACTTCGCAGGCTCTGACATGTCGCACCGGCCGCCGGCCCAGAGCGGGCGCGTGACGTCGGCGAAGATCGTTATCGCCGGTGGATTCGGCGTCGGCAAGACGACGCTGGTCGGCTCGGTCTCGGAGATCACGCCGCTGACCACCGAGGCGATCATGACCTCCGCCGGCGTGGGCGTCGACGACACCCGGCAGGTGCCGGGCAAGACGACGACCACGGTGGCGATGGACTTCGGTCGTATCTCGATAGACCGTGACCTGATCCTGTACCTGTTCGGTACGCCGGGTCAGACGCGGTTCTGGTTCATGTGGGACGAGTTGGTCCGCGGTGCCATCGGCGCCGTGGTGCTGGTCGACACCCGTCGGCTGGCCGACTGCTTCGCCGCCATCGACTTCTTCGAGCACCGGCGGCTGCCGTACCTGGTGGCCATCAACTGCTTCGACGGCATGCAGTACCACGACCCGCAGGACGTCCGGGACGCGCTGGCGATCTCCAGCCACGTGCCGGTGGTGGCGTGCGACGCCCGGAACCGGGAGTCGACCAAGCACGTGCTGATCTCGCTCGTCGAGTACGTGCTCACCATGCGGCGTTCGCGCGCGGTCGCGCCCGCCTGAGCGGCGTGACGAAGCGCCCGGTGGCCAGCGGTCACCGGGCGCTCGACGCTGTCCGCGCAACGCCGGCCGGCCCGGCCCTGGGGGGTCGGGCTCGGCCGGAGCGGATGGTCAGGAGTATCGGTTCCAGGCGGCGTGGCTGACCAGGTAGACGCCGAGCGAATCCTGTTCCATGCCGCCGTGGCGGATCGGGGCGAAGGCGTACCAGCCGGCGATGCCCTCGGTCACCTGGGTCTGGAGGTACGCGCGCAGCCGGCCGCGGTCGGCGCTGCTCGCCGACTGGGCCGCGGTGGCGAGCAACTGGAGCGCGTCCGAGCCGTACGGGGCGAAGCCGCTGAAGGTGCCGTGCCGCTGGATGTAGCTGTCGATGAAGTCCCGCCGGGCCAGTTCCGCGGTGGTGGCCGCGGTCAGCGCGCCAGCGTCGAGGCAGGTCGGATGAACGGCGTACGCCCCCTCGACAGCGGCGGCGTTCGGCCCGGAGAGGGTGTCCTCGGCGACCGCCCCAGGGTCGAAGAAGACCGGTCCGCGGTGACCGGCCCGCCGCAGTTCCCGGGCCGCGGCACCCGAGTCCGGGGCGGTGCCCCAGACGATCACTCCGTCGGGCGCACCGGCCGCGGCTCGCCGGGCGGCGGAGGTGAAGCTCTGGCCCGTGGCGGGCAAGCGTACGGTCCGCACCAGGTCCACGCCGACGTCCCGTAGCGCGCTGCGCACCGCCCGTACGCCCGAATCGCCGTGCGACCCGGCGGCGGCGAGCAGGGCCACCCGCCGGATCCCCAACGACTCGATCAGGCGGGCCATCCGGCGGGCCACGTCGACCGCGTCCGGGGTGAGCTTGTAGATGTAGGTGCGCTGAGCCAGCGGCAGCACGATGTCGTCCCCGGCGGCCAGCGACACGAACGGCACCTGGAGCCTCTCGGCGACCTCGACGATCGCCATGGAGGTCTCGGTGGAGGTGCCGCCGACCAGCGCGTGCACCTGGGTCCGCTCGGTCAGCTCGGTGGCCTGACGTGCGGCCTCGTCGGGGTCGCTGCGGTTGTCCCGGATCTCCAGCCGGACGGTGCGCCGCAGATTGCCGACCGGGATGCCGGTGCGGTTCAGCATCTCCAGGGTGATCTCCATGGCCCGCTGCTGGAGCACGCCGAGCGCGGATCCCTCGCCGGTCAGCTCCAGGCTGGCGCCGATCACCAACTCGTGGTCGCCGGGCGGGCTGCTGTCGGTCCGGCCGTCGTCCGGCTGCCGGCCCTGTTGCCCGCAGCCAGCGAGCAGCAGGCTGCCGGCCGCGGCGGCGAGGACGCCCCGACGGGTCAGCACGGAGGAGTCGAACGCCGATGTCGCCATTGGAATCGCCTTCCCACCCCGGCGACGCGCGCCGCCGGCTGTTCCGCCGGGTATGCTCCCGGCCGGCCCGACCCGGCGTCAAATTATCCGGGTGTGGGCAGAAACACGCAGGTGGGAAGGCGGACGGCTCCGATCAGGACCGGTATCCGGCGGAACGGTACTCGTACTCCCGCTCGTCGTCGCGGTCGCCGGTGTCGCGGGTGAAGTCCCAGCCGCCGGCCGCTTCCCGCCCCGGGCGGCCGCCGACGGCGAATCCGCCGATCTCCTGGCCGCGCCGCCAACCACGGAAGTAGCCGGTGGTGTTCTCGGCGAGACTGGCCGCGTTCCGCACGATCCGCAGTGGGCGCTCGTCGCGCAGCGGCGAGCCCGGCACCAGGTTGGCCTGCGGGACGCGCTTCGGCAGGCCGGCCTTGGTCTCCGAGCCCACTGCGGGGCGGGCCGCCTGCTCGGCGGCCTGCCAGCCGGTGTCGGCGGTGCTCGACCAGTCCAGATCGGCATCGTCGTGCTGCCCGACGAACCATGCGGACTTCGCCTGGGCGAAGATCAGCAAGTCGCCGTCGCCCTCGTCGGAGACCGGCGGCGGCCGGTGCTCCTTCGGCGCGGGCGGCTGCTCCAGGTCGCGGCGCGGCGTCAGACGCGCCGAGCTGGAGTGGTCGAGGCGCTCCGGCGAGGCGGGTAGGTCGGCGTGAGGTGCCGGCCGGCCGGACCCGTCGGCCTGCTGCCGGTCGACCAGTCGCAGCGACGGGGAGTCCAGGCCCGGGTCGGTCGGCGGGTCCAATTCGTCGCGCAGCGCCCGGTCGGCCAGCGGCGGCGGCTCCACCAGCCGCAGCATCGGCGGCTCCTGGGGCAGGTCGTCGGCGAGCCACGGCGGGGTGACCCGGCTGGTGCCGGGATCGGTCGGCGCGTCCCCGCCCCGGTCGCCGTACGGGTAGCCGGCCGGCGGCTCGGCCGCGCGGTCGTCCTGGTCGCCGTTGTTGACCAGCGGCCAGTTGGCCCGGGAGCCCGGGGGAGCGGCCTCCTGCCCGGGGCGCGGCGTCGGCACCGGGACGCTCAGATCGGTGGCGCTGAAGCCACCGGTCGGCGGCTCCTGGGTGGTCTTGGGGCGTGGCGGGATGACCGTGCGCTGGCGCTCGGCGCGGGCCTTGTTGAGCGCCGCCGTGGTCAGCGTCGGGCGGAACGGCTCGCCGGCCTCGGCCGGCGGTACCTTGCTCCGCTGCGCCGGGGCGATCGGGGTGATCCCGGGGGGCGGCGGAGGCGGCGCGGAGACCGGCCGGTTGGTGGGCCCGTCCACGCGCTGCGGCATCGGTGCGCCGGCCGGCTCGGGACGGGCCGGCGGTGCCGAAGTCGGCATGCCGGTCGCGGCGGCCGGGGCGACCGGCGGCGGCGCCACCGGTGGCGGGGCGACCGGCGGCGGGCCGAGTGGCCGCGGCGACGCCGGCGCGGCCGGCCCGGAGGCCGGCTCGGGCTGGCCGCGCCGGCCCACCGGCTCGGGCTCCGCCGGCCGGGCCGTCCGCAGGGCGGCGCCGGCGTCGGTGGGCTCGGGTCGCCTGTCGACCGTCTCGCCGCTCCGGGCGGCGGCGCGGCGGCCGGGTGCCGGGCTGGGCGTGCCGATTCGGGCGCTGAGTGCGCCCACCAGTGCCGCGCAGCCGGCGTCGCAGGCCTGGACTGAGGAGACCGCCTGCCGCACCGTCTCGGCGACGGCGGCGGTGAGCGCCCGGTTGACGGTGGCCCGCCTGGGCGTCTCGGCGATCGCCACCTGCAGCGCGGTCACCGCGTCGTTGATGGTGCCGGCGTCGGCGACACCCTCGGCCGCCAGGTGCGCGGCGACGGCGTCCGCGGCAACCGACATGTCACGGCCCCGGGCCACCGTGCCGCTGAGCATGCCGGGCTCCGGCAGCGCGTCGAGGACGGCCAGGGAGACCGGCTCGGCCGGGTCCGGGTAGGCCCGGAGGGCGGCCGGGTAGAGCTCGCGGAGCACCTCGCGCAGCGCCACCGCGGCGGAGTGCCGCCCGCTGGCCAGCGCGGCGTGCGCGGCGAGGACCTGCTTGAAGCCGGCGAGGTCGCGGGGTGCCGGCAGGGTGACCGCGGAGAGGGCGCCGGCCTGCAGCGCCCGGGCCAGCCCGACCGCCCGGCGCACGGCCGGCGGCGACTGCATCTCCTCCAGCGAGTCGTCGTCGGCGAAGCGCTCGGCGAAGTCGTCGACCGCGTCGTCGTCCGCGATCGCCAACGGCCGGCCGGCCGCGCTGAGCAGCGAAGTGACCGTGTGGTCGTCACTGTCGGCAGCGATGGCCGCACCGCTCGGCCCGCCTGACCGCTCCACGAGCAGCGCGACCAGCTGGGCGTAGCCAGCGGGGTCGTCGCCGATCTCGCAGACATGCAGCAGACGGCCTGCGTCGTCGACCACAGCGGACGTCAGCGCCGAACCGGCCGAAGCCGGCCGGTCCGCCGGATCCGCCGAGGCCAGGCCGCAGTACACGCGCACGAGCGCCACGGCGTCGTCCTCCTCCCGGACACAGGGCTTGCTCTGCCAGAGACTGATGCTCCCCGCTCCGGGTCAGTCGCGCCAGTCCACAACAGCAGAGATCTTGCCGACAATGGTGCGCCAACCCAAACTTGCGGTTTGTGCCCCGATTTTCTTCAGTCGGCGTCGACCCAGGAAACCACCGATCCCGCCATTGACCGTCGCCCGCAGGGAGTCGTCCAGATCGTCGAGGCTGGAGCCGGCGGAGAGCATGTCCAGTACGGCAGGCAGACGCATCGCATACGCCACGTCACGGGCGATCTCGCCGGCCTCGATCAGCAGCGCGGGATCCCACGCGTCGTGGCCGCCGCGGAGGTTCTCCACCACGAGGTCGAGCTCGTAGGCGTCCTCGTCCAGCGGCGCGATGTCGGCCGGTTCCACCCGTTCGGACAGTTCATTCCAGCTGTCCAGTTGGGACAGGTCGTTGGGCGCACCGGAACGGACGAAACTGACCAGCGACTCCGGGGTCTTGAACAGCAGCAGCCGGCCACGGTGGCTGAGGAAGGCCGGGACCTCCTCGTCGCCGGCGGCGTCCGCTTCGTCCTCGTCCTCTTCGGCGTCCTCGCCGTCCTCGGCGGTCGCCTCGTCGGTCTCGTCGGCCTCTTCGGCCTCGTCACGCCGGCGCCCCTTCGGCCGCTTCTTCTCGGCCTCCTCGTCGTCGTCGGCGGAGAGCGCGGCGAATTCCTCGTCGAGGATCACCACCTCCTCGTCGTCCTCGGTCTCGACGACCTGGCGACGGGCCAGGAAGGGGTCCTCCTGGTCGCGTTCGGTGACGTCCGTCGGGGTCAGCTCCCGGGCCGGCCGGTACGCCCGCAGGGTGAAGCCGGTGCCGGCGGGCAGGGCGATCTCCACCGGGTCGATCCGCAGCTCCTCCCAGAGCGTGCGGTCCGGGGCCGGGCGGTCGTCGTCGACCTCGACCTCGTCTTCGGCCGCCGACGCGGTGGTGTCGTCGAGCTCGGGCTCGTCGGCGTCGGGCCGTTGGGGCGACTGGCGGGCCACGCTGACCTCCGTGTGCTTCGGGTTGCCCACCCGGCGACGCCTTCGGCCGCCGAGTGACTCTGCGCACATACCCTAGTGGGCGACCCGGTGGGGCCGGGAGTCCACCCCGGTGGCGTCCCGGCCGGCAGACAAGTAGCCTTGCTACGCATGAAGGCGCAAGCGCTGCACGGACACCTGGACGCGCTGCTGCTGGCGGTGCTGGAGCAGGGCGCCCTGCACGGCTACGCGATCATCGAGGCGCTCCGGGCCCGCAGCGGGGGCACCCTGGATCTGCCCACCGGCACCATCTATCCGGCGCTGCGCCGGCTGGAACGGGCCGGCTACGTGGCCAGTTCGTGGAGCACGGTCAACGGCCGGGAACGGCGCACGTATCAGCTCACCGAGGCTGGCGGCCGGGCGCTCGCCGGCGAGCGGGCCGGCTGGCGCGAGTTCAGCGCGACGGTGGGCCGTTTCCTCGGCACCGGCGAGCCACCCGCCACGCCGGCCTGACCGCATCCGCCCGCCGCCGGCGCAGCCCGCTCCCGGGCCCCGCCGCCCCTCGGCGTCCACCACCGGGGCGAGCCGCCGCCGTCCGGCGGAGAGCCGCCCGACCGGCGTCGTCAGGAGGTGCTCAGCAGCCAGCAGCGGGTCGCCCGGGCGAGCGCGAACCAGCTGGCGCCGATCAGCACCGCCCCGATGATCATCGGCGGCCAGGTCAGGGCCGCCTCCCAGAGGCCGACCGACCAGCCGAACAGGGCGGTGCCGGCGAGCGCGCCGCCCGCCAGCCCACCGGTCAGGCCGTAGCCCAGAGCCCGGGCCAACCGGTCGAGCCGGGACGACCCGTACCGGGAGGCCAGGAAGCCGAGCAGCAGTGCGGCCAGCGCCAGGTCGGCGACGAGCGCCCAGATCCCGTGCAGCGAGGCGGAGAGCAGCAGGTACCCCTCCGGCGGCCGGGGCCCGTCGACGCTCCAGCTCGACCCCTGCCAGGTCAGGTCGCCGCCGACCAGCAGCACCACCGCCACCGCGAGCGCCCGCAGTGCCAGCCCGCGCAGCGCCCCCGCCGCCAGCTCGGCCTGGTAGCCGGGGACCAGCTGGGTCGGGCTGCCGAACTCGGCCACCGCCCGCCGCTCGGCCTCCGCCGGCGGCAGGCCCCCCTCCCGGTACGCCTCGACGGCGTCCTGCAACGCGTGCCGTGCCTCGGTCAGCAGGTCGGCCTTGAGCCGGGCCGGTCCGCGCAACCGGCCGGCCAACTCGCCGAGCCGCTGTTCCACGAGCACGTCCTGGTAGCCCCGCATGGCACCACCCTGCCATCCGGCAGCGGCGGACGCGTCCGGGGTTTTCCCGGACCGCGCTCAGGGGGCGAGGGCGAGGTAGCCGCGCTCGGCCGCCGCCTGGAGCAGCCACTGGTCGCGGTACCAGCCCGGTTGCGCCACCAGCTCGTCGTGCCGGCCGCGCTGCACCACCCGGCCGGCGTCGAGCACCACGATCTCGTCGAACCCGGGCAGGCCGCTGAGCCGGTGGCTGATCAACAGCACGGAGTGGCCGGCCGGCGTGGCGGCCAGCGCCGAGGCGAGTACGGCGTCCGCGGCGGCCGGGTCGAGGCCCTCGGTCGGCTCGTCCAGCACCAGCACGGCCGGGGCGGCCAACAGTGCCCGGGCCAGCGCGAGGCGCTGCCGCTGGCCGCCGGAGAGCTGCCCGCCCTGCTCGCCGACCACGGTGTCCCAGCCGTCGGGCTGGGCGCGTACCCAGTCGAGCAGGCCGGCCGCCCCGGTTGCGGCGGTCAGCTCCTCGTCGTCGGCCTGTGGCCGGCCGAGCAGCAGGTTGTCCCGGACCGAGGCGTGGAAGACGTACGCCTCGGCGAGCAGGCCGCCGACCATCCGGGGCAGTTCCTCGGCCGGGTACGCGGACACGTCGACCCCGTCCAGGGTGGCTCGACCGGCATCGGGGCGTACCGCGCCGGTGAGCACGGCGGCCAGGGTGCTCTTGCCGGCACCGCTCGGCCCGACCACCGCCACCCGGCGCCCCGCGGGCAGGGCCAGGTCGACCCCGTCGAGGGCGGGTGCCGCACCCTCCCGGTACCGCACGGTCACCCCGGCGAACCGCACCTCGTGCCCGGCGAGCGTCGGCTCGGCCGCCGAGCCGCGTTCAGGGCCGGAACCCGGGGCCGGACCGAGTGCCGGGGCGGGCGCGGTGAGCAGGGCGGCCACCCGGACCAGGCCGGCCCGGAGCTGGGTGCGCTGCCGGGCGGCACCGACCAGGGCGAGGGCGATCTCGACGGCGGCCAGGGTGCCGACGGCCAGGACGCCGACCAGCACCCCGCCCACGCCCGCGCGCAACGCCACCACGACCACGGCGGCGGTGGTGAGACCGCTCACCAGCACCCCGGCCGCGTCGACCGCGAAGCCGGTGGCGGCCAGCCGGCGTTCCAGCCGGGCGAGCCGGCGGGCCCGCCCCGCGGCGGCGCTGAGCGCGGTGGCGGTTGCCCCGAACGCGGCCAGGTCGGCGGCGCCGTGGGTCAGGTCGACCGCGTCCACGGCGAGCGCCCCGCGCAGCGGGGCCACCTCGTCGGCGGCGCGCCGGGTGAGCGCGGTGGCCAGCGCGGGCAGCCCCACCCCGGCGACGACCAGCCCGACCGCGAGCGCCCCGGCCGCGGGCGGCGAGATCAGCGCCGCGCCTCCGACGGCGAGGAGGCTCACCAGCGCGGCCGCCGCCCCCGGGACGAGCACCCGCAGCAGCAGGTCCTGCACCGCCTCCACGTCGGAGACGAGCCGGCTCAGCGCGTCTCCGGTCCGCTGGGTGGCGGTGTCCCGCCGGGCGGCCAGGGCGGCGAAGACCCGGGCCCGGACGTCGGTGATCATGCGGAGCACCGCGTCGTGCCCGGCGAGCCGTTCGGTGTAGCGGAACACACCCCGGCTGACGGCGAGGGCCCGGACCGCGACGATGGCCACGGTCAACCGGTCCAGCGTCGGCCGCCCGGCGGCGGTCATCAGCAGCCAGGTGGCGGTGGCCATCAGGGCCAGCCCGGCGAACTCGGTGGCCGCGGCGAGCAGCCCGGCCCCCAGCAGCCGGCTCAGGTACGGCCGGGCCAGTCGCAGCACCGCCCGCTCGGCGCGGGCCCGGTGGTCGCGGGCGGCACCGGCACGCGGGCCGGCCGGGGCCAGCTCCGCCGGGTTCGGCTCGGCGGCGGTCGGCGCGCCGGCATCCCGGGCGGCCGGGGTCACGCCGTCCCGGGAGACGCCCCCCGGCACGGCCCGCACCGGCTGGTCGGGCTGCCCCGGCACGCCCTCGGCGCCGGAGACGACCTCCGGCTGCGCGGGCCGCCCGGGCGCTGGACCGTCCCCGGGCACGCCGCCGGGCCGGTCGGACCGTCGACTCATCCCGCCGCCTTTCCCGCCGGCACCGGGCCCAGCTCGGTCACCCGGCCGTCCTCGACCCGCAGGATCCGGTCGGCGTCCTCCAGCAGCGCGGGCCGGTGCGCGACCAGCAGCGCGGTACGCCCGGCGACCAGCCGCCGGGTGGCGGCCAGCACGACCGCCTCGCTGGCGGTGTCCAGCCGGGCGGTCGGCTCGTCGAGGAGCACCAGCGGGGCGTCCCGGAGGAACGCGCGGGCCAGCGCCACCCGCTGCCGCTGCCCGCTGGACAGGCCGTGCCCGCGCTCGCCCAGCGTGGTGGCCAGCCCGTCGGGCAGGGCGGCGACCACCTCGTCCAGCGCCGCGTCGGTGACCGCGCGGGCGAGCGCGGCGTCCGGGGTGTCGGGGGCGCCGAGGCGGATGTTGTCGGCCAGCGAGCCGGCGAAGAGGTGGGCCCGCTGCGGCACCCAGGCCACCTGGTGCCGCCAGGCGTCGAGGTCGACGTCGGCGAGGTCGACTCCGTCGACGGTGACCCGGCCGGCGGTCGGGGTGACGAACCCGAGCAGCAGACCGAGCAGGGTGCTCTTGCCGGCGCCGCTGGGCCCGATGACGGCGACCCGCTCGCCCGGGCGGATGGTGAGGGTGACGTCCCGCAGCGCGGTGGTCCGCTCGTACTCGACGGTGACGCCGTCGAAGCGGATCTCGCCGGACCCGTCCGGGGCCGTCCGCCGCCCGCCCGCCTGGGCGGTGGGCGCCGGCCCGGCGGAGACGCTGAGCGCCTCGTCCAGCGCGGTCAGCCCCTCCATGCTGGCGTGGAACCGGCTGCCCGCCGCCCGCAGTGGCAGGTACGCCTCCGGGGTGAGCAGCAGCACCAGCAGCGCGGTGGAGAGGGTGATCCCGCCGCCGAGCAGCCGGATGCCCACCGGCACCGCGACCAGCGCCACCGAGAGGGTGGCGACCAGTTCGAGGACCAGCGCGGAGAGGAACGCGATCCGCAGCGTCTTCATGGTGGCCTGGCGGTGCCCGTCGGCCATCCGGTGGACGACGTCGACCTGGGCCCGGGCCCGGCCGAACGCGCGCAGCGTGGGCAGCCCGGCCACCATGTCGAGGAAGTGCCCGCCGAGCAGCGACAGTCGCCGCCACTGCCGCTCGGTGGCGGCCTGCGCCTGCCAGCCGAGCAGGGCGCCGAAGACCGGGATGAGCGGGATGGTCAGCGCGATGATCACCGCCGAGCTCCAGTCGGCGAGGACGATCCGGGCCAGCACGGCCAGCGGCACGGTGACGCTCAGCACGAGCTGCGGCAGGTAGCCGGTGAAGTAGGGGTCGAGCGCGTCCAGCCCGCGCCCGGCGAGGGTGGCGAGCTGCCCGGCCCGCTGGCCGGCCACCCAGGTGGGGCCGTGTCGGCCGACCGCGCCGAGCAGGTCGGCGCGGAGCGTGGCCTTGACCGTGGCCGCCGCCCGGGCCGCCACCGTGCCCTGCGCCCAGCTCACCAGCGCCCGGGCGGCGACCGCCGCCACGAAGCCGGCCAGCGCCGACCGGTGCAGCCGCCCGTCGACCGCCGCCGCCAGCAGCGTGGCCAGCGCGGTGGCCTGCGCGACCACCAGCAGGGCGGTCAACCCGCCCAACACCGCGAGCATGGCGAGGTCGCGCCGGGCCGCGGGGACCCGGCGCAGCAGCCGCGGGTCGAACGGGCGGCGGTTCACCAGTACACCGGTGCCCTGCCGTCGGTCCGTCCCCGGAACACCCACCAGCACATCGCCTGAAAGCCTAATAGGGCCGGCAGCAACGGCAGCACGAGCCAGCCCAGCAGGGACAGTGTGGGCCCGCTCGCCGCGGCGTCGGCGACGGTCAACGAGGTGCCCGGGTCGCCGGTGGAGACCAGCACCCGGGGCCAAAGGGCGGCGCCGACCAGCAACACGGGCAGTGCCAGCGCCGCGCTGCTCGCCGCGAAGGCCACCCCGGATCGGCCCCGGCCGAGCGCCGCACGGGCCACCAGCAGCGCCGCGACCAGCGCCACCGGCAGGAGTACGGCGAGCGCCGGCCGCGCCACGGCGGCGCGTACCCGATCGGAGAGCAGACCCAGGACGGTGGCCGCGGCGACCGCGGCGACCGCGGCCGGCACCAGGCCGCGTGCCAGCCGGGCGACCGGCGGTACGTCGGCGGCCGGCAGCCGGAGGGTGAGGAACATCGCACCGTGCACGGTGATCAGCGCCAGCATCGCCAGCGCGGCGGCGGCCACGAACGGGGTGAAGAGGTGACCCACCCCGGCGACGTGCCCGTCGGCTCGCAGCGGCACCCCCTGGAGCAGCCCGCCGAGCAGGGCACCCCAGCCGAGGACGGCGAGCGTGCTGCCGGCCACCACCACCCGGTCCCAAGCGGCGCGGGCCGCCTCGGTGCGTGGCCGGCTGCGCAGCTGCACGCCGGCGGTGACCAGCACCACCCCGGCGAGCGCACCGAGCACGGCGGGATAGAAGCCGGCGAGCAGTTCGCCCTCCAGCAGGGGGAAGGCGCCGAAGAGGATGCCGACGGCGGCCACCAGCCAAACCTCGTTGCCGAGGAAGAACGGCCCGACGGCGGTGAGTGCGGCCCGGGGGGCGGTCGCGCGGCGGGCGAGCAGCAGGCCGACGCCGTAGTCGTAGCCGCCGAGCACGAGGTAGGTGGCGAAGAAGAGGCCGAGCAGGGCGTACCAGGCGAGTTCCACGGCGGGCTCCCTCAGGCGAACACGGGGTCGGGGCGGTGGTCGGTGTCCGGCGCGGGCGGCCGGCCGAGGGCCGGGTCGTGCGCGCCCCGGGCGGCGTGCCGGGCCAGCAGCACCCAGTTGCTGACGGCGAGGGCGCCGAGCAGCAGGCTGAAGCCGATCAGCGAGGTGAGCATCAGGCCGGCGCTCACCGGCGAGACGGCCTGGTCGGTCGGCAGCAGCCCGTACGCGACCCAGGGCTGGCGTCCCACCTCGCGGGCGAGCCAGCCGAGGATCACCGCGACGAAGGGCAGTGGCAGCGAGATCAGGATCAGCCAAAGCGGGAACTTCAGCCGGATTATCCAGTCCCGCCAGAGCAGCGGCAGCAGCAGCCACGCGCAGCCGAGGCCGAAGCCGATGAGGATCATGAAGCCCAGGCCGACGTTGGACAGGACCGGCGGGGTGTAGTCGCCGGGGCCGAATCGCGTCGTCCACTCGGCGACCTGCGCGTCCTGGCCGGCGCCGCCGCCGAACTTGGTGGGCTGGAGTTCCCCGACCGGGCCGAACTGGGCGAAGCCGAAGCCCTGTACGCCGGACACCGCGAGCGCCACCGTGATCAGGCCGAGCCGCAGGGACTTGCGGAAGAGCGGGAAGTCCGGGGTGCGCCGGAGCAGGTGCCAGGCGCTGACCGCCGCCATCAGCATCCCGCCGGTGACCAGGCCCGCCATGACCACGTGCCCGAAGGCCATCCCGAGGGTGGGGTTGGTGAGCAGCGCGCCGAAGTCGGTGAGGTGGGCCACGCCGTCGCGCAGCTCGTAGCCGACCGGGTGCTGGAGCCACGAGTTGGCGACCATGACCCAGAAGGCCGAGGCGTACGCGGTGAGCGCGACGCCCCAGAGCAGCGCGAGGTGGACGCCCCGGCGCAGCCGGTGCCACCCGAAGATCCACATGCCGAGGAACGTGGATTCCAGGAAGAACGCGACCAGCGTCTCGATGGCCAGCGGTGCGCCGAAGACGTTTCCGACGTAGCGCGACAGGCCGCTCCAGTTCAGGCCGAACTGGAACTCCATCACGATCCCGGTGGCGATGCCGAGCACGTAGTTGATCACGTAGAGCTGGCCCCAGAACCGGGTCAGGCGCTCGTAGATCGGCTTGCCGGTGACGAACCCGGCGGTCTGCAACCCGACCAGCAGGGTGACCAGGCCGAGGGTGACCGCCACGAAGAGGAAGTGGATCGAGGTGGTGGTGGCGAACTGCAGACGGGCGAGGAACAGGGTGTCCATGGCCGTACTCCAAGCGTTGGCTCACTTGTCGTAGGGAGACTACACGTATGCTCGCTACATATTGTCGGCGACTGGACCGGAGACCGGGAACGCCGGCGATCAGTTCAGGAAGATGGAGATCGGCAGCGCCGCCAGGGTGGTGGTGACGGCCAGCGCGGTGGCGCCGAGCAGCCGGGGCGTCCGGTCCGGGACCAGCAGCCGCTGCACCCGTACGTCGAGGTCCCGGTCGCCGAGGCCGAGCGTGCCGGCCGGCGTGATGCGGTGCCCGGCGGCGGCGAACCGGCGCAACGCGCCGGCCAGCGGCGCCTCCGCGTGCAGCTCGCGCGCCTTGTCGTCGGCACGCATCTCGACCAGCAGGGCCACCCGCTCGTGTGCGTGGCGCACCCAGCGGAACCAGGGCAGCGCCCGGCGAAGCGCGGTGAACGGCAGCAGCACCAGGTCGTGGCGCTCCTCGGCGTGCGCCCGTTCGTGGGTGAGCACGGCCGCCAGCTCGGCGCGGTCCAGCAGGCTGAGCGTGCCGGCGCTGACCACCACCCGGGGCCGCACCCCCGGCAGGCAGTACGCCGCCGCACTCGGATGGTCGAGCACCAGCGCGCCGGGCACGGTCGGGTCCCGGCGGGCGACCAGGCTGAGCAGCTCCCGGTGCCGGCGTTGGGCGCGGAGGGCGCCGTGGATGCTGCGGACCGTCGTGGTGAGCAGCACCGCGCCGATGCCGAAGCCGACCCCGACCAGGCCGAGGTGGACCACCCCGACGCCGGCGGGCAGGCTGCCGTGGGCCAGGTCGCCGGCGAGGGCGAGCAGCGCGCTCCCGGTCGGCTGGTCGTACGCGGTCAGGCCGAGCGCCATCGGCACGCCCATCGCGGAGAGGCCGAGCGCCAACCCGATCGCCTGCCAGCAGACGATCGCCACGCGCGGGGCCTGCCAGGTCCACCGCGAAACGGCGAGGACCTGCGCGGTCAGCCAGCAGGCCAGGATGCTCGCGGCGAAGTGCACGGCGTACGCCACGGCCGCCGCCCTACCGGTCCGTCGCCTCGTCGGCCAGCGTCGGCTGCCCGGCCCGCGGGTCCTCGACCCGGTCCGTCAGCCCGGCCTCGGCGCTCAGCGCCGCGCGCAGCACCTCCGCCTCGGTGCCGGTCACCGAGCGGGCGAAGCGCACCAGCGCGGCGTCCCGGCTGCCGCCGAGGTCGAGGGCGTCGAGCATGAGCTGGGCGATGTGCGCCTCGCGGCTGGCCGCGGGCCGGTAGCGCCAGGCCCGCCCCTCCCGCCGGCGTTGCACCATGCCCTTGCCGGCGAGGCGGTCCAGCACGGTCATCACCGTGGTGTACGCCAGCTCCCGGCCGTCCAGGGCGTCGGCCACCTCGCGCACGGTGACGCCGTCCGACGCGCCCGGGTCCATGTCCCACAGCACGTCCATCACCGCACGCTCAAGATCGCCCAGCCGAGTCACCCCCCAATCCTACCCCCCGTAGTAGACCCCCCGCCCCCGCAGGTGCGAAGGGCCCTACTTCACGGAAAGAGTGGCCATCCGCCACGCGGAGACCACTCTTTCCGTTCTTTCCGTGAACTAGTGCAGATCTTGGGCGGGGCCCTGAGGGGTTACACGCCCTTGGGGTGCCAGACGGTTTTGGTTTCGAGGAGGGCGGTCATCCGGGTGGTGCCGGGGTCGGTGGACCAGTCGTGGTCGGCCGGGGCGGGCCGGAGCACCCGCTTGAGGTTCTCCGCCGCCTTGACCTCCAGCTCCGCCGCCAGCTCGGCGTCGGCCACCCCGGTCAGGTCGATCGCGTTGACGTCCATGTGCCCCGCCAGGGTCGGCACCGTCTCGGAGATCCGGCCGGTCAGGATGTTGACCACGCCGCCCGGCAGGTCGGAGGTGGCCAGCACCTCGGCCAGGGTCACCGCCGCGAGCGGCGCCGACGGGGACGAGGCGACCACCACCGTGTTGCCGGTGACGATGGCCGGAGCGACCACGCTGACCAGACCGAGCAGCGCCGGCGCCTCGGGGGCCACCACGGCCACCACGCCGGTCGGCTCGGGCGCCGACAGGTTGAAGTACGGCCCGGCCACCGGGTTCGCGCCGCCGTACACCTGGGGGAGCTTGTCCGACCAGCCGGCGTACCAGACCCAGCGGTCGATCGCGGCGTCCACCTCGCCGGCCGGGACGCCGAGCGCGACGAACTGCTCGCGGCGGCCCTCCAGCATCTCGGCGACCCGGTAGAGGATCTGACCCCGGTTGTACGCGGTCGCCCCGGCCCAGCCCTTCACGGCGGCCCGGGCGGCGACGACCGCGTCCCGCGCGTCCTTGCGGGACGCCAGTGCGACGTTGGAGTCCTGCACGATGTACGACCGTCCCGACTCGCTGCGCGGGAACTTCCCGCCGATGAAGAGCTTGTACGTCTTGCGTACCGCGACCCGCTCAGACATTGAGGTATGCCTCCAGCCCGTGCCGGCCGCCCTCGCGACCGTAGCCCGACTCCTTGTAGCCGCCGAACGGCGAGGTGGGGTCGAACTTGTTGAACGTGTTGGCCCAGACCACGCCGGCGCGGAGCCGGTCGGCCATCCACAGGATCCGGGAGCCCTTGTCGGTCCAGATCCCGGCCGACAGCCCGTACGGCGTGTTGTTCGCCTTCTCCACCGCCTCGGCCGGGGTGCGGAAGGTCAGCACGGACAGCACCGGGCCGAAGATCTCCTCGCGGGCGATCCGGTGCGCCTGGGTGACCCCGGTGAAGATGGTCGGGGCGAACCAGAAGCCGCGCTCGGGCAGCTCGCACGGCGGAGACCAGCGCTCGGCGCCCTCGGCGGCCCCGGCGTCGGAGAGTTCGCGGATCCGGGCGAGCTGGGCGGCCGAGTTGATCGCACCGATGTCGGTGTTCTTGTCCAGCGGGTCACCGACCCGGAGCTGGGCCATCCGGCGCTTGAGCGACTCCAGCACCCGGTCGGCGACCGATTCCTGCACCAGCAGCCGCGAACCGGCGCAGCAGACGTGCCCCTGGTTGAAGAAGATGCCGTTGACGATGCCCTCGACGGCCTGGTCGACCGGGGCGTCGTCGAAGACGATGTTGGCGGCCTTGCCGCCCAGCTCCAGGGTGAGCTTCTTGCGGGTGCCGGCGATCGCGCGGGCGATGGCCTTGCCGACCTCGGTGGAGCCGGTGAAGGCGACCTTGTCCACGCCGGGGTGCTCGACCAGCGCCCGGCCGGTGTCGCCGGCGCCGGTGACGATGTTGACCACGCCGGCCGGCAGGTCGGCCTGCTGGCAGATCTCGGCGAAGAGCAGCGCGGTCAGCGGGGTGGTCTCGGCCGGCTTCAGCACCACCGTGTTGCCGGCGGCCAGCGCCGGGGCGATCTTCCAGGCCAGCATGAGCAGCGGGAAGTTCCACGGGATGACCTGCGCGGCGACCCCGAGCGGCTGCGGGGCCGGCCCGAAGCCGGCGTGCGGGAGCTTGTCGGCCCAACCGGCGTAGTAGAAGAAGTGCGCGGCGACCAGCGGGACGTCGACGTCCCTGGATTCCTTGATCGGCTTGCCGTTGTCCAGCGATTCCAGCACGGCCAGCTCGCGGGAGCGCTCCTGGATGATTCGGGCGATCCGGAACAGGTACTTGGCCCGGTCGCGGCCCGGCATCGGACCCCAGACCTTCTCGTACGCCGTCCGGGCGGCGCGGACCGCGCGGTCCACGTCCTCGTTGCCGGCCTCGGCGATCTCGGCGAGGACCTCCTCCGAGGCCGGGTTGATCGACTTGAAGCTGCCGCCGTCGACCGGGTCGACGAACTTGCCGTCGACGAAGAGCCCGTACGAGGGCTTGATGTCCACCACCGAGCGCGACTCGGGGGCGGGGGCGTATTCGAACATCGCACTCAGTCCAGGGTGAAGTAGTCGGGACCGGAGTAGACGCCGGTCTTCAGCTTGGTGCGCTGCATGAGCAGGTCGTTGAGCAGGCTGGACGCGCCGAACCGGAACCAGTCCGGGTCCAGCCAGTCCGCGCCGACGGTTTCGTTGACCATGACCAGGTACTTGATCGCGTCCTTGGTGGTCTTGATGCCGCCGGCCGGCTTCACGCCGACCTGCCGCCCGGTGGCGGCGCGGAAGTCGCGGACCGCCTCCAGCATCACCAGGGTCACCGGCGGGGTGGCCGCGACCGGCACCTTGCCGGTGGAGGTCTTGATGAAGTCGCCGCCGGCCAGCATGGCCAGCCAGGAGGCCCGCCGCACGTTGTCGTACGTGATCAGCTCGCCGGTCTCCAGGATCACCTTGAGGTGGGCGTCCCCGCAGGCCTCCTTGGTGGCCACGATCTCGTCGTAGACCTCCTGGTAACGGCCGGCCAGGAACGCGCCCCGGTTGATCACCATGTCGATCTCGTCGGCGCCGGCCGCGACGGCCGCGCGGGTGTCGGCGAGCTTGACCTCCAGCGGGGCCTGGCCCGACGGGAAGGCGGTCGCCACACTGGCCAGGTGCACGCCGCTGCCGCGCAGCACCTCGGCCACGTACGGGACCATGGCGGGATAGACGCAGACCGCGCCGACGTGCGGGCAGGACGGGTCGGCCGGGTCGGGGCGCAGCGCCTTGGTGGCCAGCGCCCGCACCTTGCCGGGGGTGTCGGCCCCTTCGAGGGTGGTCAGGTCGACCATCCGGATGGCCAGGTCGATCGCCTGGGCCTTGGCGGTGGTCTTGATGGATCGGGTGCCGAGTTGTGCCGCCCGCTGCTCCGCGCCCACCTGGTCCACGCCGGGTAGGCCGTGGAGGAAGGTCCGCAGAGCGGTCTCGGATCGTCCCAGCTCGGAGAGGTCCGACCGGGCCGACGTCGGTGTCGCCGTCATGCCGTGAATAGTACGCATCTCGCAGTAGTGTGATCTTGGCCACGGCGGCCGGTCGTGGGGTGCCACACGTGAGCGAGGTCGCTGGTCAGCCGCCACGTGCGAGGCGCGGTACGGCAGCCCGGTAGGTTGGGCGTTCGTGGACGTACACGTCATTGACCACCCGCTCGCCCAGGCACGGCTGACCGCCATGCGGGATGAGGGGACCGACTCGCCGTCGTTCCGGGCCGCGCTGCGCGAACTCACCACCATGCTGGTGTACGAGGCGGCGCGCTCCTTCCCCGTCGAGAAGTACTCGATCCAGACCCCGGTCACCGCGACCGAGGGCACCCGGCTGGCGAATCCGCCGCTGCTCGTGCCGGTGCTGCGGGCCGGTCTCGGCATGGCCGATGCCGCGCTCGGCCTGCTGCCCGAGTCGTCCATGGGCTTCGTCGGCCTGGCCCGCGACGAGGAGACGTTCGAGCCGCGCGCGTACATGGAGTCGCTGCCCCGGAACCTGACCGGCCTGCCGGTGCTGGTGCTCGACCCGATGCTGGCCACCGGCGGCTCGCTGGAGCACTGCTGCCGGCTGCTCGCCGACCGCGGCTGCACCGACATCACGGTGCTCTGCGTCCTCGCCGCGCCGGTCGGCATCGAGCGGCTGGAGCGCTCCGGCCTCCCCCTGCGCCTGGTCACCGCCTCCATCGACGAGGGCCTCAACGAGCGCATGTTCATCGTGCCCGGCCTGGGCGACGCCGGCGACCGCCAGTTCGGCGGCATGCCCCGCTTCTAGTCCCCATCCCCGCGGCCCGCCGCCCCGGCCACCGCCGGGGCGGGATTCGGGCATCGTCGCCGTACCCGGCCCGCGCCCGCCGGTAATGATCCGCTCCGCCCGCAACACATACCTGGTGTCCCTGTCAGGAACTCCGGTCGGGAGAGCGATCAGATGAAGCCCGTGGGTGAGCGCGGTGAGGACTGGTTCACCAGCCTCTACGCCACGCACTACCCGGACATTGTGAGATACGGCCTGCGGCGACTTCCGAACGTCGACGCGGCCACCGAACTCGCCCAGGACGTGTTCGTCGTCGTCTGGCGTCGGCGGAGCGAGGTCCCCGAACGCCCTGTTCCGTGGCTCTATGCCGTCGCCCGCCACACCGTGGCGAACCGTTGGCGGCACGGGCGGGCGGCTCCCACCCTGCTCCCGCTCGCCGAGGCCGACCAGCTGCCGGCGGGGCTCATCGAGCCCGACGCCATGGCACCCGTGCTCGACCTGCACCGGGCGCTGCGCGAGCTGCCCGAAGCCGACCAGGAGATCCTTCGGCTGGTCGGCTGGGAAGACCTCAGCGTCACGGACGCAGCCGTCGTCATGGGCTGCACCCGGTCAGCCGCCGCGGTGCGGCTCTTTCGAGCCCGGCGTCGACTGCGTTCCGCCCTGGCCACACCCGCGCCGCTCAACAACTTCCGGTCGGTGTCCGCTCATGTCTGAAAGGAGCAGCATGCGTATCCAGCAGCAGGTTCGGGACCTCCTGGGCCCGGCCGACCCGGCGCGTGGCGTCGCCCTGCCGCCGTCGTCGCTCACCGCACACGACGTGATCTTGCGGGCGGAAACCAGCCCCGCGCCGATGCCGTCGCGCCGGCGTACGAGCCGCCGCACCGTCCTGGTCGGCGCGGCCGTCGCGGCGGCCGCGCTCGCGTCCGCCGGCCTGGTGCCGGTCCTCTGGGACGGCGGCGCACCGACGCGGCCGGTCGACGGGACCGTGCTGCAACCGGTGGGCTACGAGATCGCCACCGACGCGGAACCGGCCGGGCCGTATCTGCGGGCGCTTGCCGGACGCATCACGGCCGCACCCTACGACCGCGAGGGCGGCCGCTACGCCTACCACCGGACCAAGACCTGGGGCGGCTCAATGCAGCAGTCGAAAGAGGGGTACCTGGTCAGTGACGTGGAGGAACACCGGAGCTGGGCCACGCCCGACGGCCGCCGGTGGACGGAAGACACGATGCTGGGCATGGAGTTCCCTGACGCGGCGTCCCGGGACTACTGGACGAGGCAGCTGGCCGCGCCCGCCGTCAGCCGGGTGGCCCCATCGCCGGCAGGGCCCGTCGAGGAGCCACGGGATCCGGATCGGAACGACGGGCGGTTGCCTTCCGACCGGGCAGCACTCGCCCGACTGCTCAGGATCGACCTTCCGGCCCTCGACATGGCCGATGCCGTGTACCAGACGTACTACCGGCACCTGGTGCCGCAGCGGACCCGCGCCGACATCCTCACCATCCTTGCCGACAAGCCGGGTTTCGTGTGGCGTGGACGGGTCGTCGACCGGGCCGGCCGCCCGGGCCTGGGCGTCACCGCCGACCTCACCCTGCCGGGGGACCGGCCGGAGGACACGCAGCGCTACGAGATGTTGCTGATCTTCGATCCGAACACCGGTGAACTGCTCGCCCAGGAGTACCTGGAGCGGGCACCTGAGCAGCGCGTGCTCCACTACGGGCTGCTGCTGCAGGCCAGCCGTACCGACACGCTCGGCTGAGCGGACGGGGGGGTACGGCCGGCGTGGGCGGGGCATGCGTCCCGTCCACGCCGGCGGTCGGCCCGCCGCGCCGCGGGGAGTTCGTGCGCGGGGTCCGTGCACCCGCTAGCGTCTCCGGTCGTGACTGGTGTTGCGCTCGCCGAAGAGCTGCTGCTCCTCGCCTACGACGACGAAACCGGCAAGGCGACCATGCCCCGGATCAGCCTGGATCTCGGCATGGCCGCCGCGGTGCTGGTCGAGCTGGCCCTGGCCGGCCGGATCGCGTACACCGAGGGTGCCCTGGCGGCGATCGACCCGGCGCCGACCGGTGAACCGATCGCCGACGAGGTCCTCGCCCGGATCGCCGCCGACACCCCGCACACCCCGTCGTCCTGGGTGCAGCGGCTGCGGCACGGCCTGCGCGACCGGATCCTCGGTGACCTGTGCGGCCGGGGCGTGGTCCGGGACGTCGACGAGACCGAGCTGGGCTTCATCCACGTGCACCGGTATCCGGTCGTCGACGCCTCGGTGGAGGCGGACTCCCGCCGCCGGCTGGCCGAGGCGCTGGCCGCCGGCCAGCTCCCCGACGAGCGGACCGCCGCGCTGGCCACCCTGGTGGCGGTGCTGCGGATGGAACCGGCGCTCGGCCTGACCGGCGAGGACGCCCGGGACACCCACCGCCGGCTGGAGGAGATCGCCGGAGGAGCCGGCTTCTCCGGCACCGTCAGCCTGGACGACTCAGTGGTCCGCCCCTCCGTCAGCCTGGTGGTCGCCGCCCTGGCCCAAGCCATCGACGCCGCCCTAGGCAAACGCACGTAACCCCCACCCCCACCCCCCTGCCCCCACCCCCACCGCCCTGCCCCCACCCCCACCCCACCGCCCCACCCCCACCCCACCGCCCCGTCGATCATGAGGTTAGCGACGCCGGAGAGCGCTTTCCGTGCCGCAAACCTCATGATCACCGTGGGCGGGTGGGGGCAGGGGGCAGGGGGTGGGGCGGTGGGGGTTAGAGGGCGAGGGTGGTGGCGGTCTCGGTGCGGAGGGTGGTGGCGGCGGCCTGGGCGCGGGCGCGGGCCGCCGGGACGTCGCCGTTCGCGACCGGCTCCACCACCTCCAGGTACGCCTTCAGCTTCGGCTCGGTGCCGGAGGGGCGGATCACCACCCGGGCCGTGTCGGTACGCAGGATCACCACGTCCGCCCCGGGGAGCAGGTCGGACGTCTCGATCACCGGGTGCCCGAGCAACGAGGTCGGGATGGCCGCCCGGAGTCGCGCCATCATCTGTGCGATCTCCCGCAGGTCGTCCACCCGCACCGAGAGCTGGTCGGTGTGGTGCACGCCGAACTCGGCGGCCAGCTCGTCCAGCCGGTCGGTGAGGGTGCGGCCCTCGGCCTTCAGCCCGGCCGCCAGCTCGGCGACGGTCAGCGCGGCGGTGATGCCGTCCTTGTCGCGTACGTGCTCCGGCGCGACGCAGTAGCCGAGCGCCTCCTCGTAGCCGAAGACCAGCGGCTGGCTCCCGCCACCGGCCCGGACGATCCACTTGAACCCGGTCAGCGTCTCGTCGTACGGCAGGTTCCGGGCCGTGCACATCGCCCGCAGCAGGGACGACGACACGATGGTGGTGGCGTAGAGGCCGGCGACGCCGCGGCGCATCAGGTGGTCGGCGAGCAGCGCCCCCACCTCGTCCCCGCGCAGCATCCGCCAATTTCCCGCCGTGTCCGGGACGGCCACCGCGCAGCGGTCCGCGTCCGGGTCGTTGGCGATGGCGATGTCCGCGCCCGTCGAGCCGGCCAGCGCGACCAGCTTGTCCACCGCGCCCGGCTCCTCCGGGTTGGGGAAGTTCACCGTCGGGAAGGCCGGGTCCGGTTCGGCCTGGTCGGGCACCACGCCGGGGGTCGGGAACCCGGCCCGGGAGAAGGCGGCGGTCAGCACCGCGGCACCCACCCCGTGCAGCGGCGTGTACGCCACCTTCAGGTCACGCGGCCCGGCCGGGTCGACCACCGCGGCGGCCCGTTCCACGTACGCGGCGACCAGGTCGTCGCCGAGCATCTCGCCGGCCGGGCCGAGCGGCACCTTCGCCAGCGGGCCGACCGACCGGATGGCGGCCTCGATGCCGGCGTCGGCCGGCGGGACGATCTGCGCGCCCGCGCCGAGTTCCCCGCCGAGCTGCGCGCCCAGGTAGACCTTGTAGCCGTTGTCCTGCGGCGGGTTGTGGCTGGCGGTGACCATGACGCCGGCCACCGCGCCGAGGTGCCGCACCGCGTACGCCAGCACCGGGGTGGGCAGCGGGCGGGGCAGCACCAGGGCCGGGCGACCGGCGCCGGTGGCGACCTGTGCGGTGCGCTCCGCGAAGGCCCGCGAACCGTACCGGGCGTCGTACCCGATGACCAGCGGACCCGTGCCGCCCTGCTCGGCGAGCCAGGCGACCAGCCCGGCGGCCGCCTGGGTGACCACCGCGAGGTTCATGCCGTTCGGGCCGGCGCGCAGCGGGCCGCGCAGTCCGGCGGTGCCGAAGGTCAGTGGCCCGGCGAACCGGTCGGCCAGCTCCGGCGCGCTGCCCGGCAGCCCGTCCAGGACCGCGCGCAGCTCATCCCGGCTGGCCGGGTCGGGGTCGTCGTCGAGCCACCGGAGGGCCAGCTCGCGAAGTTCGTCAAGGTCAGTGGTATCCGCCGCCATTGCCCCTTGATAGCACGGCGGCGGATCGCCACTGTCCGTCGGCCTCGGCTCAGCTGTTCCCGGAGAGCTGGAACGACCGGACCATCGCGTCGAAGATCGGCTTGCTCTCGGCGAATTTGGCGTCGGTGGCGGAAAGGTAGAACGAGTAGGCCTTGCCGCCCTTCACCACGCCACGCCATATCCCGTGCCGCATGCTGTCGCCATCGCCACAGGTGTATTCCAGCTCTGCCGCCGACTCGCCGGCCAGCTCCTGCTCGGTCACCGACACCTCGGCGTAAGGAGTGGGGCAGACCTTGCTCGTGGCGCTCCGCTCCTTGAGGCCCTTCGAGGCGGTCTGCGCCCAGCGCTCGGAGGTGCCCGACCACGGCTCGGCGAGGAGGCGCACCTTCCGGCCGCTGTCCTCCGGGTCGACGTAGTCGGCCCAGTTGCCGGCGCTGTTGCGGTCCCAGCCCTTCGGCACCTGGATGGTGATGCCCTTGAAGGACTGCTCCTGCATCTCCACGGGCGGAGCCTCGGCGGTGGCGGTGGGCAGCGTGCTCACGATCGGCGGTCGGGGCTCGTCGCCACCGCTGGTGAGAGCGATCACGGTGATCAGCAGCAGCACGGCGACGCCGCCGGCGACCCCGAGCTGCACCTTGCGCGGCCAGCCCTTGACGGTGCCGACCAGTTGGCTGCCGACGCCGCGGGCCTTACCCAGCGCACCGTCGGCGGGCGCCGGGGCGGTGGGCCACGGCTGACCGGTGCCGGGCACCGACCACTGGGTGCCGGCGTAGACCGGCTGGGTGGCGTCGACGCCGTGGCCGTAGACCGGTTGGGTGGCGCCGGCACCATGGCCGTAGACCGGTTGGGTCGCGTCGACGCCGTGGCCGTAGACCGGTTGGGTGGCGCCGGCACCATGGCCGTAGACCGGCTGGGTCGCGTCGACACCGCGGCCGTAGACGGGCTGAGTGGCGTCCGGGTGGCCGGCCGTCAGCCGCTGGGTAGCGTCGGGCGAGATCCGCTGGGTGGCCTCCGGGACGGCGGCCGGTGCCGGCATCGCGCCGGTGGGCGTGTGCAGCGCGGCCGCGCTGGTCTCGTCGAGCGCCGCGGCGGCTGTGACGGCCTTCGGCTCGGGCTGCTCGCCCCGGCGCAGGGCGGCGAGCCGGTCGGTCAGCGACTCGCCGGGGCCGATCATCGCCCGGCCGCCGATCTGGCCGGTCGGCTTCGGCTCGGGCTCGATGATCGCGGGCGGCGTGGCCGGCCGCTGCACCGGCACCACCGCGTACGGGTCGGTGACCGAGTTGACCGCGGTGGCGTTGCTGGTCAGTGGGCCGGCGAGCAGTTCGCGCAGCATGCCCCGGGCGGTGTGCACATCCATCCGCCGGGCCGGGTCCTTCTCCAGCAGACCCATCAGCACGCGGGTCATCGGGCCGCTGCGCTGCGGTGGGGCCGGCGGGTCCTCGACCACCGCGTGCATGGTCTCGATCGGGTCGCCCTTGTCGAACGGGGGACGCCCCTCGATGGCGGTGTAGAGCGTCACGCCGAGCGAGAAGAGGTCACTCGGCGGGCCGAAATCCTGGCCCATCGCCCGCTCGGGCGAGATGAAGTGCGGCGACCCGAGGACCATGCCGGGCGTGGTGAGCTGCACGTCGGTGGGCATCCGGGCGACGCCGAAGTCGGTCAGCACGCAGCGGCCGTCGGTGCAGATCAGCACGTTGGCCGGCTTGACGTCGCGGTGCAGCACCCCGATCGCGTGCGCCACCTCCAGCGCGCCGAGCAGGGCGATGCCGATCTTGGCGACCGCGCGGGGCGCGACCGGCCCGTCCTCGATCACCATGTCGGCCAGGCTGCGCGCGTCCAGCAGTTCCATCACGATCCACGGGCGGCCACCCTCGGTGACCACGTCGTACACCTGGACCACGGCGGGGTGCTGGATCGCGGCGGCGGCGCGGGCCTCACGGAGGGTGCGCTCGTACATCGCGTCACGGTCGCTGGGGGCCAGCCCCGGAGGGAGGACGACCTCCTTGACCGCCACGTCGCGGCGCAGCAGTGTGTCCGCGGCACGCCACACCGTCCCCATGCCGCCGTTGCCCACCGGAGAGCGCAACGAGTAGCGACCGCCAATGGTCGTGCCGGGTGCCGCGCGTCCAGTGGGGGGACTGACTGGTCCGCCGCTCCACGTCGGGATCTGAGTCACAGAAAAGCCACCGGGGGATATCGAGGGGGCTGGGACACAACCCCCCTATCTTGCTGGTTCCGACGCCGGATGCGAAACCCGACGCGGCGGACGTTTACCTACTGGACGGTACGCGGTCAGCAACTCACCCCTTGCCGAGGCGCGCCGAACCCCTGGTTGTGCCCTGTCCCTCAACCATCGACGGCCCGTCGCGTCCTACCATCCGGGCATGAGCGAACGGCGGTCGAGCGAGTCCGGCTTCCCGATCAAGGGCGTCTACACGGCGGACGACCTCCCCGAGGGGTTGCCGGAGCGGCTGGGCGCCCCGGGCGGGTACCCGTACGCCCGCGGGGTCTACCCGACGATGTACACCTCCCGCCCGTGGACCATGCGGCAGTACGCCGGCTTCGGCACCGCCACCGAGTCCAACGCGCGCTACCACCAGCTGCTGCGCGCCGGCACCATGGGCCTGTCGGTCGCCTTCGACCTGCCCACCCAGATGGGGTACGACTCCGACGACGCGATCGCGCACGGCGAGGTGGGCAAGGTCGGCGTCGCCATCGACTCGATCGAGGACATGCGGCGGCTCTTCGACGGCATCCCGCTGGACCAGGTCTCCACCTCGATGACCATCAACGCGCCCGGCTCGGTGCTGCTCCTGCTCTACCAGCTCGTCGCCGAGGAGTCCGGGGTGCCGGGGGCGGCGCTCAACGGCACCATCCAGAACGACATCCTCAAGGAGTACATCGCCCGGGGGACGTACATCTTCCCGCCGAAGCCCTCGCTGCGCCTGGTGGCCGACACCTTCGCGTACTGCCGGACCGAGGTGCCGAAGTGGAACACCATCTCCATCTCCGGCTACCACATGGCCGAGGCCGGCGCGACGCCCGCGCAGGAGATTGCGTTCACCCTGGCCAACGGCGTGGAGTACGTCCGGGCCGCGGTCGCCGCCGGGCTTGCCGTGGACGACTTCGCGCCCCGGCTGTCGTTCTTCTTCGTTGCCCGGACCACCCTGCTCGAGGAGGTCGCCAAGTTCCGGGCGGCCCGGCGGATCTGGGCCCGGCTGATGCGCGACGAGTTCGGGGCGCAGAACCCGAAGTCGATGATGCTGCGGTTCCACACCCAGACCGCGGGGGTGCAGCTGACCGCCCAGCAGCCGGAGGTGAACCTGGTCCGGGTGGCGATCCAGGGCCTCGGCGCGGTGCTCGGCGGCACCCAGTCGCTGCACACCAACAGCTTCGACGAGGCGATCGCGCTGCCCACCGAGAAGGCGGCCCGGCTGGCGCTGCGTACCCAGCAGGTGCTGGCGTACGAGACGGACCTGACGGCGACCGTGGACCCGTTCGCCGGGTCGTACGTGGTGGAGGCGATGACCGCCGAGATCGAGGCGGCCGCCGACGAGCTGATGCAGCGGGTGTTCGACCACGGCTCGGCGGTGGACGCGATCGAGGCCGGCTTCCAGAAGCGGGAGATCGAGCAGTCCGCGTACCGGATCGCCCAGGAGATCGACTCGGGTGACCGGGTGGTGGTCGGGCTCAACCGGTTCCAGATCGACGAGGAGGAGCCGTACGAGCCGCTGCGGGTGGACCCGGCGATCGAGGCGGCGCAGGCGGAGCGGCTGGCGAAGCTGCGGGTCGAGCGGGACTCGGGCCCGGTCGAGCGGGCCCTCGCGGAGTTGCGCGCCGCCGCCGAGGGCACCGGGAACGTGCTCTACCCGATGAAGGAGGCGCTGCGTGCCAGGGCCACCGTCGGCGAGGTGTGCGGGACGCTGCGCGCGGTGTGGGGGACGTACCGGCCGAGCGACCGGTTCTGATCCGATGCGGTCCCGCCGGTCCCGCTCGGGGCTGACCGGCGTGCCCGTAGCGCTGTCCGAACCTCGTCTGAGCTGGGCAGACGCGCTCGTCCGGGCGTACAGTCGATGCTCTCCCCGCACGTCGGCGGAAGCGGTGGTGACGCTGCGAAGGTGCCGGCGGGCTCGTGCCCGCCGGGCCGCCTGGCGGCACCTTCGGGGTGGACCTCCCGGGCGATGTCGCCCGGCCCGTCCACCGGGGCGGGGCGGTGCCCAACCGTGGGGCGCGTGTGCGGATCGGGAATGCGGGTAACCCGATCGGGTGAACGGGACGGACAGTCTGTGCGGTCGCACTTCCGGCGGGCCTGTCACCGTCGGGAGTCGTCCGGCAGCCGACCGTTGTCGCGCAATTGTCGGAGTGGCAGTTAATTGCCGTGACTAATGCGACAATTCGGAACGGCGACCCGTGATTTGGTGACCGCTGAATCGGTTACGCGTTGTAGGAGGTGGGGGGCAGATGACGGCGTCCGACCGCGATCTACCTGCTGTCCCGCAGATACTCGAGCCCTCCCACCAGGGCATTCGTGACGCTGCGCGGTCCGATCGCTACTCGATCGACGTTGCCCAGCGTCACCGTCGGAGGTCTAGGCTGTCTGCTGTTCTGCCCGAAGATCCATCCACTTCTAGTGATCGAGAATTCGACGTGACGAGTGCGTTGACGCTGCCATCCGGCAGCCCGCTGGCGTCATCCTGGCCGGAGGCGCCATCCGGGTCCCAGCCCCTGCCTTTCGAGCTCGACCATCTGTTGGCGCTACGGGTACCCGGCCTTATCGCCACCCGACGTCACATCCACTCCCACCCGGAGCTTTCCGGCGAGGAGTTCGAGACGGCCGCGCTGATCCACCGGGAGCTCTCCCTCGCCGGGCTGAAGCCGCGCCTGCTGCCCAAAGGCAACGGCGTCATCTGCGACATCGACGGACGCCCGGACGGTCCGGTGATCGCCCTCCGCGCCGACATCGACGCCCTCCCGCTGACCGACCCCAAGGACGTGCCGTACCGGTCCACCGCGGACGGCGTCTGCCACGCCTGCGGGCACGACGTGCACACCACCGTGATGCTCGGCGTGGGCATGCTGCTCGCCCAGCTCGCCGACCTCGGCCAGCTCGACGGCCGGGTCCGGCTCATCTTCCAACCGGCCGAGGAGATCCTGCCCTGCGGCTCGCTGGAGGTCATCGAGGCGGGCGGCCTGGACGACGTGGTGCAGATCTTCGCGGTGCACTGCGACCCGAACCTGCCGGTCGGCCGGGTCGGCCTGCGGGTCGGCCCGATCACCGCCGCCGCCGACAACGTCACCGTCCGGCTCACCGGCCCGGGCGGGCACACCGCCCGCCCGCACCTCACGGTCGACCTGGTCGACGCGCTCGGTCGGCTGGTCACCGAGGTACCGGCGCTCGTCAGCCGCCGGGTGCCGGCCAACAGCGGACTGCTGCTGGTGTTCGGCCACGCCTCGGCCGGCACCCGCTACAACGTCATCCCCTCCGAGGCCTGCGCCGCCGGCACCCTGCGGGTGATGGACCGCGACACCTGGGACCAGGCCCCGAAGATCGTGGCTCAGGTGGTCCGCGACGTCATCGCGCCCACCGGCGCCACCGTCGACCTGGAGTATCTGCGCGGCCGTCCGCCGGTCACCAACGACGCCCGGGCCATCGGCGTGCTCACCGCCGCCACCGCCGCGGCCCTCGGCCCCGAGGGGATCGCGGAGACCCCGCAGAGCATGGGCGGCGAGGACTTCTCCTGGTACCTGGAGCACGTGCCGGGCGCGCTCGCCCGCCTCGGGGTCGGCCGGAACGGGCCCAACGTGGACCTGCACCGGGCCTCGTTCGACGTGGACGAGCGCGCCATCCCGGTCGGCGTACGCCTCATGGTCCAGACCGCGCTGCGGGCACTGGCGGCGGCGCGCTAGGCGTCGGACCACCCACCGGCCCGGCCGGTCCCGGCACCATCGGCGCCGGGCCGGCCGGCGGCGTCCGCCGCGCCCGCCGTCGCCGGGCCAACCGGAACAGCACCGCCGCCGGTACGCCGATCACCAGCGCGAACGGCAGCACCGCGCCCAGCACGGTGAGGGCCACGGTCAGCGTGCCCAGGAACGCCGACCAGCCGCCCCGCAGCCCGGCCAGGAAGCCCAGGTCGTTCTCCTTCTCGACGGGCGGCGCGGCGTGGGGGCCGACGAAGGTCACGGTGATCGTGGAGAGCGCGGTCAGGTCGGCGAGCCGCCGCTTCTTCGCCTCCAGCGACGCCAGGTCGGCCTCCCGCCGGCCCACCTCGTTCTCCAGCGTGACCAGGTCGTTGATCGAGTTGGCCCGGGCCAGCAGCTTCCGGGCGCTGTCCACCCGGGCCCGTTGGGTGACGATCCGGGCGTCCAGGTCGACGGTCTCCTCGGTGACGTCCTCGGTACGGATCTCGCGCCGTTCCTGCTTGCCGAGCCCGGCGAGTCCGTCGATGACCGCGGTGAACCGGTCGGCCGGCACCCGCAGGGTCAGTTCGGCCCGGGCGTCCGCCGACCCGCTGGTCCGCTGGTCGCCACCGACGAATCCACCCGCCTCACGGGTCCGGGCGGTCGCGTCGCGGGCCGCCCGGTCCACGTCGTCCACCCGGACCTGCATCGTTCCGGTGTAGATGATCGACCGCTGGTCGACCCGCAGGTCGGCCGCGCCCGACACGCCCGCCCCGGCCTTGTCCTGGTCGGCACCGGCCTGCGCCTTGGCCGCCCCCGCGTCGGCGGCCCCGCCCACGTCGGCCGCCCCGCCGACGGCGGGCCTCGCCTGGGAGTCGCTGGTCTCGTTCCCGCCGTCGGCGGAGCAGGCCGCCGCGGCCAGCACCGCCACCAGTCCCACCATCGCCAGAGCCACTGCTCCGCGACGTCCTCCTGTTGATGTCACGTCCCCGCTCCGATCCTCAGCGACCCCGCGCCGGGGTCGATACCTCGGACGCGGCGCGCCATCGCGCCGGTTCCGGCAGACTGCGCTCAGGACGTCACGATTCGATAATCGAGGAGTCACGATGCAGGTCACCAAATACGGCCACTCCTGTCTCCGGCTGGAGCACGACGGGGGAGTGGTCGTGGTGGACCCCGGGGTCTACAGCGAACCGGAGGCACTGGACGGCGCGGACGCGGTGCTGATCACCCACGAGCATCCGGACCACGTGAACGTCGAGGCGCTGACCCGGGCGCTGGAGCGGCGCCCGTTCACCGTCAACGGTCCGGCCTCGCTCGCCAGCCTCCTCGGTGACGCCGCCGAGGCGCTGGTCGTGGTCGCGCCCGGTGAGTCGTTCACCGCCGCCGGCGTCCCGGTCCGCGCGTACGGCGGGCAGCACGCCGTCATCCACCCCGACATTCCCCTGATCCAGAACGTGGGCTACCTGTTCAACGACGTCGTCTACCACCCGGGCGACTCGCTGGTCGTACCCGACGACGTCCAGGTGGACACCCTCTTCGCCCCGATCCACGCGCCCTGGTCGAAGTTCTCCGAGGTGGTCGACTTCATCCGGGCGGTGGCCCCGCGTCGCGCGTACGCGCTGCACGACGGGCTGCTCAACGGCAACGGTTTCGGCGTCTACGACCGGCAGTACACCGCGCTGTCGAAGACCGACTACCGCCGTCTCGAACCGGGCACCCGGATCGACGCCTGACCGGCGATGGCCGGGCCACCCCCGGAACTGGTCCAGCGGCTCTACGCGACGCCGCCGGACCGGTTCGTCGCGGCCCGGGACGCCGCGGTCGCCGAGGCACGCCGGGCCGGCGACCCGAAGGCGGCCCGGGAGATCGGCCGACTGCGCCGGCCCACCGTCGCCGCCTGGCTGGTCAACCTGCTGGCGATCCGCCGGCCGGAGCTGGTCGCCGACCTGGCGCAACTCGCCGAGTCGCTGCGCGTCGCCCAACGCGAACTGCGCGGCGGCAAGCTGCGCGAGCTCTCCGCACAGCGCCGGGCCGTCGTCGGCGCGCTGGTCGGCGAGGTACGCAAGCTGGCCGCCGCCGAGCCGGAGGCCCCGCCGGCCGGCAAGCTGCCGCTGGCCGAGGTGGAGGCGACGCTCAACGCCGCCCTGTCCGACACCGAGGTGGCCGAGCAGATCCGGGCCGGCCGGCTGCTCCGGTCCACCCACTACGCCGGCTTCGGCGAGGTGCCCCGGCCGCAACTGCGGCTGGTCACCGGTGGCGCGGAGGAGCCGCCCGAGCGGGCCGGGACCCGGCGGTCCCGCGACGAGCAGGCCGCCGAGCGGGCGGCCCGGGCCGAGCGGGCGAAACGCCGCCGCGCGCTGGACCGTGAACTGGCGAAGGCCCGCGGCGACCAGGACCGGGCCGAGCAGGAACTGGCCGAGGCGGTCCGGTCCGAACGGGACGGTACCGCCACGCTGGACCGGATCGAGGCCGAACTGGCCGAACTGGAACGCCGGCGGGCCGGCGCCGAACAGGAGCTGAGCCACGCCAAGCTGGCCCGCCGGGGCGCCGAACGCTCGGTCACCGCCGCCCGCCGGCGAACCGGGGAGGTGGAGGCGGCGCTGGAGGCACTGGACGCCGAAGAGGGGGATGCCGCAGACGGTGGTCACCGGGCAGACTGAGCGTGATGGATGACCAGGGTGGACGGACGGCGTGCCGGTGACGCCGGAACAGGTCGCCGCCGCCAGCAAGCCGCTGGTGCTGGAGCTCGGGGAGATGTACTCCCGTCGTCCGGCGACGCTGCGCCGCGCCCGGCTGCTCGGCATCTCGGGCTGGGCGTTCTACATCACCGGCCGGGCCGGCGCGCTCGGTGATGTCCGGGCCGAGACGGTCGCCGCCGCGCTCGGCTTCATCGCCCCGGAGGCGGTCGCCGACGGCTGGGACGCCGCCGCCCGCACCGTCCGGCCACTGGAGGTGGCCGGCGCGAACCTGGCCGAGTGCTGCCGGTGGGGTGCCGAGCAGTTGGGTGACGCGCCCCAGGCGCCCCGCCTGGCCGGCCTGCTGGAACGCGCCGCCGAGGCGGCCGACAGCAGCGGGATGCCGCTCTTCGCCGCCTGGCGGTCGATGCCGGTGCCGGACCGCTCGCCGGGCGCGCGGGCGGCCGTCGCGCTGCTGCTGCTCCGCGAGCACTTCGCCGGGGCGTACCTGCTGGCCGTCCGGGCGGCCGGGATGACCCCGCTGGAGGCGGTGCTGGCCGGGCCGGAAGGGGAGGCGGGGGCCGCCGCCTGCGGCTGGTCGCCCCCGTACCCGCCGGTCGGGCCGCTGGTGCGGCGGCGGCTCTGGGCGGAGGCGGTGACCGACCGGCTGGCCTCGGTGGCGTTCCGGGCGCTCGCCCCCGGCGAGGGCGCGGAACTGCTCAACCTGCTCACCGCCGCCAAGCTGCACCTACGCGGCGGATAAATGAGAGGCGCGGCCGTCGGAGGGCTGCCAGGATCGGCGCCGTGACGCTCCCCGCCGGTTGGACCGCCCGCCGTCCCACCCTCGACGACGTACCCGCGATCCTGAAGGTGGTGCACGCCGCCGACCTCTTCGCGGTCGGCTATCCCGACTTCGACGCCGCGGACGTCAGGTCCGTGCTGACCGCACCCTTCTTCGACCCGACCCGGGACTCCTGGCTGGTCACCGACCCGGACGGCGTCGCGGTCGCCTGGTCGATCCTCGACAACCCGACCGGGGTGGGCCGGGAGTTCGTCGACGTCCTCGTCGACCCTGACCGCGGCGCGGACCTGCGCGCCCCGCTGCTGGCCCGGGTGCTCGACCGGGTCGCCGAGCGGGCCGCCGAGCGCGGCCTGCCCGCCCTGACCGTCCGCTGCGGCGTCTTCGCTCCGGAGGTGCGCTGGGCGGCCGAACTGGTCGAGGCGGGCTTCATTCGGGTCAAGCGGTACGTCCGGATGACCCGCTCGCTGACCGACCTGCCCGCCGAGCCGGCCCCGCCGGCCGGGGTGGCCATCCGGTCACTGCGCCCCGACGACGAGGCCGACCTGCGGCTGTTCCACCGGATCTTCGACACCGCGTTCCGGGACACCCCGGACTACGAGCCGCTCGGCTTCGCGGCGTGGCGGGAGCAGCTTCCGTCGTACGGGAAGGTCTGGGACGAGTGGTTCGTCGCCGAGGTCGACGGGGAGCCGGCGGGTGCCCTCCAGTCCTCCGACCAGGCGGTGGAGCACGACATGGGCTGGGTACGCACGCTGTCGGTGCTGCCCGCGTACCGGCGGCGCGGGGTGGGGGCGGCGCTGCTGCGCCGGGCGTTCGCGGTCTATGCCGGGAGGGGGCGGGCCAAGGCGGGGCTGGGCGTCGACCTGGCCAACCCCACCGTCCCGGTGACCCTCTACCGCTCGGTCGGGCTGCGCGAGGTGCGCTGGACCGACATGTACGAGCGGACGGTCACCGCCACGGTGGTGTGACCCGTTACCCGCGCTCCGGGGTCGCCGCCCGGCCAGGTGATCGGCCAGGGAGACTGGACGCGTGCGACGCGCGCTACGCGGAGGCGGTGCCGGTGGGGCGGGAGCGCAGCTCAGTGACGTAGTCGTCCGGCGCGCCCGCCTTCTCGGCCGCGTTCGCGATCTCGGACAGGTACCACGACGTCGGCAGGCCGCCCTCGTAGCCGTCGAAGACGTAGACCCACGCGGTCAGGTCCCCGTCGAGGGTGGAGACGCGGACCGTGAGCTTCCGGTACGTCCCGGCGGTCACGCCCTCGATCTCGTCGAGCTGCGCGGCGTCGCCCGGGTGGATGTCGTAGAGCGCCACGAAGACCCGGTCGCCCGGGGACTCGACCACGGTGCTGACCGACCCCTCCCAGCCGATGACGCCCTCGCCCGCGAAGGTGAGCCGCCAGCCCTCCAGCCAGCCGGTGCCCACCATCGGCGAATGCGGGCAGTAGGCGCGCATGCGGGCGGGGTCCAGGTTTGAGCCATAAGCGGCGTAGAGACGCACGGCGATGACGATAGCCCGGCTGGCGCGTGGGGGAGAATACGACGGTGCGTGTCGAGCGCGCCGGGAGAAGAAAGTCACTCTGAGCACTGACAAGGGGCGAGCGCTGTGAGCCAGATCGTGATCATCGGCGGGGGGCCGGCCGGGTACGAGGCGGCGCTGGTCGCCGCCCAGCTGGACGCTGATGTCACCGTGGTCGAGGCGGAGGGGGCCGGCGGCGCGTGTGTGCTCTCCGACTGCGTCCCGTCGAAGACCTTCATCGCCAGTTCAGAGGTGGTCACCGGCTACCGGGACACCGAGGAGTTCGGCGTGCACTCGGACGGGCTGGAGGCGGTCACCGTCGACGCCCCGACGGTGTACGAGCGGGTCAAGCGGCTCGCCCTGGCCCAGTCAGCCGACATCCACACCAAACTGGTCAAGGCCGGGGTCGAGTTCGTCGCCGGCACCGCCCGGCTCGGCGAGGACACGCTGGGTCACACCCACCGGGTGATGGTCACCCCGTCCGGCGGTCACGCGGAGTATTCGATCGACGCGTCGACCGTGCTGATCGCCACCGGTGCCACCCCGCGCCAGCTTCCCACCGCCGTCCCGGACGGCGAGCGCATCCTCACCTGGCGCCAGGTGTACGACCTGCCGGAGCTGCCCGAGCACCTGATCGTGGTCGGTTCGGGCGTGACCGGCGCCGAGTTCGCCAGCGCGTACCTGGCGATGGGTGTCCAGGTCACCCTGGTCTCCAGCCGGGACCGGGTGATGCCGCACGAGGACGCCGACGCCGCGATGGCGATCGAGCGGGTGTTCCGCAACCGGGGCATGACCATCCTCAACAACTCCCGCGCCGAGGCGGTCCGCCGGCTCGGCGACGGCGTCGAGGTGGTGCTCGCCGACGGCCGGGTGGTGGTCGGCTCGCACGCGCTGATCGCGGTCGGCTCGATTCCCAACACCGCCAACCTGGGCCTCGCCGAGTACGGCGTCGAGCTGGCCCGGGGCGGTTACGTCACCGTCGACCGGGTGTCCCGGACCAACGTCCCCGGCATCTACTCCGCCGGTGACTGCACCGGGGTGCTGCCGCTGGCCAGCGTGGCCGCCATGCAGGGCCGGATCGCGATGTGGCACGCGCTCGGCGAGGCGGTCCGGCCGCTGCGGCTGCGTACGGTCGCCGCGAACGTCTTCACCGACCCGGAACTGGCCACGGTCGGCGTCTCGCAGAACGAGGTGGATGCCGGCAAGGTGCCGGCCCGCCAGGTGATGCTGCCGCTGGCCGGCAACGCCCGGGCCAAGATGGACGACCTGGCAGACGGCTTCGTCAAGCTGTTCTGCCGCCCGGCCAGCGGCCAGGTGATCGGCGGCGTGGTGGTGGCGCCGAAGGCCAGCGAGCTGATCCTGCCGATCACCATGGCGGTCGAGAACAACCTCACCGTCAACGAGCTGGCCCAGACCATCACCATCTACCCGAGCCTCTCCGGCTCCATCACCGAGGCGGCCCGCCAGCTCATGCTCCACGAACTGGAGTGACCCCGCCGCCCGTCACGCGTCGATCATGGAGTTGTGGTGCCCGATCCGTCGTGATGCAGGCGCTTTGTGTACTGCCACGACTCCATGATCGCCCGGTCAGGATGAGGGACGACGCGAGGACGGCGAGGAGGGTGACTTCGGTGACGATCAGCAGGCGTTCGGCGAGGCCGAGCAGGAGGCGGTCACCGGGGTAGGCGGACCAGACCATCGCGCCGGCCAGCAGCAGGCTGGCCAGGGTGAGCGCGCGCAGCCAGCCGGCGGTGCGACCGCCCAGATGTCCGGCGAGCAGCCAGCCGGCGACCGGCAGGGCGAGGAAGGCCACCACCGAGGCGTACCGGTGCAGGTAGGCGGCGGTGTCCATGGGCAGGCCGGGTTCGTTGGTGGGCACCACGGCGGCGGTCACCAGGCCGGCGGTCCAGGCCGCCAGCAACACCCCGGCCACCCGCAGCCGCCGCCGCGTCCGGCCGGACCGGGCCCGTCCATCGCCGCCGGGCCGTGACCCGCCGGGCTCCGAACCCGATCCGGTACGCCAGAGGGCCGGGATCAGCACCGCCGTCGCGGCGGCGAGCAGCGCCATGGCCACGTCGATGACGCCGCCCCGGTCCGATACCGCGAAGTCGCTGACGGTCAGCGACCAGGGGTCCAGGTCGTCGTTCACGACGACGTGACCGATCACGGCGAGCACCGCCGCCAGGGCGATCCCGCCGAGGGCCAGCAGGCCGTTTCGCTGGGTTCCGGGCATGCCTCAGCCTGTCGCCGAAACCGCCCGAAACGGATCCGGGGCCGACACCCACTTCGATCCCGGGGAACTCCCCTACCGGCTGCGGCGTGCGCGCCAGGCGATCCGTCCGATCTGTCCACACCGCCGTCAGGAGGCCGCCGTAGGCTCCTCCACCGGGGCCTCGGTGCGGGTGTTGCGGGCGGTGATCATGGTCACCGCCCAGCCGGCCACGGCGAACCCGGCCGCCGCCGCCGCGCCGATGAGCGCGAGCCGCCCGGCCGACTGGGTCAGCGCCGTGCCGCCCAGGTGGCCGACCAGCGTTCCGTACGCCGCCCAGCCGGTCGCCGCCAGGCCCTCATAGATCAGGAAGAGCCGGTACGGGTAGCGGCTGCGCCCGGCCGAGAAGCAGGCGGCCATCCGTCCGCCGGGTACGAAGCGGCACAGCAGGATCACCAGCGGTCCCGGCTCGCGTAGTCCCCGGGTGACCCGGGCGGCGGCGCGGCGGGCCCGGCCGGGCATGGTGTGCCGCGCCGTCCGGCGGTTCGGGGCGCTCCGGCCCAGCAGGTAACAGGCAAGGTCGCCGGCGAAGACGCCGAGCGCGCCGACGACGATGGTGAGCGGCAGGTTCAGCCCACCGTAGACGGTGAGCGCGCCGCTGGTGATCATGACGATCTGGGTGGGTACCACCGGCACGAAGGCGTCCGCGGCCAGCAGCCCCAGCAGCAAAAGGTAGGCCCACGTCGGTGACGCGATGTTAGAGATGAGTTCGGGCACGACCGCCACCTCGCCGGATTCCCCCGTTCGACCGCACCGAGCCTGACGACGTGTCCCACGTCACTGCGGGCACCCCCGTCCGGCCGTGACCACTGACACCAGCGGGCCAACCGTGCACAACGATGCTGGGGTGCCCGATGTGACGGCCCTTCGGCGTGGCGGCGCCCACCGGAGCGGGCGGCGGAAGGGCGGTGCCGGGCGTACCGTGGTCGGACGCGGCTCCGCCGCCGTCGGGACCCCATCCGGCGAACGGGCGGGCCGCAGCGGGTCGCCGGCAGGTCCCGTGCCGGCGACCCGCCCACAACCTCGTTCTCACCTCACCCATCCCGGCCGGGGAAAGGACGGCGGCATCGCCAACGGTGTCGGCCGGAAAACCGCTCGCCCCGGATGCCGTGCCGGCCGTACGGTCGCCGTATGCGCAGCGCGGAGGTGACCACGACGCCGGGAATCCCCGGCGCGCCGCACTGACGTATCCGTCGACGAGGCCCCGGGGCGAACCGCCCCGGGGCCTCGCGGCGTTCCGGGCCAGCTCGCCTCCGGGTCGTACCCGATCAAGGAGAGCGACATGATCGACCACCGCAGGCTCGGCCGGGAGCTGGAGCTGTTCGCCTCGGACCCGCTCGCGGGCGCCGGACTGCCCATCTGGCTGCCGGCCGGCGCCGCCGCCCGGCACGCCGTCGAGGAGTACGTGCGAGACCTGGAGCGCCGGGCCGGCTACCGGCACGTCTACTCGCCCCCGCTCGGCCGGCGGGAGCTGTTCGAGCTCTCCGGGCACCTGGGCTACTTCGCCGACGACATGTTCCCGCCGATGCGGCTCTCCGCCGACGACGAGTTCGTGCTCCGGCCGGCGCTCTGCCCGCACCACGCGCTGGTGTACCGGGCCCGGGGCCGGTCCTACCGGGAGCTGCCGTTGCGCGTCGGTGAGCTGGGCGGGATGTACCGGGCGGAGCGTTCCGGGGTGCTCGGCGGCCTCGCCCGGGTACGTGCCATCTCCCTCAACGACGCCCACAACTTCTGTGCGCTGGAGCAGGTCGGCGACGAGGTGCACGAGATCCTCCGGTTGATCCGCGAAGCGCACGCCGCGCTCGGCATACGGCCGGCTGGGTTCCGGCTGTCGCTGCGCGGGCCGGGCGAGAAGTACGTGGGGGACGACGCCCAGTGGGCGCGGGCCGAGGAACTGCTCCGCGAGGCGCTCGACGGGGTCGACTTCACCGAGGGGCCGGGCGAGGCCGCCTTCTACGGACCGAAGATCGACATTCAGATCGTCGACGCGGCCGGCCGGGAGTCGACCATCTCCACCATCCAGCTCGACTTCGACAAGCCGGAGAGGTTCGACCTGTCGTACACCGCCGCGGACGGGAGCCGGAAGCGGCCGGTGATGGTGCACCGGAGCCTCGTCGGCAGCATGGAACGGCTCTTCGCGTACCTGATCGAGGTGCACGCCGGCGCCTTCCCGGCCTGGTACGCCCCGGTGCAACTGGTGCTGCTCCCGATCGACGACGGTCAGGCGGACGCGGCCGTCGAGCTGTGCCGCCGGGCCGAGGCAGCGGGGCTGCGGGCCGAGGTCGACCTGACCGGCTCGCTGGGCGCCCGGATCCGGGACGCGGCCCGCCGGAAGGTCCCGTACGTCGGGGTGATGGGCCCCCGGGAGGCGGCCGACGGGTCGGTGTCCCTGCGCCTGCGCGACGGCCGCGGGCTCGACCCGATGCCGGTGGCCGACGCGCTGGGGTTGATCGGGCGGGTGGTCGCCGCCCGCTCGGCCGGCCTGCTCCCGCCCGCCTGACGGCCGCCGGCCAGGACTCCAACCGGTGTCCTGGCCGGATTTCCGGGCACCGGCCGGCACCGGCTTCCCGCTCTCAAGGCGGGAAGCCGGTGCCGAGCCGGTCGCCCGGTCCACGTCAGTTCTTGGCCGGTGCGACCGCCGGGAGCGCCCCGGCCGGCGTGCCGGCGGGCGGTGGCGCCGGGATCTCGTCCGTGAGCACCGCACCGGTGAACTGCGACCGGTAGAGCCGGGCGTACGCCCCGTCGGCGGCCAGGAGCTGGTCGTGGGTGCCCTGCTCGACGATCTGGCCCTGCTCCATCATCAGGATCAGGTCGGCGTCGCGGATGGTGGACAACCGGTGCGCGATGACGAAGCTGGTCCGGTCCGAACGCAGGGCCGCCATCGCGCGCTGGAGCAGCACCTCGGTGCGGGTGTCCACCGAGCTGGTGGCCTCGTCGAGGATCAGCAGCGACGGCTCGGCGAGGAACGCCCGGGCGATGGTGATCAGCTGCTTCTCGCCCGCGCTGACGTTGTTGCCCTCCTCGTCGATCACGGTGTCGTACCCGTCGGGCAGGCTGCGCACGAACCGGTCCACGAAGGTGGCCCGGGACGCCGCCAGGATCTCCTCCTCGGTGGCGTCCGGCCGGCCGTACGCGATGTTGTCGCGGATGGTCCCGCCGAAGAGCCAGGTGTCCTGGAGCACCATGCCGATCCGGCCACGCAGCTCGTCCCGGCGCATCGTGGTGATGTCCACCCCGTCCAGGGTGATCCGGCCGGCGTCCAGCTCGTAGAACCGCATGATCAGGTTGACCAGGGTGGTCTTGCCGGCGCCGGTCGGGCCGACGATCGCCACCGTGTGGCCGGGCTCGGCGACCAGGGACAGGTCGTCGATCAGCGGCTTCTCCGGGGCGTACCGGAAGGAGATGTGCTCGAACTCGACGCGGCCGTGCGGGTCGGCGATCCGGGCCGGCCGCGCCGGCTCGGGGCTCTGCTCCTCGGCGTCGAGGACGGCGAAGACCCGTTCGGCCGAGGCCACCCCGGACTGGAGCAGGTTCGCCATCGAGGCGACCTGGGTGAGCGGCTGGGTGAACTGCCGCGAGTACTGGATGAACGCCTGCACGTCACCGAGGCTCATCGTGCCCGAGGCCACCCGCAGGCCGCCGACCACGGCGATCGCCACGTAGCTGAGGTTTCCGATGAAGAACATCGCCGGCATGATGATCCCGGAGACGAACTGCGCCCCGAAGCTCGCCTTGAACAGCTGCTCGTTCTTGTCGTGGAAGGCGGCCTCCACCTCCTTCTGCCGGCCGAAGACCTTGACCAGCTCGTGGCCGGTGTACGCCTCCTCGATCTGGCCGTTCAGTTCGCCGGTGTGCGTCCACTGGGCGATGAACTTGCCCTGCGAGCGCTTGGCGATCTGGCCGGTGACCACCACCGACAGCGGCACCGCCACCAGGGCCACGACGGCCAGCAGCGGCGAGATCCAGACCATCATGGCCAGTACGCCGACCACGGTGAGCAGCGAGGTGACCAGCTGGCTCAGCGTCTGCTGGAGGGTCTGCGCGATGTTGTCGATGTCGTTGGTGACCCGGCTCAGCAGCTCGCCGCGCGGCTGCCGGTCGAAGTAGGGCAGCGGCAGCCGGTTGAGCTTCTCCTCCACGTCGGCGCGCAGCCGCAGGATGGTCCGCTGCACCACCCCGTTGAGCAGCCAGCCCTGCCCCCACATCAGCACGCTGGCCCCGACATAGAGCGCCAGCGCGAGGGCCAGCACCCGGCCCAGCTGGGTGAAGTCGATGCCGACGCCGGGCACCACGTGCATCTTGGTCAGCATGTCGGCGAAGTTGCCGTTGCCGGATGCCCGGGCAGCGGCCACCGCCTGATCGACCGTGGTGCCGGCGGGCAGCCGCCGGCCCATGAACCCGCTGAAGATCAGGTCGGTGGCGTGGCCGAGCACCTTCGGCCCGATGACGCTGAGCCCGACGCTCGCGACGGCCAGCGCGAGCACCGCGGTCAGCTTCGCCCGGTACGGCCGGAGCAGCCCGAGCAGCCGTCGCGCGGACGGTCCGAAGTTCATCGCCTTCTCCGCGGGCATGCCCATGCCCATGTGCGGCGGGCCACCGGCACCGCGCCGCCCGGCCGGTGGCAGCCGCTTCGGCGTCTCGTCCTCCGGGGCCTGCTTCTGGCCCTCTACGGAGCTGGTGGTCATGCCGTCACCTCGCTTCGCTCGGCGCCGTCATGACCTTCGGCGCTGAGCCAGCTGATTCGCTCGCTGTGCTCGCTCATGCCGCCACCTCCGCGGTCTGCTGGGACGCCACGATCTCGGCGTACGTCGGGCAGGTCTCGAGCAGGTCGTCGTGCCGGCCCATCCCGACGACGCCTCCGTCCTCGACCACGATGATCTGATCGGCGTCGACGATCGTGGAGACCCGCTGGGCCACGATCACCACCGCGGCCTCCGCGGTGATCGGCTTCAGGGCCGCCCGGAGCCGGGCGTCCGTGCCGAGGTCGAGCGCGGAGAACGAGTCGTCGAACAGGTAGATCTCCGGTTTGCGGACCAGCGCGCGGGCGATCGCCAGCCGCTGCCGCTGGCCGCCGGAGACGTTCGTGCCGCCCTGCGCGATCGGCGCGTCCAGCCCGCCCGACATCTCGGCGACGAACTCCCGCGCCTGGGCGATCTCCAGCGCCGCCCAGAGGTCGGCGTCGGAGGCGTCCGGGTTGCCGTACCGCAGGTTGCTGGCGACCGTGCCGCTGAACAGGTACGGCCGTTGCGGCACCAGCCCGATCCGCCGCCACAGCTCGTCCGGGGCCAGCTCGCGGACGTCCACCCCGTCGACGAGGACCGCCCCGGTGGTCGGGTCGACCAGCCGCGGGATCAGGGTGAGCAGGGTCGTCTTGCCGGCGCCGGTGGAGCCGATGATCGCCGTCGTCCGGCCGGGCTGGGCACGGAACGAGATGTCGTGCAGCACCGGGGCGTTCGCCCCCGGGTACTGGAAGCCGACTCCGCGCAACTCCAGCTCGCCCCGGCCGGACACCTCGGTGACCGGCCGCGCCGCGGGGACCACCGACGACTCAGTGTCCAGCACCTCCACGATGCGCTCGGCGCAGACCGCCGCGCGGGGCACCATCATCAGCATGAAGGTGGCCATCATGACGGACATCAGGATCTGCATCAGGTACTGGAGGAACGCGGTCAGCGCGCCGATCTCGATCTGACCGGAGTCGACCCGGCCGGCGCCGAACCAGAGCACCGCGACACCGGAGATGTTGAGCACCAGCATCACGAGCGGGAAGATCAGCGCCTGGAGCCGGCCGATCCGCAGCGCGGTCGCGGTCAGGTCGGCGTTCGCGACCCCGAAGCGTTCCGTCTCGAACGGCTCCCGGACGAAGGCGCGGACCACCCGGATGCCGGTGATCTGCTCGCGCAGCACCCGGTTGACCGTGTCGATCCGGGTCTGCATGAGCCGGAAGGTGGGCACCATCTTCCGGATCAGCAGGCCCAGCGCGACCGCCAGCACCGGTACGCAGACCAACAGCAGCCAGGAGAGCCCGACGTCCTCGCGGAGCGCCATCACCACGCCGCCGATGCTCATGATCGGCGCGGCCGCCAGCATGGTGCAGCTCAGCAGCACGAGCATCTGCACCTGCTGCACGTCGTTGGTGTTGCGGGTGATCAGCGAGGGTGCCCCGAACCGGGCCACCTCACGGGCGGAGAAGCGGTTGACGTGGTGGAAGATGGCACCCCGGACGTCCCGGCCGAAGCTCATCGCGGTCTTCGCGCCGAGGTAGACGGCGGTGATCGAGCAGGCGATCTGGAGCAGGCTGACGAGCAGCATCCAGCCGCCCGTACGCAGGATCTGGCCGGTGTCGCCGACCGCCACGCCACGGTCGATGATTTTGGCGTTGAGGCTCGGTAGATAGAGCGAGGCCATCGTGCCGACGAACTGGAACGCCAGCACGGCGGCCAGTAGTCGCCGGTACGGGCGCAGATGGTTACGGAGTAGGCGGATCAGCACGGACGAGGCCCCCGTGTCGTCATATCGGCGGATTCCTTGTCTGGATTCAACCGGCGGATGTCTCCGTCGGACATGGTCGTGATGAGCTCGGCGAGGAACTCCCGGATCACCGCCTGTTTGGCCGGGTCGGCATCGACGGAGGTGAGCGGGCGGTTGCTGTGGATCATCTCGAAGAGGGCCTGCGCGTGTTCCCGGCCCTTGTCGGTCAGCGTGAGTTGGACGCTGCGCCGGTCGTTGACGTCCCGGCGGCGTTCGACGAACCCGTCCCGTTCGAGGGTGTCGACGATTCCGGTGAGGGTGGCCGGGCGGACGAAGCAGCGTTCGGCGACCTCCCGGTGGGTGCTGTCGCCGATGCGGGACAGGATGAACAGCACGCGCATGCCGGCCGAGGTGAGCCCGTGATGCTCGGCCAGGTAGCGGCCCCAGTGCTGCTCGACCAGGTGCCCGGCGATCGCGATCAGCCGACCGAGGGGCGCGTGGTTGAGCGCGTCGGGGAAGCTGACGAGCGGTCCGGTGTTCACGGGGACAGGTTAGCCCCCGGATTGTCAGGCCCCAAACGAATTTCCGTCACCAGCTCGTCGGCAGCGGCATGCCCTCCGTGTAGCCGGCGGCGCTCTGCACGCCGACCAGGGCGCGCTCGTGGAACTCCTCCAGGTTGCGGGCACCGGCGTAGGTGCAGGCGCTGCGTACCCCGGAGATGATCTCGTCGATCAGGTCCTCCACCCCCGGCCGCGTCGGGTCCAGGTACATCCGGGCCGAGGAGATCCCCTCCTCGAAGATCGCCTTCCGGGCCCGCTCGAACGCCGTGTCCTCGGCGGTACGCGCGCTGACCGCCCGGGACGACGCCATGCCGAAGCTCTCCTTGTAGCGCCGGCCGTCCGCGTCCGTGTACAGGTCGCCCGGCGACTCGTAGGTGCCGGCGAACCAGGAACCGATCATCACGTTCGAGGCGCCCGCCGCCAGGGCCAGCGCCACGTCCCGAGGGTGACGCACGCCGCCGTCGGCCCAGACGTGCCGGCCCAGCGATCGGGCCGCCGCGGCGCAGTCGAGCACCGCCGAGAACTGCGGCCGCCCCACGCCGGTCATCATCCGGGTGGTGCACATCGCGCCCGGCCCGACCCCGACCTTGACGATGTCGGCGCCGGCCTCGATCAGGTCGCGTACGCCGTCCGCGGTGACCACGTTGCCGGCCGCGACCGGGACGGCCGGGTCGAGCTTGCGGACCGCCCGCAGCGCGGAGATCATCCGTTCCTGGTGGCCGTGCGCGGTGTCCACGACCAGCGTGTCCACCCCGGCCTCCAGCAGCGCGCCGGCCTTGCCGGTCACATCGCCGTTGATGCCCACCGCGGCGGCGATCCGCAGCCGGCCCCGGTCGTCCACCGCCGGCTTGTAGAGCGTGGCGCGCAGCGCGCCCTGCCGGGTCAGCACGCCCACCAGCCGCCCCTCGGCGTCCACCACCGGGGCGAGCCGCCGCCGTCCGGCGGAGAGCCGGTCGAAGCCGGTACGCGGGTCCGCGTCCGCCGGCACGGTGTGCAGCTCGGTCGACATCACATGCCGGAGCTGGGCGAAGCGGTCCACGCTCACGGTGTCCGCCTCGGTGACCACACCCATCGGGCGGCCGGCCTGGTCCACCACGATCACCGCGCCGTGCGCACGCTTCGGCAGCAGGTGGATCGCGTCGCCGACGGTGTCCGTCGGGCCGAGCGTGATCGCCGTGTCGTGCACCAGGTGCCGCTGCTTGACCCAGGCGACCACGTTGGCCACCACCTCGATCGGGATGTCCTGCGGGATCACCGCGACGGCACCCCGGCGGGCCACCGTCTCGGCCATCCGTCGGCCGGCGACGGCCGTCATGTTCGCCACCACCAGCGGGATGGTCGTGCCGGTGCCGTCGCCGGAGGCCAGGTCGACGTCGAGCCGGGAGCCCACCTCGGAGCGGTTGGGCGCCATGAAGACGTCGTTGTAGGTCAGGTCGTGCGCGGGGACCGCGCCATGAAGGAACCGCACCGGAACATCATTCCCGGCCGTCGCCCGTCCCTGCCCCCGATGGTCACGGAAAACACCCTCCGGCCGGGTGACGTCAACCGAGCAGCAGCGCTGCGGCGGTCCCGGCCATCACGACGGCGACCGCCCCGTCGAGCACGCGCCAGGCGGCGGTACGGGCGAGCAGCGGCGCCAGCCGGTGCGCACCGGCACCGAGCGCGGTGAACCAGGCCGCGCTGGCCGCGGCCGCACCGAGGCCGAACGCCCAGCGTTGCTCGTACTGCTGGGCCACGCCGCCGAGCAGCAGCACGGTGTCGAGGTAGACGTGCGGGTTCAGGTAGGTGAAGCCCAGGCAGGCCAGCAGGGTCGCCCGAAGGGTGGTCGGGGGCCGGTCGGTGGGGGCGAGGATGCCCGGACGCAGCGCCCGGCGGGCGGCGAGCACGGCGTACCCGAGCAGGAACGCGGCTCCGGCCCAGCGGACGGCGGAGAGCACGCCCGGCCGGTCCGCCACGGCGGTGCCGAGACCGGCGATGCCCGCCGTGATGAGCAGGGCGTCCGAGGCGGCGCAGGCGACCACCACGGGCAACACGTGCTCACGGCGGAGCCCCTGACGGAGCACGAAGGCGTTCTGCGCGCCGATGGCGACGATCAACGCGAGCGATACGGCGAATCCGGCGACGGCCGAGGGGAACGGGTCAGGCACGTGTCCGAAAATAGGGATCGGCACCAGGTGCAGTCCAACTAATCTTTCTGAAGCCTCTTAAGATTTGCTGATGGAAGGGCTCGACACGACCCAGCTACGCACCCTCGCCGCCGTGGTCGATGAGGGCAGCTTCGAAGGTGCGGCGCGCGTGCTGCACGTCACCCCGTCGGCGGTGAGCCAGCGGATCCGCGCGCTGGAGGAGGCCGTCGGGCAGGTGCTGGTCCGGCGCAGCCGCCCCTGCCAGGCGACCGGCGCGGGCCAGCCGCTGCTCCGGCTGGCGGTCCAGTTGGCGCTGCTCGAACGGGAGGCGCTCGCCGAGGCGCGCGGGGTGGTGGAGGGGGCGGCCGGACCCACCCGGTTGCCCGTGGTGGTCAACGCCGACTCGTTGGCCACCTGGTTCGTGCCCGCGCTGGTTCGGGTCCCGGCCGAGCTGGCCGTCTGCTTCGACGTACGCCAGGACGACCAGGACCACACCGCCGAGCTGCTGCGCGACGGCGCGGTGCTGGCGGCGGTGACCGCCCAGCGGGAGCCGGTGCAGGGCTGCCGGGTACGCCCGCTCGGGGCGATGCGCTACCGGGCGCTCGCCGCCCCGGGGCTGGTCGCCCGCTGGTTTCCCGACGGGCTGACGCCCGAAGCGCTGGCCAGGGCGCCGATGGTCGTCTTCGACCGCAAGGACCAGGTCCAGCACCGGTTCGTGCGGGCGGTGACCGGCCGGGAACTCGACCCGCCGGTGCACCACGTGCCGTCGGTGCCGGCGTTCAGCGAGGCGATCCGGCGCGGCCTCGCCTGGGGGCTGGTCCCGGAGCGGCTGGCCGAGCCGGATCTGGCCGACGGCTCCTGCCTCGACCTCGATCCGGGACGACACATCGACGTGCCGCTCTACTGGCAGCACTGGCGCCTGGACTCCCGGCTCCTCGCCGCCCTCACCGACGCCGTCCGCGCCGAGGCGGCACTCGCCCTCCGCTGACCGCCCCGCGTGGCGGTGGCTGCCCCGATGCCCCCGGTAATTAGGGGCCCCGAAGGCGTTGGTAGGGGGCGTACTTCAGGCGATGGTGCAGATCGGGGCGCCAGCGGTGATGACGGCGCCGACCTCGGCGGCGAGGCCGCTGACGGTGCCCGCCTTGTGGGCGTGCAGCGGCTGCTCCATCTTCATCGCCTCCAGGACGACGACCAGGTCGCCCTCGGCGACGGTGTCCCCCTCCTCGACGGCGATCTTGACGATGATGCCCTGCATCGGGGAGGTGAGCGTGTCGCCGCTGACCGCCGCGCCGGCCTTCGCGCCGCCGCCCCGGCGGGCCGGCTTCCTCGCGGCGGGCGCGGCGGCGGCCGTACCCGCGCCGATCCCGGCGGGGAGGCTGACCTCCAGCCGCTTGCCACCGACCTCGACCACGACGGTCTCCCGCTCGGCGGGGCCCTCGACGGCGCCGGCCGGGGCGGTGAACGCCGCGACGGTGTTGTCGAACTCGGTCTCGATCCACCGGGTGTGCACGGTGAACGGCTCGGCGGTGAACGCCTCGTCCCGGACCACCAGGCGGTGGAACGGCAGCGCGGTGGCCATGCCCTCGACGACCATCTCGTCCAGCGCCCGGCGGGCCCGCTCCAGGGCCTCGGTACGCGTCTCGCCGATGATGATCACCTTGGCCAGCAGCGAGTCGAAGTTGCCGCCGATCACGTCGCCGGCCGAGACGCCGGTGTCCACCCGGACGCCCGGCCCGGTCGGCAGCCGCAGCGCGGTGATGGTGCCCGGAGCGGGCAGGAAGTTGCGGCCCGGGTCCTCGCCGTTGATCCGGAACTCGATGGCGTGCCCGCGCGGGGTCGGGTCCTCGGTGAAGCGCAGCTTCTCGCCGTCGGCGATGCGGAACTGCTCGCGGACCAGGTCGATGCCGGCGGTCTCCTCGGTGACCGGGTGCTCGACCTGGAGCCGGGTGTTGACCTCCAGGAAGGAGATGGTGCCGTCGCCGCCGACCAGGTATTCCACCGTGCCGGCGCCGTGGTAGCCGGCCTCCCGGCAGATCGCCTTGGCGCTGTCGTGGATCTGGGCACGCTGGGCGTCGGTGAGGAATGGCGCGGGAGCCTCCTCGACCAGCTTCTGGTGGCGTCGCTGGAGCGAGCAGTCCCGGGTGCCGACCACGATCACGTTGCCGTGCTGGTCGGCGAGGACCTGCGCCTCGACGTGCCGGGGCTGGTCCAGGTACCGCTCGACGAAGCACTCGCCCCGGCCGAACGCGGCGACCGCCTCGCGGGTGGCCGACTCGAACAGCTGCGGGATCTCCTCCATGGTGCGGGCCACCTTGAGGCCGCGTCCGCCACCGCCGAAGGCCGCCTTGATGGCGACCGGCAGGCCGTGGTCGACCGCGAAGGCCATCACCTCGTCGGCGTTGCCGACCGGGTCCGGGGTGCCGGGGACCAGGGGCGCGCCGGCGCGCTGGGCGATGTGCCGGGCGGTCACCTTGTCGCCGAGGTCACGGATCGCCTGCGGGGTCGGGCCGATCCAGGTCAGCCCGGCGTCGATGACGGCCTGGGCGAAGTCGGCGTTCTCGGAGAGGAAGCCGTAGCCGGGGTGCACGGCGTCGGCGCCGGACCTGGCGGCGACCTCGATCAGCTTGTCGATGCGCAGGTAGCTGTCGGCCGCGGTGTCGCCGCCCAGGGCGTAGGCCTCGTCCGCGAGGGTGGCGTGCAGAGCGTCCCGGTCGGAGTCCGCGTAGACGGCGACGCTCGCCAGGCCGGCGTCGCGGCAGGCGCGGATGACGCGTACGGCGATCTCGCCGCGGTTGGCGATGAGTACCTTGCGCACCTTGGTGGCTCCTCCCCGGAGGTCGATGCCGGGAGTTTATCGGCCGACCCGCCGGCCCTAACGATCGCTCAGCTGTGGGATGCCGCACGCCCCAATCGCGCTTTAGTCAAATTTGCCTATTACGCTTGCTTCGTGTCAGCAACGCGGATGATGATCCTCGGCCTGGTCCGGTGGATGCAGCCGGTGCACGGCTACGACGTGCGCCGTGAGCTGCTGAGTTGGAGCGCGGACAAGTGGGCCAACGTGCAACCCGGGTCGATCTATCACGCGCTGCGCAAGCTCACCGACGAGGGGCTGCTCCGAGCGGTGTCGACGGAGCAGGTCGGCTCCCGCCCCGCCCGCACCACCTACGAGGTGACCGCCAAGGGTGAGGAGGAGTTCGAGACCCTGCTGCGGGCCCAGTGGTGGCAGCTGCACGAGCCGGCGGACCCCTTCGCGGCCGCGTTCTCCTTCCTGCCCGCGATGCCGCGCGACGAGGCGGCGGCGGCCCTGCGCAACCGGGCCAACCTGATCCGGGCCGGGATCGAGTCGATGCGCGCCTCGCTGGACTCGGACTGGGTGCGCAACAAGAAGCCCGTGCACGTCGGGTGGATGTTCGAGCTGTGGCTGGCCCGGGGCGAGGCGGAGATGGCCTGGTGCGGCCGGATCGCCGAGCGGATCGAGTCGGGAGTGTCGTACCTCCCCGCTGCAATGGAGGGGGCCGAGGGCTGGTCGGGCTGGACGGACGGAGCTTCAGGCGGCCAGTACGCGCAATAATCAACGTTGACTACAAGAGCTATATCGCGTTAGTCTCGGCGCCAGCCGCAGGGGAGCCGCGTGCCCTCTTCGCGGACGATCGGCGGCCGGTCACGTCCGGCCCGGACGACCAGGAGCAGAGATGATCGAGACCAGGGGGCTGCGGAAGTCGTTCCGCTCCCGCGCGGGTCGCGAGACGAAGACCGTGGACGCGGTCCGGGGCGTCAACCTCGACGTCGCCGAGGGGGAGATCTTCGGCTTCCTCGGCCCGAACGGGGCCGGCAAGACCACCACCCTGCGGATGCTCGCCACCCTCATCGAGCCCGACGGCGGCGAGGCCACCATCGCCGGAGCCGACCTGCGCAAGGACCCGGCCGAGGTGCGCCGCCGGATCGGGTACGTGGCCCAGGGCGGCAGCACCTGGGACGAGTCCACCGCCCGGGAGGAGCTGGTGCTCCAGGCCCGGCTCTACGGCATCGGCAAAGCCGAGGCCCTCCGGCGCGCCACCCGCGCCCTGGAAGCCTTCCAGCTCACCGAGTACGCCGACCGCAAGTGCAAGACGTACTCCGGCGGCCAGCGCCGCCGGGTGGAGATCGCGCTCGGCATCATCCACGAGCCGAAGATCGTCTTCCTCGACGAGCCGACCACCGGCCTCGACCCGCAGAGCCGGGCGCACATGTGGGACGAGATCCGCCGGCTGCGTAGCGAGGGGATGACCGTCTTCATCACCACGCACTACCTGGACGAGGCGGACGCGCTCTGCGACCGGATCGCGATCATGGACAACGGTGAGGTGGTCGCCGAGGGCACCCCGGCCGAGCTGAAGCGGGAGATCTCCGGCGAGGTGGTTCAGGTCGGTCTCGACGCCGCCGTCACCCCGGGCGCCGCCGAGCTGCTCGACACCGAGGCGTACGTCAACAAGCTGGAGACCGTCGACGACGGTGGCCTGCGGCTCTATGTGGACGACGGCGCCACCGCCATCCCGCAGGTGCTGCGCCGCCTCGACGGCGCCGGGCTGGACCTGCGCTCCATCGAGCTGCACCGCCCCAGCCTCGACGACGTCTTCCTCACCAAGACCGGCCGCTCGCTGCGCGAGTCCTGACCACCCGGAGAAGCTGCCATGAAATTCGCCCGCGATACCTGGCTGATCTTCCAGCGCCAGTTCCAGCTCCTGTTACGCAACCCGGTCTGGCTCTTCGTCGGCGTCTTCCAGCCGGTGATGTACCTGCTGCTCTTCGCCCCGCTGCTCAAGGCGGCGCTGAACGCGCCCACCCAGGCGGCGGCGTACAAGATCTTCGTTCCCGGCCTGCTGGTGCTGCTGGCCATCTTCGGCGGCCTGTTCCAGGGCTTCGGCCTGATCGCCGAGCTGCGCGCCGGGGTGATCGAGCGGTCCCGGGTCACCCCGGTCAGCCGGCTTGCCCTGCTGCTCGGCCGCTCGCTGCGGGACGTGGTCTCGCTGATCGCACAGGCGATCATCATCACGCTGCTGGCGCTCCTGTTCGACCTGCGGGTCTTCATCGGGTACCTGCTGCTGGCATACCTGATGCTGGCCCTGATCGCGCTGATGACCTCGGCCGTCTCGTACGGCGTGGCGCTCAAGGTCAAGAGCGAGGACGCGCTCGCCCCGCTGATGAACACCGTCGCCCAGCCGGTGCTGCTGCTCTCCGGCATCCTGCTGCCGCTCGCCCTGGCCCCCGGATGGCTGCAGGGCATCGCCAACTGGAACCCGTTCTCCTGGGCGGTCGACGGGGTCCGGGCGCTCTTCGCCGGCGACCTGAGCAACGCCAAGGTCTGGCAGGGGCTGACGATCATCGCGGTGCTCGCCGTCGCCGGCGTGGTCTGGGCCGCCCGGCAGTTCGCCCGCAGCGTCCGCTGAGGTGTAAGGAAGGGCACCCTCGTTAACGCCAGCGGTAGAGAGGGGTTCCCCTCTCGCCGTCGCTGAAGGGGGGAGAGCTGCCTCTCACCAGGGGCGGGGTGTCGGGCCGACGCGCGTAGCGTGGGCTGGTGCCCCGCCTCATCCGTGACAGGACGACCTGGTTCGCCTATGCCCAGCTGGGGCTGTGGGGCTTCTTCCTCTACGGGTTCGGTCCGGTCGTACCGCTGCTCCGCGACGAACAGGGCACCAGCGCCGCCGTCGCCGGCCTGCACAGTACGGGCATCGCGGTCGGGGCGCTGCTCGGCGGGGCTCTCTTCGCGCCGGCCGCCCGCCGCCTCGGCCGCGGCCCGGCCATCTGGCTCGGCCTCGCCGGCGTGGCCGCCGGCGTCGCCGCCCTCGGCCTGCTCCGCCCGCTGCCCGCCACCCTCGCCGCGGTCGCGGTTATCGCCACCTTCGGCATGATGGTGATCAGCGGGGTCAACGTGGTGCTCACCGCCCACCACGGGCCCACCGCGCCCGCCGCGCTCACCGAGGCCAACGCCGCCTGCGCCGGCATGGGCATCCTCGCGCCGCTGGTCATCGGCACCGCCGTGGACGCCGGCCACGGCTGGCGGCCGGCGATGGCCGTCGAGGTCGGGCTGATCACCCTGGTCGCCCTCGCCGCCCTGACCTTCCGGATACGCCTGCCGAAGGCCGCCCCCGCTGCCGCGGCTGCCGCCGACCCGGCCGTGGTGGCCGCCTCGGCCGCCGCCGATGCTGTCGGGGCGTCCGCCTCGCCTTCCGTCGGCCCGGCCCCGCTAACCGCCTCAGCGGGTGCGGCTGCCGCCGACCCGCGCGTGGTGACCGCCTCGGCGGGTGTGGAGCCCGGCGGCGAGCGGCTGGCCGCCTCGGACGGGCGGGCCGGTGACCGAGCTGCCGCCCGGGTGGCGGGCCGGCTGCCCCGGGCCTACTGGATCGCCTGGGTGCTGATGTCGGCCACCGGCTCGATCGAGGTGTGCCTGTCGCTCTGGACCGCCGACGTGCTCCGCACCCAGGCCGGGCTCGACGCCGGCAGCGCCTCGGCAGCCGTCGCCGCGATCGTCTGCGGCATGTTCGCCGGCCGGCTGGCCGGCGGCCGGTTCGCGCTGCGCTGGCCGCCGGTGCCGCTGCTGCTCGGCGCGCTGACCATCTCCCTGGCCGGGTTCGCCCTGTTCTGGGCCGCCCCGATCGGCTGGCTCGCGGTCACCGGCCTGGTCATACTCGGCCTGGGCAACGCCCTGCACTACCCCCTCGCGATCTCCATCGCGCTCGCCGTCGCCGGGCCGGCCGCCGACAAGGCGGCCGGGTGGTCGTCGTACTCGATGGGGGTGGGTTTTGGGATCGCGCCGGTCGCGCTCGGCTGGGTGGCCGACGGGGTCGGGCCGCACCTCGCCTTCCTGCTGCTGCCCGGCTTCATCGCGGCGTCCGTGCTGCTCACCGTGCGGCTCGGACGCGTGCTGCGCGCCGCGCGCCCGATCGACGACCCCACCCCGCTCCCTGCCTGACCACCCCGCCTGTCTACCCGCGCTCTTCGCTCTCGACCTGCTGAATTCGCTTGATCGACTCGCCTTGCTTGCTTGCTTGCTTGCTTGATCGACTCGACTTGCGGCAAGTTGTGGTCTCCCAGGCGACCCGAGGCCGCCGGATGCCGCAACCCGAGTCGATCAGCGCACTCTGGCGAGCGTGACCCCGTCGGCGATGGGCAACATGACCACATCGACGCGGACGTCGGAGAGGATCTCGTCGTTGAACGCGGCGATGGCCCGGTCATCGGCGTTCTGCGGGGCGAGCACCCGGCCGCCACGCAGCGTGTTGTCCACCGCGACGACCGCGCCCGGCCGCATCCGGGGCACCAACTCGTCCCAGTAGACCGGGTAGCCGACCTTGTCAGCGTCGATGAAGGCGAAGTCCAGGTAGCGCTCCTGCGGCAACTTGCGCAGCGTCTCCGCGGCCGGGCCGATCCGCAGGTCGATCCGGTCCTGCACGCCCGCCCGGGTCCAGTAGCGGCGGGCGATCCCGGTGTACTCCTCGGAGATGTCGAAGCAGGTCAGCCGGCCACCCTCGGCGAGGCCCCGGGCGATCGCCAGCGAGGAGAGCCCGGTGAATGTGCCCACCTCCACCGCCTGCCGTACCGCCAGCAGCCGGGTGAGGAAGGTCAGGAACGCGGCCTGCTCCGGTGCGACCTGCATGTCAGCCTGCGCGGGGAGGGCGGCGAGGGTCTCGTCGGCCAGTTCCCGGACGATCTCGTCGGGCGCGGAACCGTGCGCCACAAGATAGGCGTGCAGTTCCGGGGTCAGCGGCAACGGTTTCGTGCTCATGATCGGACGTTAGCCGAGATGTTCGATTTCCTGGCCGCCGGGCGCGACCTTCGTCCACAGATCGGTGACGCGCAGCCCCAACTCGCCGAGCAGGCCACGCAGCAGCGGCAGGCTCAGCCCCACCACCGTGCCCGGGTCGCCCTCGATGCCGGTCACGAACGCCCCGCCCAGCCCGTCGATGGTGAACGCCCCGGCCACCGCCAGTGGCTCGCCCGTCGCCACGTACGCGGCGATCTCCTCGTCGCTGATGTCTGCGAAGTGCACCGTCGTCGAGGCGACCCCTGCCGCCCGCGACTCGTGCACCACGTCGATCAGGCAGTGCCCGGTGTGCAGCACCCCGCTCCGCCCACGCATCCGCTGCCACCGCCGGGTAGCGTCCGCCTCGTCCGCCGGCTTGCCCAGGATCTCGCCGTCGAAGGCCAGCACCGAGTCGCAGCCGAGCACCAACATCCGCTCGTCCGGCGTGGAGCGCAGCCGGCCCAGCACCGCCTGCGCCTTCAGCCGGGCCAGGTCCAGGCACAATTCCTCCGCCCGGTCGCTGACCACCTGCGACTCGTCGACGCCGCTCACCAGCACATCCGGTTCGATCCCGGCGGCCTGGAGCAGCTTGCGGCGGGCAGGGCTCTGCGAGGCGAGCACGAGGCGCGGCGATACGGAACTCAACACCCCACGGACGCTACCGGCTGATCCGGGGCGGCAGGTCGTCGGCACGGCGACGACGCCGCCACACCAGAAAGCCGCCACCCGCCGCCGCCAGTACGCCCAGGGTCGCCAGCCCGCGTGCCGTCGCGCCGTTGCTGGTGCCGTCGCCTGGTGCCGTCGCCTGGGCCGAGGCGGGTGGGGTCGCCCCCCGCGACTCGAAGCCCAGTGGAGGTACGTCGGCCGTGAGCGCGGCGACCAGGTCGATGACGCCGTAGCCGTATTCGTCGTCACGGCCGGGCGGTCCCTTGTCGATCGCGGTGGCAGTCAGCCGGTGCACGACCTCCTGAGCAGGAAGGTTGGGAAACTTCGACCGGACGAGAGCAGCAGCACCAGCAACAATCGCTGTCGCGCTGGAGGTGCCAGTGCCCTTCGAGTATTTGCCGCCGTAGCTGGTGCTGTAAATATCCACGGCCGGAGCCACGAGGTCGATTTCCGGACCGGTGACTGACACGGAGGCGTGGCCGCCGCCCGGATCAGTACCGCCTACCGCGATAACCTCATCTTCGGAGGCTGGATAGCCAACCGTGAGGTCATCTGGGCGGTTACCTGCCGCCGCTACCACGATGATGTTTGCGTCTAGTGCGGCTCTTATTGCCCGCTGGAGTCGCATGCTTGCCCCAGCAACTGATGACACGCTGATCACGTCTACGTGACTTCTCACAGCCCACTCGATTCCAGCTGCGAGATCTTCGGTGCTTCCTTGGCCAACTTCGGGTTGAACGCCGACAGGTAGCACCTGTGATTTCGGGGCGATTCCTAGCGCACCTCTGTTTTTGCCTTGGCCGTGTGCAGCGATTAGCCCGGCCATGAGTGTCCCGTGGCTTGAATGATGCTGCAGGTTGTTTCCTTGGTTATCCGGTGCGATGTCAATGCCTGGGAGAATGCTTCCATCTAAGTCGGGATGGTTGCTGACTCGTGTGTCAGCCAATGCGACAACGACACCTTCTCCTTGGCTGATTTGATGCGCCTTCTCCACGTTAAGGTCGCGCAAGAACCACTGCTCGCCTCGTATGCGGTCCGAGTTCACCGGGTCCGTTGCAGTCGCTGTCGGATTCGCTGACAAAGCTGTCGATGTCAAGGCCGCTAATATGGTGAGGGCTGCGCGATAACTAGTTCCGCTCACCGGTCGAGGCCGATGGCCGGCCCCGGATCAGGAGGCCCATCGCTATCTGGAGGCCGCATCACGGGCGCTACGCCTGTATCAACTTCCCATGGCTGGTCTGGGTCCCAAGATCGGGTTCTGTGATCGCTGTACGGATTACGGTCGACACTTGTCCCACCGCCGCTCGTTCCTGCAGAGAAGCCGCTGCCCGGAGCGCCGCCGATTGGGGGCAGGCCGCCGTGCCCACCCAACTGGGAGGCGCGGCCCGAACCGGGCCGGGATCCAGCCGCACCACTCGGGGCGGTGCCAGCCCCTCCACCTCCGATTACTCCACCGATCGGGTTGACCCGACGAGCGAGATTTCCCCGGTTCGTCGGTTGGCCGAGCCCAGCTGCGGGCGTTCCGCCGATTAGCCCGCCCGGTGGCAACGGTCGAGGTGACGAGGGAGGAGTTTCATTGACACCCCCGGAAACTGGCTTTTCCATGGGATTGGCCTGTCCGCGCATCGGATTTGCCTTGTCACCTCGGATCGGAACCATTGGTCCATACGAGTGGGGCGGCGGAACCTGGACACCAGGGCTGGTTGGCTGACTGGGCGTTAGGGGTGGCGTCAGGGGTGCTGGGCCGGTATTTGGGGGAGCCGGAGCGAGTGCAGATCCTACTCCGCCGAGAATCAGCCCTGAGCTGACATGACCTGAAATAGGCGATGTTGGGATGGGGTCTGGCCTGTTTGGAGCAGCGTGTTGCCTGGTAGACGATGCTGCGATTGCCGTTGGTGCCGGCACGATAGGCGGGATGACCGGTGCCGAGATCGAGTCGACGCTATGTTCTTGCTGGTCTGGCTGTCTGCGGATGTTGGGTCTGGGTGGTGGTTGGCGGAGCATTACTTGGGCTTGTTGGAGTTCAGCGCTCAGCCCCGTCATGAGGCTTCGCGCCCGTACGTTCAGTTGCTCCAGGTCCGCGTCCGTCACCGGTGGCCGTTCGGGCAGGCGGCTGCCGGCCACCGCCTTCGGGTCCGCGAGCGTCGCCTCGTACGCCCGCTTCTGCTGGAGTTTGGCGGCGTACTCGTCGTGGATCGGTTTGAGGTCAGTGCGGGTGCTGGCGATGGCGCGCGTGGCGGCGGCGAGCGCGTCGTGGTTCGCGGCGGCGGCGTCGTGGGTGTGTTGCGCCTTGTCGATGAGCTGGTCCAGCTCGGCGAGGTACGCCCGCGCGGCCGCATTGGTCTGCGGCGGCCAGGCTTCGGCGAGCCCTCGGCGGTATTCCTGGAGCCGGGTGAGGTGGGCCCGTGCGAGGTCGCAGACCTTGCGCCATCCGGCGACCTGCTTCCACTGCCCGGTGGTCTCCTGGTCCTGGAGGCATGCCCACATGTTGAGCACGTTCATCAGGTGCCAGTCGGTGAGGCCCGAGGTGCGGCCGTGGCCCCGCTCGATCACGGCAGCACCACCGGCCTCTCCATCGCCGATGTCGGATCCGACAGCACGGGGAGCGGCCGTGCCCCGGTCGAGCCGGAGCGGCCCAGGGCCCGTTCGACGTCGGCGACCCGGGCGGCGGAGAACGCGTCGGTGTGGACGTACTGATCGGCGATCCGGCCTGCGGCGTCCGCGAGGTGGCCGGTGGCGGGGCCGAGGTCCCAGACCATGTGGACGGTGGCCTGCTGGGTCTCGTGGTGCGCCTGGAGGAAGTGGACCAGCTCGACGAACGCGTCGGCGGGATTGGGAACCGGCGCCTTCATGTCGTCGGCGATGTACGACAGGTGCGGGGCGTAGTTGCGGGTGACCTCGTCCTGGAGCCGATCGGCGAACTCGCGCATCTGCCGGATGTCGGCCTCGATGCCGCCGTAGTCTCGCAGCCAGCCCGCCGGCCGGTCGTCCTCCGGGATCATCGACCCTCCCTCTGCGTCACCGTACCGTTTCCCAGGGTGAGGCTAACGGCTCGGCGAGGTTCCTGGCAGTCCCGGCCGACCGTCGGGCACAGCCCGTCGTACCGGGAGAATGTCAGCGGGGCAGGCCGGAGGCGCGCCACGCGCCGGGACCGGCGAGCGCCGCGCCCGCCGGACGGGCGCTGCGCGTCCACTGCGAGACGGCGGCCGGCGCCGGGGTCGCGGCCGGTCGGGTCCGCGTGATGATCGCGCCGACCAGGGCGGCCAGTTCCTCGGGGGTGGGCACCCCGCGGACGATCCGGAACAGCGGCTCTTCGGCAGACATGAGTCCAGGGTACGCGCCGAGAACCTGACCTTCCTTGCGCAGTGGCGTGCCGGCGATGTGCCCGTTGGGGCAGCCGGGTACGGTTTCAGCGATGTCGAACGCGCTGCCTCAACTCATCGCTGACCGTTACCGGCTCATCTCGCCGCTCGGACAGGGCGGCATGGGCCGGGTGTGGAAGGCGCGCGACGAGGTGCTGCACCGGGACGTGGCCATCAAGGAGCTCGTTCCGCCGCCCAGCCTCACCCCCGAGGAGCGCCGCGAGATGCGGGAACGCTCGTTGCGGGAGGCGCGGGCGATCGCCCGGCTGAACAACATCAACGTGGTCCGCATCTTCGACGTGCTGCGTACCGACGGCGATCCGTGGATCGTCATGGAGTACGTGCCGTCCAAGTCGTTACAGGACGTCCTCGCGGAGGACGGGCCGGTGTCGTCGGCCAAGGCGGTCCAGATCGGTCTCGGGGTGCTGGGCGCGCTGAAGGCCGCCCACAAGGCCGGCATCATGCACCGCGACGTGAAGCCCGGCAACGTGCTGATCGGTAACGACGGCCGGGTGGTGCTCACCGACTTCGGGCTGGCCACCATCCCTGGCGACCCGAATGTCACCCGCACCGGCATGGTGCTCGGCTCGCCCGCGTACATCTCGCCGGAGCGGGCCCGGGACGGCACGGCGGGGCCCGAGGCCGACCTCTGGTCGCTGGGCGCGACGCTCTACGCCGCCGTGGAGGGCAAGTCGCCGTACGCCCGGCCGTCGGCGATCGCCACCCTGGCCGCGCTCGCCGTCGAGCCGCTCCCGCCGGCGAAGAACGCCGGGCCGCTCAAGCCGGTCCTGCAGGGTCTGCTCCGCAAGGATCCGACCGAGCGGATCACGGCCGAGGTGGCGGAGCGGCTGCTTCGTAAGGCCGCCGGGCGGCGTACGCGGAGCATTCCGCTGCTGGATGGCGCACGTCGGCCGGGGCCGAACGGTCCGCGCGAGCCGCGCCCACCGCTGGTGCCGGCGCCGCGTCCGGCCGGCAACCACGTCGAGCGTCCCCCGGCCACCCCGGCTCCGCGCAGGCCCGACCAGAGTCCGGCCGTCGCCGCCGCCGGTGGGGCCTTCGCCGCGGACGATGCGACCGCCAAGGTTGCCGACAGCCTGGACGCGGCGCCCACCGCGAAGGTGGACCCGCCGGCCGCCGAGCCGACCACGAAGCTCACTCCGCCGGCCGCCGAGCCGACCACGAAGCTCGACGCCGCGCCGAATCCCGACACCGCGGAGCCCGTTGACGTCGAGGCGTCGTTGGTCGGGCCCGACCTGGCGCTCGACGAGACGCGGATCGACCCGACGCCGGTCGTCGGCGCCCCGGTGGAGCCGCCGGCACCGCCCAGAAACCCCACCTCCGTCATGGCGGAGCCGGTGAGTCCGGCGCCGTCGAGCGGCCGGGCCGCGGTCATTCCGGGTACGAAGCCGGAGCGCAACCGCCGTAACCTGCTGATCGTCGCGCTGGCCGCGGTGCTGGTGCTCGGCCTCGCGGTGGCCGTGCCGCTGCTGACCAGCGGCGACGACACGGACGGCGAGGGCGGGCAGCCGGTGGCCGCCACCACGTCGGCTCCGGCTCCGACCAGCGCCGCGCCCACCTCGGCCCCGCCGAGCAGCACCGCACCCAGCCCGACCCCGTCGGCGACCCCCTCGACCGCCGACTTCGTGCTGCCGGCGGGCTGGCGGTGGTACGAGGGGCCCACCGGCTTCAAGGTGCCGATCCCGAACGGGTGGCAGGCGAGGTTCCGTTCCGCTGACAACTCGGTGGTGCTGTACGAGGTCGGTGGCACGAGTCGAGTGCTGCTCGTCCAGTGGACCGATTCGCCAAAGAAGGACGCGTACGCCGACTGGAAGAAGCAGGAGCCGTCCCGCAAGAGCCGCGTCACGGCTTACGAGTATGTGGGTATCAGCCGCTGTGACTGGTATCGGACCTGTGCGGACTGGGACTGGCTGGAGACGCGCAAGGGAGTTCAGTTCCACGTCCGGAACCGGGGCGTGGTCACCGCCAGTAACCGGGGTTTTGCGCTGCGCTGGGAGGTCCCGGCGAGCACCTGGGATGCCGACCTGGCCAACTGGGACATCATCACCAAGGGCTTCAAGCCGGACCGGGTGAACTGAGACCTGGCCCGCCGGCTGCCGCGAACGTTGATTCGCATGGCCTTCCGTCGTACGGGGTATGGACGTTGCGACGACGGAAGGAGGTACGACATGGGTCACCGACTCAGGGACTCCGGGGCCCGGCTCGCACTGTGGATGCTGGTCGTGCTCGGGGACGTTGTCCTGCTGCTGATCGGCGTTGGCCTCTCCGCGCCGGTCGCGGTGCTCACTGTCGCGGCCCTCATCGTCGCGGGGGTGGCGGCCTGGCGGCTGGCCCGGCCGTCCACCCTGGCCGGACGGCGTGCGCTGCCCGTGCCGGCCGGCCAGCGACGCAGGGCCTGATCGGGCGCCCGGCACGACGATGGCGGCAGCCGTGCCGGCCGCGGCACAGCTCGGGCCGGTAGGCTGCCCGCCCATGCCCCTCATCGACGGCCTCACCACCCTCTGGGACAAGCTACTGAGCGCACAGCCCGCCCCACCGCCGCTGCTGGTCCTGATCACCGCCGTCGTCGCGCTGGCCGTGGTCGTCACCAGGGTGCCCTGGCGGGTCGCCCGTAACGCGGTCACCATCGCCCACGAGGGTGGCCACGCGCTGGCGGCGTTGCTGACCGGCCGGAGGCTGCGCGGCGTCCGGCTGCACTCGGATACCTCCGGGCTCACCCTCTCCGCCGGGCGGCCCAGCGGGCCGGGGATGATCCTCACCCTGCTCGCCGGGTACGTCGCCCCGTCACTGATCGGTCTCGCCGGGGGGTGGCTGCTCGCTGGCAACCGGATCACCCTGCTGCTCTGGATCGCGGTGGCGCTGTTGCTGTCCATGCTGGTGTTGATCCGCAACATGTTCGGTGTGCTGTCGCTGGTGGTCACCGGTGGTGTGGTGCTCGCTGTCTCCTGGTACGCGTCGCCGCAGGTGCAGGCGGCCTTCGCCTGGACGTCGGTCTGGTTCCTGCTCTTCGGCGGGGTACGCCCGGTGTTCGAGCTGCAACGGGTACGCAGCCGGGGCCGGATGCCCGAGTCCGACGCCGACCAGCTCGCCGGGCTCACCCCGTTCCCGGCGCTGTTCTGGGTGAGCTTCTTCGCCCTGGTCAACCTGGCCGTTCTGGTCGGTGGCGCGCTGCTGCTCGCCGGCCCGATCCTCAGCGACGCGGGCATCACTCTCTGACGGCCGGCCGTGCCCGACGGGAGCCCGCCGCAAGTTGACCCGCCAAGAGGCAGAATCGGACACATGCGATACGTGATCATCGGGGCAGGCGCGGTCGGCGGCACCATCGGCGTACGACTGGCGGAGGCCGGCCGGGACGTGACGCTGGTGGCCCGTGGTGGGCACCTGGAGACGATCCGGCAGCGGGGACTGACCCTGCGTACCCCGGAGGGTGCGGTGACCAGCCGGCTGCCCGCCCTGGGCGGCCCGGACGACCGGCCGCTGCCGGCCGACACCGCCCTGGTGCTGACGGTCAAGTCGCAGGACACCGACGCGGCCCTGGCGACCTGGGTGGACGCGCCGGTCGAGGGTGGCGGCACGGCGGGCGAGCGGCTGCCGATCGTGCTGGCCCAGAACGGTGTCGCCAACGAGCGGGCCGCGTTGCGGCTCTTCGCCCGGGTGCACCCGATCTGCGTCTGGCTGCCCGCCACCCATCTGGACCCGGGCGTGGTCGTGGCCAACGGGTATCCGCACCCGGGGATGCTGCACATCGGCCGTTACCCGTCCGGATCGGACGACACCAGCCGCGCGGTGGCCGCCGACCTGACCGCCGCCGGCTTCGTCGCCCCGGTCCGGGACGACGTGATGCGCTGGAAGTACGGCAAGCTGCTCGGCAACCTCGGCAACGGCCTGCAGGCGCTGCTCGGCGCGGACATCCCCGAGCCTCTCGCCGCCCGGGTACGCGCCGAGGGGGAGGCCGTGCTCGCCGCGGCCGGCATCCCGCACACCAGCCGGCCGGAGGAGGCCGCCGAGCGGGGCGACCAGGTGCGGCACCGCCCCGTCGACGGCGTGGAGCGGGCCGGCGGCTCCACCTGGCAGAGCCTGGCCCGGGGCGCCGGCTCCGCCGAGGCCGACCACCTCAACGGCGAGATCGTGCTGCTCGGCCGGCTGCACGGGGTAGCCACTCCGGCGAACGCGGCGGTGCAGATCGCCGTCCGCCGGGCGGTACGCGAGCGGATCCCGGCCGGCGGGTATCCCCTCGCCGAGCTGGAGAAAATGGTCGGCTGACCGGGCAACCGCGCCCCCGGCGCCAGGCGTCTCCCCTGCGACCGCGACGGGGGAGGTAGCAGGGTGTCGGACGTCGACGGGTTCGACGAGTTCTACCGGGGCAGCCGGCAGCGGCTGCTCGGCTTCGTCTGCGTGCTCACCGGCAATCTCGCTGAGGCCCAGGACGCCGTGCAGGAGGCGTACATCCGGGCCTGGCAGCGCTGGTCGACGGTGCGCGGGTACGACGACCCGGAGGCCTGGGTGCGGGTGGTGGCGAGCCGGATCGCGGTGAGCCGGTGGCGCAGCCTGCGCAGCCGGGCCCGGGCGTACCTGCGGCACGGGGCGGAGGAGAGCGTCGCGCCGCCCGGCACCGACACCGTCGCGGTGGTGGCCGCGCTGCGCCAGCTGCCCGAGGAGCAGCGCACCGCCGTCGCCCTCTACTACCTGCTCGGCATGCCGGTCGCCGAGGTCGCCCGGGAGACCGCGGCCCCGGTCGGCACGGTGAAGGCCCGACTCTCCCGAGGGCGCGCCGCGCTCGCCGGTCTGCTCGCGGTCGTGGATCTGGAGGAGGCCACCGATGCGTGACGACGACCTGGCGTTCGTCGAACTGGTGCGGCGCGAACTGCGGGAGGTCCGCTGGCCCGAGCCGGCCGAGATCCGGGCCCGGGCCCGGCGCCGCAGCCGGCGCACGGCGGTGGTGGTGGCCGTGGCCGTGCTGACGGTCGCCTCGGCTTCCGCCGTCGCGGTGGCCGCGCATCCTGGCCTCACTCCGGCCCCGTCCCTGGCGGCCACGGCCGGGCCGTCGCCGTCCGAGCGGGTACTGGCCGAGGTGCCGCTGGACGTGCTGCTCGGGCCGGCGGACGTGCGGACGGAGAGTGAGGCGCTGACCCAGGGGGGCCTGGGCGAGTCGATCCGGATCGACGACCAGCTTCTCCTGTGCAACCAGCTTCAGGGGCTCACCGCGAGCTGGGAGCCGTCGCGCTATTCGCGTTCGGTGACCCTGCTGCGGTCGCGGCCCGCCGGTGCCGACCACCTACCCGTCGATTTCGTGCTCTCCGAGGACGTCTACCGGGTCGCGCCCGAGGTGGGCGGGCGGTTGTTCGCCGGGATCGACAGGATGCTGGTGCCCTGCGACAACTGGCGGTCCCGCGGTCCGGCGCAGTGGCAGGGCGAGGTGATCGACGCCGAGGCGACCCACCGCTGGCAGGTGGTGGACCGGAGCTTCGCCGGCACCGAGTCGGTGCTGCTGCGGCACACGGTCGGGCCGGCCCGGAACCTGAAGACCGGTCAGGCGTTCGGGTCGCCGTCGCGGCCGACGAACACCGCGGTCGTCCGGGTCGGCGACCTGGTCTCGGTGATCAACCTGGGCCGGGACGGCACCGAGCCCGAGCTGCGCCGCCTGGCCACCATCGCGGCGAAACGCATGTGCCCCGCCGTCAACCCCCGCTGCTGACCGCCCGCGGCCCGCCAGGAGCCGTGCAACTTCAGGGAAACCGCTGCCTCCCGGCGTCCGGAGAGTCCAACTTCCCCGAAGTTGCGCGACGCGGGCGGAGGGGATGTCAGAGGGGGATGTTCCCGTGCTTTTTCGGGGGGAGGGTTTCGCGTTTGGTGCGGAGCACCCGGAGGGCGCGGGTGATCTGGGTGCGGGTCTCGTGTGGGGGGATGACGGCGTCCACGTAGCCACGTTCGGCGGCGATGTAGGGGTTGGCCAGGGTGTCCTCGTACTCGGCGATCTTCTCGGCGCGGACGGCCGCCGGGTCGTCGGCGTTCGCCAGTTCCTGCCGGTAGAGGATGTTCACCGCGCCCTGCGCGCCCATCACCGCGATCTGTGCCGTCGGCCAGGCGAAGTTCAGGTCCGCGCCGAGGTGCTTGGACCCCATCACGTCGTACGCGCCGCCGTATGCCTTGCGGGTGATCACGGTGACCTTCGGGACGGTGGCCTCGGCGTACGCGTAGATGAGCTTCGCCCCGCGGCGGATGATGCCGTCCCACTCCTGGCCGGTGCCGGGCAGGAAGCCGGGCACGTCCACGAAGGTGAGCACCGGGATGTTGAACGCGTCGCAGGTACGCACGAAGCGGGCCGCCTTCTCCGACGCGGCGATGTCCAGCGTGCCGGCGAACTGCATCGGCTGGTTGGCGACCACGCCGACCGGGCGTCCCTCGACCCGGCCGAAGCCGACCACGATGTTCTGCGCGTAGAGCGGCTGGACCTCCAGGAACTCGCCGTCGTCGAGGACGTGCTCGAGGACCTGGTGCATGTCGTACGGCTGGTTCGCCGAGTCGGGGATCAGCGTGTCCAGTTCCCGGTCGGAGTCGCTGATCTCCAGCGAGGCCGGCGCGTCGAAGACGGGCGGCTCGTCCAGGTTGTTCGACGGCAGGTGGGAGAGCAGTGCCTTGACGTATTCGATCGCGTCGTCCTCGTCGGCGCCGAGGTAGTGCGCGTTGCCGCTGCGGGCGTTGTGGGTCCGGGCGCCGCCCAGCTCCTCCATGCCGACGTCCTCGCCGGTGACCGTCTTGATCACGTCGGGGCCGGTGATGAACATGTGCGAGGTCTGGTCGACCATCACGGTGAAGTCGGTGACCGCCGGCGAGTAGACCGCGCCGCCCGCGCACGGGCCCATGATCAGTGAGATCTGCGGGATGACGCCGCTGGCCCGGACGTTGCGGAAGAAGATCTCACCATAGAGGCCGAGCGAGGCGACGCCCTCCTGGATCCGTGCACCGCCGGAGTCGTTGATGCCGATGACCGGGCAGCCGATCTTCATGGCGAGGTCCATCACCTTGACGATCTTCTCGCCGAAGACCTCGCCGAGGGAGCCGCCGAAGACCGTGAAGTCCTGCGCGAAGACGCACACCTGCCGGCCGTCCACCGTGCCGTAGCCGGTCACCACGCCGTCGCCGTACGGCCGGGTCTTCGCCAGGCCGAAGTTGGTGGACCGGTGCCGGGCGAACTCGTCCAGCTCGACGAAGGAACCCTCGTCGAGCAGCATCTCGATCCGCTCCCGGGCGGTCTTCTTGCCCCGGGCGTGCTGCTTCTCGACCGCGCGCGCCGAGCCGGCGTGCACCGCCTCGTCGACCCGGCGTTCCAGGTCCGCCAGCTTCCCGGCGGTGGTGTGGATGTTGATCCCGGCCTCGGTAGTCACCCAGGGAATATAACGATGGTTCAGCGGGGCACCGTTGTGCCGTGCGCCTCACCGGCTTCCCGGCGGCCCCTCCCGCGGGGTCGTAGGCTGGCGGGATGCCCGGCTCCCCGTACACCGATCTGGATCGCCCGCCGCTCTCGGCGGCCCGGCTGCGGCGTGCGCTGGTCGCCCCGCACGGGCCGTGGCGCCGCCTGGAACTGGTCGCGGAGACCGGCTCGACCAACGCCGACGTGGTCGAGGCCGCCGCTGCCGGCGAGCCCGAGGGCCTGGTGCTGGTCGCCGAGCGGCAGACCGCCGGGCGGGGCCGGCGCGGCCGGGTCTGGCAGTCGCCGCCGCGGGCGGGCATCGCGACCAGCGTCCTGCTCCGGCCCGGCGAGGCCGTCGCGGAGCGCGGCTGGTCGCCCGTGCCACCCTCGGGGTACGGCTGGCTGCCGCTGCTCGCGGGGGTCGCGCTGGTCGAGGTGGTGGCCCGGCTGGCCGAGCTGGACGCCCGCCTGAAGTGGCCCAACGACCTGCTGATCGACGGCGCGAAGGGTGCCGGGGTGCTGGCCGAGGCGGTGCCGGGAGGCACCCCGGCCCGGCCGCCCGCGATCGTGCTCGGCATCGGCCTCAACGTGACGCTGCGCGCCGACGAGCTGCCGGCGAACCCGACCGGGCTGCCCGCCACCTCGCTCCAGCTCGCCGGGGCCACCGCCACCGACCGGGACCCGCTGCTGCGCGCCCTGCTCCGCTCGCTCGCCGACTGGTACGACCGCTGGCGCGCGGCTGACGGCGACGCGGCGGCCAGCGGCCTGCGGGAGGCGTATGTGGCGGCCTGTGCCACCGTCGGCCGTGATGTCCGGGTGCTGCTCCCCGACGGCCGCGACGTACGCGGCACCGCGACCGGCGTCGACCCGGACGGTCAGCTCCTGGTCGACGGCCCGGCGGGCGAACTCCGCCTTGCCGCCGGCGACGTCCTCCACCTGCGGTGAAAAGAAGCACCCCTGACTGACGCCCGCGGTCGAGCAGGGGTCCCCAGTCGAGACGCGGCAGCCTCCCCCCGTGCGGCCGATCCCCGCTACGAGCATCGACCCGATACGGTCAGCGCGTCCTGTTTTGCGAGGAGGTTTCCGTGGCGTTCCCCGAAGACGTGCTCACCGAGGACGAGCACGTCGTGCTGCACCTGCATCCGCACTGGAAAGCGCTGATCCGGCCGATCCTGGTGCTGGTGCTCGCCGTCGCGGCGGTGGCCGCGGGCTGGCTCCTGCTGCCCGAGGGCAGCGGCGGCACGATCGCGCTCTACGTGCTCGCCGCCCTCTGTCTGGCGCTGGCGTTCTGGCTGGCGGTCTGGCCGTACCTGGTCTGGCGTACGACGCACTATCTCTTCACCAACGAGCGGGTGCTGCTTCAGCAGGGCGTCTTCTCCCGTGACCGGCGGGACCTGCCGCTGACCCGAATCAACGACCACTCCATGCACCAGCGTTTCATCGAGCGGCTGCTCGGTTGCGGCACGCTCACCATCGAGTCGGCCGGTGAGCGTGGGCAGTCGGTGCTCCACGACGTCCCGCACGTCGACCGGGTGCAGACCAGGCTCTACGAGCTGGTCGAGGCCCACCACGACAAGCACAGCCTGGGCGACGGCGAGATGCGCGAGATCCTCGCCGACATGCGCGACGGCAAGCCGCTGCGCGACCCCTCGGCCTGATCCCTCGGGCAAGCGACGTCGATCATGAAGTTGTCGCCGGGTACGGGCGGCGGCAACTTCATGATCGACCGATGGTGGGCGGGCCGGGCCGCCGTGGGCGCCCGGGTCAGGGGCGGGGGAGGCGGCGGCTGCCGCCCTGGAACTCGGTGGCCAGCTCCGGTTTCAGACCGGCCCCGAGGGTACGGCCCAGGCCGGCGTCGGCCGGGGCGGGACGCCCCTGCACAGGGGCGTGGTCGGTCCGTATCTTCGGCCGGGGCTCGGTCTCCTCCAGCTCGCTGACCGACTCGGCCAGCTCCGCCACCGGGTCCAGCTCGGCCACGTTGTCCCATTCGTCGCGTGGGATGGCGTGCCAGGTCTCCTCGGCGTGCTGGGGCGGCGGCTGGAAGACGAACGTCCGGTACGACCAGAAGCGGAACACGGTGGCCAGCAGGACACCGCCGGTCTTCGCCCCGTTCAGCGCCAGCAGGCCGGTGATGCCGAAGCCGTACTTCGCCGCCGCCAGGACGCCCACTTCGATGGCCAGGCCGGTGGCGTTGAACAGGAAGAACAGGGTGTATTCCCGACGAAGTGCCGACGACGGTCGGTCGCGGTACGTCCAGTGACGATTCATAAGATACGAGGTGATCGTCGCCACAATGGTCGCGATCACGGTCGCCTTGAGCTGGCCGTTTCGGAATACGGTGAGTGCCAGCGCATTGAACACCGCGTAATTGAGGACGGTGTTGATGCCGCCGACAACACCGAATTTCAGCGCCTCATGGATGAACTTCTGCCAGCGCTCGGGCAGACGGACTCCAGGCATGCGAAACACCTTAGGGCAGCAGGCAGGGCCGGCTCGGCCCGGCGGGACGGGATGAGTGGAGGCTCACGCCTCGGACTCTCGGTCGTGGCTCGTTCCCGGAACTGGGGGAGTTCCCGCTTCCGCGAAAACGAACCGCCGGTACGACCAGAAGCGGAACAGCGTCCCGAGGCCGGTGCCGACGACGAAGCTGGCCACGTTGTCGGCCAGGGCGGTCTGGAACACGCGGGGCCAGACGGCGCCCAGACCGTAGTGGCTCAGCGCCAGGCAGCCCACGGCGATGCCCAGGCCGACCCCGTTGAAGAAGAAGAACAGCGCGTACTCGCGGGCCGGGTTCGAGCGCTGGCGGTGCCGCCAGGTCCAGAAGCGGTTGCCGACGAAGGCGAGGGTGGCGGCGACCACGGTGGAGATGGTCTTCGCCACCACGGGCGCCGAGTGCTGCACGCTGGACAGATAGTTGAAGAGCGCCAGGTCGACGAGGAACGCGAATCCCCCCACCGTGGCGAACTTGCTCATCTCGCGGATGAGGTGACCGAAACGGTCGAGCAGGCTTCTGAGCAGACCCCGACGGGTCTGCGGAGCCCCCGGTTGGTCTCCGGTCATCGTCACGGCCACCCGCAGAGAGTACCGGTTGGACGTACCCCTGGGCGGCAGCAACCGCGAGTGGGGCCGGCGCGAGGTCACCGGCCGGCCCCGCGGCCGGGTGGGCCGGGGCCGATCGACGATCGTGAGTCCGCTGGGTGCGCGCCGTCCGTTCCGGACGCCGCTGTGGCCGTTCCGGAGCCGATGAGCGCAGCGTAACCGGCCGTGCCGTAATCGTGGCCGGGATCGCGGAATCGTGGTTCACGACATCCGGGTTGCCTTCCGCGCATCAGGCATCCGCCGGGACCGCCACCGCCGATGCGGGCCGAAGGTTTTCCGCAGGATTTGCGTGAAACTGCGCGCGAAAGCGGGTATCAGATCGCGATGCCGCAGCGTGGCCGTACCTTGTGCAGTTCTTCACAACCAGTCCCACTGACTCGCGAGGCAGCCCGGTTTACGCTGAGCCCAATCCCAGGTTTCCACGAAGGCGATGCCACGGCTCGCCAGAACTCGTGCATCCCATACATCGGTCAGCGTCGACCACAAGGAGATGTGACATGGTTGCTCCGGCTACTGTTCGGGGTATCGATCAGGCCCCGACGTCCCACCCCAAACTGCTCGCCTGGGTACGTGAGGTCGCGGAACTGACCACCCCCGACCGGGTGGTCTGGGTGGACGGGTCCGATGAGGAGTGGCGCCGCCTCACCGACGAACTCGTCGAGAGCGGCACCCTGATCCGGCTGAACCCCGAGAAGAAGCCCAACTCGTTCTACTCCCGGACGGACCCGACGGACGTCGCCCGGGTCGAGGAGCGCACCTTCATCTGTTCCGTCGACGAGGCGGACGCCGGCCCCACCAACAACTGGATGGCCCCGGCCGAGATGAAGCGCGTCATGACGGACCTCTACCGGGGTTCGATGCGGGGCCGCACCATGTACGTCATTCCGTTCTGCATGGGCCCGGTCGAGGCGAAGAACCCCATGTTCGGCGTCGAGATCACCGACAGCCCGTACGTGGTCGCCTCAATGCGGATCATGACCCGGATGGGGTCGAAGATCCTGGACGCGATGGGTGACGAGGCCGACTTCGTGCACGCGCTGCACTCGATCGGTGCCCCGCTCGCCCCCGGCCAGCAGGACGTGGTCTGGCCCTGCAACGACACGAAGTACATCTCGCACTTCCCGGAGACCCGGGAGATCTGGTCCTTCGGCTCCGGCTACGGCGGTAACTCGCTGCTCGGCAAGAAGTGCTACTCGCTGCGGATCGCCAGCGTGATGGGGCGCGACGAGGGCTGGCTCGCTGAGCACATGCTGATCCTCAGGATCACCTCGCCGGAGGGCAGGGTCTACCACATCGCCGGCGCGTTCCCGTCGGCCTGCGGCAAGACCAACCTCGCCATGCTGGAGCCGACCATTCCGGGCTGGAAGGTCGAGACCATCGGTGACGACATCGCCTGGATGCGGTTCGGCCCGGACGGCCGCCTCTACGCGATCAACCCCGAGTACGGCCTGTTCGGCGTCGCGCCGGGCACCGACTGGAAGACCAACGCGAACGCCATGCGGACGCTGGACCGGGGCAACTCCATCTTCACCAACGTGGCCCTCACCGACGACGGCGACATCTGGTGGGAGGGCATGGGCGAGCCGCCGGCCCACCTGGTCGACTGGAAGGGCAACGACTGGACGCCGGAGAGCGACCGTCTCTCCTCGCACGCGAACAGCCGGTTCTGCACCCCGATCACGCAGTGCCCGATCCTGGCCGAGGACTACTACGACCCGAACGGGGTCCCGATCGACGCGATCCTGTTCGGCGGCCGGCGGCGGGACACCGTCCCGCTGGTCACGGAGGCCCGCGACTGGGTGCACGGCGTCTACCTGGGCGCGACGCTCTCCTCGGAGACCACGGCCGCCGCCTCCGGCGCGGTCGGTGTGGTCCGTCGCGACCCGATGGCCATGCTGCCGTTCATCGGCTACAACGGCGGCGACTACTTCCGCCACTGGATCGAGATGGGCAAGGGCGTCGACGGCGACGAGTCCAAGCTGCCGAAGATCTACTACGTCAACTGGTTCCGCAAGGACCCGGACGGCAGCTTCCTCTGGCCGGGCTTCGGCGAGAACTCCCGGGTGCTCAAGTGGGTCATCGAGCGGATCGAGGGCCGCGCCGAGGCCGTCGAGACCCCGATCGGTATGGTCCCGGGCCAGGACGCGCTGGACGTCGAGGGCCTGGACATGACCCCGGAGGACGTCCGCATCGCCCTCAAGGTCGACCCGGAGGAGTGGCGCAAGGAGCTGCCGCTGGTCACCGAGTGGTTCGAGAAGTTCGGTGACAAGCTCCCCGGCGTCCTCTGGGCCGAGCTGGACGCCCTGCGCGCCCGGCTCGACGTGGAGCCGCAGAAGTAGGTCTGAGGGCCGCCCGCGCCGGGCGCCAACGGATCGCCGTGAGGACGGCCGCCGACCTGTCGAGGTCCGGCGGCCGTCCGCCGTTGGGCTGCCGGCGCCGTCGAACATGAGGTTGGCGGCGGTCGGGGAGATCCACATCGCCGTCCATCTCACGACCGTCGATCCGGATCGGGTGGGTGGGGCAGGATGGGCGGGTGGGCGAGGTGTGGGACGTGATCGTGGTGGGGGCCGGGCCGGCGGGGTCGGCCGCGGCGCTGGCCGCCCGGCGCGGCGGGGCCCGGGTGCTGCTGCTGGACCGGTACGACTTCCCCCGGGACAAGCCCTGCGGCGACGGGATCGCCGCGCACGCGCTGGACGTCCTCGCCGAGCTGGGCGTGACCGGCGCGGTCGACGGGTACGCTCCGCTGCCCGTGCTGCGCCTCTCCGGCCCGGGTGGCGGCACGGTGGCCCGGGCGCTGCCCCGGCCCGCGTACACGGTGCCCCGGACGGTGTTCGACGCCCGGCTGGTGACGGCGGCCGTCGCGGCCGGGGCGGAGCTGCGCCGGCACACCGTACGCCGGGTGGAGGTGCGCGCCGATCGAGTGGTGCTGGACGGGGAGCTGTCCGCCCGGGCGGTGGTGGGGGCGGACGGCGCGGGCTCGGTGCTCCGCCGGGCGCTGGGCCACCCGGTCAACCCGGACCGGCATCTCGCCCTGGCCATCCGCGGTTACGCCCCGGCACTGCCCGGCCCGCCCGAACAGTTCATCGTCACCTCGTCGCCGCGCTGGCCGGCGTACGCCTGGTCGTTCCCGATCGGCGACGGTCGGGCGAACGTCGGGTACGGGGAGGTGCTGCGGGGCGAGCCGCTGACCCGGGCGCATCTGCTCGACCGGCTGGCCGCCCTGCTGCCCGGTACCGACCCAGCCGTGGTCACCGACCTGCGCGCCCACCACCTGCCGCTGTCCACGCACCGGCCGGCACCGGGGCGGGGGCGGGTGGTGCTGGCCGGGGACGCCCTGTCGTTGATCAATCCGTTCACCGGCGAGGGCATCTTCTACGCCCTGCGTTCCGGGGCGCTGGCCGGCGCGGCGGCGGCCGGTGCTCCGGACCAGGCGGCCCGCCGGTACGCCGACACGCTCCGCCAGCGGCTCGGCACGCACCTGCGGCACAGCTCCGTCGCCGCGTGGCTGGCCCGTCGGCGGGCGGTGGTGGACGCGGCGGTCCGTGCGGCCAGCCGGGACGACCGGGTCTATCGGACCGTGGTGGAGCTGGGGCTGGGCGACGGACGCCTCGACGCCCGTACCCTCGGCAAGATCGGATTTGGTCTCACGCGCACGGCAACTTCGGCTCGGCGCGTCTGACGCCGCGCCGCGCCGCCGGGGGATCAGCCACCTCGACACTGATCTTCAAGTTGGGTCGCTACCCTGCAAGGTGATGACTCTGCGGAAACTCCTCTACTCCGTGTACGAGCGCCGGCTGACGGCGAAGCTCGCAGGCAAGCCGGTGCCCCGGCACGTCGGCGTGATGTGTGACGGCAACCGCAGATGGGCCCGGGACATGGGCTTCGTCGATCCCAACGACGGCCACCGGATGGGCGCCGAGCGGATCAAGGAGCTGCTGCGCTGGTGCGACGCGGCCGGTGTCGGGCACGTGACCCTCTGGCTGCTCTCCACCGACAACCTCTCCCGCCCGGCCGCCGAGCTGGATCCGCTGCTCCAGATCATCGAGGACCTCACCACCGAGCTGGCCGAGGACGGCAACCCCTGGCGGCTGCGCATGGTCGGTGCCCTCGACGTGCTGCCGGCGCACCATGCCGTCGCGCTCAAGGCCGCCGAGGAGCGCACCCGGGACCGCAGCGGCGGCGCCCAGGTCAACATCGCCGTCGGGTACGGGGGCCGGCGCGAGATCGCCGACGCCGTCCGCTCGCTGCTGCTGGAGCATGCCACGAACGGCGGCACCATCGAGGAGCTGGCCAACACCCTCGATGTCGACCACATCTCCGAGCACCTCTACACCAAGGGTCTGCCCGATCCGGATCTGATCATCCGGACCAGCGGCGAGCAGCGCCTGTCCGGCTTCATGCTCTGGCAGAGCGCCCACTCCGAGTTCTACTTCTGCGAGCTCAACTGGCCCGATTTCCGCCGGGTCGACTTCCTCCGCGCCCTGCGGTCCTACGCCACCCGCCAACGCCGCTTCGGCGTCTGACCCCGACCCGCCGCCCAGCGCGTCGATCATGGATGGGTGGCGCCCGCTTCACCCGATTCGGTGTCAGGCGGCCCTGCTCCATGACCGGCGCGCGCCAGGGACGCGACCGGAGGCGCCGCGCGATGCGGCCGGTCAGGCCAGGTGGGGGAGGGCGGCCGTGAGGAAGTCGGCCAGGGCGGCGGGGGAGTCCAGGGTCAGGTCGGCCGCGTCCGCGACCTCGCGACCGGTCTCCGGGTTGGCGACGGCGACACAGACCCCGACGAAGTCCGGGTCGGCGGCTCCCCGGGCGCGCACGGCGGCGAAGGCCTTGATGTCGGAGACGTCGTCGCCGAAGTACCAGGCACCGCCGGCGTCGCGCACCACCTCGCCGATGACCATGCCCTTGTCCCGGTCGACCGGGGGCTTCAGCTCCAGTACCATCCGCCCGGCCTGGCAGCGCAGGCCCAGCCGCTCGGCCCGGGCCCGGCCCCACTCCTGGATCAGGTCGCCGAGCTGCGGGGCGGTCCGCCAGTGCAGGGCGACGGAGAGCCGCTTGAACTCCACCAGCGCGCCCGGCGGCAGCTCCGCCCGGGCCTGCTCGGCCAGCTCGGACATGGTGGGCACCCAGGGCAGCGCGGCGGGTTCGGTGACGGTCTCGCCGCCGGAGTGGCTGTGCTCGAGGCCGTAGAGTCCGTACAGGTCGATGCCGGCGAGGCCGCCGAGGTGGTCGCGGAGGAACTCCACCGGACGCGCGGAGACGATGGCGATCCGGCGTACGTGCGGGGCGAGCGCCTCCAGCACGGCGAGCACCTTCGGGGCGGGCCGGACCGCGGTGGGGTCGTCGCCGACCGGCGCGAGAGTGCCGTCGAAGTCGAAGAAGAACACCACGTCGGCCGAGCGGGCCGCGGTGGCACGCCACGCGTGCTCGGCGTCCAACGGGGTCGGCTGCTGGTTGCCCAGATTCAACGGCGACACGCGCGTCAGCGTACCCCGGACACGAGGGCCTATTCGTGGCCGAGATGTGACGCGCGGGCGTCGCGGCGGTTCAGCGTTCGGCGGCTCCCCGACCGCGCCGCTCGAACGGCACCACGGCCGCCTCCGGACCGTTGCTGAGCAGGTAACCCTCCACGAATCCGGCGTTCCGGTCGCCGGTGTGCGCCTCGATTTCGTTGAGCCGCGCCACCAGGAACTCGGTGAGCGCGCTGACCCGGTCGTTGAGCCGGTCGTGCAGTTCGGCGACGACGGCGAGGACCACCGCGGTGCCGGCCGTGGTGAGGGTGAAGAGGTTGACGACCAGGGGCAGTTCCCCGCCGTTCAGCACGCCGACCACCACGTTGCCGGTCACACACGATGTCACCGACATCACCGCGACCACGACTGCCCACCATTTCAGGGTCATGGACAGACCCCTCCTTCTGTCCCGCAGGGCCGGGTTCGGCCTTGTCCCGTCCCCCCGCCGACGACGAGCCCGAGCAGTACGAATAGGGACGCTAGCGTGCCCGTTCCGGCCCCGGAGCGAAACGATCGGGTCTTACCTTCCGTTCTTTCGCCATCTGAGGAACTACCCGGCCTCTTTACCGCTATTACGGACATCGGCCGGAAGAGTCGGGCGGTAGGCGAGATATCGGATGGTTTCCCGGATGTGGAACTTCTCCGCATCCGAGACGTTCGGGTCCACCAGCCGGCGCAGCAGCGCCTCGACGTCCGGGTCCATCTCAGGGGCGGGGGCGGTGCGCGGGGTGGTGGTGCGGTCCCACCCGAGAGCGGTGAACGCCGCCGCCGGATTGAGGCCCAGGCCCTCGCAGAAGGCGACTACCCGCTCCGCCTCGGGGTCGCTGGCCCAGTCGCCGCGTACCCAGCGGTTGATGGTCTGGCGGGAGACGCCGGTGCGCCGGGAGACCTCGGTGCCGCTCCACGCCCGCATGGTGCGGGCGTCGGCCAGCGCCCGGCGGACGAAGGTGGCGAAGGCGATCTTCCGTGCGTTGGTGGTCTCGGTCACTCCGTGACCGTACGGCCGGCCGGTCGCGCCGGCGTGCCCCGGCGCACTGCTGTCACGCCAACGTGACGGGTTCCTCGGATTTCCGGTAAACGATTCGGTGCTGCTCTTGAGGGGTGTCACCCGGGCAGGATAGATGGACGCCAGGACGGCGGTAAACAGACGAAAAGCTGATACTGTCACGCTCATGGGACAACTTACGGTGTGTCACGTGCATGAGACGATTAGTGCTCACATGCGTCACTCCGCGGGTGACGAGGGGGTCTCGTGACCGAGCTCGCGACCCGCGCCCAGGCCTTCGGCCTGATCGCGGACGGCGTGGCCGCCGGACTGAGCGCCCCGTGGCGCCTCTACCTGGCGCGGGGCTGCCGCTACCTCTCGCTGAGCGTGGGCGACCGGGACGAGTGGACGGCCTGGCGGACCCACCTCGGCTGCCCGGAGCTGAGCGTGCGGGTCTACGACGCCGGCGGCGAGATCCGGCGCTCCTCGGTCGCCGAGGTGATCCTGGACGGCTGCCGGATCAGCGTCGAACTGGTCGAGGAGGTCAGCACCGCCGACCTGGACGAGCTGCTGGTCATCGACCCCCTGGTCGAGCCGGAGGAACGATGACCCGGCGGGCCGCGCCGCCAGCGGGGGTGACCGGATGAGCCCGTTCCTCGCCGTCGTGCTCGTACTGGTGCTCGGCTCCACCTCCTACGCGGCGGGCCGGTTGCACGGTCAGCTCAGCTACCGGATCGGCTACCGGTTCGGCTACCGACAGGGGTACTTCGACGGTGACCGGGGCGCCTGGAACCGGCGGCGGCGCGACGCGCAGGCCGCGATCACCTCGGCGTTGACCCGCCCCGCCGCGGCGACGCGCGCCACGGTCCCGGTCGCCGGCACGGCGGCTCCCGCCGCGGTCGCCGCCCGGCCGGCGTCCGGCCCGCCGTCACGGGCCGGCGCGACCACACAGCTCGGCGGGCTCGCCACCCGGCAGGGCACCACGTACACCGGGTCCTCCTTCAGCGCCTCTGCCGGTGCCGTGGGCGGCCGGCAGACCGGGACCCTGGTCCGGCGACAGGGCTGAGGCCCGCCCCAGGACACGGTGTGCCGTCCGCGGCGGACGCGCACCGTCGGAGCCGACGTCAGACCGGTGACGGCGGCTCCCCCGGCCGGGATGCGCGCAGGGGGCATGCATCCCGGCCGGGACCGCCGCGGGTCGTTCATCTCCCTGTCGAGTGGGATCAACGTCTCGCACTAGCCGAAGGGCCTTCGGGACATTAGCGTCTAGGCATGGCACGGGGTTTTCCCGAGCCAGCCGGACAGCCCGGACCTGCGACCTCGCGCACGGGGCCCGCATCCGACCCCGTGTCCACCGGGCACCGGACGAGGCGGAACACGGGCGGCGGGTGCCCGCCCGCGGAGCAGGCCTGTGACGACTCGCCGTACCCGAGCCGGTGCCGACCAGACCCCGGCACCGACTGCCACGACCCGCCGGACCAGCCGCAGCCGTCGCGCCGCGTCCGCCAGCACCGAGGAGCCTCGACCAGCCGGCCCGGCCTACGTGCTGGACACCTCGGTCCTCCTCTCCGACCCCGCGGCGTTCCACCGCTTCGCCGAGCACGAAGTGGTGCTGCCGTTGGTGGTCATCTCCGAGCTGGAGGGGAAGCGGCACCACCCCGAGCTGGGCTGGTTCGCCCGCCAGTCGCTGCGGATCCTCGACGAGCTGCGGGTGAAGCACGGCCGGCTGGACCGACCGGTGCCCGCCAACGACCAGGGCGGCACCCTGCGGGTGGAGCTGAACCACACCGACGACGGGGTGCTGCCACCCGGCTTCCGGACCGACTCGAACGACGCCCGGATCCTCTCCGTGGCGCTCAACCTGGCCGCCGACGGGCGCGAGGTCACCCTGGTCAGCAAGGACATGCCGCTGCGGGTGAAGGCGGCGTCGGTCGGCCTGCGGGCCGACGAGTACCGGCACGGCCAGGCCAGCGACCCGACCTGGACCGGCATGGCCGAGCTGCAGCTCCCCGAGGAGGACATCGCCCGGCTGTACGCGGGGGAGACGCTGGACCTCGACGACGCCGCCGGCCTGCCCTGCCACACCGGGCTGGTGCTGCACTCGACGCGCGGCTCGGCGCTCGGCCGGGTGCTGCCCGACAAGACCGTACGGCTGGTCCGCGGTGACCGGGAGGCGTTCGGCGTGCACGGCCGCTCGGCGGAGCAGCGGATCGCCCTGGACCTGCTGCTGGACGAGTCGATCGGCATCGTCTCGCTGGGCGGCCGGGCCGGCACCGGCAAGTCCGCGCTGGCGCTCTGCGCCGGCCTGGAGGCGGTGATGGAGCGTCGCCGGCACAAGAAGGTGATCGTCTTCCGCCCGCTCTACGCTGTCGGCGGCCAGGAGCTCGGCTACCTGCCCGGCTCGGAGTCGGAGAAGATGTCGCCGTGGGCCCAGGCGGTCTTCGACACCCTCGGTGCGGTGGTGCACGAGAACGTGCTGGAGGAGGTCACGTCCCGTGGCCTGCTGGAGGTCCTGCCGCTGACCCACATCCGGGGCCGCAGCCTGCACGACGCCTTCGTCATCGTCGACGAGGCGCAGTCGCTGGAGCGGGGCGTCCTGCTCACCGTGTTGTCCCGGATCGGGCAGGGGTCGCGGGTGGTGCTCACCCACGACGTCGCCCAGCGGGACAACCTGCGGGTGGGCCGGCACGACGGCGTGACCGCGGTGATCGAGGCGTTGAAGGGCCATCCCCTCTTCGCGCACGTCACCCTCACCCGTTCGGAGCGTTCTCCGATTGCCGCCATGGTGACTGATCTGCTGGAGGAAACTCCGCTCTGAGCCCGCTTCGGCGTCGACTTTGTCCCCCTTTGGGGGCCTATGCCGCTGTGGTGCAGATCACAATTACCCCTGTCGGTTTCCCATCCGCCTCACTGTGCGCAATGGTGTCCATCGAGCGCCTCCGACAACTCCAGTTCGGCGCGGCTGACCCCGCGCAGCTAGGACGACCTCAGTTCGGCGCGTGTGACGTCGCAGCGACCTGAGGCCGTCCCTGGAGCCGTCGCGCGCACCGGGAAGATCATCTGGCCTCGCCCGCCACGGAGGGCGGAGAGCCACGGACACCGGTGCGGCGGCGACGACCGCGAGGGTCGGGGCGCTCACGGCGCCGGCACGGCCACGGACGGCCACACGTCGCGTCGTGTCCTTGCACCCGACGAAGGGACCACTTCGTGAGTCGGCTGTGGAGCCGGTTCGGCGCCCGCACGGCCGCTGTCGCGCTGCTCTCCGTGGGCGTTGCCGGCGGCTACTACCTGGGCGAAGACCGACAGACCCAGCAACAGGGCCTGACCGCGCAGGTCGGCCTGCACGTCGACCGGGCGGAATACGCGTACCAGCGTGACCGGCAGGCCAGCCAGCGCGTGGACCTGGCCCGGCAGCGGGCCGCCGAATACCAGGCGAAGCTGCGCGCCGTCGCGGCGGCCAAGGACGCCGCTGAGCGGACCCGCAAGGCCGAGGAGGCGGCCGCCACCCGTAAGAAGGAGCGGCTGGAAGCCGAGGCCAAGGCGGCCAAGCCGTACGACGGGCCGATCCCGACCTCCTGCTCGGAGTACAGCGGCAACCGTCAGATCGGCTGCGCGATCATGCTGGACGAGGGCTTCGCCATCGACCAGTTCCCGTGCCTGGACAAGCTCTGGACCAAGGAGAGCGGCTGGAACCACAAGGCCCTCAACTCGGGCTCCGGGGCGTACGGGATCCCGCAGGCCAGGCCCGGCAGCAAGATGGCCACGGTCGCGGACGACTGGAAGACCAACCCGGCCACCCAGATCAAGTGGGGCCTCGGTTACATCAAGGGCCGGTACGACACGCCGTGCGGGGCCTGGCAGCACTCGCAGAACAGCGGCTGGTACTGATCGGACTGACGGCGGCGGGGTGCGTGGGAATCCACACACCCCGCCCTCGTGCCGGCGATCCGGCCCGGGACGCGAGTGGCGGCCAGCGCCGTTTACTGATAGCTGTTGACAGGTGACCTGGCGCGGCGGCCCGACGGGCGACGATCCCTACCGGTTCGGCAGCGAGGCGTTCTACGCCTCACTGGGCCGAGCCTTCGTTGCGATGTGCGCGGTCGTGCCGGTGCTGTTCCTCGTCGAGGCACTCGACGTCGGTCTGCGCCTCAACCTGGACGTGGCCGCCGGGATCATCCCGCACCGGATCCAGGGGCTCGACGGGGTGTTCTTCTCGCCCTTCCTGCACGCCGACTTCAACCACCTCTACAGCAACAGCATCCCGCTGATCCTGCTCGGCACCTTCGTCCTGGCCGCCGGCACCCGCCGCTTCCTCTGGTCGACGCTGGTGATCATCCTGGTCAGCGGGCTGGGGGTGTGGTTCACCGGCTCGCCCAACTCGGTGGTGGTCGGCGCGAGCGGGGTCATCTTCGGCTACCTCGGCATCCTGCTCACCCGGGGCATCGTCGAACGGAGCTGGTGGAACTTCGCCGTGGTGCTGCTGGTCGGCCTGCTCTACGGCTGGCAGCTCATCGGCATCCTGCCGACCGACGAGCATATTTCCTGGCAGGGGCACCTTTTCGGACTGCTCGGCGGGATCCTGGCGGCGATCCTGTTCCGCCGCCGGTTCGAGCTGTCGGCGTCGGCGCGGCCCGGCTCGCCGACCACCACTCTGGGCTGACCGGCCGTCGGCGCGTTCGCGGGACGTGCTTGCCCCGGGGCCTCGGCCCGCCTACCGTCGGCATCAGCACGCGTAGATCCGTGACCGAAAGTGACGGTACGCCATGCGCGAGGTCGATGTCGCCGTGATCGGGGCCGGTCCGTCCGGCCTGTTCGCCGCCTACTACGCCGGGTTTCGCGGGTTCTCGGTGGCGGTGATCGACGCGCTGCCCGAGCCGGGCGGCCAGGTGACCGCCATGTACCCGGAGAAACTCATCCTCGACGTCGCCGGCTTTCCGGCGATCAAGGGCCGCGAACTGGTGGCGAACCTGGTCGAGCAGGCCGCCCCGTTCCACCCCGAGTACCTGCTCGGCAGCCGGGCGGAGAAGCTCGCCTACGTCGACGGGCGGCCGGTGCTCGGCCTCGCCGGGGGCGAGCAGCTGCACTGCGGTGCGGTGCTGGTGACCGGCGGGCTGGGCAGCTTCACGCCCCGGCCGCTGCCGGTGGCCGACGGATTCCTGGGCGCTGGGATCGTCTACTTCGTACCGCAGCCGGCCGAGCTGGCCGGCCAGGACGTGGTCATCGTGGGCGGCGGCGATTCGGCCTTCGACTGGGCGGTCACCCTCCAGCCGATCGCCCGGTCGGTGACCCTGGTGCACCGGCGGGAGAAGTTCCGCGCCCACGCCTCGACCGTCGCCCGGGTGCGGTCGTTGCCCGTGCGGGTGGTGGTCAACGCCGAGGTGACCCGGCTGTACGGCGAGGACCAGGTCACCGGCGCCGAGCTGACCGTACGCGGTGGCGAGGTGGAGAAGGTTCCGGCGAGCACCGTGGTCGCCGCGCTCGGCTTCACCGCCGACCTCGGACCGCTCGCCGAGTGGGGGCTGACCCTGGACCGGCGGCACATCGTGGTGGACAGCACCATGGCCACCAACCTGCCCCGGATCTTCGCCGCCGGGGACATCACCGAATATCCGGGCAAGGTCCGGTTGATCGCGACCGGCTTCGGTGAGGCCGCCACGGCGGTGAACAACGCGGCCGTCACGATCGACCCGACCGCTCACCTCTTCCCTGGGCACTCCTCCGACGGCAGCTGAGGCCCGATCCTCACCGGAGCGTGGCCTGATCGAGACCGTCAGTCGCCACAGTGGATGGATGGAACGATCGGGTACCGAGCCGGACGTCGCCCGCGTCGCGCTGGCCTGGCTGGGCCATCCGGTCACGGTGCTCGCGCTGGTCGTACTGGTGATCAACGATCATGTGCTCAAGGCCGCCCAGCCCGGCTGGCTCACCGGCAAGCTCAGCGACGTCGCCGGTCTGGTGCTCACCCCGCCGCTCGTCGCGGTGCTCACCGCACTGATCGTGCCCCGGCTTCCGCCCCGGGCCGCCGCCGGGCTCGGGCTGGGTCTGGTCGGCATCGGCTTCACCGTGGTCAAGACCAGCGGGTACGCCGCGGCAGCCGCCTCGGCGGTGTGGAGCGCGGTCAGCGGACCGTCGCTGGTCCGGGCCGACCCCATCGATCTGCTCGCCCTGCCGGCGCTGGCCGTGGCCCTGTGGTGCTGGAGCCGGGCCCGACGCGATCCGGTGGGGCGCCGGTCGGCCCGACTGGTCCGGCTGCTGGTGCTGCTGCCTGCGGCGACGCTGGCCGTGGCGGCCACCAGCGCGATCTGGTATCCCGACGCGGTCCGGACGACGGTGGTCGACGGCCGGCTGGCCGCCGGCAACGGCGAGAGTTGGGGCACGGACGTTCGCTCGGACACCCCGAGCTGGCGGGTGAGCGACGACGGTGGTGAGACGTGGCGTGATCCGACCGCTGATGAGAAGCAGCTCCTGGAGCCGCGGTACCCGCCGTCGCCCGGGCTGCCCGTCATCCCGCCGTCCGCCGTCCCAACCACGCCGACCCGAGAGGCCTGCTCGGCCGCGACGGCGCAGCGCTGCTACCGCCTGGTGGCCGGGCGGATCCGGGTGGAGGAGAGCGACGACGCCGGCCGGACCTGGCGACCGGCCTGGGAGGTCACCGAGGAACAGCGGGTGATCCTGAGCCGGCGTTACCAGGAGGCTGGACCACACGGGGAGCGGATCACCAGCCAGGAACTCACCGTCCTGGACCTCGGCGGTGGGCGGCACGTGGTGCTGGTCGCGAACGGCCGGGACGGCTTCGCCCTCCGCGGACCGGCAGGCGACTGGCGGCGGATCGGGTTCGCTGGTGCCTATTCCGCCGCCGAGGACAGACCGCCGCCGCTCGGCGCGAGTTCGCCCGCGGAGCGCCACTCGGATCCGCTCCGGGCCGTACTGCTGGCACTCGCCCTGGCCGCGCTGGTGCTCGTCGTCTCTGGTGCGCGGGCCGGGCTCAGGGTCGGGCGCGGCAACTGGTTGCCGCTCCTGCTCGGTATGGTCACGTTCGTCACCGCGCTGATGCTGGCCGTGATCTGGGCCGTCGACGACTCCGTGCTCCTCCTGGGAGCGGTCCCCGCCTGTGTCGTCCTGCTGCTCGGCACGCCGTGGCTCGCTCTGATCCCGACCTGGGCGAGGGGCGCGCCGGGCTGGTGGACCCTTGAGGTGTTGGTGGCGGCCGGGCTCACGCTGGTGCTGGCGGGGCTGCCGCTGGCCGGTTGGCTCTACGGCCGTCCCTTGTATGCCTCGACCGCGGTGGCGCTCGCCGGGCTGGCCGCGGTGCCGGGGCTGCTGCTCGGCTGGCGGGCGGCCCGACTGGTCGGGCCGCCCGAACCGCTCGTCGACCCGTTGTACCCGCTGCTGCCGCCGGTCGGGCCGCCCGCTCCACTGTCCGACGCCATGCGTCCGGTGCCCCACCCGTCGCGTCCGGTGCGGTCCGAGGCGCCGGACGAACCGGTCGGCTGAACGCCGCGGCTCAGGGGAGGCCGATCAGGTCGGCCATCAGGGCGGTCTGGTGGTCGAAGTACTCGTCGCGATGCGGGACGAGCGGCTTCAGCCGGCCGAACAGCTCGAAGCTGATCAACCCGAAGAGCTGGGTCCAGCCGGCCATTCCCCGGGCCAGTAGCGCCTCGGGCAACCCGGGGACGAATCCGGTGGCCAGCTCCGCGAGGTCGGCGCGGACCGGCTCGGCCAGGTCGTCGGGGGGCGGGCTGAGCCGGCCGTCGGCGAGACCGTCGCGCAGGATGCCGATGAGGGTCAGCGGGGGCCGTGACGCCGGCGCGACGGTGTCCTGCGGGGCCGCGTACCCGGGGACGGGGCTGCCGTAGAGCAGCGCGTACTCGGCGGGATGGGCCAGCGCCCAGGTCCGGGCGGCCCGGCACACCGCGTGCCAGCGCCCGCGCAGGTCGGCCCGGTCGGTGCCGGCGTCGGCGGCCTCCACCGCGTCGCCGAGCGCGTCGTACGCCTCCAGGATCAGCGCGGTGAGCAGGTCGTCCCGGCTGGGGAAGTAGCGGTAGATCGCGGAGGAGACCATGCCCATGTCGCGGGCGACCGCGCGCAGCGAGAGGTTCGCGCCGTCGGTGGCGAGGTGGCGGCGGGCCACCGCCTTGATCTCGTCGATCATCCCGGCGCGGACCCGGGCGCGGAGCGAGGGAGCGACCATGCCTCCACTCTGCCACGGGAGAGGGCGCTGATTCAAACAGAGAGCACTGCTCTTGACAGTGGGCGGCGTGGAGCTCATGATGGGTGCATCGCAACGAGAGCACTGCTCTCATCGTGGATCTCTGCTTCGAAAGGTGGCTTCCATGGCCCTGCACGTGATCGTCGGCGCCGGACCCGTCGGCACCGCCACCGCCCGCCTGCTCGCCGAGCGCGGCGACCAGGTGCGGGTGGTGACCCGCCGTGGCACCGGGCCCGACCACCCGGCCGTCGAGCGGATCGCCGCCGACGCCGCCGACGTCGCTCGGCTCACCACGTTGACCGAGGGCGCGGTGGCCCTGCACAACTGCGCCAACCCGGCGTACCACCGGTGGCCGGTCGACTGGCCACCGCTGGCCGCCGCGCTGCTCACCGCCGCCGAGCGGACCGGCGCGGTGCTCGCGACCGTCGCCAACCTCTACGGGTACGGGCCGGTCGACGCCCCGATGACCGAGGCGACCCCGCTCGCCGCGACCGGCACCAAGGGGCGGGTGCGGAACCAGATGTGGGCCGACGCGCTCGCCGCGCACCGGGCCGGCCGGATCCGGATGACCGAGGTACGCGGCTCCGACTATCTCGGCGTCGGCGGCACCGGGCTGGCGATGATGGTGCTTCCCCGGGTGCTCGCCGGACGGCGGGTGTTCCTGCCGGTCGACTGGGACGCCCCGCACACCTGGACGTACATCCCGGATGTCGCCCGCACCCTGGTCGCCGCCGCGACCGACGAGCGGGCCTGGGGACGGGCCTGGCACGTGCCCAGCACGCCCGCCGTGCCGATGCGGGACCTGGCCGCCCGCGCGGCGGCCGTGGTGGGCGCGCCGGCGCCGAAGCTGACCCGGATGCCCTACCCGCTGCTCTGGCTCGGCGGGCTCGCCGACCCGATGGCCCGCGAGCTGCGGGAAACCGCCCACCAGTTCGCCCGGCCGTTCGTGATGGACTCGACCGCCGCCACCGCGACCCTCGACATCGAGCCGACCCCGCTCGACCAGGCGATCAAGGAGACCGTGGCGGGGCTGCGCGAGCGGCCGGGGCGGCGTTAGCAGGGGCCCCTGCTGTATCGCTGGCGTTAACAGGGGGCCCTTACGAGCGGAGCGCCGCGACGAGGACCGCGACCAGGGTCAGCGCCGCGCCGAGCAGGGTGGCCGGCCCGGGTTGCGAGGCGGCGGTCGGCAGCACCACGTCCAGCAGGACGGCCCCGACGATCTGCCCGGCGATGGTGGCCAGGCCGAGCAGCAGCACCCCGGTGAAGCGGACGATCGCCGCGGCCAGCGCGATGAACACGATGCCGATCGGGCCGCCCAGGTAGAGCCACGGCTCGCTCGGGAAGGCGCCGGCCGGGCGGCCCCGGACCGCCACCTCCACGGCGAGGGTGGTGAGCAGCGCCACCGTGCCGACGGTGAAGTTGACCAGGGTGGCGGTCAACGCGCTGCCGGTCGCTCCCCGCACCCGGCCGTTCACCGCCTGCTGCCAGGCGATGCCCACCCCGGCCGCCAGCGGTAGCAGGGCCAACGCCAGGGCCCCAGGGTCGCCGAGCCGGTTGCTCACCGCCAGCAGCACGGCCAGCACCGTCAGCGCCGCGCCGACCAGGCGGTACGGGGTGACCGGCTGCCGCCCGGCCGGGCCGATGCCGGCCCGGTCGACGAGCAGGCTGCTGCCGGACTGCCCGGCCACCACGGCGACGGTGAACACGGCCACGCCCAGCGTGCCGATGGTCAGCCCCTGGGTGGCGACCAGGAGGGCACCGCACACTCCGCCGAGGCACTGCCACGGCCGCAGCGAGCCCTCGCGCAGCGCCACCCGGAGGGCGGCCAGGCCGCGCCGGCCGCCCGGGGTGGCGGGGACCAGCACCAGCAGCACCAGCAGGCCCAGGCCGAACGAGACCACCGCGGCGGCGATCCCGTCGGCCAGTCGTACGCCCAGCTCGCCGTTGATCCGGGACTGCACTGCCACCGCGACCCCCGAGGCGGTGGCCAGCCCGACGCCGGCGACCCGCCGCCCGGTCGGCAGCGTGGGGGGTGTCGCCGTCGCCGTCGCGGTCACTCCTGCTCGGCCAGGGGCCGACCGTCGAAGTCGACCGCCGAGTAGAGGGCGAGCTTCTCCAGCCGGTGGTACGAGTCGATCACCCGGATCGTGCCGCTCTTGGACCGCATCACGATCGACTGGGTGTACGCCCCACCGGCCCGGTACCGCACGCCGCGCAGCAGGTCTCCGGAGGTGACCCCGGTGGCCACGAAGAAGCAGTTGTCCCCGGTGACCAGGTCATCGGTGAACAGCACCCGGTCCAGGTCATGCCCGGCCGCCAACGCCTTCTCCCGCTCCTCGGCGTCCTTCGGCCAGAGCTTGGCCTGCATCATCCCGCCCATGCACTTGAGGGCGCAGGCGGCCGTTATGCCCTCCGGGGTGCCGCCGACGCCCATCAACACGTCGACGTCCGACTCGCCGCGGGCCGCCGCGATGGCGCCGGCGATGTCGCCGTCCGAGATGAACCGGATGCCCGCGCCGGTCCGCCGGATCTGCTTCACCAGGTCGTCGTGCCGGGGCCGGTCCAGCACGCAGACCGTCACCTCGGCGACGTCGGCCCCCTTGATCTTGGCGATCCGGCGGATGTTCTCGGCCACCCCGGCGTTGATGTCGACCACGTCGGCGTACATCGGGCCGACGGCGAGCTTCTCCATGTAGAAGACGGCGCTCGGGTCGAACATCGCGCCGCGCTCGGCCACCGCGAGCACCGCGAGGGCGTTCGGCATGCCCTTGCTCATCAGCGTGGTGCCGTCGATCGGGTCGACCGCCACGTCCACCTCGGGACCGGTCCCGTCACCGACCTCCTCGCCGTTGAAGAGCATCGGGGCGTTGTCCTTCTCGCCCTCGCCGATCACCACGACACCGCGCATCGGGATCGAGTTGATCAGCTTGCGCATGGCGTCGACCGCTGCCCCGTCGCCGCCCTCCTTGTCGCCCCGACCGACCCAGCGGCCGGCGGCCATCGCCGCTGCCTCGGTGACCCGGACCAGATCGAGGGCGAGGTTACGGTCGAGATTCTGCGGCGTCCGCGTCCCGGTGGTTGTCATGACGGCTTCCTCCTCGCGACGTTGCGGGGTGGACCGGCGGGATGCGGCCGTCGCCGCCGCCGGCTCTGTCGTTGATCCTCACACGGCGGCAGGCCCCGCGCTGGGGCGGGGCGGAGGAGGCCCGGGTGACGTCACCCGGACGGCTGCGACAATGGGCAGGTGGAACCCGCACAGCCTGCCGACCGCGTACCCACCGACAGCACTCCGCCCGACGGCCAGCCGCCCGTCCGGGCCACCGCCGGGCCGGCTCTGGAGGCCGGAGAGCCGGCGCTGGTCGAATCGGTGGCCGGCGCCGCGCCGCTGGCCGAGCCGGGCGAGCCGGCCCCGATCGAGCCGGCCCGGGGCGGAGCGGGCCGGCACCCGGCGGCACCCGCTGGCAGCGCCCGGACCCGCTCCGAGCGGTCGCCGAAGGACATGGCGCTCTCGCTGCTGGTGCTGCTGGTCCCGATCGCGCTGCTGCTCGCCTTCTACCGGGGGTTCCTCGGTGGCGAGCAACCGACCACCGTCGACCCGGCGACCGCCATCGAGCAGGCCCGGGAGGAGAACGCCTTCCCGGTCAGCCACCCCGTGGGGCTGAGCTCGGACTGGCGTACGGTGAGCGCCCGCTACCGGGCTGAGCCGGACGGCGCGACGCTGCGGATCGGCTACCTGACCCCGGAGGGGCGCGGAGCGCAGCTCGTGGAGAGCAACGTGCCCGCCGAGAAGCTGCTCCCGACCGAGCTGAGCGGCGGCCAGCCGCAGGGTCCGGCGACCCTGCCCGGCGGAAGCTGGCAGCGGTACACCGCCCGGAGCAACGAGCAGGCCCTCGTCCTGCTGGAACCGACCCGCACGGTGATCGTGATCGGTGACGCGGGGGAGAACGAGCTGCGCGAGCTGGCCACCGCGCTGCGCTGAACGTCGAGGCGAGCCGCAAATTGTCGGTCGGGCTCGTTACGCTGCCCCGGTCCGACAACCGGCACAACCGAAGTGTCCGGAAAGTCAACCGAAAGAGAGCTACGTGAACATTCGACGGTGGAGCGCTGGCGTCCTCGCCGCTGCCCTGTTCGTTCCCGGTTTGGCCGCCTGCAAGTCCGAGGCCGACTCGCCTGGTGCCGGAAGCACGTCCGCCGCCGAGAAGCCGGCGGACCCGAAGGAGGCGCTGCTTGCTTCCACCAAGGAGCTCCAGCAGGGCAACTTCACCTTCACGATCAAGGGCGCTGACATCAACGGCAGCGGCACCGTGCACCTGCCGTCCAAGAGCGCCGACATGAAGATGGACACCACCTCCGCGGAACTGTCGATGACCATGCACCTGGTCTTCATCGACAATGACAGCTGGGTCAATCTGGAGCTCGGTGGAGAGATGGCCGAGTTGGTGCCGGGCTTCAAGGCGACGAAGGGCAAGTACCAGCACCTGGACCGGAGCAAGCTCGACGGGGTCAAGGAGCTGAGCTTCGACTTCGCCGACGTCGACCCGGCCAGCTCGGAGAAGATGATCAAGGCGATCACCGACGTCAAGCAGACGGGTGACGGCACGTACGCGGGCACGGTCGACGCCACCAAGGCGGCCGACTCCGACCTGCTCGACGAGGACACCGTCAAGAGCCTGGGCGCCCAGGCCAGCGCCCTGCCGTTCACCGCGAAGGTCGACGGGCAGGGCCGGCTGACCGAGCTCGCCGTCGAGGTGCCCGCCGCCGGCAGCGCCGAGGCGCAGACCGTGACCGTCACGTACGCCGACTACGGCTCCGCCACCGCCCCCAAGGCGCCGCCCGCCGGTCAGGTCGTCGAGGCGTCCGAGCAGCTCTACGAGATGTTCAAGGGCTGAGCCGAGGGCCGGTCGGGGAGGGCGTTTCCACGGTCCCCGACCGGCACCCCCGGCGAGAAAGGCCGCCCGCGGACCGGACAGGGATTGCGGAACGCCGCTTCAGGGAACAGAGAGGGCGCGAGCCCGCCGGAGCCACACCGGCCGGTCGAGGCTCGTGCGCCGCAGTCGGGGGTGAGAGCTGCGGTGCCCGCCTCCGGCGCCCTCGTGGGCCGGACGACCCACCTGGAGTGGTTCACGTGAAGATTCGACGCTTCAGCGCGGCGGCCTTCGCCGCGGCGCTCCTCAGCCCCGGCCTGGCCGCCTGTGACGACAACGGGATCGGCGAGGCGACAGCCTCCACGCCGCCCCCGGGTGCCTCCGGCAGCATCGCCCCGAGCGCTACGCCCGGCACCGGCGACGCCAAGCAGGCCCTGCTCGACTCCACCGATGCGATCCGCGACGGGAACTTCCGGTTCACCGTGTCCAGCGCGGGCTCGACCGCTGAGGGGCAGGTGCACGAGCCGAGCCAGAGCGCGGAGCTGCGGGTGACGATGGGCGACGCGTCGTCCGACCTGACCATGAAGCTGGACCTGATCCACTACAGGCCGGACAGCTGGGTGAAGCTGGAGCTGGGCGGCCGGGCCGCCGCCGACCTCCCCGGGCTGCGGCAGCTCAACCTCGGCAAGTACCAGCATCTCGACCAGACCCGGATCAAGGGGAACCGGTCCCTCGGCTTCGACTTCGATCAGCTCGACCCGGCCGGCAGCGCCGTGCTGACCCGGGGCGTCACCGAGGTGCAGCGGACCGGCGACGGCACGTACGCGGGCACGATCGACGTGTCGAAGGCGGCCGAGGCCGGCTCGATCGATCCGGCGCTGATCACCGCGCTCGGGGCGCAGGCGAAGTCGGTGCCGTTCACCGCCAGGGTCGACTCGCAGGGCCGGCTCAGCGAGCTGGTGCTGCAGGTGCCGGCCGCCGGCCAGAGCGCCGCCCAGGAGGTCAAAATCACGTACGCCGACTACGGCAATGCCACCGCCGCCCAGAGGCCCCCGGCCGACCAGGTCGTCGAGGCCCCGCCGGAGTTCTACGACCTGTTCAAGTGACCACGACGGCCTCGACGGGACGGCTGGGGGCCGTCCCGTCGACGGTTGTGCGGGCTGGTCAGCGCCCCGGGCCGGAGAGCCTCACGCTCTCGGCCGGCCCCCGCCGAGCGCTCCCGAAGGGTCAGGCGTCGGCGCGCTGGCGGGCGGCGTCGATGCGCGCCCGCGCGCCGTCCAGCCAGCGTTGGCAGGTCGCGGCGAGCTGCTCGCCACGCTCCCAGAGCGCCAACGACTCCTCCAGCGAGGTGCCGCCGGCCTCCAGCCGCTCGACCACGGTGGCCAACTCGGCGCGGGCCTGCTCGTAGCTGAGCCGCTCGTCCTTCTTCTCGTCAGTCATCGGTCCCATTCCTTCAGCTGTCCACGGTCGCGGTGAGTTCGCCCTCGGCGAGGCGTACCCGCAGCGGGTCGCCCTTGGTCACCTCGCCGGCGGCCCGGACCACGTGGCCGTCGGCGCGCTGGACGATCGCGTACCCCCGGTCGAGGGTGGCCGCGGGGGAGAGGGCCCGCAGCCGGGCCAGGGTGTGCCGCAGGTCGTCGGTGGCGGCGCCGAGCCGGTGGTCCAGGCAGCGGCCCGCCCGGTCGCGGAGCGCGGTGACCTCGACGGCCCGCTGGTCGACCATCACCTGTGGGCGGGCCAGCACCGGCCGGGAGCGGAACAGGTCGAGACGGTGCTGTTCCCGGTCCACCAGGTTGCGGACCGCCCGCTCCAACCGGGACCGGGCCTGGCCGATGAGGCGTACCTCCTCGGCGAGGTCGGGGACAATCCGCTTCGCCGCGTCGGTCGGGGTCGACGCGCGGACGTCGGCGACGTGGTCCAGCAGCGGCGCGTCCGTCTCGTGGCCGATCGCGCTGACCACCGGCGTCCGGCAGGCGAAGACCGCCCGGCAGAGCGCCTCGTCGGAGAAGGGCAGTAGATCCTCGATGCTGCCGCCGCCCCGGGCGATGACGATCACGTCGACCGTCGGGTCGGCGTCGAGCACCTTCAGCGCGTCCACGATCTGCGGCACCGCGCTCGGCCCCTGCACCGCGACGTTGACCGTGCGAAACTCCACGGCCGGCCAGCGTCGCCGGGCGTTGGTCAGCACGTCCCGCTCGGCGGCGGAGGCGCGGCCGGTGATCAGCCCGACCCGCCCGGGCAGGAACGGCGGGCGGCGCTTGCGGGCCCGGTCGAACAGCCCCTCGGCGGCGAGCAGCTTCTTGAGCTTCTCCAGCCGCGCCAGCAGCTCGCCGAGCCCGACCTGGCGGATCTCGTCGGCCCGAAGGCTGAGCGTGCCCCGCGCGGCGTAGAACTCGGGCTTGGCGTGCAGCACCACCCGCGCGCCCTCGCGCAGCTCCGGCGCGCCCGCGTCGAGCACGTCCCGGTTGGTGGTGACGGTCAGGCTGAGATCGGCCGACGGGTCACGCAGGGTGAGGAAGACCGTGGTCGCGCCGGGACGGCGGCTGATCTGCGCGACCTGCCCGTCCACCCACACCCAGCCCAGCCGGGCGATCCAGGCGCCGATCTTCTGGCTGACCACCCGGACCGGCCACGGCTCCTCCGAGGTGCTCTGTCCGCCTTCACTCACCCGCCCACCCTACGGCCCGGGACCGACAGCACCCGCGTCGATCATGACGTTGGCGGCGGTGTCGATCTCCTGGACCGCCGCCAACCTCATGATCGACGGACTCGGGCGAGCGCGGTGAGGGTGCGGGGCGCAGCGGGTGGTACGGGTTGTGGGCGCTGCCGGGGGAAAATCGGGCACGTACGATGGTTGGGTGACTGAGGCTGAGACGACTTCCCAGACCGGCAAGCGCGTGCTCCTGGCCAAGCCCCGCGGCTACTGCGCGGGCGTGGACCGGGCGGTGCAGACCGTCGAGGAGGCGTTGAAGCTCTACGGCGCCCCGATCTACGTCCGCAAGCAGATCGTGCACAACAAGCACGTGGTGCGGACCCTGGAGGCCAAGGGCGCGATCTTCGTGGAGGAGAACGAGGAGGTGCCCGAGGGCGCCACCGTCATCTTCTCCGCGCACGGCGTCGCCCCCGAGGTGTACGAGCAGGCGAAGGCGCGCGCGCTCAAGGCGATCGACGCGACCTGCCCGCTGGTCACCAAGGTGCACCAGGAGGCCCGGCGGTTCGCGGCCGAGGACTACGACATCCTGCTGATCGGCCACGAGGGCCACGAGGAGGTCATCGGCACCGCCGGCGAGGCCCCCGCGCACATCCAGCTCGTGGACGGCCCGGACAGCGTCGACAAGGTCACCGTGCGTGACCCGGAGAAGGTCGTCTGGCTCTCCCAGACCACCCTCTCGGTCGACGAGACCCTGGAGACCGTGGCCCGGCTCAAGCAGAAGCTGCCGCTGCTCCAGTCGCCGCCGAGCGACGACATCTGCTACGCCACCTCCAACCGCCAGCACGTGGTGAAGGAGATCGCCGCGGAGTGCGACGTGGTGATCGTGGTCGGCTCGCGCAACTCGTCCAACTCGGTACGCCTGGTCGAGGTGGCCCTGGACGCGGGCGCCCGCGCGGGGCACCTGGTCGACTTCGCCCACGAGATCGACGAGGCCTGGCTGGCCGACGCCCGTACGGTCGGCGTCACCTCCGGTGCCAGCGTGCCGGACGAACTGGTCCAACAGGTGCTCGCGCACCTGGCCGAGTGGGGCTTCACCGACGTCGAGGAGATCACCACCGCCAACGAGCGGCTGACCTTCTCGCTGCCGCAGGAGCTCAAGCGGGACCTGAAGGCCGCCGCGGCCGCCCGCGGCTGACGAGCCGGAACGAATCACCCGTCCGGTACGTCCAACCGCCATGAAGACTCCTCGGATGGCGTTCGTCGCCCTGCTCGCCTGCGCGGGGCTGAGCGCCTGCGCCGGCCCGGGCACCGAGCCTGCCAGCTCCGGCCCGACGGGAGGCCCCGTGACCAGCGCAGCCAGCCCTGACCCCAGCGTCACCCCGAGTGACCCGACGGCACCGACCGGTCCGGCGCAGACGTCGCCCGGCGCCACCACGCTCACCGGCACCGTGCAGGCCGGGGTGGAGCCGAACTGCCTGCTGCTGGACGGCAACCTGCTGGTCGGTGGCCCGAGGGACGTGCTGAAGGCGGGCGCCCGGGTGACCGTCACCGGCCATCCCCAGCCGGACCTGATGACCACCTGCCAGCAGGGCACCCCCTTCGTCGTCGAGACAGCCAAACCCGCCTGACCGCCACGGCTCTCCGCCGCCCACCGCCGTTGAAGCGGCGTGGTCGATCATGAGGTTGTCGTCACCCGCCTCGGCGTGACGCGATGACAACTTTATGATCACCGGTCCGGTGGGGGCGTGGGGCGGGCGTCGGTGGGGAGGAGTTCGGGGGCCTGCGGCTGGCGGGGGGCCAGTTCCAGCTGGGGCGGGGTGGGTAGGTCCTGGTCGGAGACGCCCAGCTCGGCGAGCTTGCGGGCGCTGACCAGCACCCGCGCCTCCAGCGAACCGACCGCCCGGTTGTACGCGGTCACCGCCCCGCCCAACGACGCACCCAGCTTGCCGACGTGGTCGCCGAGGGTGGACAGCCGCCCGTACAGCTCACGGGCCAGCGTGTGCACGGTGGCGGCGTTACGGGCCAGCGCCTCCTGCCGCCACGAGTACGCCACCGTGCGCAGCAGCGCCACCAGGGTGGCCGGCGTGGCCAGCACCACGTTGCGGGCGAAGGCGTGCTCCAGCAGCGTCGGGTCGCGCTGCAACGCGACGTCGAGGAACGGATCGGCCGGTACGAAGAGCACCACGAACTCGGGTGACGGGTCGAACGCGGCCCAGTAGGACTTGGCGGCCAGCGAGTCCACGTGCGCCCGCAGGTGCCGCGCGTGCGCGTCGAGGTTGCTGTCCCGCCCCCGCTCGTCGCGCGCCTCCATCGCGGTCAGGTACGCGTCGAAGGGCGCCTTGGCGTCGACCACCACCGACCGGCCACCGTGCAACCGGACCACCAGGTCGGGGCGTACCCCCTGGTGGTCGGTGGCGGCGGTGACCTGCTCGTTGAAGTCGCAGTGCTCCAGCATGCCCGCCGCCTCGACGATCCGGCGCAGCTGATGCTCGCCCCAGCGGCCCCGGACCTGCGGGGCGCGCAGCGCCGCCACGAGCTGCTTGGTCTCGGTGCGCAGCTCACCGGAGACGGTGCTCATCGCCCGCACCTGCTCGCGCAGCTCGGCGTACGCGTCGACCCGGTCGCGTTCCAGCTCGGTGACGCGCTGCTCGTAACGCCGGAGGGTGTCGTGCAGCGGGGCCACCGCCCGCGCGACGGCCTCCTGGGACTGCGCGGTCGCCTCGTAGCTGAGCGCCCGCATCGACTGCTCCAACCGCCCCTCACCCGCCCGGGCGGCGGCCAGGGTCGCCTCCAGCCGGGCCACCTCGGCCGCCGACCGGGCTCGGGCGGCCAGCCAGCCCACCGCGCCACCCGCGGCGAGACAGACGATCACCACGGCCAGCGTTGCGAAGCTCGTCACCCTCTGAAGCTTGCCAAACGGGTACGACGTGACTCCGGTGGGTACCGTCGAAGGATGAGAGCTGTGCTGTGCCTTGCCCTGGTGCTGATGCTTGGAGGTGCGCTGGTGTTCTGGCGGTCGGGAAGCAGGTCGCGGCAGGACACCGAGCTGGCCGACGCCCGAGCCGAGGCACAGCGCTGGTACGAGCGGCTCGGCGGGCAGTTGATGAACCTGCACGGCGACGCCCCGGCGGTACGCCAGGCGCTGGCCGACGCGGGAGAGCGGTACAACGCGGCCGGCTCCCAACTGGAGCAGGCGCGCACCCCACACCAGTTCGCACTGGCCCGGGAGACCGCGCTCGAGGGACTGGCGTACATCCGGGCGGCGCGGTCCGCGATGGGTATCGACCCGGGGCCGGAGCTGCCGCCGCTGGCCGCCGCCCGGGGTGCCGGGACGCTGACCAGGGAGCGCGAGGTCAGCGTGCAGGGGCAGACCTACCGGGCCGGCCCGCAGCCGGGCAACCAGACGCCGTACTACTACCCGGGTGGCACCTGGCAGGGGCGGCGGGTGCCGGCCGGCTGGTACTCGACGCCGTGGTGGAAGACCGCGCTCGGGGCCGGCGCCGGGGTGATCGGCGGCATGCTCATCGCCGACGCGCTCTTCTCGCCCGCCTTCGCCGACCCGGGCCACGGCTACGAGGCCGGCTATCAGGAGGGCTTCCAGGACGGCTTCGGTGACGGCCAGGGCTACGGCGACCAGGCCGGCGGCGACTTCGCCGGCGACCAGTTCGCCGGCAACGACTTCGGTGGCGGCCAGGGCGGCGGCGACGTCTCCGGCGGCGATTTCGGTGGTGGCTTCGGCGGCGGGGACTTCGGCGGCTTCGGTGGGGGCGACTTCGGCGGGGACTTCGGCGGCGGCGACTGGTGACTCCTGCGCCGCGCGGCGCAGGAGTTAAAAGGGCCCCCTGTTATGCGTGAGGCGTTAACAGGGGGCCCTTCCTTACCCCTCAGCCGGTGTTGCGCATGCCGGCGGCGATGCCGTTGACGGTGGTGAGCAGTGCCCGCTCCAGCGCCGTACCGTCGTTGGGGCCGCGGCGCCCGCCCGGCGCGGTCGCCACCGCCCGCCCGGGGGCGCCGGAGTCGCGGTACTGGCGCAGCAGCGCCACCTGGAGGTGGTGCAGCGGCTCCAGGTAGGTGTCCCGCACTGCCAGGGTGCGCTGGAGCACGGGCGAGTTCTCCAGCAGGGCCGGTGAGGCGGTGACCGCCAGCACCTCCTGCTTGGTCAGCTCGTACTCCTCCTGGATCTTGTCGAAGATCGGGTGCAGCTTCTTCGGAACCAGCGTCTCCACGTACCGGCGGGCGATGCTCAGGTCGGTCTTGGTCAGCATCATCTCCACGTTCGACAGGAACGTGCGGAAGAAGTGCCAGTTGCGGTGCATCTCGGCGAGCACGTCCTGCAGGCCGGCGGCGCGCGCCGCGGCCAGGCCGGAGCCCACGCCGAACCAGCCGGGCACGATCTGCCGGGTCTGGGTCCAGCCGAACACCCACGGGATGGCCCGCAGGCCGGCCAGACCGGCGCCCGTGTTCGGCCGCTTCGCTGGCCGGGAGCCGATGTTGAGTGCCCCCAGCAGCTCGGTCGGGGTGGAGGCCCAGAAGTACGCGGCCAGGTCCGGATTCTCGACCAGCGACCGGTACGACCGGAACGCCGCCTCGGAGACCGCGTCCATGGTGGCGTCCCAGCGTTCCAGCATCTCGGCCGGCTGCCGGGGCGCGGTGTGCAGCAGCGTCGCCTGGAGCACCGCCGCGACGGTCAGCTCCAGATTCTCCCGGGCCAGCGCGGGCAGCGTGTACTTGTCGGAGATGACCTCGCCCTGCTCGGTCACCTTGATCGCGCCGTCCAGGGTGCCGTACGGCTGGGCCAGGATCGCGTCGTGGGTGGGACCGCCGCCCCGGCCCACCGTGCCGCCCCGGCCATGGAACAGCCGCAGGTGCACGCCGTGCCGGGCGGCCACGTCGCGCAGCGCGCGCTGGGCCCGGTGGATGGACCACTGGCTGGTGGTGATGCCGGCCTCCTTGTTGGAGTCGGAGTAGCCCAGCATCACCTCCTGCACGTCACCCCGGGCCGCGACCAGCGCTCGGTACGCGGGCAGCGACAGCAGCTCGTCCAGCAGTTCGCCGCCACTGTTCAGCTCGGACGGGGTCTCCAGCAGCGGGACGAAGCCGATCCGGGCCCGGCCGCTGTGCGCGTCGACCAGGCCGGCCTCGCGGGCCAGCACCACTGCGGCGAGCACGTCGTCCACGCCGAGGGTCATCGAGATGATGTACGACTCGATCACCTCGGTGCCGAATCGGTCCTGTGCCTCGCGGATCGCCGCGAAGACGTCGAACGTCTTCTGCGCGTTCTCGGTGAGCGGGCTGTCCAGGGTGGAGAGCGGCCGGCGGCCGGCCAGCTCGTCAGCGAGCAGCTTGGTGCGCTCCAGCCGGGTCAGCGACGGGTAGTCGGACACCTCCCCGACCGCACCGTAGAGCTGGGCGAGGACCGCGTGGTGCGCCTCGGCGTGCTCGCGGACGTCCATGGTCGCCAGGTGCAGCCCGAACGCGGACACCGTACGGATCGTCGAGGCGAGCCGGCCCACGGCGGTGAGCTGCCCGGAGTTGCGGGCCAGCGAGGCGCGCAGCAGCTCCAGGTCGGCGATCAGCTCGGCCGAGCCGCGGTAGTCCCGCCCCGGCACGTGTGCGGTGCCGGTACGCAGCCGCTCCCGCGTGTTGGCCAGCTTCGCCTTCACGCAGCGCGCCTTGAGCCGGTACGGCTCCTCGGCGTTGACCCGGCGGAACCGGGGCGCCACCTCGGGCAGCGCGTCCAGGTCGGCGGCGAGGCTGGCGGAGAGGTCCAGCGAAACCGCGCGCAGCCGGCGGGAGACGGACACCTCGCTGATGAGCGCGTCCATCGCCTTCTCGGTGGCCTCGATGCCGTGCTCGTGCTGGATCCGCAGCACCTCGCGGGTGACGGTGGGGGTGACGAAGGGGTTGCCGTCCCGGTCGCCGCCGATCCAGGTGCCGAAGGTCAGCGGGCGGGCGGTCGGCGAGGTCTCCACCCCCAGGGTGCGCAGCGTGTCGGCGAGGTCGTCGAGGACCTGGGGGGCGGCCTCGGCATAGAGGTCACGCAGGTAGTAGATGGCGTTGCGGGCCTCGTCGGTCGGGTCCGGCCGGTCCAGCCGCAGCTCGTCGGTCTGCCACATCAGGTCCAGCAGCTCGGCCAGCCGCCGGTTGGCCGGGCCCTCGTCGCTGGCCCCGTAGAGGATGGCGTTGGCGGTCTCGGCGTCCAACTCGTCCGCGACGGCGCGCAGCTTGGACAGGATCGACCGGCGGGCCGCCTCGGTCGGGTGAGCGGTGAAGACCGGGCGTACCGCGAGCCGGCGGGCCACCGACGCGATCTCCTCGGCCGGCACCCCCCGCTCGGCGATCATCCGGGCCGCCTGGTCCAGCCAACCGCCGTGCATGGCCCGGCGTCGGCGCAGGTCGCGGGCCCGGTGCACCTGCTCGGTGATGTTGGCTAGGTGGAAGTAGGTGGAGAAGGCGCGGGCCAGCTTGGTGCCCGTGGTGACGTCGAGCCCGGCGAGGCGCTGGGCGGCGGCGGGGGCGTCGGATCGGACCTGGGCGCGGATCTCCTCGACCAGGTCGAGCAGCGGTCGGCCCTCCTGCCGGGCGAGGGTCTGCCCGAGCAGCGTGCCGAGGCGGCGGATATCGGCCCGCAGTGCGGCGTCCGGGCCGTCGTGGTCGTGCTGGTCGGTCACGGGTGCGCTCCTTACGCGAGTACGAAGGACAGCGCTGTCCGACTCCCTGGATCGTATCCGCGTCCGGCCGTCGGGCAGGAGGGGGACGGCGTGATGATCTGCACTCTGGGACGGGCGGGCCGGGTCAGCCATCGGTGATCGGCCTGCCCGGCGCGGTCAGGCGAGCCTTCCCGGCCCGGGGCGCGCCGGTGTGCCCGCGGGGTGGGCTTGTGCAGCGCCCCGACATGGGCCGCGATGAACGCGGTGGCCAGGGCGAGCATGCCGGCCACCAGCCCCACCGTGCGCGGCAGCCAGTCGCGTACGGGCAGGTCCCGCTCCGCCTCATCCACCGGCTCAGCCCATTAACCCGACATGCCCGAGCTAGGCGCTTTGCCGGGGCGGAAATCGCTGGCTCGACCGGATAGCGTCCGATGATGAGCATCCCCAGTTACCCGCCCAAGCCCCGACCGGGTGACCGGGTCGCGGTCGTGTCGCCCTCCGCCGGCCTGCCCGGTCTCTTCCCGTACGTGTACGAGCTGGGCCTGCGCCGGCTCCGCGACGAGTTCGGGCTGGAGCCGGTGGAGTATCCGACCACCCGGCAGATGGGGGCCGACCCGCGGGACCGGGCGCGGGACCTGACCGCCGCCTTCGCCGACCCCACGATCACCGCCGTGCTCGCCACGGTCGGCGGGGACGACCTGGTCACGGTCACCCCGCACCTGGACGACGAGGTGCTGCGGGCCAATCCGAAGCCGTACTACGGCTACTCGGACAACACCAACATCCTCAACCACCTGTACCGGCTGGGCATGGTGGCGTACCACGGCGGCTCGGTGCTGGTGCACCTCGGCCGGCCCGGCAAGCCGCACCCGCTCACCTTCGACTCGCTGCGTGCCGCCCTCTTCACCTCCGGCTGGTACGACCTGAGCCCGGCGGCGGAATGGGGTGACCAGCCGAACGACTGGCGGGACCCGGCCACGCTGGCGGACGAGCCGGCGATGCTCCCCGGTGAGGGCTGGCGGTGGCACGGGCCGGCGACGGTGGTGCAGGGTCGCACCTGGGGTGGCTGTCTGGAGATCCTGCACTGGCTGATGGCGACCGACCGGGTGCCGTCGGCGGCGGAGCTTGCTGGCTCGGTGCTGGTCTTCGAGACCTCGAACGAGCTACCCACCGCCCAGGAGGTCTTCCGCATCGTGCGCAACATGGGCGAGCGTGGCCTGCTGGCCGCCTTCCCGGCGATCGTGGTCGGCCGCCCGAAGGCGTGGGACTTCGACCAGCCGCTGCCGGTTGCGGAGCGGCTGGCGTGGGCCGAGGCGCAGCGAGAGGCGATCATGAAGGCGCTGGCCCGGTACGCCGACGATCCGGTGGTGGTCTTCGACGTCGACCTCGGTCACACCGACCCGCAGTTGATCATCCCGTACGGCGGCGAGATTCGGGTCGACGCGGTCGAGCGCCGTATCTCGGTGCGCTACTGACCCGATCCTGCCTGCGCCCGACGTCGGCCGGGCGCTCGGTCCGGGCGTGGCCCGAGCCACTTGACGGTTCGCTGAGTCGCAACATCGGCTCCAGTTGCGTGATGTAGCGGTGTCGACCGGCCTTGGATACCGCAACATCGCGCATCTGGAGTGGACCTTGACCCGGCCGGGCGGGTCAGGCCGGGCGGGTCAGGCCGGGCGGGTCAGGCCGGGCGGGTCAGGCCGGGCGGGTTAGGCCGGGCGGGTCAGGCCGGGCGGGTCAGGCCGGTCAGGTGTCGATGACGGCGAAGGCGCGGACCGGGAAGGTGCCCATGCCGGCCACCCTCGGTGGCGCGGCGGTGAACCGGAAGCCCTCCGGGGGCAGCTCACCCAGGCCGGTCAGGTGCTCCACGATCGGGATGCCGGCGGCGAGCAGGCCGCTGTGCGCCGGGCGCGTGCCGGCAGCCGCCGGGGTCATGTCGTCAATGTTGATCGAGTCGATGCCGACCAGGGCCGCTCCCGCCTCGACCAGCAGGTCGACACCGTCCGCCGCGAGGTAGGGCGCGTCGGGGCCGGCGTACCGGTCGGTGCCGAAGTGCACGTCCCAGCCGGTGTGCAGCAGCACCGCCCGCCCGGTCAGGTCGTACGGGGCGAGCATCAAGCGGTCCACCGCCCGGGTGCCGGCCGGCACCCGGATCACGATCCCGGGCCGGTCGGCGAGGCGGTCCAGCGGGACTCCGGTGAGATCCGGCCCCTCGGCCCAGCGGTGCGCCGGGGTGTCCACGTAGGTGCCGGTGTTGGCGATCATGTCGATCTGGCCGACGTGGAACTCGACTCCCGGGGCGTACCTCGTTCGGGACTGCTCGCGGGTGAGCCAGTCGGTGATCCGGGGCGGCTGCCAGCCGGGCAGCGTGATCATCCCGTTGGTGATCACGTGGCTCAGTTCGACAAGGCGCCGGCCGTCGCTCGCCCCGACGGCGACTCCCCGGCCGCCCTTGTGCGGCTCCTCGACCACCGTCTTGTTGCTGATCCGCACCTCGCCCACCATCAGCAGCCCGAGGTGCCGCACCAGGAGTGTGCCCAGCGTGGCGTCGTCGATCTCCGGGCCGGGGATGTCCAGCCGGAATCCCTCGGTCCGCAACCCGCCGCCGTTGACGAAGCCGACCTCGGCATCGAAGACCGCCCGGAATTCACCCATTCCATCACCCGACCACACATCCCACCCCGGGGCAAGGTCCCCTGACGGCTCGACGGGGCAGGCGGCCCGGATCGTCGTTGGCGGGGGATAGGCTCGGAGGGTTCAACCCCCGTTCGTGTCGGACGCGGGGTTGTCGTCGTGCGTCGACCTCTCCTGGAAGTGATCGCAGATGCTCACCGGACTCTTCTCCGCCGCCCTGGCCGACCCCGGGTTGGCCCGGGCGCGTGACCTGGCGCGCTCCGGTGCCGCCCAGGTCGACGGCCTCGACATCACCGCGCCGGCCGCGCTGCGCCCGTTCGCTGTCGCCGCCGTCGCGGCCGACGAGCCGGCCGGCGGCGCGGGCCGTCCCGTGCTGGCGGTGACGGCGACCACCCGCGAGGCCGACGACCTCGCCGCCGCGCTGGGCAGCCTGCTGCCGCCGGAGCAGGTGGCCGTCTTCCCCTCCTGGGAGACGCTGCCGCACGAGCGGCTCTCGCCGCGTTCCGACACGGTCGGCCGGCGACTGGCCGTGCTGCGCCGGCTGGCGCATCCGGAATCCGTCGACGCGCACGGCCGGACCGGGCCGGTGCGGGTGGTCGTGGCGCCCGTCCGGTCGCTGCTCCAGCCGCAGCTCAAGGGGCTCGGCGACCTGGAGCCGGTGCAACTCGCCGCCGGCGACGAGGCGGACCTGGAGGAGGTCGCCCGCCGGCTAACCGACATGGCGTACGCCCGGGTGGACCTGGTCACCAAGCGGGGCGAGTACGCCGTGCGCGGCGGCATCCTCGACGTCTTCCCGCCCACCGACGAGCACCCGTCGCGGGTCGAGTTCTGGGGCGACGAGGTGGAGGAGATCCGCACCTTCGCCGTCGCCGACCAGCGCACCATCGAGCAGGTCGCCCAGCTCTGGGCCCCGCCCTGCCGTGAGCTGCTGCTCACCCCCGCGGTGCGGAAGCGGGCCGCCGCGCTCGCCGAGGAGCACCCGGAGCTGGCCGAGATCCTCGACAGGCTCGCCGAAGGCATCCCGGTCGAGGGCATGGAGTCACTCGCCCCGGCGCTGATCGGCGCTGACTCGATGGAACTGCTGCTGGACTGCATGCCGGCCGGCGCTCACGTCGTGCTCTGCGACCCGGAGCGGATCCGCACCCGGGCGCACGACCTGGTGCGTACCTCGGAGGAGTTCCTCCAGGCGAGCTGGGCCGCGGCCGCCGTCGGGGGCCAGGCCCCGGTCGACCTCGGCGCCGCCGCCTTCCGCACCCTGGCCGACGTACGCGCAGCGGCCCGCGCCCTGCGCCAGCCCTGGTGGGCCATCGCGCCGTTCGGCCTGGACGCGGAAGCCGCCCCGGCCCCGCAGCCGTGGGAGGACGAGCCGACCGAGGTCGACGTCACCCCGGACGACGCGATCGCGGTGACCCTGGCCGCCCAGCCCGCCCCGCTCTATCACGGCGAGACCGCCCGGGTGGTCGACGACCTCAAGCGCTGGGCCGGCGAGGGCTGGTCGATCGCGCTGGTCTTCGAGGGGCACGGCCCCGCCCAGCGGGCCGTCGAGGTGCTCCGCGACGCCGGCCTCGGCGCCCGGCTCACCGAGGAGGTGCCGACCGCGCCCGCCCCCGGCGAGCTGCTGGTCTCGTGCGGTTGCCTGACCGCCGGCTTCGTCGACGAGGCGTCCCGGTTCGTGCTGCTCACCGGCGACGACGTGACCGGCGGCCGGGGCACCTCCACCCGGGACATGCGCAGGATGCCCAGCCGGCGGCGCAACACCATCGACCCGCTGGAGCTGAAGGCGGGCGACCACGTGGTGCACGAGCAGCACGGCATCGGCCGGTACGTCGAGCTGGTGCAGCGCACGGTCAACGGCGCGAGCCGGGAATACCTGGTCATCGAGTACGCCCCGAGCAAGCGCGGCCAGCCCGGCGACCGGCTCTTCGTCCCCACCGACCAGCTCGACCAGCTCTCCAGGTACGTCGGTGGGGAGCAGCCCACCCTGCACAAGATGGGCGGCTCGGACTGGCAGAAGTCCAAGGCCCGGGCCCGTAAGGCGGTCCGCGAGATTGCCGCCCAGCTCATCCAGCTCTACGCCGCGCGCAAGGCGTCCAAGGGGCACAACTTCGGCCCGGACACCCCGTGGCAGCGGGAGCTGGAGGACGCCTTCCCCTGGCAGGAGACGCCGGACCAGCTCGCCGCGATCGAAGAGGTCAAGCGGGACATGGAGCAGACCGTCCCGATGGACCGTCTCATCTGCGGCGACGTCGGCTACGGCAAGACCGAGATCGCGGTCCGGGCGGCGTTCAAGGCGGTGCAGGACGGCAAGCAGGTGGCCGTGCTGGTGCCCACCACCCTGCTGGTGCAGCAGCACTACAACACCTTCGCCGAGCGGATGAGCCAGTTCCCGATCACCATCCGGCAGCTGTCCCGCTTCCAGACGCCGAAGGAGACCGAGCAGACCCTGACGATGGTCGCCGACGGAACCGTCGACATCGTGATCGGCACCCACCGGCTGCTCCAGGCGTCCACCCGGTTCAAGCAGCTCGGCCTGGTCATCATCGACGAGGAGCAGCGCTTCGGCGTCGAGCACAAGGAGCACCTGAAGACCCTGCGGGCCTCGGTCGACGTGCTGGCCATGTCGGCCACCCCGATCCCGCGCACGCTGGAGATGGCGATCACCGGCATCCGGGAGATGTCCACCATCGCCACCCCGCCGGAGGAACGGCACCCGGTGCTGACCTTCGTCGGGGCGTACGACGACAAGCAGGTGGCCGCGGCGATCCACCGCGAGCTGCTCCGCGACGGGCAGGTTTTCTACCTGCACAACCGGGTGGAGTCGATCGAGAAGGCGGCCCGCCGGATCCGGGAGCTGGTGCCCGAGGCCCGGGTCGCGGTGGCGCACGGCCAGATGGGCGAGGAAGCGCTCGAGAAGGTGATGGTCGGCTTCTGGGAGAAGGAGTTCGACGTCCTGGTCTGCACCACGATCGTGGAGTCCGGCATCGACATCCCGAACGCCAACACCCTGATCGTGGAGCGGGCCGACCTGCTCGGCCTGGCCCAGCTGCACCAGATCCGGGGCCGGGTCGGCCGGGGCCGGGAGCGGGCGTACGCGTACTTCCTCTACCCGTCGGACCGGCCGCTGACCGAGAACGCGCACGAGCGGCTGGCCACCATCGCCCAGCACACCGAGCTCGGCGCCGGCATGTACGTGGCGATGAAGGACCTGGAGATCCGGGGCGCGGGCAACCTGCTCGGCGGCGAGCAGTCCGGCCACATCGAGGGCGTCGGTTTCGACCTTTACGTCCGGATGGTCGGCGAGGCGGTCTCCGCGTTCAAGGGCGAGCAGCCGGAGGAGGAGACCGAGGTGAAGGTGGACCTCCCGATCGACGCGCACCTGCCGCACGACTATGTCGGGGTGGAGCGGCTGCGGCTGGAGATGTACCGCAAGCTCGCCGAGGCCCGCGAGGAGGAGCGGCTGCACGAGGTGGTGGCCGAGATGACCGACCGGTACGGCGAGCCGCCTGCGCCGGTGCAGAACCTGGTCGCGGTGGCCCGGTTCCGGCTGCTGGCCCGCCGGTACGGCCTCACCGACGTCTCGATGCAGGGCAAGCACCTCCGGTTCGGCCCGCTGCCGCTGCCCGACTCGAAGCAGCTGCGGCTCAAGCGGTACCACCCGGACTCGGTCTACAAGCAGGCGCTCGACCAGGTCAGTGTGCCTCGGCCGAGCACCCGTCGGGTGGGTGGCGAGCCGCTGCGCGACCAGGCGCTGCTGGAGTGGTGCGCCCAGCTCCTGAAGGACGTGCTGGGCGAGCCGGTCGCCGCGCAGTCGGCCGGCGCGGCGGCGCGGTGAGCGCGGTGGGTGGCGGAGAGCCGGAGCGGCCGTGAGCCGGTCGGGGTGGGCGGCGTCACAGCTGCTTGGCGGGCATGAGAGAGTGGCCGTCATGCGTGCTCGCCGTCTTGTCGCCGCCGCCAGTGTGGCGGTCGGTCTCGTCGCCCTCGCCGGTTGCCGTTCCGAGCCGGGAGTCGCCGCGTACGTCGGTGACCACCGCATCACCGAGGATGCGGTGACCAACATGCTCGACGGGCTGCGGGCCAAGCTGCCCACGCCCAGCTCGGAGGAGAGCGCCAGCCCCGAGCAGGCCGCGCCGAGCGGGTCACAACTGCCGTCCCGTGGCGTGCTGGTCAGCGACATGGTGCTGCTCGACGTCTGCCAGCGGCTCTCTGCGGACAAGGGCTACCAGCCGCAGCAGCGGGTCACGGTGGAGCAGGTGGTCTCGCAGTTCGCCATTCCGGCCGACACCGCGTACGCCGAGATGGTGGCCGACCTGATCACCTGCAGGTCCGCGCTGCCCACCGAGTCGGTGGCACCGACCAAGCAGGATCTCACCGAGTTGGTCGACGCCGGCAAGGCGGCCGGGGTGATCCCGGCCGAGGTGACCGTCGAGCAGGCCGCCGCCCAGCTCGATGGCGACCAGCTGCGCGGGGCGCTGGGCAGCAAGAAGCTGCTGGCCGAGGCGATCGCCGACTACCAGGTCAGCGTGAGCCCCCGGTACCGCCCGCTGGAGATCCCACTGCTCAGCTTCTCCGCCGGGCAGGCCGCGGTGAGCGTGCCGCTCGGCGAGCCCGGTTCTGAATCGGTGACCAACGTCTCCACGCCTGAGCCGCAGGTCGTCGAGTCGGCCGGCGCGGTCGCGCCCTGAGCATGACCGCCCGGATCGTCCTGCTGGTCACCTCGCCGCGGCTCCCGGCCGGCCTGCTCACCGCGGCGGCCTGGGACGTCGTACGTTCCGCGCCGGTGCTTGCCGGCGCGGAGAGCGAGCTGACCGGAGCGGTCCGAACGGCGGGCGCCGAGGTCACGGTGGTGGCCGAGGGCGCCACCCAGGCGTTGCTCGACGCGGTGGCGGCGCACGACACGGCGGTCTGGCTGGCCGGGCCGACCGGCGACGAGTCGCTCGCTCGGGAGCTGGGGTTGCGGCTGGCCCGCGAGCCGGGCCTGGCCGAGCTGGAGCTGATGTACGGCTCGTGGGACCCGCCGGGTGCCCGGCTGCTCGACGCAGTCGAGGTGATGGACCGGCTCGCCTCTCCCGGCGGTGATCCGTGGAAGCGGGCGCAGACCCACCGCAGCCTCGCCGGCTTCCTGCTGGAGGAGTGCTACGAGGCGTACGACGCGATCAGTGCCGGCGACACCGAAGAGCTCCGCGAGGAACTGGGCGACGTGCTGCTCCAGGTGCTGCTGCACGCCCGGCTCGCCGAGGAACTGCCCGACGGCAGGAGCTGGACCGTCGACGATGTGGCCGGTGGCCTGGTCGACAAGATGGTCCGGCGCAACCCGCACGTCTTCGGCGGGGCCGAGGCCGCCTCGATCGAGGAGATCGAGGCGAACTGGGAGCGGATCAAGCGGGCCGAGAAGACCCGCGAGTCGGTGCTGGACGGGATCGCGATGAGCCAGCCGGCACTGGCCCTGGCCGCGAAGATCCTGGACCGGGCCGGCCGGATCGGCCTGGCCGTGCCGCCCCCGCTGGCCGACACCCAGGTGGATCCCGAGGCCAGGCTCGGCGCCAGCCTCCTGACCGCCGTCGCCGCCGCGAGGCAGGCCGGGATCGACCCCGAAGCCGCCCTCCGCCGCACCGCCCTCGCCTACGCGGACGCCGTCCGCACCGCCGAACGCGCCCCCCACCCCACCCCCGACCAGTCGAGTTGATCATGAGGTTGTTGTCGCGGTTCCCGCGCCGGACGACAACAACCTCATGATCAACCGGTAGGGCGGCGCTGGGCGGGGGCGGTCGGTAGGGTTTGGGCGTGGAGGCGTTTGTGCCGCTCGCCGAGCGGATCGTGGAGGCGTTGCTGGAGAGCCGGCCGGGGCTGGCAACCGCGGCCGGGGACCACCGGTACGACGACCGGCTGCCAGATCTGTCCGCCGATGCCCTCACGGGCGACCAGGCGATGCTGCGGGACGCGGCCGACGCCCTCTCCGAGATCGACCCGGACTCGCTCGACGTCGAGGAACGGGTCGACCACGCGCTGCTCAGCAGCATGGTCGACCAGGGGCTGTTCGAGCTGGCCGAGATCCGCGCCCACGAGTGGGACCCGCTGCGGCACAACCCCGGCCCGCTGCTGCACGCCCTGCTGGCCCGCCCGTACGCGCCCGTCGAGGAGCGGCTGACGCACGTGGCCGGGCGGCTGGCGGCCGTACCCGACGCCCTGGCGACCGCGCGCGCGACGCTGCGCGACATGCCGCGGATCCACGCGGAGACTGCGGTCGGGCAGTTCACCGGCACGGCGGCGCTGATCCGCGACGAGGTGCCGGCGCTGCTCGCCCAGGCACCCGCGCTGCACGGCCGGGTGGAGCCGGCGGTGACCGCCGCGATCGCCGCGCTGGAGGAGTTCGTGGCCTGGCTGCGGATCGGGCTGGCCGCCGACACCGGCCCCGGCCGCGACCCCCGGCTGGGCCGGCGGCGCTGGGAGGCGCGGCTCTGGCACACCCTGGACACCGAGCTGAGCGCCGCCGAGATCCAGCGCCGCGCCTGGGCCAACCTGGACCGGGTGACCGCGGAGATCCGCGAGGCGGCCGTCGAGCTGGTCGGCGGCCCGGCCGACGACGCGACGGTACGCCGGGCGTTGGACCTGCTCGCCGCCGAGCACCCCGACGACGCCACGATCGTGGACCTCGCCTCGGTGACGCTCGACGAGGCGACCGACTTCGTCCGCGGGTACGACGTGGTCAGCCTGGTCGACGACCCGTGCGTGATCCAGGAGATGCCGGAGTTCGCCCGGGGCGTGGCGGTGGCCTACTGCGACTCGCCCGGTCCGCTGGAGACGGCGAACGTGCCGACCTTCTACTGCATCGCGCCCACCCCGGCGGACTGGCCCGCCCAGCGGGTCGAGTCGTTCTACCGCGAGTACAACGACCACATGATCCGGAACCTGACCGTGCACGAGGCGATGCCCGGTCACTTCCTCCAGCTCGCCCACGCCCGCCGGTACGCCGGCCCGACCCGGGTCCGGGCGCTCACCGAGTCCGGGGTGTTCGTCGAGGGCTGGGCGGTGTACGCCGAGGAGGTGATGGCCGGCCTCGGCTTCGGCGGCCTGCCGGTCCGGCTCCAGCAGCTCAAGATGCAGCTCCGGATGACCATCAACGCGCTGCTCGACCAGCTCGTGCACTGCGAGGGGATGCCCGAGGCGGAGGCGATGGCGCTGATGACCGGGCGTGGCTTCCAGGAGGAGGGCGAGGCGGCCGGCAAGTGGCGGCGGGCGCTCCTCACCTCCACCCAGCTCTCCACGTACTTCGTCGGGTACAGCGAGATGGCCGACATCGCCCGCGCCCGTCCCGACGGGGTGTCGGTACGCGAGTGGCACGACGCGATGCTGGCGCACGACTGCCCGCCGCCCCGCCACCTGCGTACCCTGCTGGGCGTGTAAGGAAGGGCCCCTCCTGACGCCTCCGGCATAGCAGGGCACCCCTCTCACGCCGGTCGCGCGGAACGCGGCGGTGTGCGGGGAGCGGGGAGCGCCGCCAGGGGTCAGCGGCGCGCGACGACGTCGATCAGCCAGCGGGAGAGGGAGTACGCGGGCGGCAGCTCCGCCGGCAGCGCGTCCACCGGGAACCAGCGCGCCTCGGTGATCTCCCGCGCGTCCACCACCGGCTCGGCGTCCGGGTCCGACACGGTGGCGGTGAAGCCGGCGAGCAGCGTCCCCGGCCCGGAGATCGCCCAGGGCTGGCTGTCGACGTACGCGGGCCGCCCGATGGCCAGCCCGACCTCCTCGCCGACCTCCCGGTGCGCGGTCGCCTCCAGTGACTCGCCCGCCTCGACGAACCCGGCCACCAGCGCCCACAGCTCCGTCGGCCCGTACGCGTGCCGGACCAGGAGCAGCTCGTCGGGGCCGCCGGCCCGGCCGGGGCGGGTGATCGCCACCAGCACGGCGACGGAGAGCGGCACGAACACGGTCAGGCCGCAGTCGGGGCAGCGTCGGCCGGTCTCGCCCGGCACGTCGGCCAGCTCGGACCGGCACGCCCCGCACCAGCGGTGCGTACGCCGCCAGGTGACCACCGCGAGCGCCCGCCCGGCGAGGTTGGCCAGCGGTTCCGGCAGCTCGGCGGCGACCCCCCGCCAGCTTCGCCAGCGTCCGGGCAGCGCCTCGGCGTCGGTCGGCTCGGCCGCCCAGGCCGGCGTCCCGTCCAACGTCCCGAGCGGCACCCAGTCGAGGCCGGCGGGCAGCTCGCCGATCCGGTGGAACCACCCGTCCGGCGAGGTCAGCAGTCTGCGCCCGGCCACCGGCACGGCCAGGTCGTCGGGCGCGGGCGGTCGGCTCCGGTCGGAGCCCGGGACGAACCCGGCCCGGCCGGTCGACGCGGCCGGGGTCACGGGGTCGCCGAGCGGTGGTCCACCACCTCGGCGTCGGCCGGTACGTCGAAGGCGGTCGGCTCGACCGTGTCGGTGTACCGGCTCAGCGTGATCTCCGCCGGCTGGCCGTCCAGGGCCCCGGTGAAGCTGGCCAGCACGCCCTCCGTGGTGACGCAGGCGGTGAAGCGTTCCCCGGCGCGGGTGACGTCGACGCAGGTGGCGTGGTGCCCGGCCAGGGTGGTGTCGCTCTGCTCGATGTCGGCCTCGCGGTCGATCGCGGCGTCGGTCAGCATCCGGATCACCGCCGGCGGGGTGACCAGGTGGTGCTTGCGGGCCTCGGTGTAGACCACCACCGACGGCCTACCGGCGGTCAGCACCGGCGGCGACACGACGCAGGAGGACCGCCCGCCGTTGGTGTCGCAGCGCGTCAGGGCCTGCTGGGTCACCGTGATCTTGCCTTCCGGCCAGGTGTACGCGGAGCGGAGCGGCTCCGTCGTCTGGGCGATCGAGGCGGTCCGGCCGCCCGACAGCTGGTAGTCGGCGGCCCAGGTCTGCTCCAGGGCCCGGTCCATCCGGGCGGCGAGGTCGTTGACCAGGTCGGCCCGCCCGAGCGCGACCCCGGCGTCGTCGAGGGCCTGGCAGCCGGTGACCGTGAGCGACGCGATGACCGAGGCGGTGAACACGCGGAGAGTCGTCGAGGCGGCGGGCATGCTGCCCAGCCTTGTCGATCGGGTCAACGTATCGCAAACCCGATGCCGGTTGACGCCCGAGAAACCGGGAATGTCCGTCCAACTCTCCGTAGGGTGCGAGCCTCGGAGCGGGGTCCGCACCCCTGGTTGGCGCCGGGTGGAGGCGTACGGCCCAGCGTCGCCCGATACGCTGCGTTCAACACCTGCCTCTGCCGGACCGTCGCGGCCATTCGGACCGGAACACACAATCGAGGAGCGACTCAGTGGCAACAATCGAGGGAATCGTCGCCCGGGAGATCCTGGACTCGCGGGGCAACCCGACGGTCGAGGTCGAGGTCGGGCTCGACGACGGCACGATTGCCCGCGCCGCCGTGCCGTCCGGCGCCTCCACCGGTGCCTTCGAGGCGATCGAGCTGCGCGACGGTGACCAGGACCGCTACCAGGGCAAGGGTGTCGAGAAGGCGGTCGCCAACATCGAGGACCGGATCGTCGACCAGCTCATCGGCTACGAGGCCAGCGAGCAGCGGCTGATCGACCAGAAGATGCTCGACCTCGACGGCACCGACAACAAGGCCGAGCTGGGCGCCAACGCGATCCTCGGCGTCTCGCTGGCGGTGGCGAAGGCCGCCGCGGGCAGTGCCGAGCTGAGCCTCTTCCGCTACCTGGGCGGCCCGAACGCGCACCTGCTCCCGGTGCCGATGATGAACATCCTCAACGGTGGCGCGCACGCCGACTCCAACGTCGACATCCAGGAGTTCATGATCGCGCCGATCGGCGCGCCCACCTTCCGCGACGCGCTGCGGTCCGGCGCCGAGGTCTACCACGCACTGAAGTCGGTGCTGAAGAAGCGGGACCTGTCGACCGGCCTCGGCGACGAGGGCGGCTTCGCGCCGAACCTGCCGACCAACGCCGCCGCGCTGGACCTGATCGCCGAGGCCGTCGAGAAGGCCGGCTACCGGCTCGGCACCGACATCGTCTTCGCCCTCGACGTGGCCGCCACCGAGTTTTTCGAGAACGGCGCCTACACGTTCGAGGGCAGCGCGAAGACCGCCGACGAGATGAGCGCCTACTACACCAAGCTCGCCGACGACTACCCGATCGTGTCCATCGAGGACCCGTTGTCGGAGGACGACTGGAGTGGTTGGACCACCCTGACCGCGGCGCTGGGCGACCGGATCCAGATCGTCGGTGACGATCTGTTCGTCACCAACCCGCAGCGGATCGCCCGCGGCATCACCGAGAAGGCCGCCAACGCGGTGCTGGTGAAGGTCAACCAGATCGGCTCGCTCACCGAGACCCTGGACGCCGTGGACCTGGCCCACCGGGCCGGCTTCAAGTGCATGATGAGCCACCGTTCCGGCGAGACCGAGGACACCACCATCGCCGACCTGGCGGTCGCCCTCGGGTGCGGCCAGCTCAAGACCGGTGCCCCGGCCCGTTCCGACCGGGTCGCCAAGTACAACCAGCTCCTGCGGATCGAGGAGGAGCTGGCCGACGCGGCGCGGTACGCCGGCGTCGGCGCGTTCCCGCGCTACCGTTCGGCCTGAGCCACAAGCTCCGGGGAGGGGTGTGACGATGCAGCAGCGCCGCACACCGGGTGGTCAGCGTCCCGCCCGTCGGCCGGGTCAGGCCGGCCGGGCGGGCGGGACCCGGGTCCGCTCGTCGGTCCGCGACGGTGGCCTCCGCGCCGAGCCGCGCGCCACCGGCCGGTCGCCCGGCGGCACCCGCGCCGATGCCGTACGCTCCGCGAGCCGCCCCGCAGCCGCCCGGCGTACGGCGGCCGGCGGGGCGGTCAAGCGGCTCACCGCACCCCAACCCCGGCGCTTCACCGGGCGCGCCACCGTGCTCTTCGCGGTGCTGATCGCGCTCGCCCTGGCCTACACCTACCCGGTCCGGGTCTACCTGGACCAGCAGGCGGACATCGCGCGGATGGAGGCCGCCCAGGCCGACCAGCGCCGGGAGATCGACAAGCTCACCGCCGAGGCGGCCAAGTGGCAGGATCCGGCGTACATCGAGACCCAGGCCCGGGAGCGCTTCTTCATGGGCCGGCCGGGGGAGAGCCTGCTGGTGGTGCTCTCCGATCCGGAGGGGGCCGCGAAGGACGCCGGCAAGGGCGCGCAGCCGGGGCCGCCGAAGCAACCCGACCGCTGGTACGACACCCTGTGGTCGAGCGTGCAGGCGGCCAACGCCGAGCGCCCCGCCAAGTGAAGACCACCCCGACGAGAGACAGGTACCAGTGAGCGTCGTACCACCGCAGGATCCGGCGGCGGATTCCGTCCCCTCGGCGGAGCGGCAACCGGCCACCGAGGCCGACCTGGCCGCGGTGGCCGCGCAGCTCGGACGTCCGCCCCGGGGCACCCGTGCGGTGGCGCACCGCTGCCCGTGCGGCCTGCCGGACGTGGTGGAGACGACGCCCCGGCTGGCCGACGGCACGCCCTTCCCGACGCTGTTCTACCTGACCTGCCCGCGGGCGACGGCGGCGTGCAGCCGGCTGGAGTCGGCCGGGCTGATGAAGGAGATGGCCGAGCGGCTCGCCGAGGATCCCGAGCTTGCCGACCGGTACCGGGCCGCGCACGAGGACTATCTCGCCCGCCGGGAGGCGATCGGCCAGGTGCCGGAGATCGCCGGCATCTCGGCCGGCGGCATGCCCGGGCGGGTGAAGTGCCTGCACGTGCACCTCGGGCACGCGCTCGCCGCCGGGCCGGGGGTCAACCCGTTCGGCGACGAGACCCTCGCCCTGGTGGATAGGTGGTGGGCCGCCGGCCCGTGCGTGGACGTCCCGGCGGCGGAGTGAGATGACGGTCGACGAGATCGTGGTCCGCCGGGCCCGCACCTCGGACGTGCGCGGCATCCGGCGACTGGTCGACACGTACACCGACGACCGGCGGCTGTTGAGCAAGGCCACCGTCACGCTCTACGAGGACGTCCAGGAGTTCCGGGTGGCGGTGGCGCCGGACGGCGCCGTGGTCGGCTGCGGGGCGTTGCACGTGATGTGGGAGGACCTGGCCGAGATCCGTACGGTGGCGGTCGACCCGGTCTGCCGGGGTCACAAGATCGGGCACCGGATCGTCGGCGAGCTGCTCGACGCGGCCCGCGAACTGGGCGTGCGCCGGATCTTCGTGCTCACCTTCGAGACCGCCTTCTTCGGCTCGTTCGGCTTCCGGGAGATCGACGGCGCGCCCGTGCCGCAGCCGGTCTACGAGCAGCTGCTCCGCTCGTACGACGAGGGTGTGGCCGAGTTCCTCGACCTGGAACGGGTCAAGCCGAACACGCTCGGCAACACCCGCATGCTGCTGCGTCTCTGAGCCGACGATTCCCGCGCGGCGGGTCGGGCTGCCGTAGGGTTGCTGCCGTGACGACGCGCGTGGCCGCCATCGACTGCGGGACCAACTCGATCCGACTGCTGGTCGCCGACCTGCCCGACCCGGGGGCCGGGCCGGAGGTGCCGTTGGTGGACGTGACCCGCCGGATGGAGATCGTCCGGCTGGGCCAGGGCGTCGACCGGACCGGCCGGCTCGCGCCGGAGGCGATCGAACGGACCCGGGTGGCGCTCGCCGACTACGCGGCTGAGATCGAGAAGTTCGGTGCGGAGCGGGTCCGGATGTGCGCCACGTCGGCGACCCGGGACGCCAGCAACGCCGCCGACTTCCGGGCGATGGTCGAGCAGACCCTCGGCGTGCCGCCCGAGGTGGTCACCGGCGACGAGGAGGCCCGGCTCTCGTTCACCGGCGCGCTGCGCGGGCTGCCCGCCGACACCCGGTCACCGTACCTGGTCGTCGACATCGGCGGCGGTTCGACGGAGTTCGTGGTCGGCACCCGCGAGGGCGGGGTCCAGGCGGCCGTGTCGATGGACATCGGCTGCGTCCGGATGACCGAGCGGCACTTGCACGGCGACCCGCCCGGCCTTGACCAGATCGCCGCCGCGCAGGCCGACATCGCCCTGGCGGTGGACCGGGCGCTGGCGGTGGTGCCGGGGCGCGAGGCGGCCACGCTGGTCGGGCTCGCCGGGTCGGTCACCACCGTCGTCGCCGTCGCCGAGGGGCTCGAGGCGTACGACCCGGCGCGCATCCACCACGCCCGGGTGTCGTACCAGCAGGTCGCGGAGGTCACCGCCGACCTGCTGGCGAAGACCCGCGAGCAGCGGCTGGCCATCCCGGTGATGCACCCCGGCCGGGCCGACGTGATCGGCGCGGGCGCGTTGGTGCTGCGGGTCATCATGGAGCGTGCCGGGATGCCCTCGGTCGTCGCCTCGGAGCACGACATCCTCGACGGCATCGCCTGGAGCCTCGCCTAGGAACCGGGGCCAGGGTGCCGCGCTGACCGAGCCACGCGGCCCATCGCCGGCCTGCCCTGCAGACAGTCCGCACAGGGGGTGCCCGGCGGGGAGACCGGGGCGCCCCCTGCGAGGCTGAGCCGTCAGCGGCTCACCTGGAGGGCTGGCGCGGCCAGTCCGACGACCGCTTGGGCCGGTCCCCGGCACGGCCCGACAGCGAGCCGGCCCAGTCCGACGTGCCGGTCCCGCTCGAGCTGCCGGTCCGGACCAGCTCCGGCTCGGGGGTCATGCCCGACGTGTTCAGGCCGAGACCGTCCACGCCCAGCGGGCGATCCTGGGTCGTGGTCGAGATGATCTCGTCAGGTACCAGCACCGAGGAGTCGTCGGCTCCGGGCTGCGGCCACCGCTGCCAACGGCGGACGCTCACGACCGCGACGAGCAACAGCGAGCCCAACAGCAGGGTCGTGCCGCTCCGGACGGGCGCCGCCAGGTCGACCTGGTGGCCGGCCAGGGTCGGCTTGTGGTTCAGGAGCTTCATCTGCGAGGTCGGGCTGACCAGCAGGCCCAGGTAGCTGGCGGAGTAGAACAACCCGGCCAGCGTCGCGCCCAGCGGGGAGAGCCGGAGCGTGGCGATGAGTCCGAGCAGGATCCCAGCGGCCGCCAGCACCAGCGCGGGGCGGACGAAGTCGCCGCTGTGTAGGACACTGCCGTCTTGTGCGTCCGCGAACGCCCTCGTTGACCGATCCTGGCCGAGGGCGAGGAGGACCCAGGCCAACGGTCCGACGATGGCTGCGGCGATCACGGTTCCGATGTGTCGCATTCGGGCAACGTACCGATCATGCTGGTGGATCAGCAGGTCCCATAAGCGAAACTTAAGTGCCGGCACAGGATAGAGCTGTCGATGGCGGGAGGGCCGTCACGCTGCTGGCTTCGTGGGGTCACGCACTGCGGTCGAATCCCGCCGGATGACCGTGAACGCGCGTCGCTCAGGCGCTTTCGGCGGCGAGTCGGGCGCCGAAGCCGAGCAGGGCCACCCAGGCCCAGTGGATCGTCTCGAACAGCGGCTGGGAGCGGACGACGAGCGCGCCCAGCCCGGCGCGGCCGGGGCTACTGTTTTCTTGACGGTACTACGCATTCCACAGTACCGTGCGAGGCGTGGATACGACGCAGCTCCTCAAGGGCGTGCTCGACCTGGCCGTTCTCGCCGTGCTCAGGGACGAGGACGGCTACGGTTACGACATCCTCCGCCGGCTGCGCGAGGCCGGCCTGCAGGAGGTCGGCGACGCCTCGGTCTACGGCACCCTGCGCCGGCTCTTCGCCGCCGGCCTGCTCACCACCTACGTGGTGCCGAGCGAGTCCGGCCCGCACCGCAAGTACTACGCGCTCAACGCCGCCGGCCGGGACCAGCTCACCCGCTCCGGCAAGACCTGGCGCTCGTTCGCCACCACCATGGACGCACTGCTCGACGATCGGGGGATGGCGGAATGACCGTCACTGGGCAGGAGATCGCGGACTACGTCGACCGGGTGCGGGCCGCCCTCGCCGACCTGCCACCCGCTGCCTGCGAGGAGTTGACCGAGGACCTGCCGGAACACCTGGCCGAGGTGGCCGCCGAGACCGACGGCACGCTGGTCGACCGGCTGGGCACCCCGGAGGCGTACGCGGCTGAACTGCGGGCCGCCGCCGGTGCGGACGGCGACCGCGGCCAGTCGTCCCTCAACCGGCGGTACGGCGCCCTCCGGACCCGGCTAGGCGCCCTGCTGCGCGGCCTGGACACCCGGCTCGGTCCGCTGCTCGGGTACGCCTCGGCCAGCGAGTTCCTCCGGCCGTTGCGCCCGGCGTGGTGGCTGGTCCGCGGCTGGCTGGCCGCGCTGCTGATCTCCGCCCTGCTCGGCGAGCCGTCCGGGCTGCTGCCCCGGCTCAGCGGCAACGTGCTGGCCGGCCTGTTCCTGCTCGCCGGCACGGTCCTCGCCTCGGTCTGGCTGGGGCACCGCTCCGCCGGGCTGCGCGGCTGGCCGCGCCGGCTGCTGCGGGTCGGCACGGCCGGCCTGCTGCTCTTCGCCGTCGCCGCGTTGCTGAACGTGGACCAGCACGCCAGCTCGGACGAGTTCGCCAGCTATGACAACGTCTCGGTGGGCAACCCGTACGACTCGATCGAGGACGTCTTCGTCTACGACGAGCAGGGACGGCTGGTGCCCAACGCCCGGCTCTTCGACCAGAACGGGGTGCCGATCCGGCTCGGCTATCCGACCTGCACCGACCCGCGCCTGCTGAAGACCCCGCCGCGGAACGTCTACCCGTACTGTCCTGAGCAGGCTCCGTTCGCGCCGCCGGCCCCGCCCGCGTCGCCCGCGCCGACCGAGAGCGCACCGACCGGGAGCGCGTCGCCCACGGCCACGCCGGGTGGAAGCGCGTCGCCGAGTGCCGGCGCGCCGGCCACGCCTTCCACGCCGACCGGAGCGCTGGCCCCGCCGGATCCGACCGCGACCCGCTGAGCCGGCCCGAGGGGTGTCCGCCGGGGGGTGGACGCCCCTCGCTGTGTCCATCATGGATGGCGGGGGTGGGGCGGTGCGACGGGGCCCGGATTCGGTCGATACGGTGTCGTCTGCTCATCGACTCCCCCGAAGGGACCACCCTTGTCTGAGCAGGTTGCCCTCGCGCCGGAACAGCCGGAGATCGACGACGCTCCCGCGCCCGAACAGCCGGCGATCGAGGACGCCCCCGCGCCGCCCCGGTCGTCCCGTCTCGGTGCCGTGTTCGGGGTGGTCGTGCTCCTCCTCGGCGTCGCGACCGCCCTGCTGGTGGGGCTGCTGATCCGGGTCGGACCCGGTGGTGACCTGCGTGAACTGTTCGCCGGTGGCGACGGTACGGCAGAGGCCAGGGCCGGTGACTGTGTCGCGGAGCTGCCCCGGGTGGCCGGCGTGGAGGCGAAGCCGGCCGACAACGCCCGGGTGGTCGGGTGCGGCTCCGCCGACGCCGCGTACACGGTGGTCGGCCGGGTGCAGGACCCGACGGCGGCGCGGAAGCGCTCGGCCGCCGCATGCGAGCCGCACTTCCGCCCGGGTGACGACGGTTACGTCCTCTACCGGGTCGGCGACGACGGCGACGGTTACCTGCTCTGCCTCGTCCACGGGGCGAACAGGAGGTGAATGCCACTATGCGCGCGTCTTCCGCGCGCCGGTCAGCGCGTGGCAGGCTACCCGCACGTAACACCCACTGTGCGACCAGCCAACGATGACTGACCGCTAGGAGGACGGGTCGATGGGCGAGATGGTGACCTTCACCGGCAACGGAGGGACGAGCGAGGGGTATCTCGCGATACCCTCCGACGGTGCGGCCAGCCCGGCGGTCATCGTCATCCAGGACTGGTGGGGCCTGGTGCCCCATGTCCGGGCCGTGGTGGACCGCTTCGCGGAGGCCGGCTTCGTCGCCCTCGCGCCGGATTTCCGCCACGGCGGCCCGGCCAGCCGGCCGAGTGAGCCCCGGCAGATGCTGAACAGCACGCAGATGGACGAGGCGGCGACGGACATCGCCGCCGCCGCCGAATACCTCGCGGGTCGTCCCGAGGTCGCCGGCCGGATCGGATGCGCCGGGTTCTGCGCCGGGGCGAGCCTGGCCCTCTGGTCCGGCGTGTTCTCGAAGCGGATCGCCGCGACCGCGGGCTTCTATCCCCGCCTGCCCTGGGAGGGCATGCGGACCGATTGGGCCGACTACGCGGGCAAGGCCGCGCTCATCCACTGCTCCGAAGCGGACGGCACCTCCGCGGCCGACGGGGTGCAGAGCGTGCGCCGGGCCATCGAGGCCGCCGGAGGCGCCTGCCAGACGTACGACTACCCGGGCACCGCGCACGCCTTCTTCAACGAGGACCGTCCGGAGCACTTCGATCAGCGGGCCGCCGCCACCGCCTGGGCCCGCACGCTGGAACTCTTCCGGGCCAGGCTTGGCTGAGCCGCGTACCCCGCAGGACGTGGTCGCCCGCGCCGCGCGGGCGACCGACCTGGCCGACCTCGACGGCGCGGTGAGCAACTGCTTCGCCTGCCCTCGCCTGGTCTCCTGGCGGGAGGAGGTCGCCCGGACGAAGCGGGCGGCCTTCCGTGACCAGGAGTACTGGGGGAGGCCGGTGCCCGGCTTCGGCGCGCCGGAAGCGCGGATCGGGATCCTCGGCCTGGCGCCGGCCGCGCACGGCGGCAACCGCACCGGACGGATCTTCACCGGTGACCGCTCCGGCGACGTGCTCTTCGCCGCGCTGCACCGCGCCGGCCTCGCCAACCAGCCGACCAGCGTGGCCGTCGACGACGGCCTCGCCCTGCGCGAGACCCGCATCTTCGCCGCCGTGCGCTGCGCGCCGCCGGACAACAAGCCCACCCCGGTCGAGCGCGACACCTGCGCGCCCTGGCTGCACCGCGAGGTCGCGCTCATCCGGCCAACCCTGCGGGTCGTGGTCGCGCTGGGCGCGTTCGCCTGGGCGGCGTGGTGGCCGGTCCTACGTGATGTTTACGGTCAGCGCCCGCCCACACCTCGCCCGGCGTTCGGCCATGGGGCACACTGGTCCGGCACATCCGCACCGGCGCTGCTCGGCTGCTACCACGTCAGCCAGCAGAACACCTTCACCGGGCGGCTGACACCAGCGATGTTGGACGACGTGTTCGCCCGGGCGAAACAGTTGGCCGGGGTGGCTTGAGAAACGCGTGGGGCGGTGGGATGGACCTCGGCGTGCTGCGCAGGTGGTGGCCGGTCGCGGCGGTGACCCTGCTGCTGGCCGGCATCGCGCTGGCCGCCGGGCACTCCACGATCGGGGCGAGCCGGATCCCGCCCGCCGCGGACAGACTCCCGTACGTGCCGGAATACCCCACCGCCGAGCCGGCACCCTCGATCCCGGTCGAACCACGGGACGCGGGCGAGCCCGCCTCCGCCGGAATCCCCCAGTGGATCCTCACCGCCGCGCTGGTCGTGCTGGGCCTGGCCCTGCTGGTCGGCATCGGGTACGCGGTCTGGACGGTGGTCCGCGGGGTGCTGCGGCGGGCTACCCGGGCCATCCCGGCGCAGCGGGCCCGGCGTACCGCCCAGGGCACCGCACGGGAGGTGGTGGCCGCCCTGGACGCCGGCCTGGTGGAGCTGGACGACCGGTCCACCGACCCCCGGACCGCCGTGATCGCCTGCTGGGTCCGTCTGGAGGAGGCCGCCGAGGAGGCCGGCGTGTCCCGGCACGTCGAGGACACCTCCACCGACCTGGTCAGCCGGCTGTTGCGCGGCGACCCTTCGGCCGGCGTACCGGCGATCGCCAGTGCGGACGTGCTGGACGGCTTCGCGCACGTCTACCGCGAGGCCCGGTACGCCACGCACGCCGTCGACGAGCGGATGCGCGATCAGGCCCGGGCCGCGCTGCGCCGGCTGCGCGGGGAGCTGACCAGCCTGGCCGGCGCCGGCGAGGAGCCGCAGTGAGCGAGCGAGCCATCGAACACGGCGCAGTGCGGCCGACGGCGTGAGTACCAGCATCGACGACCTGCTGTCGTCCGAGGAGGAGTACGCCGGGGAGCCGACCCCCGAGCGGCACGGCCGGCTGCGCTGGCTGCCGCGTACGCTCGCCACCACCGCGGCGACCGTGGTGGTGGTCGTGGTCGGCCTGCGCGCGGTGGGCCTGCAGGTCTCGCTCTGGATCCTCGTGGCGGGCGTGCTCGCCGTGCTCGCCGTACGCCGGGTCACCGCCGTGCTGGCACCCCCGCCGCCGCCCCGGGCCGCCGGCCGGGCCCCCGCCGGCGAGGAGCCGGGCACCTGGAACTGGGCCACCCAGGACGCGCTGCGCGCCGCGGTGAACGGGTGGGAACGCCCGCTGGACTGGTGTGGCGGCGACCGGAAGCGGTTCAACACCCGGATCCTGCCCCGGCTCGGTGAGCTGGCCGACGAACGGCTGCGCCAGCAGCACGGCGTCACCCGCGAGTCCGACCCGACCCGCGCCCGTGCCCTACTGGGAGAGCCGCTGTGGACGTTCCTCGATACGCCCTCCCGCCGCCCCCCGTCGCCGCGCGACCTCGCGGCGATCGTCGCCGAACTGGAGAAGTTGTGATGAACGACGTGGACCGGAGCATGCCCCCCGCCGAGGTGGGTCGGCTGGCCCGGGCGGTGCTGGACGCGGTCGGCACGGTCGTGGTCGGCAAACGGGAGGCCCTGGAGCTGGTCCTCGCCGGCATCCTGGCCGGTGGCCACGTGCTGCTGGAGGACCTGCCCGGTCTGGGCAAGACGCTGACCGCGCGTTCCTTCGCGCAGGCGCTCGGGCTGGACTTCCGTCGCCTCCAGTTCACCCCGGACCTGCTGCCCGCCGACGTCACCGGCTCCTTCCTCTACGACCAGCGCAGCGGCGACTTCTCGTTCCGCGCTGGGCCGGTCTTCACCAACCTGCTGCTCGCCGACGAGATCAACCGGACCCCGCCGAAGACGCAGTCGGCGCTGCTGGAGGCGATGCAGGAGAAGCAGGTCTCGGTGGAGGGCGTGACGTACCGGCTGGACGAGCCGTTCCACGTGCTCGCCACCGCGAACCCCATCGAGTACGAGGGGACGTACCCGCTGCCCGAGGCGCAGCTCGACCGGTTCCTGCTCCGGGTGTCGTTCGGCTACCCCGACCACGAGGAGGAGTGGGAGGTGCTGCGTCGGCGGATCGCCCGCCGCCGGGAGGAGGCCGAGATCAAGCCGGTGGTGGACGCCGGCACACTGCGCGCCATGCAGGCCGCGCTGGAGGACGTGGTCGTCGAGGACTCCATCGGCCGGTACATCGTGGCGCTGACCGCCGCCACCCGGGAACACCCCTCCGTGCTGGTCGGCGCCTCGCCACGCGGCTCGCTGGCGCTGCTGCTGCTCTCCCGGGTCCGGGCGGTCCTCGCCAACCGTGACTACGTGGTGCCGGAGGACGTCAAGGCGGTGGCGGCGCCCGCGCTGGCCCACCGGATCACGCTGCGCCCGGAGATGTGGCTGCGCCGGGTCGACCCGTCCTTCGTCGTCGGCGAGGTGCTGACCTCCACGCCCGCCCCGGCCAGCGGCGCGCTGCCCAGCTACGCGGCCGGGTCCGCCGGGCACTGATGGCCGACCGTCACGAGCCGGCGAGCGGCTGGGCGCCCACCCGGGCGCTCGGCCGGGCCGTGCTGCTCACCGGGCTGCTGCTGATCGCGGCCGTGCTGCTCGGCCGGATCGACCTGGTCGTGCTGGCCACGCCGTTCGCCCTGGGCACCGCGTACGGGCTGCGCCGCCGCCCCACCGCGCTGCCCGAGCTGGAGATCGCCACCGGGGAGGCGCACCTGGTCGAGGGCACGCCGATGGCCGTTGCCGTCGTCGTGGCCAACCCCGACACCGTGGCGTACGACCTGGCGGTGGTCCGGACCCGGATGTCGCGCTGGCTGCGGGTGGAGAAGGCCAGCTTCGGCGGGGCCGGGGTGGACGTGAGCCGGTCCGGCGGGGCCGACCGGCCCTTCGCCACCTCGCTGCCGTCCGGCAGGGTGATCGACCTGGAGCTGACCGGGACGGCGCTGCGCTGGGGCCGGCACCCGGTCGGGCCGGCCGGGGTGCGGGTCGCCGCCGCCGGCGGATTGCTGGTCTCGCGGGCCGTGATCACCGATCCGGTCCGGACCCGGATCTATCCGATGACGGAGCCGTTCGAGGCGGTGGAGGCGATGCCGCGGGCCGCCGGGCTGGTCGGTGCCCACCACTCCCGTCGGCCGGGGGAGGGCGGTGAGCTGGCCGGCGTACGGGTCTTCGCCCCCGGCGACCGGCTGCGCCGGATCGACTGGCGGGTGTCGCTGCGGGCCCGGCAGCTGCACGTGGCGGCGACCCTCTCGGACCGGGACGCCGAGGTGGTGGTGCTGCTCGACGTGCTGGCCGAGGCGGGTCGCTCCGGCGGCATCCGTGGCCCGGCCTCCGTGCTGGACACCACGGTCCGGGCCGCCGCCGCGATCGCCGAGCACTACCTGCACCGGGGCGACCGGGTGGCGTTGCTGGAGTACGGTCCGGCGGCCCGGAGGCTGCGTCCGGCGACCGGTCGCCGGCAGTACCTGACCGTGCTGGAGTGGCTGCTCGACGTGCGGGCCGAGTCCTCCCCGCACGAGCTGTACGACCAGGTCTTCGGCCTCCAGTTGCCCTCCTCGGACGCGCTGGTGGTGGTGCTCACCCCGCTGCTGGACGAGCGGTCCGCCCAGATGCTGGCCCGGATGGCGCGCGGCGGGCGGTTCGTGGTGGCGGTGGACACCCTGCCGGCCGACCTGCCGACGCCCAGGGAACGGGGTTGGGCCGAGGTGGCGTACCGGCTGTGGCGGCTGGACCGGGACACGATGATCGGGCAGCTCCGCGAGCACGGCGTACCGGTGGTGCGCTGGGCCGGTGCCGGCAGCCTCGACCTGGTGCTGCGGGACGTGTCCCGGCTGGCCACCGCGCCGCGGGTCGGTGGCCGGTGAGCGCGGACGAAGGCGGGTACGCATGAACGACCTGGTCGAGGGGCTGAACGAGCGGGTCCGGGCCCTGCGGCTCGGGGTCAGGCGGATCAGCCTCACCCCGCTGCTGTTACGTGCCGGCATCTTCCTGACCGTGTTGGTCGGTCTCCTGGTCGCGTACCCGGTGCAGATGTTCACGCCGCGGTCGCTGGTGGCCTTCGCGGTGGTGGCGGTGCTGCCTGCGGTCGGGCCGCGCCGGCGATGGGCGACCTTCGCGGCGCTGGTCACGGTCGGTGGCTGGTTGCTCGCCACGCTGGGCTTCGGCCGGCCGCCGGTGTTGTGGCGGCTGCTCACCATGGCGGCCCTGCTCTACCTGGCGCACACGCTCTGCGCGCTGGCGGCGCTGCTGCCGTACGACGCGGCGGTCGACCCGGAGCTGGTGGTCCGGTGGTTGATCCGGGCCGGCGGGGTGGTGCTGGCCAGTGCGGTACTCGGGGTCGTGCTGGCCTGGCTCGGCGGGCTCGGCGGGGACCGCGGCTTCCAGGCAGTGACCCTGGTCGGCCTGCTCGTCGCGGTGGCGCTCAGCGCGCTGCTGGGCTGGCTACTGCGTCGCAGATAGTGAAATGTCTCGGGACGTTGCGTGGGTCACAAGGGTTGTGCTCCATCACAGATGGGGGTCTCGAAAGGGATTAGCCGAGCCGCCCGGGGAATGATGGATAGCGTGAATCCGAAGCGGATCCTTGTCGTGGGTGCCGGGCACGTCGGCCTGTACGCCGCGCTGCGCCTGTCCAAGAAGCTGAGCTCTCGTGAGGCTGAGGTCATCGTCGTCGACCCGCAGCCGCACATGACCTACCAGCCGTTCCTCCCCGAGGCGTCCGCGGGCAACATCTCGCCGCGGCACGCGGTGGTGCCACTGCGGCGGGAGTTGCGCAAGTGCAAGGTTCTGGCCGGCACGGTCACCCGGATCGACCATGACCGGAAGACCGCCACCGTGCAGCCGATCAGCGGCCCGACCCGGGAGGTCCGGTACGACCACGTGGTGGTCGCCCCGGGTTCGGTCTCCCGGACGCTGCCGATTCCCGGCCTGCATGAGCACGGTATCGGGTTCAAGACGATCGGTGAGGCGATTTTCCTCCGAAACCACGTGCTGGACCGGCTCGACGTGGCGGCGGCCACGACCGATCCGGAGGTTCGCCGGCGCGCGCTGACCTTCGTCTTCGTCGGTGGTGGCTACGCCGGTATCGAGGCGCTCGCCGAGATGGAGGACATGTCCCGGGACGCGCTGCGCTACTACCCGGAGCTCAAGCAGGACGAGTTGCGCTGGGTCCTGGTCGAGGCCACCCAGCGGGTGCTGCCCGAGGTCGATCGGGACATGGGCGCCTACACGGTGCAGCAGCTGCTCAAGCGGAACATGGACATCCGCCTGGACACCCGGCTCGAATCGTGCGTCGACGGGATCGTGAAGCTCTCCGACGGCGACAGTTTCCCCACCGACACCATCGTCTGGACGGCCGGGGTCAAGCCGTCGCCGATGCTGGACGCGACGAACTTCCCGCGCGACGAGCGTCGCCGGGTCACCTGCCTGCCCACCCTCCAGATCGTGGACGGCGACCGGGTGCTCGACGGCGCCTGGAGCGCGGGCGACTGCGCCGCCGTGCCGGACCTGACCAAGGAGCCGGGCAACTACTGCTCGCCGAGTGCGCAGCACGCGGTGCGGCAGGCCATGCGGATGGCCGACAACATCGTGAACGTGGTCCGCGGGCGGGAGCCGGTCAACTACAAGCACAAGCACGCCGGCAGCGTGGCCAGCCTCGGCCTGCACAAGGGCGTGGCGCAGGTCTACGGCGTGAAGATGACCGGCTGGCCGGCCTGGTTCATGCACCGCACCTACCACATGTCGCGGATCCCCTCGCTCAACCGCAAGGTCCGGGTCGTGGTCGACTGGACGCTGGCGTTCGTCCTCAAGCGTGAGGTGGTCGCGCTCGGCCAGCTGCACGACCCGCGCGAGGAGTTCGCCGAGGCGTCGGCACCCGCCGGCAGGCGCTGAGTTCGTCGCGAAAAGGCCCTTCCCGGACGGGGAGGGCCTTTTCGCGTACGGCCCGGTGCCGGGATCAGAAACGCCAGGTCCAGGCGTCGGCGACGCGGGTGCCGGGACCGAGGAGCGCCTCCAGCGTCCGGCGCAGGGTCTCCGCGTGCGGCGCGTCGTCGGTCAGCGCCACGCAGGACGCGCCCCAGAAGCGGAGGTCCCGGGCAGCCTGTTGGCGCTGCTCGTCGCCGATCGCCGGTGCCACGCCCCGCGCGGCGACGTCGGCCAGCAGGGCTGAGGTGGGTCGACGGTAGGTGCCGAAGGCGGGTGCCCCGTCGTTGCCGTACGGGCCGATGAAGAAGCCCTCCGGTATGCCGAACGCGGCGTTCGCGGCGGTGGCCCAGCGCATCGGCCCGGGGTCGGTCGGGGTGGCCGCCGGCACCGGGACCAGCACCCCGCCGGGGTGTACGCACTGCCGCCAGTGGCCGGCGGTGATGAACTCGGGCAGCGGCGGCCGGGGTGTGGTCGGCAGCGGCGCGGGAAAGACGCTGAGCAGAGTCACGCCGGCGGCCACCGGCACCAGCCGGCGGGCCCGGCCGCGTTCCGTCAGGGCCCGGTCCACGGCGAGGGTCAGGATCGCTCCGGCCAGCGGCAGCACCGCCAGGCCGAACCGCGTCGGCAGCGCGCTGTCCACCAGCGGCAGCCCGACCAGCAGCGCGTACGGGGCGCGCAGGCCGCTCCGGTCGCCGGCGATCAGGACCTCGGGGCCGAGCGACAGCACGCCCATGATCACGGCCCCGGCCGCGCAGGCGACCGCCACCGGGCGGCGGCCGAGCCAGGCGGCGCAGGCGGCGGTGACCAGCAGCAGGGGCCAGCCGAGGAAGGTGTTGAACTCGGCCGGGCCGGTGGCCAGCCGGGACGCGGCGTCCCCGCCCAGCACGGAGAGCGGGGAGAGGGCCACCCAGCTGGTCAGGTCGGCGACGTAGTGGTACGGGTCGAACAGCGGCCCTGGGACGGCCTGCGGACCGGCGAACTGGTGCCACATCGGGTAACCGAGCACGAACCCGGCCAGAACGGCGGCCATCGCCAGCCCACCGGCGAACGCGGGCAGCGCCCGGCGCAGCCGCGCCCGGTCGGCCAGCCCGTACGCCGGGGCCATCACCAGCAGGGTGACCGCGGTCAGGAAGAGCACCTCCTCGCCCACGAAGAACTGGGCGGTGACCGCCGCGGCCAGCCCCACCGCCGAGGTGGCCGCCCGCCGGCGGTCCGGCCCGCCCGTCCGGCCGGCCGGGTCGGCGGCCCTCAGCAGCCGGACCACCAGCCAGACGAGCGCCGGGACCAGCCACTGGGCGGTCATGTGCAGGTGCGCGTTGCTCTGCGAGACCATGCCGGGGCCGAAGCCGCAGAGGGCCGCGCCGAGGGCGGCGGCGAGCGGGTGGGCGCGCAGCGTTCGGGTGAACAGCAGGTACCAGGCGATCGCCGTGCCGGCCAGGTTGCCGGCGACCAGCAGGGCGAAGGTCACCGGCGCGCCGAACGCGAACGTGACCGGGGCCAGCAGCACGCCGAGCGCGATCACCGTGGTGTTGGCCAGCAGGTTGACCCCGTCCGGCGCGTTGAGCCGGTCGGTGAGCAGGCCGAAGTCGCCCAGCACGGCGCGCGAGTCGACGGCCAGGAACCATTCGTAGAGGGTCTGGTCCGCCGGGTTGAGCGCGAGCACCCGCTGCCCCGGTGCCGGCCACAGGCCGTGGGTGAGCCATCCGGCGAGCAGCGCGAAGATCAGCCCGGCCAGCAGGCCCGCGCGGTGCCGGGCCACGGCGGCCAGCAGGCGGGCGGTACGCGTCGGACGGGTGACCGCCGGACCGAGGCGGCCTGCCGGGCCGAGGGCCGTGCGGGCGGCGCTGGTCACGGCTTCGACCATAACGGCGGCTCGCCGCCGGGTACTCCGGCACGCCGCGCAACGGTTACGGTGAGACCTGCACCGCCGCGCGTCGACGCGCGGGCGTCACCCGCCCGGGTGGTGGAACGGCAGACACGGCCGCCTTAAAAGCGGCTGCCGCGAGGCGTGCGGGTTCGAGCCCCGCCCCGGGCACCCAGACTCTCAGGTTTCCCACAGCTTCACTCCCGGCACCGGGTTGCGTGTCCCGTTTACCCTGGAGGGGCACGTTCACGTGCATCGACCCCCTGAGGGAGGCCTGAAAGTGAAGACCTCGAACCCGGTGCTCTCGCGGTTCGGCCAGGCGGCCGGCCACGAGCGGGCGGCCGGGTACGCCCAGCCCGGGCCGTACGGTCAGCCCGGATACCCGCAGCAGTACCAGCCGCACCCGCAGTACGCGACCGGCCAGGCATACCCGGTGACCCCGGTCACCGAGGCCCCGATGACCCTCGACGACGTCGTCGTCAAGACGGTCACCATGCTGGCGATCCTCGGCGGCGCGGCGGCGGCCACCTGGATCCTCGTCCCGGACCAGCTGCTCGGGGCGGCCTGGCTCGGCGGCGCGGTGATCGGCCTGGTGCTCGGCCTGATCATCTCGTTCTCCCGGGTGGCGAATCCGGCCCTGGTGGTGGCGTACTCCATCATCGAGGGTGTCTTCGTCGGTGCGGTGAGCAAGACCTTCGAGTCTTTCTACGACGGCATCGTGCTGCAGGCCGTGGTGGGGACCTTCGGCGTCTTCTTCGTGATGACGATGCTCTACAGGGCGCGCGTCATCCGGGCCACCCCGAAATTCGCCAAGGTCATGGTGGCGATCATGGGTGGTCTCTTCGCCACCATGCTGATCAACCTGGTGCTCTCGCTCTTCGGCGTCAACACCCACCTGCGCGACGGCAGCGGGCTGGCCATCGTCTTCAGCCTGGTCTGCATCGTGGTCGCCTCGCTGAGCTTCGTGCTCAATTTCGCGAACATCGAAGAGGGTGTCCGGGCGGGCGTCCCGCAGCGGTACGCCTGGACCGCCGCCTTCGGCATCGTGGTCGGCCTGGTCTGGCTCTACCTCGAGGTGCTGCGCCTGCTCAGCTACCTTCAGGGCGACGACTGACCGTCGCCGGACCTGCGACGCCCGCCTGCCGCGACCGCGGCGGCGGGCGTCGTCGTTTTCCCGCCGCCGTCGCGCCGCCCAGGGCAGAGTGAGGGCGGGTATGTCGGCGAGGAGGTCGCGGTGCGGAGTGCCAACCCGGTGCTGACCCGACTGGACGACGTCCGCCGGGCCGAGCGTCAGGTGCTCGGTGCCGCCGACACGATGACCGTGACCGATGTGGTCAGCCGTACGGTCGGCCTGCTGTTGCTCACCGGCGTCACCGCGGCGGTCGCCTGGGTGGTCGTGCCGCAGGCGGTGTGGATCCCGGCGGCGCTGGCCGGCAGTTCCCTGGCCAGCCTGGCGCTGGTGCTGGTCATCTCCCTGCGGCAGATCACCAGCCCGCCGCTCATCGTCGGGTACGCGGTGCTCCAGGGACTGCTGCTCGGGGTGGCCAGCCGGGCGTTCGAGGAGGTGTATCCGGGCATCGTGGTGCAGGCGGTGATCGGCACCTTCGGCGTCTTCCTCGGCATGGCGCTGCTCTACCGGGCCCGGGTGGTCCGAGCCACCCCGCGGATGGCCCGGCTGGTCACGGGCACGCTGCTCGGGATCCTGGTGCTCAGCCTGGTCAACCTGGTCGCGTACCTGTTTACCGGGCGGCAGGGGCTGGCGGTCTACAGCCTGACCGCGCGGGTGGGTTGGCTGCCGTACGTCTTCTCGGTGGTGGCGATCATCGCCGGCGCGTTCAGCTTCATCCTCGACTTCGACCTGGTCGAGCGGTCGGCCCGGGCCGGACTGCCCCGCCGATACGCGTGGTACTGCGCGTTCGGGCTGCTGGTCGGCTTGATCTTCCTGTACTGGCAGATCCTCCGCCTGCTCAGCTACGCCCGGCGCTGACCGTTCGACGGCGCCAGCTCGGCGCGTCTATCGCCGCGCCGCGACCCGGAGCCGTCGTTCGGCAACTCCAGCTCGGCGCGCCTGCCGCCGCGCCGCGACCGGGAGCCGTCATAGACTCGGCGGCGATGAGCGCAGCGGAGTTGGACCGGGCGGTGGAGCTGCTGGTCCGTCAGGTCGGGCACTGGGAGCAGCCGCGCTGGTCGGCGGCGGCCGAGGGCGGCAACGTCTCCCGGGCCGACCTGGTGCACAAGCTGGTGCAGGAGATCGCCAACCTGGCGGCGGACGCCGAGGGCGGGCCACGCCGGGAGGTGCCCCGGCTCGGCGGCGACCTGGTGCTGCCCGACCAGCTCCGGGTGGTCGCCGCCGACCTGGTGGCTGCCGGTCCAGCGGAGTCGGTGCTCGCCGAGGCCGCCACCGCGGTCGCCCGGACCCGCGCCACCCTCTGAGGCGAGAGCGCAGCAGGCGCCGGTTCGGCTCAGCTCAGCCGTTCGAGCACCATGGCCATGCCCTGGCCGCCACCGACACACATGGTCTCCAGACCGATGGTCCTGTCGTGCCACTCCAGGGCGTTGAGCAGCGTGCCGGTGATCCGAGCGCCGGTCATGCCGAACGGGTGCCCGACGGCGATCGCGCCACCCATCACGTTCAGCTTCTCCTCCGGGATGCCGAGCTGCCGGTACGACGGGATCACCTGGGCGGCGAACGCCTCGTTGATCTCGACCAGGTCGACGTCGTCGATGGTCATGCCGGCCCGCCTGAGCGCCTGCCTCGACGCCTCCACCGGGCCGAGGCCCATGATCTCCGGGGACAGCGCGGTCACGCCGGTGGAGACGATCCGGGCCAGCGGGGTGAGGCCGAGGTCCTTCGCCCGCTGGGCGCTCATCACGATCACGGCGGCGGCACCGTCGTTGAGCGGGCAGCAGTTGCCGGCGGTGATCCGGCCGTCCGGGCGGAAAACCGGCTTCAGGCCGGCCACGCCCGCCAGGGTCACCCCCGGGCGCGGGCCGTCGTCGGCGCTGACCACGGTGCCGTCCGGCGTGGTCACCGGGGTGATCTCGCGGGTCCAGAAGCCGTCCGCGATCGCCTTCACGGCCAGGTTCTGGCTGCGTACGCCGAACGCGTCCATCTCCTCGCGGGTGATGTCGTGGACCTGGGCGAGGTTCTCGGCGGTCTGACCCATGGCCAGGTAGATGTCGGGGAGCTGGTCGGCCTCGCGCGGGTCGGTCCACACCTCGGCGCCGCCCTCGGCGCGGGCCGCCGAACGCGCCCGCGCCGCCGCGAAGCGGGGGTTCTCCCAGCCGCCGCCGACCAGCGCCTGCGCCTCGGGCGGCAGGGTGTCCGAGTTGCCGCGGGCGTACCGGGAGACGGTCTCGACGCCGGCGGAGACGAAGACATCGCCCTCACCCGCCCGGATCGCGTGCATGGCCATCCGGGTGGTCTGCAGCGAGGAGGCGCAGTATCGGGTCAGGGTGGCGCCGGGCAGGCCGTCCAGGCCCAGCAGGGTGGCGACCACCCGGGCCAGGTTGAAGCCCTGCTCGCCGCCGGGCAGCCCGCAGCCCAGGTAGAGGTCGTCGATCGTGGTGGGGTCGAGCGCCGGCACCTTGTCGAGGGCGGCCCGGACGACGGTGGCGGCGAGGTCGTCCGGGCGGACGTCCTTCAGGGATCCCTTGACCGCGCGACCGATGGGAGACCGGGCGGTGGCGACGATGACGGCGTCGCGGGGCGACTCAATCGGCATGAACCAACGTTAACTTGCCGGTAACTTGTGGCGGAAGCCGGCAACCGGGCGGGGAATGTCACGCCCGGCGCCGGCTCAGTGGTGCCGGGAGGCGACCGTCGCCGCCGCCGCGACGGCCGGCAGCAGGGCGTGCGCCCAGACCCGGTAGCCGTCGGCGGAGGGGTGGTAGCCGTCGTGGCAGAGCGTGCCCGCGTCCGCCCGGAACACCGGGCCGGTCTCGGCGGCCAGGTCGACCACGCTGCCGCCGGCGTCGAGCACGGCCGAGGTCTGGGCCCGGGCGACCCGCCGGCCCGACCAGGCGAGCAGCTGCCGCAGCGGGGACGCGACCGCGCGTACCGCGCCGAGGTCGGGGCAGGTGCCCACGACCACCTCGACGTGGGCCTCGCGCAGCCGGCGCACCGCCGAGGCGAGGTACGCCGCGGCGTCCGTGGGGCGGGCCAGCGCGGTGGCGTCGTTGGCCCCGATCAGGATCACCGCCACGTCGGGGCGCTCACCGAGCAGTGCCCGGGCCACCTGGGTGGCCAGGTCGGTGGAACGGGAGCCGGACACCCCCACGCTGGACAGCTGCACCCGCCGGCCGGCCGGCCCCTCGGTGAGCAGGTGGGCCAACTGGCCGCCGATGGTCTCCTCGAAATATCCGACGCCGACGCCGAGCGCCGACGAGTCGCCGAGCAGCACCAGCCGCACCGGGGGAGCGTCCGCCCGGCCGACCGTGGCGCGCAGCGCCAGGCCCAGCTCTGGCTGCGCGTACTGGCGGCTGCGGGCGGCGATGGCCTGCCCGGCGAGGACGGCCGCCCCACCCACCGTGCCGGCGACCAGGGAGAGGGCCGCGGCCCGACCCAGCCGGACCACGAGCTCGTTACGCCCCGTCATGGCGACACCTCCCCACGGCCGGCGCAGGGGCCGGCCAGCTTGCGAGGCGCACTCATGTCACGCCCGCGTTGTGCCTGATGATGCCCCTGTCAGGCCCGCTCATGCCAGACCCTTGAGGGTGGGAGAATCGGCGGTGGGTCCCGGTTGCGGCACCGCGCCGACCCCGAAGAAGGCGCGCCGTCGCAGTTGCGCCCAGCGACCGCCTGGACCCCGGTCACGGCCCCGGACCTGGGTGCCGCTGACCTCGGTGCCGGCGTGCCGGGCCGCCTCGTGGGCCGCCTCCGGGAGCGACCGTACGCCGTCCAGGCCGGCGAGCGACGCCCGGCGCTCCTGGCCGGCGCCGAGCGCGGAGAGCAGGGTGGGCAGCAGGGCCGCCGCGGCGACCGCGTAGCCCTCGGCGGACGGATGGAACCGGTCCCAGGCGAACATCCGGGCCGGCTCCGCGACGAACCGGGGACCGAGCAGGTCACCGAGGGAGACCGTCCGGCCGCCCGCCTCGACCACGGCCACCGTCTGGGCGGCGGCGAGCTGACGGCTCCAGCGGCGGGCCAGCCAGCGCAGCGGCGGGTGGATCGGCTGGATCGCCCCCAGGTCGGGACAGGTGCCGACGACCACCTCGCAACCGTTGGCGTGCAGCGTGCGCACGGCGTCGACCAGATAGCGCACCGCCACCGCCGGCGCCGTGCGGTTGGTGACGTCGTTGCCGCCGATCAGGATGACCGCGATGTCCGGATTGACCTCAAGGGCCGACTCGACTTGCGGCTTCAGCCCCGCGGACAGGGCGCCCACCACGGCGAACCGGTGCAGCCGCACCGGCCGGTGCAGCCGGCGGGACAGGCCGGTGGCCAGCAGCGCGCCCGGCGTCTCGCGGCGGCGGCGCACGCCGTAGCCGGCCGCGGAGGAGTCGCCGAGCATGACCATGGTGATCGGCGGGTCGGGGAGCTTCGCGCCGTACACTCCGTCGCAGCGCGGCGGGGGCGCCTCGGCCATCGGGATGGTGCGGCGGGCCTGCCGGGCCTGGCCGAGCAGCACGCCGCCGGTCGCGACGGTGGCCGCCACGGTGGCGCCCGTGCCGATCGCCGCCAGGCGGGCGATCCGCCGGACATCGCGCCAACCGGCCGGTGCGACGGAACCAGCGTCCCCCATGAACCGACATTATCGCGCCGCACCGACAACCCGCTCTCCCGCGATTCGTGCGGCTGGACGGCGACGGTTCGGGGTATCTGAGGCGACAGTGGCGAAACTTGCGCCGGGACCGCACGCTGGTGGCGGAAAGGGGCGACGAGAATGGCGAAGACATTGAAGCGGAGCGCGGCGTTCGCCGCGCTGGCCCGGGCGATGATGGCGGGGGCGCGGAGCGGTCCGTCGGTGGGCGCGCGGCTGGCCGCCCTGCCCCGGATGGTCTGGGCCACCGCGAAGGGCGAGTACGACGGCGGCCTGCGGCTGGCCCTGATGACCGCGGCGACGGCGTACATCGTCTCGCCGATCGACCTGATTCCGGAGTTCCCGCTGGGGATCATCGGCCTGGCCGACGACGCCGTGATGGTCAGCTGGCTGGCCGGCAGCGTGCTCGCCGAGACCGAGCGCTTCCTGGAGTGGGAGGCGCGTCGCAGCTCCGTCATCCCCGGGCATGTGGTGCCCTGACGGCACGTACCCTGGGCGACGAAAAGACGTCCGCCCGGCCGCCGGCGCCGGTGCCGCAACGAAGGGCACAACCAGGTGCAGTACTACGACAACGTCGTCGAGCTGATCGGCAACACCCCGCTGGTACGGCTGCGCAACGTCACCGAGGGCATCCAGGCGACCGTGCTGGCGAAGGTGGAGTACGTCAACCCGGGCGGTTCGGTGAAGGACCGCATCGCGATGCGGATGGTGGAGGACGCCGAGAAGGCGGGGATCCTCAAGCCCGGCGGCACCATCGTCGAGCCGACCAGCGGTAACACCGGCATCGGGCTGGCCCTGGTGGCCCAGCTCAAGGGCTACAAGTGTGTCTTCGTCTGCCCGGACAAGGTCAGCCAGGACAAGCAGGACGTGCTGCGGGCCTACGGCGCCGAGGTGGTGGTCTGCCCGACCGCGGTCGCGCCGGAGGACCCGCGTTCCTACTACAACGTCTCCGACCGGCTGGCCCGGGAGATCCCCGGCGCCTGGAAGCCCAACCAGTACAGCAACCCGGCCAACCCCCGCTCGCACTACGAGACCACCGGCCCGGAGCTGTGGAAGCAGACCGAGGGGCGGATGACGCACTTCGTCGCGGGCGTCGGCACCGGCGGCACCATCTCCGGCATCGGCCGCTACCTCAAGGAGGCGTCCGACGGGCGGGTCAAGGTCATCGGCGCGGACCCGGAGGGCTCGGTCTACTCCGGTGGCACCGGGCGGCCCTACCTGGTCGAGGGAGTCGGCGAGGACTTCTGGCCGGAGACGTACGACCGGTCCGTCGCCGACGAGATCGTCGAGGTGTCCGACAAGCAGTCCTTCGAGATGACCCGGCGGCTGGCCCGCGAGGAGGGGCTGCTGGTCGGCGGCTCGTGCGGCATGGCCGTGGTCGCCGCACTGGAGGTGGCCCGCAAGGCCGGCCCGGACGACGTGATCGTGGTGCTGCTGCCGGACGGCGGCCGGGGCTACCTGTCGAAGATCTTCAACGACAGCTGGATGGCCCGGTACGGCTTCCTGGACAACGCCGGCGCGGAGCCGACCGTGGCCGACGCGCTCGCCAGCAAGCCGGGTGCCCTGCCCGAGCTGGTGCACGTCCACCCGACCGAGACGGTGCGCGACGCCATCGACTACATGCGCGAGTACGGCGTCTCCCAGCTTCCGGTGCTCAAGGCCGAGCCGCCGGTGGTGACCGGTGAGGTGGCCGGCTCGATCGCCGAGAAGGATCTGCTCGACGCGCTCTTCACCGGGCAGGCCCACCTGCACGACACCATCGAGCGGCACATGGCCGAGCCGCTGCCGATGATCGGCGGCGGGCAGCCGGTCAGCGAGGCGGTGGCCATGCTGGAGAAGGCCGACGCCGCGCTGGTGCTGGTCGACGGCAAGCCCAAGGGCGTGCTGACCCGGCAGGACCTGCTCGCCCACCTCGGCGCGCGCTGAGCGGTAAGGAGGGGCCCCTTCTCAACGCCTCGCGCAAAGGAGGGGCCCCTTTCTAACACCCGATGGGTCGGGCGTAGCGGAGTTGGGGGACGAGCGCCGAGCCGATGTGTTCGTCCCGCCGCTCGCCGGTGGGTGCCCAGCCGCCGCGCTCGTAGAAGCGGCGGGCGGACGCGTTCTCCTCGAGCACCCAGAGCACCGCGCGGGACCAGCCGCGCGCCCGCATCGCGGCCAGGGCGTCGACCATCAGCGTCCGGCCGCTGCCCCGGCCCCGCTCCGTCGGCTCCAGGTGGATGGCGTTGAGCAGGCCGGTCTCCGGGTCGTCGGCGTCGTCCGGCCCGAGGTAGCTGAAGCCGGCCAGCCGGCCGTCGCGCTCGGCCACCGTCATCCGGTGGTCCGCGCCCTCCCAGGTCAGCCGTTCCACCCAGTACCGGCCCAGCTCCTCCGGCGTCGGCCGGGCCAGCGCCGCCGCCGGCAGGAACGACGAGTACGCCGTCACCCGGGACCGTTGGTGCAGCGCGCCGATCGCCATCAGGTCGGCCGTGGTGGCGGGGCGTAGCGTGACGGTCACCGGGCCGAGACTACCCGCCGGGGCGGCACCGGCACGGTCATCAGGTCCTCGGCGATCACCAGCTCACCGCTGAAGTGCTGCCGGGCCTCGTCGGCGAACCGGCGCGGGTCGGCGTACCGCTGGGAGAAGTGGGTGAGCACGAGGGTGCGTACCGCCGACTCGGCCGCCACCCGCGCGGCCTGCGCGGCGGTGAGGTGGCCGACCTCGGCGGCGAGCGCGGCCTCCGAATCCAGGAACGTCGACTCGATGACCAGCAGGTCGGCGTGCTCGGCCAGGGCCCACACCCCGTCGCAGAGCCCGGTGTCCATCACGAACGCGAACCGCTGTCCCGGCCGGGTCACGCTCACCTCGTCCCGGGTGACGCGGCGTCCGTCCAGGTCCAGGTGGCCGTCGCGGAGCAGCCTGCCGACCGTCGGGCCGGCGATGCCGTACGCGGCCAGCTTCTCCGGCAGCATCCGGCAGCCGTCCGGCTCGACGAGGCGGTAGCCGTACGTCTCGATCGGGTGCCGAAGCCGGCGGGCCTCCAGTGTGCCGATGCCCAGGGTGATCCGCTGCCCGTCGGCTCCGATCGGCTCGACGGCCAGTTCGGCGGTCTCGTGGAAGCTCGCCGCGTGGCGTAGCCGGGCGAAGTAGTCCGCGCCGCCGGCGGGGAAGTGCACCGTCACCGGGTGCGGCACCCGGTCGAGCGAGAGCCGTTGGATCACGCCGGGCAGGCCCAGGCAGTGGTCGCCGTGGAAGTGGGTGACGCAGATCCGGGTGAGGTCGGTGGCGGAGACCCCGGTGTGCAGCATCTGTCGCTGGCTGCCCTCGCCGGGGTCGAAGAGGAGCACCTCGTCGTCCCAGCGCAGCAGGTACCCGTTGTGGTTGCGCTGTCGGGTGGGGGCCTGGCTGGCCGTCCCCAGCACCACCAGCTCGCGCATGGACACGGCTCCTCCTGCTGCTGACATGAAGCGACCCCCGGGGCTTCCGCGTTCGCACGCGGGCCGGCTGGACTGGGCCGGCACCCCGGGGGTCGGGTGGCTGTCGTGAATTCGCCGTACCGCTGCCACACGGTCTCGACGACGGTGCCTGTGTCCGCCTCGCGGCGGACGGGATTACTGTCGAGGACAGCGGCTAGCGGACAGCCACCTCACGAGTCCGATTGCTATACAAAGCTGGACCACCTCCTTTCCCGTGTACCGCCACGCTATCCACTTCCGCGTGACCCCGGCAACGGATTTGGATCACAGGCCCGTACCGGCCGGCGACCAGAGGCGCTGCGGCGCCCGGGTGCCGGGGAAGAGCAGGTCGACGAAGCGTTCGGCGGTCGGCTGCGGTTCGTGGTTGGCCAGGCCGGGCCGCTCGTTCGCCTCGACGAAGACGTGCTCGGGCCGGTCGGGGGCGGGTACCAGCAGGTCCAGCCCGGTGACCGGGATGTCCAGCGCCCGGCTGGCCGTCACGCACGCCTCCGCGATCACCGGGTGCAGGTCGGCGGTCACGTCGTGGATGGTGCCGCCGGTGTGCAGGTTGGCGGTCCGGCGTACGGCGAGCACCTGCCCCTCGGGGAGCACGTCGTGCATCCGGTACCCGGCCTCGGCCACCACCTCGCGGGTCATGTCGTCGACCGGTATCCGCGACTCGCCCTCGGTGGCGGCGGCCCGCCGCCGGCTCTGCCGCTCGATCAACTCGGTGACGTCGTGCACCCCGTCACCGGTGATCTGCGCCGGCCGGCGTACCGCCGCGGCCACCACCTCGTGGTCGATGACGATCACCCGCAGGTCCTCGCCCGCGCAGCGCTGTTCGATCAGCACGTCCGGGCAGAATTGCCGGGCCAGCTCGACCGCCGCGGTCAGCGCCTCCGGCGTACGCACCCCGACGGTGATGCCTCTGCCCTGCTCGCCCCGGGTCGGCTTGACCACCACCGGGCCGACGTCGGCCAGGAAGGCCAGGTCGTCGGCGTCGCCGGTGGCGGTCCGGCCACGTGGTACGGGCAGTCCCGCCTCGGTGAGGATCCGTCGGGTCACCCGTTTGTCGTCGCAGCGGCTCATCGCCACCGCCGAGGTCAGCTCCGACAGCGATTCCCGGGTGTGGACGGTTCGGCCGCCGTTGGCCAGTCGCAGCTCGCCCCAGGTCGGATCGGTGACCTCCACCCGGATGCCACGCCGCATCGCCTCGTCGGCGACGATCCTGGCGTACGGGTTGAGCTCGTCGTAGCCAGCCGGGGTGGCCGGGAGGAAGAGCCGCTCGTTGATCGGGTTCTTCCGCTTCACGCACAACGTGCCGGTGCGGTGGAAGCCGAGCCGCTCGTAGAGCCGGATCGCGCCGGAGTTCTCGGCCAGCACCGACAGGTCCACGTACGCGCGTCCCCGCGCGTCGAGCCGGTCGGCCAGCGCGGTGAGCAGGGCTTGGCCGGTGCCGGGCGGCGCGGTGTTGAAGTCCACGGTCAGGCACCAGAGGCTGGCCCCGTTCTCCGGGTCGGCGAAGACCGCGGCGTGGTCCACCCCGGTGATGGTGCCGACCACCTCGCCGGTGGCGTCCTCGGCGACCAGGTGCAGGAACTTGTCGCTGGCGGAGTTGTCGACCAGCACCTGCACCGGGGCGGTGACCATGCCGTTGCGGGCGTAGATCCGGTTCACCGCGTCCGCGTCGTCGGCGTCGTACAGCGGGCGGATGGCCAGGCCGGGGACGCCGCCGTTCCCGGCGGCGGCCGGCCGGCGCCCGCCGAGCGGCAGCCGGTAGGTCAGCGACGGGTCGATGAACAGCTCGTCCGGTAGCCGGGAGACGAGCACGTGCGGGTCGCGCAGGTAGATGCAGATGTCACGGGCGCCGGCCGCCTCCGAACGCAGCACGTCGGCGACGGCGGTCTGCTCGGTGAAGGTCTGCCCGAAGACCAGCCGGCCCCAGCCGCAGTCCAGCACCTTGCCGGACGCGTCGGACGGTTGGCGTCGGGGCTCGCGAGTGCCGGGGGCGACCGGGTCGCCGCCCGGGCCGACTCGTTCTCGGCGGCCGCCCGGCATCCGTTCCCGGTCGAGTCGAGCCGTGCCGGTGGCGAGGGTGTCGGTCATGGTCAGCCGATTCCGTGGTGCTGGAGCCACATTTCCAGGAGTCCGAGTTGCCACAGCTTGTTTCCGTTCAACGGGGTCAGTTCGGCGTTCGGGTCGGCGAGCAGCGCGTCGACGTACTCGGCGCGGAACAGGTCGCGGCGGCGGGCCTCGGGCGCGGTGAGGGCGTCGCGTACCCGGTCGAGGAGCTTGCCCTCCAGGTGGGTGAGGCCCGGCACCGGGAAGTAGCCCTTCGGCCGGTCGATCACCTCGTGCGGCAGGATCCGGCGGCCGATCTCCTTGAGCACACCCTTGCCGCCCTGGGCCAGCTTCAGCTCCGGCGGGCAGCTCGCGGCCAGCTCCACGAACTCGTGGTCGAGGAACGGCACCCGGGCCTCCAGCCCGTGCGCCATGGTCATGTTGTCCACCCGCTTGACCGGGTCGTCGGTCAGCATCACCTGGGTGTCGATCCGCAGGCCGGCGTCGACCGCGGTCTGCGCCCCGGGCCGGGCCAGGTGCGCGGCCACGAACTCCCGGGCCGGGTCGCCGTCGGCCAGCCACGCCGGGTTGAGCACCCGGGCCAGGCCGGCCGCGTCGCGGTCGAGGAAGGCCCCCGTGTACGTCTCGAGCGCGCGCTCCCGGTCCACTTCGGCGAGCGGCGGGTACCAGTGGTAGCCGCCCAGGATCTCGTCCGCGCCCTGGCCGGACTGGACCACCTTGACGTGCCGGGCGACCTCCTGGCTGAGCAGCCAGAACGCGACGCAGTCGTGGCTGACCATCGGCTCGCTCATCGCCCCGACGGCGGCCTCCAGCGGCGGCAGCAGGTCGCCGGTGGGCACCCTGATCCGGTGGTGGTCGGTCGCGAAGGTCTTCGCGACCAGGTCGGACCAGACGAACTCGTCGCCCGGCCGGCCCCCGACCGCGTCGAAGCCGATGGAGAACGTGGCCAGGCCGGACTGCCCCTCCCCGGCCAGCAGCGCGACGACGAGGCTGGAGTCCAGGCCGCCGGAGAGCAGCACACCGACCGGCACGTCGGCGACGGTCCGCCGGCGTACGGCGGTGGTCAGCGACTCCAGCAGCGCGTCCTGCCAGTCCCGCTCGGTCCAGCCGGCCCGCTCGGCGGTCCGGCCGAAGGACGGTTGCCAGTAGACCCGCTCCCGGGCCGATCCGTCCGGCTCGTACACCCGGACCGTGGCCGGGGGGAGCTTGGCGGCGCCGCGCAGGATGGTCCGCGGCGGCGGCACGATGCTGTGGAAGCTCAGGTAGTGGGCGAGCGCCACCGGGTCGATCGAGGTGTCGATCCCGCCGCCGGCCAGCAGCGCCGGCAGGGTGCTGGCGAAGCGGACCAGGCCGGGTGTCTTGGCGAGGTAGAGCGGCTTGATGCCGAGGCGGTCCCGGGCCAGTACCAACCGGCCGGTGTCCCGCTCGCTGATCGCCACCGCGAACATGCCGATCAGGTGGTCGACGAAGTCCAGCCCCCACTCGGCGTACGCCTTGACCACGACCTCGCTGTCTCCGGAGGAGAAGAAGTGGTGGCCCTTGGCCTGCAGCTCCGCGCGCAGCTCACGATAGTTGTAGATACAGCCGTTGAAGACGCCGGTGAGGCCGGCGGCGGCGTCGACGATCGGCTGGCCGCTCGCCGCGGAGCAGTCGATGATCTTCAGGCGGCGGTGCCCCAGGGCGATCGGGCCCTGTGACCACACCCCGCTGTCGTCCGGTCCTCGGTCCTTCATGGTGGCCGCCATCCGCTCCACCGCCGCCACATCGGCGCGTGAACCGTCATGGCGGAACTCCCCAGCCAGTCCGCACATGCCGGCCCATGCTGCCAGAGGTCGTCACGGCTCGCCTGTTGAGCTGATGACGATTGGTGGCGGGATTGCTAGGATGCCCGGCCGATCCCGTTCAATGCTGCTCAGGTGCCGGTGTTTCGTGCCCCGCCCGCTCAGGTGACCGGAATGATCCGGGCCTGCGTTGTGACAAACACCGCAGGCCCGGAAACGGACATCGAGTCGGTCAGCCGGCGGTACGTGCCACGCCGACCGGGCAGCTCAGCCCGTTGGGGCCGTGGTTGCAGTACCCGTTCGGGTTCTTGGTCGGCGCGAGGTACTGCTGGTGGTAGTCCTCGGCAAAGTAGTAGTCACCGAGCCGGGCGATCTCCGTGGTGATCTCGCCCTTGCCTGCCCGCGCCACGATCGGCGCGAACGCGTCCCGGGACGCCTGCGCGGTGGCGAACTGCTCGTCGGTGGTGACGTAGATCGCCGATCGGTACTGCGTGCCGACGTCGTTGCCCTGGCGCATGCCCTGGGTCGGGTCGTGGTTCTCCCAGAAGACCTTGAGCAGGTCCTCGTAGCTGATCCGGGTGGGGTCGTAGACCACCTGGACCACCTCGGCGTGCCCGGTCATCCCCGAGCAGACCTCCTCGTAGGTCGGGTTCGGGGTGATGCCACCCGCGTAGCCGACCGAGGTCGTGATCACGCCGGGGAGGGTCCAGAACAGCCGCTCGGCACCCCAGAAACAGCCCATCCCGAAGACGGCGACCTGCGAGCCCTCCGGGAACGGACCCTTCAGCGAGGAGGGCAGCACCTCGTGCCGGTCGGAGATCGGCATCGTGATCGACCGGCCCGGCAGGGCCTGGTCGGGGGTGGGCAACTCGGCCTTCATACGGCGAAGGAACACGGTGGGACTCCTCTCTTCCCTCTCCCAGCGTGCAACACCGCCGGTCTCCGCTTCCTTACCCGCCCCTGCCGCCCTCAGGCCAGGGCGGCGGCGATCCGGCGGGCGAAGCCCGTCGCCTCGGCGTCATCCGTGTAGCGGGTACGCGGCCAGAAGAAACCGCGCAGCCCGTCGCCCTTCGTCCGGGGCACCACGTGGGTGTGCAGGTGCGGCACCGACTGGGACACCTTGTTGTTGACCGCCACGAACGTCCCGCCGGACCCCAGTCCGGTCTCCACCGCCACGATGATCTGCTGCACCAGCCGGAAGTAGCCGGGCAGCACCTCGGCCGGCAGCGTGTCGAGGGTGACCAGGTGGGCGCGCGGCACCACCAGCACGTGCCCCTTGAAGACCGGCCGGGTGTCCAGGAAGGCCACGCCGTCCGGTTCGTCGGCGACGACGAACGCGGGCACCTCGCCCGCCACGATCCCGCAGAACACACACCCACTCACCCGGCCAGGCTATGCCGAACTCGCAGGCGTTGCCCGACACCACCCACCGGGTCAGGCCGGGTCGAGGTACGCATTCCATTTATCATCCGGCACCCCTGAGGGCCCGGTCTCGCCGCTCGCCAGCCGCGCCCGGACATCGGTCTCCCAAGCGAGTGCCCAACTGTCCAGGGCCGCAACATCCGCCTCGGTCAGGCGGTAGGACGCGAAGGTCTCGGGATCCAACTCGGTGATGCCGCCAAGCCGGTCGGCCAGCTCCTGAAGGGTGAACCCAACCGTGTAGCGGCGAAGCCGATGTGCAACAGCCGCCGATGCAGTTTTTCCATGATCAGGAAGTAAGCTCTGGAAGCCGCCGTTCCCAGATCGCCACCAGGCGCCGGGCGGTCAGTCGCTTGATGCGGGGCCAGTCGCGACGTAACAGAGCGGCGTTGACATAGTGAAGGATGTCCTCCCGTTGGCCGCAGTCCATCAGCGTCCGGTAGAGCGTCAGCCGCTGCCGCGGATCGGCCACGTTGAATTCGGTGAGGCCGGACCAGGCCAGACGGACGGGAAGCTCGACCCGGCCATGGTCCGGGCCGGTCAGCTGCGCTAATGAGGCCGGGATGCGTTCGACCGTGCCGATTAGGCGCGAGGGAAGGGCCGCGGATGAGGTCACCGAGCCAGTATCGCCGACCGGTACGACAGGGTGTTGACGCGGCGTGCGCCGGGTTGTGCCTGCCCGGGCGGTGTGGCCGACTAACGTCTCGGGAATGAGTCACGGCTTCGAGACGCTCGCCATCCACGCCGGCCAGGACCCCGAGGCCCGCACCGGCGCGGTGATCCCACCGATCTATCAGACCAGCACCTATGCCCAGGACGCGGTCGGCGCGCCCCGGCAGGGCTATGAATACAGCCGCTCCGGCAACCCGACCCGGGACGCGCTCCAGGAGTGCCTGGCCGCCCTGGAGGGCGGGCCGGTGGCGCTCGCCTTCGCCAGCGGCCTGGCCGCCGAGGACACCCTGCTGCGCACCGTCTGCAAGCCGGGCGACCACGTGGTGATCCCGGACGACGCGTACGGCGGCACCTACCGGCTGTTCGCCAAGGTCGCCGAGCGGTGGGGCCTGGACTACACCCCGGCCAAGGTCTCCGACCCGGACGCGGTGCGGGCCGCGATCCGGCCCGGCACCACGAGGATCGTCTGGGTGGAGACGCCGACCAACCCGCTGCTCGGCATCGCCGACATCGCCGCCCTGGCCGCCGTCGCGCACGAGGCCGACGCGCTGCTGGTGGTCGACAACACCTTCGCCTCGCCGTACCTGCAGCAGCCGATCGCGTTCGGCGCGGACGTGGTGGTCCACTCCACCACCAAGTACATCGGCGGGCACTCCGACGTGGTCGGTGGCGCCCTGATCGCCGCCGACCGGGCGCTCGGCGAGGAGTTGCGCTACCACCAGAACGCGATGGGTGCGGTCAACGGGCCGTTCGACGCCTGGCTCACGCTGCGCGGCATCAAGACCCTCGGCGTACGCATGGACCGGCACTGCGACAACGCCGAGCGGATCGCGGCCTACCTGGACGGTCACGCCAAGGTCGGCCAGGTGCTCTACCCGGGCCTGCCGTCGCACCCCGGGCACGAGGTCGCCGCCAAGCAGATGCGCCGGTTCGGCGGCATGATCTCCTTCCGCGCCGCGGGCGGCGAGGAGCACGCCGTGGAGATCTGCAACCAGGCCAAGCTTTTCGTGCTCGCCGAGTCCCTCGGCGGCGTCGAGTCCCTGATCGAGCACCCGGGACGGATGACACACGCAAGTGCCGCCGGCTCGCCGCTTGAAGTTCCCGGCGATCTCGTGCGACTGTCTGTCGGCATCGAGACGGTCGACGACCTGCTCGCCGATCTGGAGCAGGCGCTGGGCTGACCGCTGGCTGGGGAGGGTGGCCGTGCCGGACATCATGCCGACGACCTGGGTGGGGGCGACCGCCAAACAGATCGCCCGGGGCGTACGCCGGGGTGACGTCTCGGCCACCCAGGTCGTGGCGGACCACCTGGACCACGTCGCGCACGCCGACGCCGACCTCGCCGCGTTCCGCACGATCCGCGGCGTGGCGGCGATCACCGAGGCGGAGAAGGTCGACGAGCAGGAGGACCTGGCCAACCTCCCCCTCGCCGGGGTGCCGGTCGCGGTCAAGGAGAACACCCCGGTCGCTGGGCTGCCCACCTGGAACGGCTCCGCCGCGATGCGTACGCCGGTGGCGGAGGCCGACCACGAGGTGGTCCGGCGGCTGCGCGGCGCGGGCGCGGTGATCCTCGGGGTGACCCGGATGCCGGAGCTCGGCCTCTGGGCCCTCACCGACGACGAGACCGGGGCCACCCGCAACCCCTGGGACCTGTCGCGTACCCCCGGCGGCTCCTCGGGCGGTGCGGCCGCCGCGGTCGCCGCCGGGCTGGTGCCGATGGCGCACGGCAACGACGGACTCGGCTCGATCCGCATCCCGGCCGCGTGCTGCGGGCTGGTCGGGCTCAAGCCCGGCCGGGGTGTGATCCCCTACCAGCTCGGTGCGGACGACTGGTTCGGCCTCGCCGAGCACGGCGTGCTCACCGGCACGGTGGCCGACGCGGTGGTCGGCTTCTCGGTGCTGGCCGGTCGCCGCCCCGACAGGCTGGAGCAGCCGTCGCGGCTGCGGGTCGGCGTCTCGCTGCGCTCCCCGGTGCGCGGTGTCGCGCCGGACGCGCCCAACCGGGACGCGGTGGCCGCCGCCGGGCGGCTGCTCGCCGCCGCCGGCCACGACACCGTCCCCGCCGACCCGGTCTACCCGACCCGGCTGGGTCTGCAGGGGATCGCCACCTGGTTCGCCGCGGCCGCCTCCGACGTGCGGGCCGCCGGGGTCCAGCGGGGTGGCCTCCAGCGTCGCAGCCGCCGGCACGTCACGCTCGGCGAGTGGGCGCAGCGCCGGGGGTACGTCCGCGAGGCCGACCGGCGCGCCTGGCGCGAGCGGTCGGTGGCCTTCTTCACCGACCACTCGATCGACCTGCTGCTCACCCCGGCGTTGGCCGGGCCGCCGCCGGAGGCCGCCGGCTGGTCCGGCCGGTCCTGGCTGGCGAACATGAAGACCAACATCCGGTACGCCCCGTACGCCGCGCCGTGGAACATCGCCGGGCTGCCGGCGATCGTGGTACCGGTCGGCCGCCGCCCGGACGGCCTGCCGGTCGCCGTGCAGTTCGTCGGCCCGCCCGGCTCCGAGCTGCTGCTGCTCGGCGTCGCCGGCCAGTTCGAGTTGCAGGCCCCCTGGCAACGGCACGCTCCCGGCTATCCCCGGGTCGGTACGGGGTCGCCGGCAACCGCATGATCGTCTAGCGTGTGCGCACCCCCACACTCCCTGGACGGTCAACGATGCGCTGCCACACCTGCGGGGACGAGACGTCCCCGAGCGACAACGAGTGCCAGAGGTGCAACACCCCGCACGGCCAGCCCGCCGTCACCCCGGGCGTGCCGACCTACTCGGTACGCGGAATCGGGCTGGCCGCCTCGATAGCGGTCGGCGCGGCCGCGGTGCTCTATGTCGTGGTGGCGCTCTTCCCGCTGGTCGGCGCCGTGCTGGCGCGGCGTGCGGCGGACCGCCACGACCCCGACGTGCTGCTCGGCGCGGTGCTGGTGGAGATGGCGTTCACGCTGCCGTTCCTGCTGGCGTACGTGACCGCCGCCGTGCTGGTGATCATCTGGACCTGGCGGGCCCGGAAGAACCTGGACGCCTTCCCCGGCGCACTGCCCCACCTCGGTGCCGGGTGGGCGATCGCCGGCTGGCTGGTGCCGTTCGCCAACTTCGTGGTGCCCTGCCGGGTGGTCGCCAACATCGCGCGGGACAGCCTCTGGAAGCGGTTCACCCCGGACCTGGTCCTCGTCTGGTGGGTGGCGTGGCTGGGCTTCAGCCTGGGGGAGCGCTTCGTCAGCAGGCGTGACGACCAGGCGTACGCCCGCCTGCCCGAGCAGCCCGTCTCCGACGCCGATTTCGAGGAGTACGTGGACTTCTACCAGGGCGTGCTCGGGTGGCACCTGGTCCCGCTGATCGCCTGCCTGGTCGCCGCGGTGTCGCTGATCGTGCTGGTCCGCCGGATCTCCACCGCCCAGCAGGGGCGGATCGCGCTCGGTGCGCCTGCCTGGCCTGCTCACCCCGGCGTCCCGCTCGGGTACGGCTATCCGGCGCAGCCCGTCATCGCGCCGTCGCCGCAGGTGGCGACCGATCCGACGGGGACGTCGCCGAAGGTTCCGCCGGGGTCGGGTGGCACGATCGGGGCATGACGGAACTGGTCGGCCTCGCCGACGTACGGGCTGCGCGGGAACTGCTCGCCGGCGTCACCCGCACCACCCCGCTGGAACCCTCCCGGCCGCTCAGCGCGGTCCTCGGCGGGCCGGCGTGGCTGAAATGCGAGAACGTGCAACGCGCCGGGTCGTACAAGGTGCGCGGGGCGTACGTGCGGATCTCCCGGCTGTCGGCCGAGGAACGGGCCGGCGGCGTGGTCGCGGCGAGCGCCGGCAACCACGCGCAGGGGGTGGCGCTCGCCGCCGGCCTGGTCGGGGCCCACGCCACCGTCTTCATGCCCGTCAACGCCCCGCTGCCGAAGGTGGCCGCGACCAAGGGGTACGGCGCCACCGTCGAGCTGGTCGGCAACACGGTGGACGAGTCGCTGGTCGCGGCGCAGACCTTCGCCGAGCGGACCGGCGCGGTGTTCATCCACCCGTTCGACCACCGGGACGTCATCGCCGGGCAGGGCACCGTCGCGTTGGAGATCCTCGAGCAGTGCCCGGAGGTGAAGACCATCGTCACCGGGGTGGGCGGCGGTGGTCTGATCTCTGGCATGGCGGTGGTGGCCAAGGCGCTGCGTCCCGACGTACGGGTGATCGGGGTGCAGGCGGCGAGCGCTGCCGCCTTCCCGCCCTCACTCAAGGCCGGCGCCCCGGTACGCCTGCCGTCGTTCTCGACCATCGCCGACGGTATCGCGGTGGGCTGTCCCGGCGAGCTGACCTTCACCCACGTCCGCGAGCTGGTCGACGAGATCGTCACCGTGTCGGAGGAGGACATCTCCCGGTCGCTGCTGATGCTGTTGGAACGTGGCAAGCAGGTGGTGGAGCCGGCCGGCGCGGTCGGGGTGGCCGCGCTGCTGGCCGGGGCGGTCGAGGTCGAGGCGCCGGTGGTGGCGGTGCTCTCCGGCGGGAACATCGACCCGCTGCTCATGCTCCGGGTGATCGAGCACGGCCTCGCGGCGGCCGGCCGCTACCTGCGGGTCACCGTCCGTTGCTCGGATCGGCCGGGTCAGCTGGCCTCGTTGCTCAGCGAGATCGCCGAACATCGGGCCAACGTGGTCGACGTGGAGCACCAGCGGGTCAATCCGCGCCTGCGCCTCGGTGAGGTGGAGGTGGCGCTCTCGGTGGAGACCCGCGGTGTGGAGCACTCGGACACTTTGATCAGCGCCCTGCGGGCCAGCGGCTACCAGGTGGTGTTCGCCGGCGAGGCGTGATCCGGCCCGGGGCGAGAACGAAGCGACCGCCCCGGCCGGCGGGCCAGGGCGGTCGCGGGTGGCTCGGGTCCGACCGGCCTGTCAGCCCCGGTCGGGTGATCGAACCCGGCCGGTGGTCGGGCGCGGAGCCCGATTCTGGGCTCAGCCGGTGAACGGCTCGAACTTGACGACGGTCACCTTGATATCGGCGCCGCTGGGCGCCGTGTAGGTGCAGTGCTGGCCCGCCTTGCCGCCGAGGATCGCCCGGCCGAGCGCGGACTCGGGGCTGTAGACGGTCAGGTCGGTGGTGGAGGCGATCTCCCGGGAGCCGAGCAGGAAGGTGTCGGTGTCGTCGGGGTCGTCGTCGAAGTAGATCGTGACGACCATGCCGGGCGACACCACGTCGGCCGACGGTGCCTCGCCGACCTTGGCTGTGCGCAGCAACTCCTTCAGGTAGAGGATGCGGCCCTCCGCCTTGCCCTGCTCCTCGCGGGCGGCGTGGTATCCGCCGTTCTCGCGCAGGTCGCCCTCCTCGCGGCGGGCGTTGATCTCGGCGGCGATGACTGGCCGGTTGGCGATCAGCTCGTCGAGCTCGCCCTGCAGACGGTCGTGCGCGTCCTGCGACAGCCAGGTGGCGGGCGCCTCGTTGCCATTGGTGGACACAGGCGATCTCCTTGGTCGTGCGGTACCGGCTGACAGGTGAACCACCAAGTTACCAGTGCCGTACCTCTCCGGGTGCCGTAGATCACCAGGGGTGGCGGCGGCGGGACCCCGGGTAGCTGTTCCGGCAGTTCCCGGTCGTCACGTTCGGGCGATCCGTCCGGCGGGTCGCCGTGGCCGTGGTCAGGTGGCCGGCCGGCAGCGCAGCACCTCGCCGACGAACGGCCGGGCGGTCGTGGGCAGCTCGTGCCGCACGGTCACCCGCCGCTCGCCCGGTCGGGCGCTCACCGCGACCTCGGCGTGGCCCACCTCGGCGCCGTCGTGGGCGCGGGCGCGCAGCAGGCAGGTCGCCGAGCCGCCCGGGGGCAGGGTGACCCGGAAGTCGACCACCACCCGGGAGTCGGTGATCCCGGTGTAGGTGATCACCTCGGCCCGGTACTCGGGGTCTCCGTACTGGTTGTAGAGCTTCACGGCGACCAGGCCCATGACCGCCATCAGGCCGGCCGCCAGCAGCGCCCGAACGATGGGACGGCGGCGCCCCGGCTCCCGGCGTCGGCCGTAGCGGCCGGGCGGGAAGACCGGCGCACCCGGTGCGATTGTGGCGTGCGTCTCGCTCACCGGCGGGTATCTCCTGGCGTTGTTGTCGGCGGCATCGGCAAGAATGGCAGAGTCCATCTTCCCAGCCCGGCGCTGAGTCAAGGATGGCAGGTCGGCCCGCCGCCGGCCGGCCAGCACGGGGGCTTTCACGGGCGCGGGGGAGATTCCGGCAGGTCAGCCGGCTGGTCCCGGGTGGGCCAGGCCGGCGGGCACACACGAGGAGCGCCGAAGGTGGCAGAGCAACTGCGTCTCATGGCCGTGCACGCCCATCCCGACGACGAGTCGAGCAAGGGCGCCGCGACCACGGCGAAATACGTCGCCGAGGGGGTGGATGTCCTGGTTGTGACCTGCACCGGCGGCGAGCGGGGCAGCGTCCTCAACCCGAAGATGGACCGCCCGGACGTCTGGGCCAACATGGGCGACATCCGCCGCGCCGAGATGGACGCGGCCCGCGCGATCCTCGGCATCGAGCAGGCCTGGCTCGGCTTCGTCGACTCCGGGCTGCCCGAGGGCGACCCGCTGCCGCCGCTGCCCGAGGGCTGCTTCGCACTCCAGGACGTGGCGGTCGCCGCCCTCCCGCTGGTGCGGCTGATGCGGCAGTTCCGTCCCCACGTCGTCACCACCTACGACGAGGAGGGGGGCTACCCGCACCCGGACCACATCATGACCCACAAGGTGACCGTCGCCGCCTTCGAGGCCGCCGGTGACCCGGAACGCCACCCGGAGCTGGGCGAGCCGTGGCAGCCGCTGAAGCTCTACTACGACGTCGGCTTCTCCAAGGGCAAGATCATGGCGCTGCACGAGGCCATGCTCGCCGCCGGCCTCGAGTCGCCGTACCAGGACTGGCTCAAGCGCTGGGACGAGCGGCCCGACAAGGGCTCGCGGATCACCACCCGGGTCGAGTGCGGGGAATACTTCCCGGTCCGCGACGACGCCCTGCGCGCCCACGCCACCCAGATCGACCCGGACGGCTTCTGGTTCCACGTGCCGATGGACCTGCAGCAGCGCGCCTGGCCGACCGAGGATTACCAGCTCGCCCGCTCACTGGTGGACAGCCCGCTGCCGGAGTCCGACCTCTTCGCCGGGGTCCGTGAGACGTGCCGTGCCCGCTGATTTCCCGGCGGGTTACGCTGGTCGGTAACCGCACTTCGGAGGAACACCATGCTGACGACCGCCCAGGTGCTCGCGGAGAACAACAACTTCGGTGACACCCGCACGGGTGGTCTGGCCGGTCCGATGGGCCTCTTCCTCATCCTGCTGCTGGCCACCGCCACCATCCTGCTGATCCGAAACATGAACGCCCGGCTGCGCCGGTTGCCGGACCGCTTCCCGCAGCAGGCCGGCCCGGCGGACCAGAATCTGGCCGAGGCGGCAGTCGTCGATCCGACAGACGGGATCGTGCCGCAGGAATCACGCGCAAACGTTCCCAACGGTTCCCAGCAGCGCCGGAACGGGTAGTCGGCACGTGAATCATGCCGAAGCCGGTGTTCGCCCCCTGTTGCGACCACCGGCTTTGGCTTAGCCTTCCGCCGGGGGACCACTAGTCCCCGAGCCGTGCGCGGGAGGGGGCGTCGATGTCTGTGGCAGCAATGGCCGCCCACCGTGCCCGCGGACCGTCGCCGGGCAGGGTGGGCCCGTGACGCGCGGCAGGGGCGGCGGGCAGCCTCCCGATCGGCTGGGCCTGCGTGGCGCGCCGACCGGGGTGCTTCTGCTGACCTGCGCCGTCGCGGCCACCGCACTGGTGGCCGCCGTCCTCGGCCTCACCGTCACGGCGTCCCTCCCGCCGGACGACCCGCTGCCGGCGCCCGCCCGGTTCGGCATCGCGGTCGCCGCGTTCGCCGTGGCACAGCTCGCCCGCCTGCGCTTCCGGGCCGCGTCCGGGATGGTCAGCATCACCTGGGGCGAGGCCGCTCTCATCGTCTGCCTCTATCTCGTGCCGGCCGGCTGGCTGCCGGGCGCGGCCCTGCTCGGCGTCGGGGCCGCCTGGACCGCGATGTCCCTGCTCGCCGACCGGCAGTCCGCGTTGGAACTGGTCCGGATCACCGGGTCACTGACCGCCGCGACCGCGCTCGCCGCAGTGGTCGCCAGCGCGCTCGGCCGCCCGCTGGTCGCCGCGCCGACTCCCGAACTCGCCCTCGCGCTGGTCGCGGGTTCGGTGGTCTATCTGCTCACCACCGCCTGGCTCGGCGCTGCCAGCCTCGCCCTGCGGCACGGGATCCCGATCGGGCCGCCGCTGCTCGCCGCCCTGCGCGGCAAGCTGCTCATGTTCGTCGGCAACGTGGCCGTCGGCCTGGTGGTGGTCACGCTGCTGGAGCTCGACATCCGCTGGCTGCTGCTCCTCCCGCCGCCGCTCTGGCTGCTCCAACAGACCTACCGGCACCGGCTCCGGGCCGACCAGGAACGGCGCACCTGGCGGGCGTTCGCCGAGGCCACCGCCGCGCTCAACCAGCTCGACGAGCGGGGCGTGGCGACCGCCGCCGTGACCGGGGCGCTCACCCTCTTCGGCGCTGACCTGGTCGAGGTGGACGTCGCCCGGGGCGACGGCCGGTGGCGGCGCTACCGGGGCGACAAGAGCGGCCAGGTACGCGACCGCGAGGTGCGGTCGCCGACGCGTACCGAGGCGGGCGAGCAGGAGCTGATGCGGCCGTTGACGGTGGGCAGCGCGGAGGTGGGCCAGCTGCGGGTCCACTTTCCCCGGTCCGCCCCGCCGACCGCCCGGGAACGGGACGCCGTCGCCGCCTACGGCGACGCCCTGGCCGCTGCCCTGCACGATGCCGCGACCCATCGGGAGCTGCGGCTGGTCACCGCCCGTTCGTCGTACGACGCGGTGCACGACCAGCTCACCGGGCTGCTCAACCGGGCCGCCATGCTCAGCAAGGGTGACCAGGCGCTGCGGCAGCTCGCCCATGACCACCCGGTGGCGCTGCTGCTGCTCGACGTCAACCAGTTCAAGGAGGTCAACGACACGCTGGGGCACGCGGCCGGCGACCAGCTGCTGCTGCTGACCGGGAACCGGCTGGCCGCCCTGACCCGCCCCGGTGACCTGCTCGGGCGGCTCGGCGGCGACGAGTTCGCCCTGCTGCTGACCGCGGTTCCGGTGGTCGACGACCGGGCCGCCCCCCTGGCGTACGCGCTGCGCCAGGCCCGGGAGATCGCCGAGCGGCTCGCCGCACCGACGGAGGTGGCCGGCGTACGGATGTCCGTCGAGGTGGCGGTCGGGGTGGTGGTCGCCGACGCGGGCACTGCCGACCTGACCGAGCTGCTGCGCCGCGCCGACATCGCCATGTACCAGGCGAAGGAGGGCGGCGGCAGCGTCGCCGCGTACGACAGTTCCCGGGACGCGGCGAGCACCGACCACCTGGCGCTGCTCGCGGAGCTGCGGGAGGCCCTGGCGGCGGACGACCAGCTGGTCCTGGCGTTGCAGCCGGCGGTCGACCTGGCCACCGGCGCCCCGACCGGGGTGGAGGCGCTGATCCGCTGGCGGCACCCGCGGCGCGGCTGGCTCGGCCCGGCCGACTTCATCCGCCCGGTGGAGAACAGCGAGCAGCTCGGCAGCTTCACCCGGTACGTGCTGGACAAGGCCCTCGCCGTGGCGGCCGGATGGGCCCGGGAGGGGTTGGACCTGCCGATCTCGGTGAACCTGTCGGCGCGCAGCCTGCTCGACCCGCGGCTGCCGGCGGAGATCGGCGAGGCGTTGCGCCGGCACCAGGTGCCGGCGCACCGGCTGGTCCTGGAGATCACCGAGACGGTGGTGATGAGTGAGCTGGAGGTCATCGACGAGGTGCTCGCCACCCTGCGGTCGATGGGGGTGCAGCTCGCCGTCGACGACTTCGGGACCGGCTTCTCGTCGTTGACCTTCCTGACCCGGATCGCCGTCGACGAGCTGAAGGTCGACCGCTCCTTCGTGATCCGGATGGCCGACTCGCCGGAGGCGGCGGCGATCGTCCGGACCACCGTCGGGCTCGCCCACGAGCTGGGGCTGCGGGTGGTCGCCGAGGGGGTGGAGACCGCCGAGCAGCGGACCGCCCTGGCCGAGCTGGGCTGCACCGCCGCCCAGGGCTACCACTTCTTCAAGCCGATGCCGGCGGACAAGCTCGGGGCGGTGCTGGGGTCGCTGGTGGACACCGCCCGCGACAACGTCTTCCCGCTGCGCGCCGACGGCGCCTCCTGACGGCCGGCTCGGGGCGGAGGACGGCGTCCCGCGGCCGGACCGGTCCGCTGCGCGGCGTCGCCGCGGCCCGCTGGATATGGTCGTCGGGTGAACCGACTCGCCAACGCCACGTCGCCCTATCTGCTTCAGCACGCCGACAATCCGGTCGACTGGTGGCCCTGGTGTGAGGAGGCGTTCGCCGAGGCGAAGCGGCGCGACGTCCCGGTGATCATCTCGGTGGGGTACGCGGCCTGTCACTGGTGCCACGTGATGGCGCACGAGTCGTTCGAGAACGAGGCCGTCGCCCGGCTGATGAACGACGGCTTCGTGCCGATCAAGGTGGACCGGGAGGAGCGGCCCGACGTCGACGCCGTCTACATGACCGCCACCCAGGCGATGACCGGTCAGGGCGGCTGGCCGATGACCGTCTTCGCCGCCCCGGACGGCACGCCGTTCTTCTGCGGCACGTACTTCCCGCGATCGAACTTCATCCGGCTGCTCGGGTCGGTCGCCACCGCCTGGCGGGACCAGCGGGAGGCGGTGCTGCGCCAGGGCGCCGCCGTGGTCGAGGCGATCGGTGGCGCGCAGGCCGTCGGTGGCCCGGGCGCCCCACTCACCGCCGAACTGCTCGACGCCGCCGCGGACCAGCTCGCCCGGGAGTACGACGAGACCGAGGGCGGCTTCGGCGGGGCGCCCAAGTTCCCGCCGCACATGAACCTGCTCTTCCTGCTCCGGCACCACCAGCGCACCGGCTCGGCGCGGAGCCTGGAGATCGTCCGGCACACCTGTGAGGCGATGGCCCGGGGCGGCATCTACGACCAGCTCGCCGGCGGGTTCGCCCGCTACTCGGTGGACGCCCACTGGACCGTGCCGCACTTCGAGAAGATGCTTTACGACAACGGGCTGCTGCTGCGGGTCTACACCCAGCTCTGGCGGCTCACCGGCGACCCGCTGGCCCGCCGGGTGGCCCGGGACACCGCCCGGTTCCTCGCCGACGAGCTGCACCGGCCCGGTGAGGGCTTCGCGTCCGCGCTGGACGCGGACACCCAGGGCGTCGAGGGCCTCACCTACGTCTGGACCCCCGCGCAACTGGTCGAGGTGCTGGGGGAGGAGGACGGCCGCTGGGCCGCCGACCTGTTCGGGGTGACCGAGTCCGGCACCTTCGCCTCGCATTCCGCCTCCGGGCCGCAAGGCGGCGCTCCGGACGGAAGGAAGGGCGTCGAGCACGGCACGAGTGTGCTCAGGCTGGCCCGGGACGTGGACGACGCCGACCCGGGGATCCGGGCCCGCTGGCAGGACGTGGTGGCGCGACTGCTGGCCGCCCGGGACACCCGCCCCCAGCCGGCCCGCGACGACAAGGTGGTGGCCGCCTGGAACGGGCTGGCGATTACCGCGCTCGCCGAGTTCCAGCAGGTCGCCGCGCTCTACGCGTCCCCCGACGACGAGGACGCGAACCTGATGGAGGGCGTCACCATCGTCGCCGACGGTGCGATGCGGGACGCCGCCGAGCACCTGGCGAGCGCGCACCTGGTGGACGGCCGGCTGCGCCGGGTCTCCCGGGACAAGGTCGTCGGCGAGCCGGCCGGGGTACTGGAGGACTACGGCTGCGTGGCCGAGGCGTTTTGCGCGATGCACCAGCTCACCGGCGAGGGGCGGTGGCTGGCGCTGGCCGGTCAGCTCCTGGACGTGGCGCTGGCCCGGTTCGCCGCCCCGGACGGCGGCTTCTACGACACCGCTGACGACGCCGAGCGGCTGGTCACCCGGCCGGCCGACCCGACCGACAACGCCACCCCGTCCGGCCGGTCGGCGATCGTCGCGGCGCTGGTCGCCTATGCGGCGTTGAGCGGGGAGACCCGCTACCGGGAGGCGGCCGAGGCCACCCTGTCGACCGTCGCGCCGATCGTCGGGCGGCACGCCCGGTTCACCGGGTACGCGGCCACTGTCGGCGAGGCGTTGCTCTCCGGCCCGTACGAGATCGCGGTGGTGACCGACGACCCGGCGGGCGACCCGCTGGTGGCGGCCGCCCACCGGCACGCCCCGCCCGGCGCGGTGGTGGTGGCGGGCCGCACCGACCAGCCGGGCGTGCCGCTGCTGGCCGAGCGGCCGGCGCTGGACGGGCGCTCCACGGCGTACGTCTGCCGGGGGTTCGTCTGCGACCGGCCGGTCACCTCGGTCGACGACCTGGCCGCCCGGCTCGCTGGCTGAGTCACTCCGGCGGCCGGCCCGCGGTGTCCGCCGCGCTCTCGTCGCTGCCGCACAGGGCGGGCGGCAGGGCGCCGAACCAGTCCAGCACCGCCCGCTCGTAGGCCAGCCCGAAGCGCAGCGTCGCCACCGAGTACGGGTCGACAGCCTCCGCCTCGTCGGGTAGCGCGGCGGCGACCTGCTCGTATTCGGCCAGCCGGGCGGCGTGGGCGGCCCGGTGCCCGGCGAGGAACTCGGCCAGCCGGTCCGCCGGCAGGTGCCGGCCGAAGAGCACGGTGAGCAGCATCGGGAACCGGATCGTCTCCTCCGCCGGTGGTTTCGCCGTCCACTCGGCGAATGCTGCCCGGCCGGCGTCGGTGATCTCGTACGGCTTGCGGTCGCGGGGCCCGCGCTCGCCGGCGCGTACCAGCCCGGCGGCGGCCATCGCGGTCAGCTCCCGATAGACCTGGCTCTGCGTCAGCGACCAGAACGCCCCGATCCGCTGCTGGGCGTACTCGACCAGGTCCCAGCCGGTCATCGGGCCATCGTGCAGGAAACCCAGCAGAGAGGCGGCGGTGGCGTTGAGTGGCCGGTCCGGCATGGGTGTGCTCCTTTACGAATCGCTTGACATCCCATTGTGTCAGGTTGCACGATGGCGGTGGCAACCTCCCACAGTGGGAGGTCAAGGGGGGCCTCATGCACACCGTTCTCGTCGTGATCCACGCGGTCAGCGGCACCGCCGGGCTGCTGCTCGCCCTCCCGGTGCTGCTCGCGCCGAAGCGGCGCGGCCGGCACACCCTCCTCGGCCGGGTGTACGCGGGGGCCGCCGTCGGCCTGAGCCTCAGCGCCTTCGGCCTGTTCGCCTACCGCCCGGCCCAGCTCTGGGGGCTGGCCCTGCTCGGCGCGCTCACCCTCGGCTGGCTCGTCGGCGGCCTCTGGTTCGCCCGCCGTCGGCCGCAGGTAATGGGCGGTCGCGGTTGGCGCATCTGGCACCTCAACCTGATGAGCAGCACGGTGATCGCCTTCGTGACCGGCTTCGCCGTGCAGATGAGCGACGGGCACCTGGTGGCCTGGCTCGCGCCTACGGTCGTCGGCTCGCTCCTGATCGCCCGGACCACCGCCCGTGAGGTGGCCCGGGGACCGCGCCGGATCGTGATCAACGCCGCGAACTGAGCCGGAGCCGCAGGGGCCCGGGGCGGCCCGGACGGGCGGCCCCGGCACCCGCCCGGATAGGCTTGCGGCGCTATGGATTCCCGTACTGGACTGCCTGTCGTCGGCATGGTGGGCGGAGGGCAGCTGGCCCGGATGACCCACCAGGCCGCCATCGCCCTCGGTCAGTCGCTGCGCGTGCTGGCGCTCGCCCCGGACGACGGCGCGGCCCTGGTCGCGGCCGACGTCCAGTACGGCGACCACACCGACCTCGCCGCCCTGCGCACCTTCGCCAAGGGCTGCGACGTGGTCACCTTCGACCACGAGCACGTGCCCACCGCGCACATCCGCACCCTCGCCGACGAGGGCGTGAAGCTCTTCCCGCCGGCCGAGGCGCTGGTGCACGCGCAGGACAAGCGGGTGATGCGCGAGCGGCTCGCCGCGCTGGGTGCGCCGAACCCGGCCTGGCGTCCGGTCGAGGCACCCGCCGACCTGGTCGCCTTCGGCGAGGAGATCGGCTGGCCCGTGGTGCTGAAGGCGGCCCGCGGCGGCTACGACGGCCGCGGCGTCTGGCTGGTGAGCGACGCCACCGAGGCCGGCGAACTCGCCACCACCCTGCTCGACAGCGGCACCCCGCTGATCGTGGAGGAGCGGGTCGCGCTGCGCCGGGAGCTGGCCGTGCAGGTGGCCCGCTCGCCGTTCGGGCAGGTCGCCGCGTACCCGGTGGTGGAGACGGTGCAGCGGGACGGCATCTGCGTCGAGGTGCTCGCCCCGGCGCCGGGCCTGCCCGAGGAGATGGCGGTCACCGCCCAGCAGCTCGCCATCGACCTGGCCACCGCGCTCGGCGTGGTCGGCCTGCTCGCCGTCGAACTCTTCGAGACCGCCGCCGGCCTGGTGGTGAACGAACTGGCAATGCGGCCGCACAACTCCGGGCACTGGACGATCGAGGGCGCCCGTACCTCCCAGTTCGAGCAGCACCTGCGGGCGGTGCTCGACTACCCGATGGGGGACACCTCGCTCACCGCACCGGTCGTCGTGATGGCGAACGTGCTGGGCGGCGAGCCGGGCGGGATGCCCATCGACGAGCGGCTGCACCACCTGTTCGCCGCCGAGCCAGGGGCCAAGGTCCACCTGTACGGCAAGCAGGTGCGCCCCGGCCGCAAGATCGGGCACGTCACGGTGCTCGGACACGACCTGGACGAGGTACGGGCCAGGGCGGCGCGCGCCGTCCGCTGGCTGCGGGAGGGGCGCGGATGAGCACCGTCGGGCTGATCATGGGCAGCGACTCGGACTGGCCGACCATGAAGGGCGCCGCCGACGCGCTCGACGAGTTCGGGGTGGCGTACGAGGTCGGCGTGGTGTCGGCGCACCGCACCCCGGTCAAGATGATCGAGTACGGTCGGGCTGCCGCCGACCGGGGGCTCAAGGTGATCATCGCCGGCGCCGGCGGGGCGGCTCACCTGCCCGGCATGGTCGCCTCCCTCACCCCGCTGCCGGTGATCGGCGTGCCGGTGCCGCTCAAGTACCTCGACGGGATGGACTCGCTGCTCTCCATCGTGCAGATGCCGGCCGGCGTGCCGGTGGCCACCGTGTCGATCGGCAACGCCCGCAACGCCGGCCTGCTCGCCGTACGGATCCTGGCCGCCTCGGACCCGGTCCTGCGGCAGCGGATGGCCGACTTCCAGCAGAGCCTGGAGAACCTGGTGGCCGAGAAGGAAGCCGCCCTCCGCGCCTCACTCTCCTGACCGCCACGCCCGGCCTTGACCAGCCACCGGACCCGCCCCAGGCCTTGACCGGCCGTTCGCCTCGGTTCTTGATCGACACGTTGTGCGGCAACTGGCGGTTTCCGAGCGCTTGGAGGCCGCGATGTGCTGCACCTGGTGTTGGTCAAGCCCGCGGGGTCTGCGTGGTTTGCCGCGCCGGACCCGCCCCAGGCCTTGTTTGGCCGTTCGCCCCGGTTCTTGATCGACACGTTGTGCGGCAACTCGCGGTTTCCAGGCGCTTGGAGACCGCTACATGCCGCACCTGGTGTTGATCAAGCCCGCGGGGTCTGCTTGGTCTGCCGCGCCGGGCTGGCCTCATGCCTCGACTGGCCGCTTGCCCCGGTTCTTGATCGACACGTTGTGCGGCAACTCGCGGTTTCCAGGCGCTTGGAGACCGCGATGTGCCGCACCTGGTGTTGATCAAGCCCGCGCCCCTCCGCCCGAACCGGCACCCCTTGCCGCAGCCTCCGCCTGAACCGGCACCCCCTGCCGCAGCCTCCGCACGAACCGGCACCCTCTGCCCGCCCTCGACGACGGATGCCAGCCCCTCCAATTTCACCTCATGCCGCGTAGGGCGGTCTGCAGCCGTTCCTGGGCCCGGCGGCGGCGTTCGTTGCTCGCGCCGAGCGCCAGCAGGATGATGCCGACCGGGATCAGGACCAGCCACGGACCGAGGCTGATCAACGCGTGTACCGCGGCCACCGCCGTGACCGTGGCCCCGACGATCACCGGTGCCTGCTGGCGGCTGATCGAGCCGAAGATCAGCACCGCGACGGCGCCGAGCAGCAGCAGGACCTGCCGCAGCATGCTGGTGTCGGTGGCCAGCACGATCGCCAGCGTCGGCAGGAACGCGGCCACCAGCGCCGGCCCGTACGCCACCCAGCTCGACTGGTCGGGCCGGTGCCGCAGCTCCAGCACTCCCACCAGCAGGGCGAGCGCCGCGAACGGCAGGGTGTACGCCTCGGGCAGTGCCACGTCGGCCGACCGCATCAGGATCCACCAGGCGGTGATCTCGCAGCCCACCACCGACCAGAACAGGATCCGCCGCTCCACCGGCCGTCGGCCCGGACGGCCGGCCGCCACGCCGAGCACGGCACCCCAGGCGGCGAGCAGCGCGGCGATGTGGCGGGGCGAGTCGTACGCCAGGGCCAGCGCGATGAGGGCGGCGGCGTAACCGCTCCACTCCACGGTGGCCGCCTCCCGGAACGCCTCGGGACGACGCAACCGGGGGAGGGTGGCGGCGAAGACCTGGAGCGCCGCCCCGACCGCCAGCACCCCGAACGCCGACCAGACCGCGGCGAGCCCGGCGACGAGGCCGAGGGTGAGCACGAACAGTTCGGCCATGAGCGAGGCGAACAGCCAGCCGAGGATGCGGGCCCGCTGGGTGGTGCCGAAGAGCGCGGCGACCACGCCCACGCCGACCGCGCCGCCCAGGCTGAACAGGGTCAGCTGCCGGGTGGCGAGGCTGCCGGCCAGCCCGGCGCCGCCGGCGGCCAGCCCGATCGCGAACACCAGTACCCGTGCGACCCGCAGCGAACGAGCCGGCTCGGCCAGCGCCGGGGGTTGGGTCAGCGCCAGCCCGAGCATGGCGATGGTGAAGACCGCCAACCCGGCCAGCGCGCTCTCCGGCCAGCCGTGGCCGAGCGCCACCGGCGTGATCAGCACGGTGACCGCCGCGCCGGGCAGCACCACCGGGACGGCCCGGGAGCGCTGGCCCCCGCTGAGTCCGGTGGCGGCGAGCGCCGCCGTCGCGGTGAGCAGCAGCGCGGTCAGCACGTGGGTCGGATCGACGGCCCCGGCGGGCGGAGTGAGCAGCTCGGGCGGCGCGTCCCGCCAGATCCGCGGCAGCACCCGGAACGGCTCGACCAGGGCCACCAGCAGCGGCGGCGCCAGGCTGATCAGGGCCAGTGCGGTCGGCGCCCCGGCCGCCGCGAGAGCCCCGGCGGCCGGGCTGACCCGCCAGCGCAGCTCGGTGCCGTCGTCCGGCAACCGGCGCAGCGCCCCGTCGAGCAGCACCGACCAGCGGTGTACCGGTCGGGCCACGTTGACCGGCGGGGCGGTGGCGGCCCGGACCAGCTCCGCGAGCACGCCGAGCAGCGCCGCCGCGGCGGCGTACACCCCGGAGGGCAGGTGGGTGAGCACTGCGGCGACCGCGCTGATGGTCGCGCCGCCCACCACGGCCACGCTCGCATACGGGAGGTATTCCGGGACCTGCTGGCGGACCGCCGCCATCACGGCGAGGCCGATGCTGGACGCGGCCAGTGCGGCGGTGACCACCACCTGCGGTGAGCGGCCGAACTCGGCGGCCAGCGCGGCGACCGCCCCGGGCAGGGCGAGCAGGGCGGCACCCGCCGCCGCGCCGCCCACCTGCACCAGGTGCGGCGGCATCCCCTCGGTACGGACGTTCTCGACGAGCGTCGGTGCGAGCCCTCGGGCCAGGGCGGCGACCACCACGCCGATCAGCACGATGCTGCCCAGCGCCAGCGCGGTGGTCCAGGGGCGGACCAGTCCGGCGCCGGCGGCGTGCAGGGCGACCGCGCCGGCCACGACGGCCCGGGACACCGCGGCCCGGGGGTCCACCGTGGCCACCGCCGCCATCCCGAAGACCGTGGCGACCGTGGCACCCACCAGCACCGGCGACCACCAGGGCAGGTCGAGGGCGGCCGGGGCGCCGATGGTGGCGAGCGCGGCGGCGGCACCGGCGACGTCGTACCTCCAGGGTGGCGGCAGCAGGATGCCGGCGGCACCCGCCAGCAGCGCCAGCGCGACGGGCGCCTGCCAGGTTGCCCCACCGGTCGGCGCGGCCGGCCAGCCGCTCAGGTCGCCGGCCCAGATCGGGCCGGGTGTGGCCAGGACGCCGACCCCGCCGCGCAGCGTGCTCCAGGCGGCGATCAGGCCGACCAGCGTGCCGCCGACCGCGAGGCCGAGGATCGGTCCGCGTCGCCATTCCTCGGGCATCGCCCGGGCGGCGACGGCGACCACCAGGACCAGCCCGGCCGCCACCACGAGTTGGCCGCCGGGAGCGAGCACGGCGGCGATGCGGACCAGGGTGGCGATCAGCGCCGCCGTGGTGGCGGCGAGCGCGAGGTCCGAACCGTCCAGGGACAGGTCGGCGCGGCGGCCCGCGTCGACCCGTGGAGCCAGCGCCAGCAGCGCGGCGGCGACCAGCAGCAGCCCACCAACCCAGGCGTCGGCGGCGGTGGCGCCGGGTGCGCCGAACCCGGCCGCCGCGACCGCCACCGCGCCGAGCACGGTGCCGACCGCGTGCGGCGCGCTGAGGTGCCGTTGCGCGACCTGGACGACGGCGGCGTAGCCGAGGGTGACGCAGACGCCGAGGAAGCTCGCCGCGAGGATCGGGACGGTGACCTCGCGCAGGCTCGCCGGTGTCGGGGTCGGGTCGGTCGGCACGGTCGCCGCGACGAACGCGGCCACCGCCCCGGGCAGTGCCAACGCCGCGCCCCCCGCCGCCCAGCCGCAGACCGTGTCGGCCGCCGCGGTGGCGATCCGGACCCGGGGCGCCAGCGACACCAGCGCGCCGGCCAGGAAGAGGGTGGTCAGCGCGGCGGCGGTGAGTCCCGGCCGGGCCAGCGAGGCCCCGGCGCCGATCAGGCCCAGCCCGGCGGCGGTGACCGCGTGGACCACGGCGGACCGTCCGGTGCCCGCGGTGAGCCCGAGGATGCCGATTCCCACCGCGGTCAGCAGCATCGGCCAGCAGGCCGCGGCCCAGCCCAGCCCGAGGGAGGCCGGCACCGCGAGCGCGGTCAGTGCCGCCGCGACCACTGCGAAGTCGCGCCGGATCTCCGCGGGCAGGGCGACCACCGCCGCGATCGTGAGCAGCAGCGCGCTGGCCGCGAGCTGCCAGCCGCTCGGCCCGACCGCCGCGGCGAGTTCGGCCTGCCACCCGCTCAGGTCTGCCGACCAGGCGGGCAGCGCCGCGCGGACCGGTGCCAGCCCGGCCCGCAGCGCGCCGCCGGCCACCACCAGGCCGCTGACCGTCAGTGCCACCGCCGAGGCGAGCTGCGGCCCGCGCCGGGCAGCCTCGGGTACGACCCGGACGGCGAACCCGGCCAGGGCGATGACCGCGGCGATGAGCAGTAGCGAACGGCCCGGGAAGGCGACCGAGGCGACCCGGCCCAGCGCGCCGATCACCGCGAGGGTGACGATGCCGGCGCCCACGTCCGGCAGCGGTGGCCGGCGCAGCGCCAGCGTTCCGGCCAGCCCGACCAGCGCGGCGAGCAGCAGCACCGCGCCCGCGCCGGCGGCGGCCGGAACCGTCGCGGCGCGCAGCAGCGCGGTGACCGCGTACGCCAGGGCGACGGCGACCGCGACACCGTGCAGCGCCCAGGTCAGCTCCGGCAGCCAGGGCACCGGACGGGCGGGTGGGACGGCCGGGGCGTCTCCGGTCGCGGCGAGCACCTCGCCGGACTCCTCCGGGTCCGTCTCGGGCCGGCCGTCGGCGGCGTGCTGCTCGGGCGGGGCGGGTGCCGGCGGCGGGCTGGGCAGGTCGCGCCGGACCGGCCGTTCGAGGACCACCGCCGAGCGGGCCAGGGCGAGGTCGACGACGGCCAGCACGGCCAGCACCAGCGCCCAACCGGTCGGCCCGCTGATCCGCTCGTACGCCAGCAGCGGCAGCACCGGTTGGGCGGCCAGCACGGCGGCGAAGCGGGGGGCACGCAGCCCGGTCCAGTACGCGTACCCGACGGCGACGACGGTGGTGACCAGGAAGATCGACCCGGCGAAGGCCGAACCGGAGGCGCCGCCGATCCGGTCCACGGCCCAGAGCGCGTACCCGGCCAGCGGCACCAGGAGCAGGCCCACCGCGGCGATCGTCTCGGCGGTCGAGGTGAGCCCCCGGCGGGCCAGCAGCGGCGGAGCGAGCAGCATCAGCACCGTCGCCACGAGCAGGACGGCGAGTCGGGCCAGCGCGTCCATCGAGCTGGTGGCGACCGCGGCGAAGACCACCGCGGCGACGCCGAGCAGCAGCGCGCCGAGCCCGAGGGGGATGTTCTGCACCTCCCGGGAGGAGGCCTCCGGGGGGTGTTGCGGATCGTCTACGTCGAGCCAGTGCGGTCTGGCCGGGGGCGGCAGGTCGTCGGGGCCGGGCGGCGGGGTGCCCTGACGGGGCACCCGCGGCGGCGCGCCGGCGGCGGCGGTGGGCGGGCGGCGGCCCGGCTGCCGGCGTAGCACCCGGCGCGGGCGGCTGGCCTGCTTCTGCCGCTGCTCACCGGCGTGCGCGAGGATGTCCCGCTGGAAGAGCGCGGCCTGCATCTTGGCGGCGATCTGCCGCTGTTCGCGGGCGATCTCGGCGTCGCGCGCCTTCATCTCCGCGATCGAACGCTCGATCTCCGTGAGGTGGTCGGCCCACTGTGGCTGGTCGGCCCCGCAGTACGGGCAGACGATGGCCGGCTTGATCTCCCGCCCGCACGAGGCGCACCTGAAGTCCTGCACGACACCCCTCCGTCCGGCCGGCCCGCACTGTGGACCCTCACTGTCGCAGCATGCCTTGACCGGGCGTGGATTTCGACCGTTGCCGGCGCGTTCCGGGGCGACAAAAAACCGGCCGGCCGTGGAGTGGATCCACGGCCGGCCGGCCGGAGAGGTCGTGGGGTCAGGGGCGGCCCATGCCGCGGTACGCCCAGCCCGCCTGCGTCCACAGTGTGGAGTCCAGGCAGTTGCGCCCGTCGACCACCTTGCGCCCGTTGACCAGTTCGCCGAGGGCGACCGGGTCGGCGTTGCGGAACTCGGCCCACTCGGTGAGCACGCAGACCAGGTCGGCGTCGCGGACGGCGTCGTTCATGCTCGTCTCGTACGTCAGCTCGGGCACCGCCCGGCGGGCGTTCTCCATGCCCTGCGGGTCGAACACGTGCACGTCGGCGCCGGCCTTGCCGAGCAGCGCGGCGACCGCGAGCGCCGGGGCGTCCCGCACGTCGTCGGTGTTCGGCTTGAAGGTGGCGCCGAGGACGGCGATCCGGGTGCCGGAGAGGTCCGGTCCGGCCGGCCCGGAGCGGCGGCCGAGCAGGTCGGCGGCGAGTTGGACGACCCGGGTACGCCGACGCAGGTTGATCAGGTCGACCTCGTGCAGGAAGCGCAGTGCCTCGCCGGCACCGAGCTCCTGGGCGCGGGCCTGGAACGCCCGGATGTCCTTGGGCAGGCAGGCGCCGCCGAAGCCGAGGCCGGCCTGGAGGAAGCGGTTGCCGATCCGGGGGTCGTACCCGATGGAACGGGCCAGCTGGGTGACGTCGCCGCCGGACGCCTCGCAGACCTCGGCCATCGCGTTGATGAAGGAGATCTTGGTGGCCAGGAACGCGTTCGCGGCGACCTTGACCAGCTCGGCGGTGGCGAAGTCGGTGACCACCAGCGGCACCTCGCGGTCCTCGGTGGCGGCCAGGTCGAAGACGCCTTTGTGGGCGGCGTAGAGCATGCCGTTGGCCCACTCGCTCTTGACCCCGACCACGATCCGGTTGGGGCGCAGCACGTCGTCGACGGCGAAGCCCTCCTGGAGGAACTCCGGGCTCCACGCCACCTCGACGCCCAGGTCGGCCGGGGTGTGCTTGCCGACCAGTTGCTCCACCCACTCGGCGGTGCCCACCGGGACGGTGGACTTGCCGACGATCAGCGCCTTGCGGGTCAGGTGCTGGGCGAGGCTGGTCACCGACGCCTCGACGTACGACAGGTCGGCGCCCATGCCGTCGGCCCGCTGTGGGGTGCCGACGCAGATGAAGTGCACGTCGCCGTAGTCGGCGGTCTCCTTGATGTCGGTGCTGAACCGCAGCCGGCCGGCGGCCAGGTTGCGCCGGAGCAGCTCGTCCAGGCCGGGCTCGTGGATCGGGACCTCACCGGCGTTCAGCTTGGCGATCTTGTCGGCGTCGACGTCGAAGCCGAGCACCTCATAGCCCAGCTCCGCGTAGCAGATGGCGTACGTCGCGCCGAGGTAGCCGGTGCCGAGGAAGGTCACCCGGGGCCGGGCCGCGCCCGAGGGCGGGGTCACCGCGGCGATGGCTGGCATCGGCTGGGTGTTCGGGTACGGGATGGTCACGCCTGTCTTCTCCGCTCGCACTGGGCGGCGCTTCCTTGCGTCGCATTCGGCTGCGGCGCCTGGCCGGGCACCGGTGGGGGGACGATTTGCTGTGATTCTGTGGTCGCCGGTCGGCTTCGACGCCGTCGAGCACGAGCCTACGCGGCGGTAAGGAGCACCAGTTCCCAGGTCGCTATCCTTCACCTTGCGCGGTCGGAGGTGGTAAGGCGCTCGGACTGCGCATTTTAGCGGTGAAGGGGAGGGGCCGACATGGCCGCAGAGCAGTCGTTCGACGTCTATCGGTTGCCGGAGGAGCACGAGGCGGTCCGGGAAGCGGTTCGTGAGGTTTGTACGGCGAAGGTGGCCCCGCACGCCGCCGAGGCCGATGAGACCAGTGAGTTCCCCAAGTCGTCGTACGACGCGCTGCGCGCGGCCGACTTCCACGCCCCGCACATCCCCGTCGAGTACGGCGGGGCGGGCGCGGACGCGCTGGCCACGGCCATCGTGATCGAGGAGGTGGCCCGGGCCTGTGCCGCCTCGTCGCTGATCCCGGCGGTGAACAAGCTGGGCACCATGCCGCTGATCCTGGCCGGCTCGGAGGAGCTGAAGCGCAAGTACCTCTCCCCGGTCGCCACCGGTGAGGGGATGTTCTCGTACTGCCTCTCGGAGCCGGAGGCGGGCAGCGACGCCGCCTCGATGACGACGAAGGCGGTCCGGGACGGCGACCACTGGGTGCTCAACGGCGTGAAGCGGTGGATCACCAATGCGGGCGTCTCCGAGTACTACACCGTCTTCGCTGTGACCGATCCCACAGCCCGGTCCAAGGGCATTTCGGCCTTCGTCGTGGAGAAGTCCGACCCCGGGGTCAGCTTCGGCGCACCGGAGAAGAAGCTCGGCATCAAGGGCTCGCCCACCCGCGAGGTGTACTTCGACAACGTCCGGATCCCGGCGGACCGCATGATCGGTGCCGAGGGCACGGGCTTCGCCACCGCGATGCGCACCCTGGACCACACCCGGGTCACCATCGCCGCCCAGGCGCTGGGCATCGCGCAGGGCGCGCTGGACTACGCCAAGGGGTACGTCCAGGAGCGCAAGCAGTTCGGCAAGCCCGTGGCCGACTTCCAGGGCGTCCAGTTCATGCTCGCCGACATGGGCATGAAGCTGGAGGCGGCCCGGCAGCTCACGTACGCCGCCGCGGCGAAGTCCGAGCGGGGCGACGCGGATCTGACCTACTTCGGTGCCGCCGCCAAGTGCTTCGCCTCGGACGCCGCCATGGAGATCACCACCGACGCCGTCCAGCTGCTCGGCGGTTACGGCTACACCCGCGACTACCCGGTCGAGCGGATGATGCGGGACGCCAAGATCACCCAGATCTACGAGGGCACCAACCAGGTGCAGCGCATCGTCATGGCGCGCCAGCTTCTCAAGGGCTGACCGGCCGAGCTGCCACGATTGTGCGGGCGGGCCGGGATTCCGGCCCGCCCGCGATCGTCATCGGGTTTCGGCGGTGCTCTCCGGTCGGGCCGTCGTACGCGGAGGCGCGGACCACGGCGACTCGCCGCCGACGCGGCGGGGCAGGGGTTCGGTGGGGTTGGTGTCGGGGTAGCCCAGCGTGGGCGGGGGGATGTCCTTGTCATTCAGATCGGACGGGGGCCATTCGCCGAGCGAGTGGGTGGCCTCGACCGGCTCGTCGGCCGGGGTGGGCGCCGTCGCGGCCGCCACCTTCCCGGGCTCCTGCCGCCACCGCTGCCGGCTGAACACGGCCATCAGCAGCAGCATGCCGATCAGGAACAGCGTGCCGTTCTCCAGCGGCTCGCGCAGTGGCAGGGGATCCCCGAGCATCTTCCAGCCTTCAGGGATCTGGTCACGGACGGTGAATGGCGCGACGAACAGGCCGAGGTAGGGCACGACCAGCAGCAGCCCGGCCACGAGTGGACCGAACGGCGAGAAGCGCAGCGTGCCCAGCAGGCCGAGCAGGATGCCGGCGACGCCGAGGTAAACGGCCGGCTCGATCAGGTTGGGTGTGCTGTACGTACCGATCTCCACCCAGCGGTGCACGGTGCGTCCAGACCCCTCCTGACCGAGGGTGACGAGCACCCAGGTGACGGGCGCCACCACCAACCCGGCGAGGAAGCTCCAGAGATGTCGCATCCGCGCACCGTACCGTTTTCGGCATGACAGATCACCCCTCCACCGCTCCGGCGGGCAAGCCGACCTCGTACTCGCGGGTCACGTTGAGCCGGATCATGACTGCCGTCGATGTCAATCTGTACGGAACCGTGCACGGTGGGGTACTGATGAAGTTCGTCGACGACGTTGCTGGGGCGGCCGCGGCCCGGCACAGCGGCGGCACCGCCGTCACCGCCTCGATCGATGAGATCGTCTTCTCCGAGCCGGTCCGGGTGGGTGACCTGGTGCACGCCCACGCCCAGGTCAACTGGACCGGGCACACCTCGATGGAGGTGGGGGTGAGGGTGGTCGCCGAGCGCTGGGACTCGGCCGAGGACGAGCCGATCCGGGTCGCCACGGCGTACCTGGTCTTCGTGGGCGTGGACGTCGGCGGCACGCCGCGACCGGTCCGCCCGGTGCTGCCGGAGACCCCGGAGGACGAGCGGCGCTACCGGGAGGCGGAGATCCGCCGGGCCCACCGGCTGGCCCGCCGCCGTGCCATCCAGGCCCACCGCGCCGGCTGAGGTGGTGTAAGGAGGGGCCCTTCCTTCCACCGCCACCCACATTGGGCGGGGGTGGGGGGTGTGGCACGGGCACGCGTCATCGGCGGGACCCGGTGCGGACAATGGGCTGGCGAGGTAGGGCAAGATGGCGCCACGGCCCGCACAGTGTCGTGACCGGGGCCTGAGGAGGGTGGAGCTGTGGGTGACGTGCTGTGGACCCCGCCGGCCGACGTGCGCGAGCGGTCCCGGATCGGCGACTACCTGCGCTGGCTGGCCGAGCACCGGGGGCTGGAGTTCGCCGACTACGACGCGCTGTGGCGCTGGTCGGTGACCGACATCGACGCCTTCTGGCGCTCGATCTGGGACTACTTCGAGGTGGTCGCGCACACCCCGCCGGCCGGCACGCTGGGCGAGCGGACCATGCCCGGCGCCCGCTGGTTCCCCGACGCGACGCTCAACTACGCCGAGAACGTGCTGCGGATGCCCGGCCGGGCCGACGACGACCCGGTGGTGATCGCGCACGGGCAGACCCGGGCGCCGGAGACGGTCACCGCGGCCGAGCTGCGCGAGCGGGTCCGCCGGGTGGCGGCCGGGCTACGCCGGCTCGGGGTCGGCCCGGGCGACCGGGTGGCGGCGTACGCGCCGAACATCCCGGAGACGTTCGTGCTGCTGCTCGCCACCGCCAGCCTCGGCGCGATCTTCTCCTCCTGCGCCCCCGAGTTCGGCACCCGCAGCGTCACCGACCGGTGGCAGCAGATCGAGCCCACGGTCCTGGTGGCCGTCGACGGCTACCGGTACGGCGACAAGCCGATCGACCGCAGCGGTGAGGTGGCCGCCATCCGGGCCGCCCTGCCGTCGCTTCGGCACACCGTCAGCATCGCGTACCTCGACCCGGCCGGCACGCCCGGAGAGGGCATGATCTCCTGGGCCGAGCTGGCGGCGGAGACCGACGAGCCGCTGACCTTCACCCCGGTGCCGTTCGACCATCCGCTCTACGTGCTCTACTCCTCGGGCACCACCGGCCTGCCGAAGCCGATCGTGCACGGCCACGGCGGCATCCTGCTGGAGCACCTGAAGATGCTGGCCCTGCACCACGACCTGGGCCCGTCCGACCGGTTCTTCTGGTTCACCACCACCGGCTGGATGATGTGGAACTTCCTGGTCTCCGGGCCGGCGGTGGGCGCGACGATCGTGCTCTTCGACGGCAACCCGGGCCACCCGGACCTGGGCGCGCTGTGGCGGATGGCGGAGCGGACCGGCACCACGTACTTCGGCACCTCCGCGCCGTTCCTGCTGGCCTGCCGCAAGGCCGGCCTGGTACCCGCGGAGATCGCCGACCTGTCCGCGCTGCGCGGCCTCGGCTCGACCGGCGCGCCGCTGCCCACCGAGGGCTTCACCTGGGTGTACGAGAACGTCGGCGACGCCCTCCAGCTCCAGTCCCTCTCCGGCGGCACGGACGTCTGCACCGGCTTCGTCGGCGGGGTGGCGCTGCTGCCGGTGCACGCCGGGGAGATCGCCTGCCGGGCGCTCGGCGCGAAGGTGGAGGCCCGCTCCGCCGACGGCACCCCGGTGATCGGGCAGCTCGGCGAGCTGGTCATCACCGAGCCCATGCCGAGCATGCCGGTGGGCTTCTGGAACGACCCGGACGGCGCGCGCTACCGCGAGGCGTACTTCGAGGTCTATCCCGGGGTGTGGCGGCACGGCGACTGGATCACGATCAACGAGCGAGGCGGCTGCGTGATCACCGGCCGCTCAGACGCCACCCTGAACCGGGGCGGCGTACGCCTCGGCACCGCCGAGTTCTACTCGGTGGTCGAGGGGCTGGACGAGGTGGTCGACTCGGTGGTGGTGCACCTGGAGGACGACGAGGGCGGCGCGGGTGAGCTGCTGCTCTTCGTAGTCCTCGCCGCAGGGCTGGAGCTGGACGACGAGCTGCGGAAGAAGATCTGCCGAGAGCTGCGCACCGCCCTGTCACCCCGGCACATCCCCGACGAGATCCACCAGGTCCGGGCGGTCCCGCGTACCCTCTCGGCGAAGAAGCTCGAGGTCCCGGTCAAGAAGATCCTCACCGGCACCCCGGTCGACACCGCCGCCGCCAAGGGCGCCCTGGCCAACCCCGAGTCCCTCACGGCCTTCGCCGCCCTCGCCCAACGCCGCGCCAACAACGACCACCCCACCCCCGCCTGACCTCGTCGCTCAGGTCAGGACGCGGGTCGCCTTTTCCGTCGCGGTGCGGGAGTCGAGGCGGGACTGGTCCAGGTTGCCGCAGAGGACCAGGGTGGTGCGGGCGGTCAGCGGGGCCAGGAGCCAGTCGATCGGGTCGGGGTGCCGGTCGGTGTCGACCAGCAGGCGGTCACCGGGGGTGAGGCAGAGTTCCGTGGCCCGGGCCTCCGCGCGGGCCAGCAGGTCCGCGTCCGCCTCGCCCGCCTCCGGGTACGGCGTGAAGTGGTCGCCGTGGCCGCGTACCTCGACCACGTAGTCGGCGAAGCCGGGCGGCACCTGCCGCATCGGCAGGGCGAACGGGTCCAGCGCGAGCGCGTACCGCTCGGCGGCCGACCAGGCCGTCGCCGCCTCGATCCGGTCGGCGGCAGCGAAGAGCACGTCCACGGGGCCCCGGGCGTCGACCACGGTCAGCTTCGCCGACCAGCACCCGAGCAGCACGGCCGCGGTCTGCCAGTGCGGCGGCAGCAGCACGGCGGCCGTGTCGCCGAGGCCGAGGGCGGCCTCGTCGACGAGCAGGTTGGCCGTCTTGGCCACCCAGTTCGCGAGCGTCGCGCCGGACAGTTCGGTGCGCTCGCCGGTGGCGTCGTCGTACCAGGTCAGCAGGGGGCGCGTGGGGTCGGTCGCGATCGCGTCGGCGAAGACCCGGGCAATGTTGTCGGCCATCGGCGCGAACGATACGCGCTTCGGTAGGGGACTCGATGACAACGACAAGTCGGCGTACCGTCGGGTCGCAGTCGACGCCGGGACCCGAGCCCGGCGTAGGCTTGCCGACAGTGTCGTTCCCCACAGACCGACTGACTGAGGAGTCGCCCCGTGACCGCCGGTCGCCCGCCCCGCGTGCTCATCGACGCCACGAGTGTCCCCGCCGACCGCGGCGGCGTCGGTAGATACGTCGACGGCCTGCTCGGCGCCCTCGGCCGGGTCTGCGGCTCCGGCGTGGACCTGGTCGTGGTGAGCCTCCGCACCGACCTGGAGCGCTATACCCGGATGCTGCCCGCGGCCGAGGTGATCCCCGCTCCGGCGGCGGTCGCGCACCGCCCGGCCCGGCTCGCCTGGGAGCAGACCGGCCTGCCGCTGCTGGCCCAGCAGGTCAGCGCGGAGGTGCTGCACTCTCCGTTCTACACCTGCCCGCTGCGGGCCGGGTGCCCGGTGACGGTCACCGTGCACGACGCGACCTTCTTCACCGAGCCGGAGCACTACGACAAGTCGCGCCGGACGTTCTTCCGTAGCGCGATCAAGACATCGCTGCGCCGCGCCGACCGGGTGATCGTGCCGAGCAAGGCCACCCGGGACGAGCTGATCCGCCTCCTGGACGCCGACCCGACCCGGATCGATGTGGCGTACCACGGGGTCGACCAGGCCGCCTTCCACGCCCCCGGCGAGGAGGAGAAGGCCCGGGTCCGTGCCCGCCTCGGGCTCGGCAGCAGCAGCTACATCGCGTTCCTCGGGGCCAAGGAGCCGCGTAAGAACGTACCCAATCTGATCCGCGGCTGGGCTCGGGCGGTGGCCGACCGGGAGGACCCGCCCGCGCTGGTCATCGCCGGCGGCCAGGGGCACGACGACGACATCGACCGGGCGGTTGCCGAGGTCCCGTCGCACCTGCGACTGCTCCGCCCGGGTTACCTGCGCTACGCCGACCTGCCCGGGTTCCTCGGCGGCGCGCTGGTCGCCGCCTACCCGTCGTACGGCGAGGGTTTCGGCCTGCCGATCCTGGAGGCGATGGCGTGCGCGGCGCCCGTGCTGACCACGCCACGGCTCTCGCTGCCCGAGGTGGGCGGCGACGCGGTGGCGTACACCAGCGAGGCCCCGGACCAGATCGCCACCGACCTGGCCGCCCTGCTTGACGACGAGCAGCGCCGGCTCTCGCTGGCCAAGGCCGGCTTCGACCGGGCCAAGGAGTTCACCTGGGAGTCCAGCGCGGAGGTGCACATCGCCGCGTGGGGCCGGGCCCGTTCCTGAGCGGGAGCCGCAGGTACTGCCGACCCCCGGTCCGGAGGGGTGCGGTTCGGGCATGATGTGCTGATGTTCTACGCCGTAATTCCGGCCGGTGGCAGTGGCACAAGGTTGTGGCCGCTGTCCCGGGCCAGCCACCCCAAGTTCCTCCACCCGTTGACCGGCACCCCTGCCTCGCTGCTCCAGGCGACGGTGGACCGGCTTGCGCCGCTGACCGCTCCCGAGCGAACGCTGGTGGTCACCGGTGCCGCGCACGTCGCGGCGGTGGCCCGGCAGCTGGCTGGCCTGCCCGAGGAGAACATCCTGGTCGAGCCGTCGCCGCGCGACTCGTGCGCGGCGATCGCGCTGGCCGCGGCGGTGATCGCGGATCGCGACCCGGCGGCGGTGATGGGCTCGTTCGCCGCCGACCACCTGATCGGCGATCCGGCGAGCTGGGCCGAGACCGTACGGCAGGCGATCCGCGGCGCGGAACAGGGGTCGCTGATGACGGTGGGCATCACCCCGACCCGACCGGAGACCGGCTACGGCTACCTGGAGACCGGCGAGCCGGTGGGCGACGGCCCGCTGCGCCCGGTGATCGAGTTCAAGGAGAAGCCGGCCGTCGAGGTGGCCGAGGGCTACGTCCGCTCCGGTCGGCACCTCTGGAACGCCAGCATGTTCGTCTGGCGGGTGGACGTCTTCCTGGCCGAGCTGGCCCGGCAGCAGCCGGCCCTGCACGCGGGGATCACCGCGATCGCGGCGGCGTGGGGCACCCCGGAGCAGGACGACGTCCTCGGCACGGTCTGGCCGACCCTGCCGAAGATCTCGGTGGACTACGCGGTGATGGAGGGGGCGGCGACCGCCGGCCGGGTGGCGACCGTGCCGGGCGACTTCGGCTGGAACGACGTCGGCGATTTCCACACCCTCGGCGAGGTGCTCCCCGCCGACCAGGCCGGCAACGTGGTGCTGGGCGCGGACGCCAAGCCGGGTGTGCTGCTGCGGGACAGCAGCGGCCTGGTGGTGGTGCCGCAGTCGGGCCGGCTGGTGGCGGCCGTCGGCGTACGCGACCTGATTGTGGTGGACACCCCGGACGCGCTGCTGGTCTGCCCGCGCGAGCGGGCCCAGGACGTGAAGAAGGTGGTCGACGAGCTCAAGGAGCGCGGCGAGGAGGGCCTGGTCTGACCGGGCGCCCGGCCGGGTCCGCCGTGCCCCGGCTCAGCCGGCGGCGCGGCGGGCCAGGGCGGCGAGGGCCGGCGCGACCAGCTGCTCGGTGGCGTGGGCCAGTGGCTCGGGCAGCCGGTCCGGCGGGAACCAGCCCAGCGCCTCGGACTCGGCGCTGACCCGCTCGGTGGCACCGGCCGGGGCGAGCACGGCGAACCGTACGTCGTAGTGCAGCGAGCCACCCTGGCAGGTGACCGGGTGGATGTCCACGTCGATCGGCTCCGGGTCGACCACCAGCCCGGCGATCCCGGACTCCTCGGTGGCCTCGCGCAGCGCGGCGGCGGCCAGGGTCCGGTCGCCGGGCTCGCAGTGGCCGCCGAGCTGCACCCATTTGCGGAACTTGCCGTGCAGGCAGAGCAGCACCCGCTGGCCGGTCGCGTCGAGTACCAGCGCGCTCGCGGTGACATGCCCGGCGTGATGGCCGCGACCCATCGTCACCGGCCCGGCGGCCAGCAGCTCCAGGGTCTGGTCCCGGGCCGTGGCGGCGGCCGGGCTGGTCGGTGTCCAGCGGCTCAGCAGCGCGGTGGCGTCGGCGTGCAGATCGGCGTACGCCGGTAGGTCGGTGCGGGTGTCGGGCACTCCGACACTCTACGAGCGCGGTGGGACGACCGGATGCCACCTCTACGGCAAGTGCCGCAGACCCTCGTTGGTGTCGCCCGGCCGTCCACGTCCCTCGGAACCCCGCTCGCCTTCGGGTCGGCCGAAAACGTCCGAGCCCGACAGGCAAGAGGAAGTCTTGCCGAGCGGCCTGCCCGCCGTCGAGGTCTTTCAGCCCACGCTAAAAGATGGAGATTAGTGCCGGCCAGGTACAGTGCCAACGGTGGCGGGCGTTCCTGCTGTCCGCCCCGGGAGCGCACCATGCTGAAGGTCATTTTCACGTGCGAGGACATCCTGCGGACCAGGGTGGCTCCGACCGCGGATCCGATCTGGGAGCTGGTCCTCAGCCTGCACCTGCTGCAGGGCCGCCGGCGTGACCCGCTGCTCTCCGAGTGGCGCCGCAGCACGACCCACAACCTGCGGAAAGAGAGCACGGCCGAGCGGTTCCGCCTCCTGCTCGCCCTCAACCCGCCGCGCGGCTACTTCCCCGACTTCCTCACCCCGTACGCCAGCCGGGACGGTTTCCAGGCGGGGCTGGAGGCGGTCCGCGGCACCCCCATCGGGATGCTGCGCCGGGACCTGACCCGGCTCGCCGACGAGAACCTGCTGCCCACCCCGGCCGCCGCGCTGGCCCGTGGTGAGCCCGAGGTGCTGCACCACCTCACCGACTCGATGGCCCGTTACCACTCGCTCGCGGTCACCCCGTACTGGCCGCGTATCCAGGCCGCGGTGGAGGCCGACCGGGCGCTGCGGGCGCGGGCGATGCTCGACGGCGGCACGGAGGGCCTACTGGCGAGCCTCCGGCCCGGCATGCGGTACGCGGACGGGGTGCTGGAGGTCCTGGACTACCCGGACAACCGGGAGCTGCGCCTGGACGGTCGGGGTCTGCTGCTGGTCCCGTCGTTCTTCTGCGCGCGGACCCCGGTCGCCCTCCTCGACCCGGCGCTGCCGCCGGTGCTGGTCTATCCCGTCGACCGGCTCGGCGGCCTCGCCCGGAGGACGGGGCCGGGTGGCGGGCGGCACCCGGACGGCACCCGGGAGGCCCTCGCCGCCCTGCTCGGCCGTACCCGCGCCGCCGTCCTGAAGGCCGCCGACGACGGCTGCACCACCGGGGAGATGGCCCGCCGGCTGAGCATCTCCGCCGCCGCGGCCAGTCAGCACACCACCGTGCTCCGCAACGCCGGCCTGCTGGTCAGCCACCGGGACCGCAACACCGTGCTGCACACCCTCACTCCCCTCGGCCGCGCGGTCCTCGACGCCTGACCGCCGCCCGCCGGAAGGACGGCTGGGTTCAGACGGCCAGGGCGGCGCTCGCGGTGCTTCCGGCCGGTGCTGGGAGCAACGCCGAGGAGATGCCCTCGGCGGCCAGGGCGGTCCGCAGGCGTTGCAGGTCGGCGCCGAAACGCACCAGATCCGCCGCGTCGACCGGGGCCGGTGGGGCCCCGAGGACGAGCCCGCCGGCCGGTTCGGGCCAGCCGGGCACGTTGGCGATCAGGCCGCTGCGTACCTCCTCGTCGGTGACGTGGGTGAAGACCGTACCGGGCGCGACCACCTCGACGACCGCGGCGATCGCCCGCTTCACGGCGGCCGGGTCGGCCGGTGCCGGCCCCGGACCGTCGGACAGGACGGCGGCCTCCCGCAGCCCGGCCGCCCTCGCCTCGGCGGTGCCGAGCGAGAAGAGGTCCAGCTCGGCGTCGCGTACCAGCGCCCGGGCTCCCTCGCCGTCGGCGGCCAGCTCGACGCCGAGGTAGCCGCGGACGACCGCGACCGGCACCTGGTCGCACTTGCCCTTGATCAGCTCGGCGGCGCCGGCCAGCTCGTCCACCACCGCCATCTGGGTGAGCTGGAGCTCGTTGCCGTACGGGTCGATCTCGCCCCGGTGGTCGCGGATTGCCGGCATCCCGGCGACCCCGAGCGCCACGTCGGTGAGCCCGTTGCGCCAGGGCCGGCCCATGGTGTCGCTGATGATGACCGCGACGTCCAGGTGGTAGTGCTCGCGCAGCGCCACCCGCAGCGCCTGGGCGGACCCGTCCGGGTCCTTCGGCAGCAGCACCAGCCGGGTCTTGTCCACGTTCGAGGCGTCGATGCCGGCGGAGGCCATCACGAATCCGTGGTGGGTCTGCACGATCCGGGTCGCCCCGCGGGTGGCCACCACCCGGGCGGTCTCCGCGGCGAGCACCTCGTCCCGGGCGGCCAGCCGCTCGGGCCCGTCGGCCGGCACGTCGACCAGCCGGCCCTCCGCCTTCGACACGATCTTGCTGGTCACCACCAGCACGTCGCCGTCGCGCAGCCAGGGTGCCGCGGTGGCGATCAGCGCCGCCAGGTCGTCGCCCTCGGTCACGTCGCCGATGCCCAGCACCGGCAGGATCTCCAGCTTCACACCAGCTCCAACGCGGCCCGGACCATCGTGGCCGTCGCCGCCTCGTCGATCATCCGCAGCGGTGCCGACCGTACGGTCACCTCCGGCACCAGCGTTCCCTCGTCCTCGGGCGCGACCAGCCAGCCGTCGAGCAGACCGCCGGCCGAGCGGCCACCGTAGAGGCCGCCGACCCCGGCCGCGCTGCACTCCACGCCGAGCGCGGCGAGGCAGCGGTCGGCCATGCCGCGTACCGGGGCGCCACCGATGATCGGGGACACTCCCACCACGGGTGCCGGCCCGTCGGTGACCGCGTCGCGCAGCCCTGGCACGGCCAGGATCGGGGCGATGCTCACCACCGGGTTGCTCGGCGCGACCAGCACCACGTCGGCCGAGCCGATCGCCTCCAGCACGCCCGGCGCCGGTTTCGCCGTCTCCGCGCCGACGAAGACGAACCGGTGCGTCGGGAGGTCCGCCCGGTACCGCACCCACCACTCCTGGAAGTGGATCGCCCGCCGGTCGCCGTCCACGTCGACCACCACGTGGGTCTCCAGGCGGTCGTCGGTGGCCGGCAGCAGGCGTACGCCGGGCTGCCAGCGGGTGGCGAGCGCCTCGGTCACCTGGGACAGCGGGTATCCGGCGTCGAGCATCGTCGTCCGGACCAGGTGGGTGGCGAGGTCCTTGTCGCCCAGGCCGAACCAGCTGGGCTCGGCCCCGTACGCGGCGAGCTCGGACCGGACAGTCCAGGTCTCGCCCACCCGGCCCCAGCCCCGCTCCGGGTCGGCGCCGCCACCCAGGGTGTACATCACGCTGTCCAGGTCCGGGCAGACCTTGAGGCCGTGCAGCAGCAGATCGTCGCCGACGTTGACCACGGCGGTCACCTCGGCCCCCACTTCCCGGGCGTAGGCCCGGACGCCGAGCAGGAACCGGGCGCCGCCGATTCCGCCGGTCAGAACCACGATGCGCATGGTGTCCATCCTTCCGCACGCGCCGCCGCCGGTCGGCCGGTGGCCGGGGAGACTAGGCTCACGACGGCAACTGTCCGTTTTCGTCCCCAAGGGGGAGTCCGTGACCAGCCCCGCCGAACCCGCGTCCGGCGACGCCACGCAGGCCAGCCAGGTGACCAAGCCACTGCGCGAACTGGCCGCGCTCGTCCTGCTCGGCGCGAACGCCGTACTGCTCTTCGTCGGCCTGCTGCGCCTGCTGGTGCCGATGGGCACCTACAGCACCATCGGCGGCCGGGCGGGCAGCACCTTCTTCGTGTTCGTCGGCTTCGAGTCGACCGTGCTGCCGGTGCTGGCCGTCCTGCTCGCCACCCACGTACGTCCGGTGCTGCCCAAGGCCAAGCTGATCACCCAGGCGGCCCTCGGCGAGTACGCCTTCGCCGCGCTGTTCGGCGCGCTGACCTTGCTGATCTGGCTGGTCGGCCGGCTCGCCGAGGCCGAGGTGATGGATGCCTTCCTCGGCCTGCTGGCTCGGCTGGGCTGGTTGGCGATCTTCGGGGTCGGCGGGTTCGTGGTGTACCGGATCTGGCGCACCCTCTACTACGTCGCCAAGCCGAAGCCGCAGCCGGGCGTCTACGGGCAGCCCCAGCCGGGCTGGCCGCAGCAGCAGGCCGGCTACCCCGCGACTGGTCAGCCCGGGTACCCCGCGCCTGGTCGGCCGGGCTACCCTGCCCCGGGCCAGCCCGGTGGCTATCCCGCGCCCGGTCAGCCCGCCCCGGGCCAGTACGGCCAGCCTGCGGCGGCGCCGTTCAACACCACCCCGCCGCACGCCCCGCAGTCCGCGCCTTCGTTCGGTGCTCCGCAGTCCGCACCGCCGTTCAGTGCCCCGCAGTCCGCGCCGCCCTTCGGCGCTCCGCACCCGGCGCCGCCCTTCGGTCAGCCTCCGTCGGCCGAGCCGACGCAGGCCATCCCGTGGCAGCCGGCCGAGCCGACGCAGGCCATCCCGCGGCAGCCGGTCGAGCCCGGCCAGCCGGCCGCGGAGGACAGCGACCGCACCCAGCACCTCGGCTGGCACGACCCGAACCACCCGCGCTGAGCGTTCGGACTGGCAGATCCGGGCGACGGCTCATTCGCCGGACGAGCGACAGTTACCGGAAGGAGTGGCTTCCCCACCAGGGAGGCCACTCCTTCGGTGGGTCTGCCGACCCGGCCGGTGGGCCGGTGTGCCCACTCCGTGCGGGGTCGGGCGGTGGCGGGCCGGGTAGCGCCTAGGCTGAGCGGATGGTTGATCGCAGCGATTCCGTGCCGACCGAGGCGGCCGTGCGGCGGGCCCTGCACCGGGCGGCGACCGGTCGGGCGCTGGACGTCGACGAGGCGAGTGCCCTGCTGGCCGCGCGCGGGGCGGCGCTCGACGAGCTGCTCCGGATCGCCGGCGAGGTACGCGACGCCGGGTTGCGGGAGGCCGGCCGCCCGGGGGTGGTCACCTTCTCCAAGAAGGTCTTCATCCCGTTGACCCGGCTCTGTCGGGACCGCTGCCACTACTGCACGTTCGCCACCGTGCCACACCGGGTCCCGGCCGCGTACCTGGAGAAGGACGAGGTCCTGGCGATCGCCCGGGAGGGCGCGGCGCAGGGCTGCAAGGAGGCGCTGTTCACCCTCGGCGACCGGCCGGAGGAGCGCTGGCCGGCGGCCCGCCGGTGGCTGGACGAGCGCGGCTACGACTCCACCCTGGACTACCTGCGGGCCTGTGCGGTGGCGGTGCTGGAGGAGACCGGCCTGCTGCCGCACCTCAACCCGGGCGTGCTGTCCTGGTCGGAGCTGCAACGGCTCAGGCCGGTCGCCCCGAGCATGGGCATGATGCTGGAAACCACGGCGACGCGGCTCTGGTCGGAGCCGGGCGGCCCGCACCACGGCTCGCCGGACAAGGAGCCGGCGGTCCGGCTCCGGGTGCTCGACGACGCCGGCCGGGTCGGGGTGCCGTTCACCACCGGTCTCCTGATCGGCATCGGGGAGACCCGGGCCGAACGGGTCGACGCGCTGTTCGCGATCCGCCGGACGATGCGGGAGTACGGCCACCTCCAGGAGGTGATCGTGCAGAACTTCCGCGCCAAGCCGGACACCGCGATGCGCGGCATGCCGGACGCGGAGCTGCACGACCTGGCCGCCACGGTGGCGGTGGCCCGGGTGCTGCTCGGTCCGAAGTCCCGCATCCAGGCCCCGCCGAATCTCATCGAGGGCGAGTACGACCTGCTGCTGCGCGCCGGCATCGACGACTGGGGCGGCGTTTCGCCGGTCACCCCGGACCACGTCAACCCGGAGCGCCCCTGGCCGCAGCTGGACGAGCTGGCCCGGCACACCGCGCGGGCCGGCTTCGCCCTGCGCGAGCGGCTGACGGTCTACCCCGAGTACGTCCGGGCGGGCGACCCGTGGCTTGATCCGCGCCTGCTGCCGCACGTCACCGCGCTCGCCGATCCGGAGACCGGGCTCGCGGTCGAGGCGGCCCGCCCGGTGGGCCGGCCCTGGCAGGAGCCGGAGGAGGTGTTCGGCGGGCGTACCGACCTGCACGCCACGATCGACACCACCGGGCGGACCGGGGACCGCCGGGGCGACTTCGACAGCGTCTACGGCGACTGGGCCGAGGTCGCCGGCAGGGTGACCGCCGGGGGCGTACCGGTGGGGGCGGGTGACCTGGCGACCGGGCTGCGGTTGGCCGCGGACGATCCGGCGGCGTTGCTGGAGCCGCGGCACACCGACGCGGCGCTGGCGCTGTTCGCCGCCGACGGGCCGGCGCTGGAGGAGCTGTGCCGGATCGCCGACGACGTCCGCCGGGACGCGGTCGGCGACGACGTGACGTACGTGGTCAACCGGAACATCAACTTCAGCAACGTCTGCTACGTCGGCTGCCGGTTCTGCGCCTTCGCGCAGCGGGAGACGGACGCGGACGCGTACCGGCTCTCGGTGGAGCAGGTCGCCGACCGGGCCGAGGAGGCGTGGGCGGCCGGGGCGGGTGAGGTCTGCCTTCAGGGCGGCATCGATCCGAAGCTGCCGGTCACCGGCTACGCCGACCTCGTGCGGGCGATCAAGGCCCGGGTGCCGGGCATGCACGTGCACGCGTTCTCGCCGATGGAGATCGTCACCGCCGCGGCGAAGGCCGGGGTGCCGGTGAAGGAGTGGCTGCTCCAGCTCCGTGACGCCGGCCTGGACACCATCCCGGGCACTGCCGCGGAGATTCTCGACGACGAGGTCCGCTGGGTGCTCACCAAGGGCAAGTTGCCGACCGCCGCCTGGGTCGAGGTGGTGAGCACGGCCCACGAGCTGGGCATCCGGTCCAGCTCCACCATGATGTACGGCCACGTCGACCACCCCGGGCAGTGGCTGGCCCACTTCCGGGTGCTGGCCGGCGTGCAGGACCGGACCGGCGGCTTCACCGAGTTCGTGGCCCTGCCGTTCGTGCACACCAACGCGCCGATCTACCTGGCCGGGCTCGCCCGCCCGGGGCCGACCTGGCGGGAGAACCGGGCGGTGCACGCGATGGCCCGGCTGTTGCTGCACGGCCGGATCGCCAACATCCAGTGCTCCTGGGTGAAGCTCGGCGACGAGGGCGCCGTGGCGGTGCTCCGGGGCGGCTGCAACGACCTGGGCGGCACGTTGATGGAGGAGACGATCTCCCGGATGGCCGGCTCGGGCAACGGTTCGGCCCGGACCGAGGAGCAGCTCAGGGCGATCGCGGCGGCTGCGGGCCGGCCGGCCCGCAGGCGGTCGACCGCGTACGGCCACGCCGGCGCGTAGAACCTTTTCGATTCCCCGTCGACGGTCATCGGCCTGTCACCAATCGTTTCGAATTCACCACTGCTTCGCGAATCCGAGCTGATCGTTCGGCCAATGCTCCGCCGTCGCGACCGTCCATCATGTGGACGGGGCGCCGTCGGTGTTCTCGTCTCGCCGGGCGGTGCCGTGCCGGGCGGGTTAACCTTTCCTCACCACAATTCTGATCTTGGATGGTGTCGCGACGGCCACCCGGGTACGGCCCGCCGGAGCCTCCGCCGGGGCCGCCGGGGGTGTCCGCGTCCGGTGCGCCACGGCAGAAAACTCGGGCAACTCGCCGGGGAGGGCGTTACCCGTCCGGGGTCTGAATCGATAGGGCAGGTTGCGAGGGTCGGGCGGTGGGGATGGCCGTCCCGAGGTGTCGGGAGGGCGACTCCATTATCAAGATTGGCTTGACGGCGCACGCATTACACGCGTGTAATTTGAATGGGGTTGTTCGCTCGGAACGCAACAAATTGTGACCGGACGGACAAGCACGCCTTTCGCGTGGGGGGTTGCAGCGGCGATGACGCCGGTGCGCGACAAGGAGGCATCTGATGGACGGCCAGCTCGAGGTGGCCGACCTGCTCGGAAACGCGCCGGAGTGGCAGGAGCGGGCGCTCTGCTCGCAGACCGACCCGGAGGCGTTCTTTCCCGAGAAGGGCGGTTCGACCCGCGAGGCGAAGCGGATCTGCTCGCGGTGTGAGGTCAAGACGGAGTGCCTGGAATACGCCCTCGGGCACGACGAGCGGTTCGGAATCTGGGGCGGGCTCTCCGAGCGGGAGCGGCGGAAGCTGAAGCGGCGGGTCGCCGCCTGATGCGGGACCGGGCCTGGGCGGTGGGGGCCGCCCGGCTCGGACCGACCGCCCGGCCGGTGGGGACCGGCCGCAGGGGGTGACGGGCCGGCCGGCTCAGGCCAGCTCGTCGGGATCGACCCCGAGCAGGTTCGCCACCTGCTCGATGATCACGTCGTGTACGAGATCCGCCAGGTCCTCGCGGTCCATGGCACGGAATTCCAGCGGTCGCCGGTAGAGCACGATCCGCGGTGGCACCTCCTGCCGGCCCGGGCGCCCCGGCAGCAACCGGGCGAGCGGCACCTCGCCGTCCTCCAGCACGTCCGAGTCATAGACGTTCAGATCCGGCGGGACGTCCTCGACGGCGAACTCGACGCCCGCCAGTTCCTTGGCGAAGCGGCGTTCCAGCGTCTCGACCGTGTCCAGCACCAGGTCGTCGAAGACCTCGGCCTTGGTCCGGGCCAGCGGTACGGTGGCCGGCACCAGCCGCCCCCGCAGCCCCCGCCCGTGCCGGTCCCGGTGGGTGCGCCGGCCGGAGCCGGGGCGGCGGTGTTCCGGGCTCGTCATGACGCACAGGGTAGCCCCCGCCACCGGGCCGCCCCCCGTTGCGCCGCAGGTACGGCGTGCCGGTGATCCGATCGGATGAATTGTGATCACCATGACGGGCGTGTCGTAACGCGAAGCGGTGCGCCGGACCCGGTATTGGAGATACCCTGCCGCCGTGAGGTCACCACGGCGCTGCTCCCGTAACGGCTGCCCCCGGCAAGCGGTCGCCACATTGACCTATGTCTACAACGAGTCGACCGCTGTGGTCGGCCCGCTGGCGGCTTTCGCCGAGCCCCACACGTACGACCTCTGCGAGCCGCACGCGCGCAGCCTGACCGCCCCGCGCGGCTGGGACGTGGTCCGGCACGAGGGCGAGTTCGAGCCTCCGCCGCCCAGCCCCGACGACCTGGTCGCCCTGGCCGAGGCGGTGCGCGAAGCCGCCCGCCCGGCACCCCCACGTCCCCCCGAGGACGACAAGGTCACCCCCCACCACCCCCAGCAGACCGGCCGTCGCGGCCACCTCCGGGTGATCCCGCCGAACCACTGACCCGCCCCCGCCGCCCTTCCCCGCAGGTCCGAGGCCGGGGCCGGGCGGCGGGGCCAGGGGTCAGTGGCCCAGGAGGTGGGAGAAGGCGGCGGCGCGTCGGGAGGGGCGGCCGGTACGCAGTTCGGCCCGGTCGGCGGAGAACATGATCCGCAGGCCGGCGTTGACGGCCAGCCAGCGCAGCGGCTCGGGCTCCCACCTGGGGGAGCGATGGTTGACCCAGGGCAGCACGGTCAGATCGCTCGCCTCGCCCCGGATCAGGTCGGCCAGCGTACGCCCGGCCAGGTTGCTGCTGCCGACGCCGTCGCCGACGTAGCCGCCGGCCCAGGCCAGCCCGGTGGTCCGGTCCAGCCCGACCGAGGCGGCCCAGTCCCGGGCCACGCCGAGCGGCCCGCCCCAGGTGTGGCTCACCGGCACCTCCGGCCCCAGCGCCGGGAAGAGTTCACCGAGCACCCGGCGCAGGGCGGCGAACACCCGGGGCTCCCGGTCGTGGTCGGGGTGGACCCGGGAGCCGAAGTGGTAGGGCGCGCCCCGGCCGCCGAAGGCGAGCCGGCCATCGGCGGTGCGCTGGCCGTAGACGATGACGTGCCGGTAGTCGGAGAAGGTCTCCCGCTCGGCCAGCCCGATCTCCGCCCAGGTCGCCTCGGGTAGCGGCTCGGTGGCGACCATGAGCGAGTAGACCGGCGCGACGGTGCGTCGCTGACCCGGCAGGGCGGGTGTGAAGCCCTCGGTCGCCCGGACCACCACCGGGGCGCGGACCACCCCGGCGGGGGTCACCGCGGCGCCGGAGCGTAGGGCCGTGACCGGGGTCCGTTCGAAGATGCGGACGCCGCGGCGTTCCACCGCCCGGGCCAGGCCGCGGACCAGCTTCGCCGGATGCACCGCGGCACAGTGCGGGGTGTACGTGCCCCCGCGTACCCCGTCGGCGTGGCAGCGGGCGGCGGCCTCAGCGGCGTCCAGCAGCACGACGTCCTCGTCGGCCAGGCCGTACTCCCGGGCCTCGGCCACGGCGGCCCGGGCCCGGCCGAGCTGGACATCGCTGCGGGCCAGCACCACCGTCCCGCCGGCCCGCCAGTCGCAGTCGATCCCCTCGGCGGTGACCACCCGGCCGACCTCGCGGACGGTCTCGTGCATGGCCCGCTGCATCTCCAGCGCCCGGTCCCGGCCGTGCCGGCGGGCCAGCGCGGGCAGCGAGGTGGGCTGCAGGGCCGAGCACCATCCGCCGTTACGGCCGGACGCGCCGTACCCGGCGATCTGCTGCTCCAGGACGACGATCCGCAGCGACGGATCCGCCACGGCCAGATAGTACGCCGTCCACAGGCCGGTGTAGCCGGCGCCGACGATCGCCACGTCCGCGTCGATGTCGCCGGGCAGGCCGGGGCGCGGGGTCAGCGGCTCGTCCACGCTGGACAGCCAGTACGACAGGTCCTGGTAACGCATCACCACTCCGGTGGGGGCAGGTGGTGGCGCAGCCGCGGATCGGGCTGCGGGACGCCGTACGCCTCGACGATCGGCAGCACGCCAGCCCAGACGGGCCGGTCGAGGTCGTCCTCCGGGTCGTCGGGCGAGCCGGCGCTGATCTTCACCGAGCACTCGTCCAGTCGCAGGGCGAGCACCAGCGTGGCGGCCAGCTCCTTCGTCGAGGGCGGCCGGATCTGCGCCCAGCGGCCGGGGAGCAGGTGCTCGGAGAGGCGTTCGAGGGCAGCCAGCTTCTCGTCGCCGGGCAGCGCGATGAGGTTGCCGAGCACCATGGCGCAGCGGTAGTTCATCGAGGACTCGAAGGCGCTGCGGGCCAGCACGAGGCCGTCGAGCAGGGTGACGGTCAGGCAGGCCGGGGCGCCGGCGCCGAGGTGCCGGAACAGTCGGCTTCCGGTGGACCCGTGTACCAGCACCCGCTCCCCGTCCCGGGCGTACCCGACGGGCAGCGCGTACGGCTGGTCCCGGTCGACGATGGCCAGGTGGGCGACCCGGCCGGCGTCGAGGACGGCGTACAGGGCCGCCCGGTCGTGGACGGCGAGCTCGGGCAGGCGGCGTACCCGGGTCCGGTCGGTGCCGCCGACGGCGGGCGGGTCGACGGGAGCGGGCCGGGACCCCTCGGTCCCGGCCCGGTCCGGCCCTGCGCCGCCGGTCAGAGTCGCGCCCATGCCTCGGTCAGCACGGTGCGCAGGATCTGCTCGATCTCGTCGAAGTGCTGCTGCTCGGCGATCAGCGGCGGGGCGAGCTGCACCACCGGGTCGCCCCGGTCGTCGGCGCGGCAGTAGAGCCCGGCCTGGAAGAGCGCGGTGGAGAGGAAGCCGCGCAGCAGCCGCTCCGACTCGGCCTCGTCGAAGGTCTCCCGGGTCGTCTTGTCCTTGACCAGCTCGATGCCGTAGAAGTAGCCGTCGCCCCGGACGTCGCCGACGATCGGCAGGTCGTTGAGCTTCTCCAGGGTGGACCGGAAGGCGCCCTCGTTGGCCCGTACGTGGCCGATCAGGTCCTCACGGGCGAAGACCTCCAGGTTGGCCAGGGCCACCGCGCAGGAGACCGGGTGGCCGCCGAAGGTCACGCCGTGGGCGAACATGCCGGTCTCGGTGAGGAACGGCTCCATCAGCCGGTCGCTGGCGATCATCGCGCCGAGCGGGGCGTAGCCGGAGGTGATGCCCTTGGCGGTGGTGATGATGTCGGGCTGGTAGCCGTACCGGACGGCGCCGAAGTATTCACCCAGCCGGCCCCACGAGCAGATCACCTCGTCGGAGACGAGCAGCACGTCGTACGCGTCGCAGATCTCCCGGACCCGCTCGAAGTAGCCGGGCGGCGGCGGGAAGCAGCCGCCGGAGTTCTGCACCGGCTCCAGGAAGACCGCGGCCACGGTGTCCGGCCCTTCCCGTTCGATGGCGCGGCCGATCTCCTCGGCGGCCCAGCGGCCGAACGCCTCGGCGTCGTCGCCGTGCTCGGGAGCCCGGTAGAAGTTGGTGTTCGGCACCTTGATGCCGCCCGGCACCAGCGGCTCGAAGTCGCTCTTGATGCCGGGCAGGCCGGTGATCGACAGCGCGCCCATCGAGGTGCCGTGGTAGGCGATGTAGCGGCTGACCACCTTGTACTTGTTCGGCCGGCCGGTGCGCTTGAAGTAGGCCCGGGCCAGCTTCCACGCCGCCTCGACGGCCTCCGAGCCGCCGGTGGTGAAGAAGACCCGGTTCAGGTCGCCCGGGGTCAGCGAGGCGACCTTCTCGGCCAGCTCGACGGCCTTCGGGTGGGCGTACGACCACAGTGGGAAGTAGGCCAGCTCGCCAGCCTGCTTGGCGGCCGCCTCGGCGAGCTCGGTCCGGCCGTGGCCGGCGTTGACGACGAAGAGCCCGGCGAGTCCGTCCAGGTAGCGGCGGCCCTGCGAGTCCCAGACGTACGCGCCTTCGCCGCGCACGATCGTCGGTACCTCGCCGGCGGAGTAGCTGGCCATCCGGGTGAAGTGCATCCAGAGGTGGTCGGTGGCGTTGGCCATGTCAGCCCCATCGGGTCAAGGGCCGGTCAGGAGGGGTGACACCGGCCGCTCTGCCCACGGTTATGCCACATTCGGTGCCGATAACGCAAGCCTCATCCGTCTGGCGCAACGGATTCAGCGAGTGATGTTTTCAACCGCAACGGATTCCGCAGGGTCCCCGCTGGGGCGGTAGTAAGCCTTCGAGCCCCTTTGGAGCTGACTCGTTTGCGATATCGCCCGCAAAACTCCTTGATCACTCTGATCGCCGCGCGTGGCTGCCCGACCTGGCACGGCCCGCTCGGCGGCTTTGCCGTGCGCAGGTTGCGGCAAGTTGTGGTCTTCTGCGCGATCGAGGCCGCAGGTTGCCGCACATGGAGTTGATCAAGGTTCGCCGTGGGGATGCGGCGCCCCGCCGCCGGTCGATCGAGCTGATCAGGGAAGTGGCGAAGACATGGAGCTGACCGACGCCCGCTGGCGCACCGCCACCCGCAGCAGCAACAACGGTGGCGACTGCGTCGAGGTGGCCGACAACCTGCCCGGTCGGGTGCTGGTGCGGGACAGCAAGGACCGTGACGGCGGCACCCTGGCCTTCGCCCCGGCCGCCTGGCGCGCCTTCGTCGCGCAGGCCGAGCGCCTCGCCTGACCGAGCCACGCCACGCCTGACCCGGCCATGCCGCGCCGGCCTCGGTCAAAGCGCCGGGCCGGTCAGGCCGTGCCCCAGCTGTAGGTCTGCTTGCGAAGCTTGAGGTAGACGAACGCCTCGGTGGAGACCACGCCGGGGACGGTGCGCAGCTTCTGCAGGATCTCCAGCAGGTGCTCGTCGTTGCGGCAGACCACCTCGGCCAGCAGGTCGAACGAGCCGGCCGTGATCACCACATAGTCGATCGCCTCCAACTCGGCGAGCCGGTCGGCCACGGACTCCAGGTCCCCGTCGGTACGCAGGCCGATCATCGCCTGGCGGGGGAAGCCGAGCTGGAGCGGATCGGTCACCGCGACGATCTGCATGACGCCCGCGTCGAGCAGTCGCTGCACCCGCTGCCGGACCGCAGCCTCGGAGAGGCCGACCGCCTTGCCGATGGTCGCGTACGGGCGTCGGCCGTCTTCCTGGAGCTGCTCGATGATCTGCTTGGCCACGTCATCGAGCAGTGCGTGACTGGCGCCTTCACGCACGGTGACGCGGCGTGCCCCGTTGCCGTTCTCCAGTTGCCGATTGGCCATCGTGCGCTCCCCATGTCCGGATTCCTCGCGCTGAGCGTAGTGCCCGCCGCAGTCTGGCGTATTTCGTGGCCTATCGCTATTCCCGCAACGGAATCCCTTGTAAGGGAGGTCACATCATGTCAGGATCAGTCGTCCATCGCCATTGACCCTCCCGTTGGTGAGCGCCCCCAGGTTCCGCCGCCGACGTTGCCCCCTTAGGAGTCGTCACATGCGTAGTCCCCTCCGGCCCCTCACCCGGCGTGGTCTGCTCACCGGCACCCTCGGCTCGGCCGCGCTACTCGCGACGGCGGGCGGCCTGGCCGGCTGCGGCACCAAGGGCGCTCAGCAGACCGAGGCTGGCTGCAAGAGCGAGGACCTCTCCGCGACGGAGAAGAAGCTGGCGTTCTCGAACTGGCCGCAATATATCGACGTCGACGCGAAGAACGAGGCCAAGCGGCCCACCCTGGACGCGTTCGTCGCCCGGTCCGGCATCCAGGTCACCTATACCGAGGATGTCAACGACAACAACGAGTTCTTCGGCAAGGTGCAGAACCAGCTCGCCAGCTGCCAGCCGACCGGGCGCGACCTCATGGTCCTCACCGACTGGATGGCGTCCCGGATGGTCCGGCTCGGCTGGCTCCAGAAGCTGGACAAGTCGAAGCTGCCGAACGTCGAGGCCAACCTGCTGCCGTCGCTGCGCAACGTGTCCTTCGACCCGAACCGCGAGTTCTCCGTCCCGTGGCAGTCCGGTCTCGCGGCGCTCGCGTACAACGCCAAGGTGACCAAGGAGATCCGCACGGTCGACGAGCTGCTCACCCGCCCGGACCTCAAGGGCAAGGTGACCGCGTTGTCCGAGATGCGGGACACCATGGGCCTGCTGCTCCAGTCCAACGGTCACGACCCGTCGAACTTCACCGCCGCCCAGTTCGACGACGCGCTGGCCAAGCTGAAGCGGGCCGTCGACTCCGGTCAGATCCGCAAGTTCACCGGTAACGACTACTCCCAGGATCTCAACAAGGGTGACATCGCCGCCTGTATCTGCTGGTCCGGCGACGTGATCCAGCTCGGCTTCGAGAACGACAAGATCAAGTTTGTGGCGCCGGAGTCCGGCGTGATGCTCTGGTCGGACAACATGCTGGTGCCGAACAAGGCCAGCCACAAGGCGAACGCCGAAGAGCTGATCAACTACTACTACGAGCCGGCGGTGGCCGCGAAGATGGCCGCCTACGTCAACTACATCTGCCCGGTCAAGGGCGCGCAGGCCGAGATGGAGAAGATCGATCCGGATCTGGCCAACAACCCGCTCATCTTCCCCGACGAGCCGATGCTGGCGAAGGCCAAGAGCTTCATGGCCCTGGACGAGAAGCAGGAGCGGGACTTCGAGGCCAAGTACCAGAAGGTCATCGGGGCGTGAGAGCGATGGGACACGAGACACCGGCCGGCGACCTGCGCCTGGCCAACCTGACCAAGCGGTTCGGCGTCTTCACCGCGGTGGACGACCTCAGCCTGACCATCCCGCAGGGCTCGTTCTTCGCCCTGCTCGGCGCGTCCGGCTGCGGCAAGACCACCACGCTTCGGATGATCGCCGGGCTGGAGGAGCCGACCAGCGGGCAGGTGCTGCTCGGTGACCGGGACATCGCCGGGCTGCGACCGTACAAGCGGCCGGTGAACACCGTGTTCCAGAGCTACGCGCTCTTCCCGCACCTCGACATCCACGAGAACGTGGCCTTCGGGCTGCGCCGGCGCGGCATCCGCAAGGTCACCGAGCAGGTCGAGCAGATGCTCGCGCTGGTGCAGCTCGAAGGGTACGGCCGCCGCAAGCCCGCCCAGCTCTCCGGCGGTCAGCAGCAGCGGGTCGCGCTGGCCCGCGCGCTGATCAACCACCCGCAGGTGCTGCTGCTGGACGAGCCGCTCGGCGCGCTCGACCTGAAGCTGCGCCGGCAGATGCAGATCGAGCTGAAGCGGATCCAGACCGGGGTCGGCATCACCTTCGTGCACGTCACCCACGACCAGGAGGAGGCCATGACCATGGCCGACACCGTCGCGGTGATGAACGCGGGCCGGATCGAGCAGCTCGGCGCCCCCACCGAGATCTACGAGTACCCGGCCACCGCGTTCGTGGCGAACTTCCTCGGCCAGTCCAACCTGCTCGCCGGCGAGGCCGCCGGCCACAGCGGGGACGACGTGCTGGTCACCGCGCACGGCGCGCGCTTCTCGGTGCCCGCCGGCCGGGCCCGCGTCGAGAACGGGCCGGCCTTCCTCGGGGTACGCCCCGAGAAACTGCACCTGGTCGAGGACTCCGACGCGGTGCCGGCCGGCCACCAGCACGTTCCCGGCGTCATCACCGACGCCTCCTACGTCGGCGTGAGCACCCAGTACCTGGTGAAGACGGCGTGGGGCAGCGAGCTGTCCGCGTTCGCCGCGAACAGCGGGGTCGGCGGCCGGCTCCCGGTCGGCGCGCCGGTGGCCGCGCACTGGGATCCGCGGCACGCCTTCCTGCTGCCCCGGGAGACCGGCGAGGACGATCAGACCACCCCGCTGCTCGACGAGCCGGTCAGCGTGGTGCCATGACCGCCCTCGCTCATGTGCCGACCGGGTCGGGGCAGTCGGTGACACCACCGGCGGCCCGGCGGGGCCGCTCCCGGCTCCTGCCGTACCTGCTGCTGCTGCCGGGCGCCGCCTGGCTGTTCGTCTTCTTCGCCCTGCCGCTGCTGCAACTCGCCGCCGCCAGCCTGTACGACCCGAGCGGATCACTGTCCACCGGGTACGCGATGACCTGGGCCTTCGGCAACTATCCGGAGGCGTTGCAGGCGTACTGGCCGCAGTTCGCCCGGTCGTTCGTCTACTCGGGGATCGCGCTGGTGCTGGCCCTGCTGATGGGCTACCCGCTGGCGTACGCGATCGCGCAGAAGGCCGGCCGCTGGAAGAACCTGCTGCTGGTGGCGGTGGTCGCGCCGATGTTCACCAGTTTCCTGGTCCGTACGCTGGCCTGGAAGACCATCCTGTCGGACAACGGCTGGGTGGTCGGGCTGCTGCGCGACGTGCACCTGCTCGGCTCGGACGGCCGGCTGCTGGCCACCCCGATCGCGGTGGTGCTCGGCCTGACGTACAACTTCCTGCCCTTTCTGGTGCTGCCGCTGTACGCGAACCTGGAGCGGCTGGACCCCCGGCTGCTGGAGGCGGCGAGCGACCTGTACGCGAGCCCGCTGCGGGCGTTCCAGAAGGTCACCCTGCCGCTGTCCATGCCCGGGCTGATCGCCGGCACGCTGCTCTTCTTCATCCCGGCCACCGGTGACTACATCAACGCCGAACTGCTCGGTACGCCGAACGAATACATGATCGGCAACGTCATCGACTCGGCGTTCCTGGTCCGGCTGGACTACCCGCAGGGCGCGGCCCTGTCGTTCCTGCTGATGGCGGCGATCCTCGCGATCGTCTTCGTCTACCTGCGCAGGGCCGGCACGGAGGAGGTCCTGTGAGCGGGAGGAGTGCAGCGATGCGGAGCCCCGCAGTCGCGAACGAAGGGCGGGTCCTGTGATGCGCCGCTGGATCGCCGACCGCTGGGTGATGGGTGTCGCCCTGCTGGTCCTCGGCTACCTGTCGCTGCCGATCCTGGTGGTCGCCGGGCTCTCCTTCAACCGGCCGGCGAGCAGGCTGTCCTACGACTTCAACGAGTTCACCCTGGACAACTGGCGGCAGCCCTGCGCCACCGCCGACATGTGCGACGCGGTGGGCCGCAGCCTGCTGATCGGCCTGATCGCCACGGTGGTCGCCACGATCCTCGGCACGCTGATGGCGTTCGCCCTGGTCCGGCACGGCTTCCGGGGCCGCGCCGGGATCAACGGCCTGATCTTCCTGCCGATGGCGACTCCGGAGCTGGTGATGGGCACCTCGTTGCTCGCCCTCTTCGTCGCCGCCGGGGTGCCGCAGGGCTTCTGGACCATCGTCATCGCGCACGTGATGTTCTGCGTGTCGTTCGTGGTGGTCACCGTGAAGGCGCGGCTCGCCGGCATGGACCGGCGGCTGGAGGAGGCCGCCATGGACCTGTACGCCAGCGAGTGGCAGACCTTCCGGCGGATCACCCTGCCCCTGGTGCTGCCCGGCATCCTGGCCGCCGCGCTGCTCTCCTTCTCGCTCAGCTTCGACGACTTCATCATCACGAACTTCAACGCCGGCACCACCGTCACCTTCCCGATGTACGTCTGGGGCGCCGCCCAGCGGGGCATCCCGCCGCAGGTCAACGTCATCGGCACGGCGATGTTCGCGATCGCGTTGCTGCTGGTGGGGGCCAGCTCGCTGCAGGGCCGGCGGGCCCGGCGCGCCGCCCTCGCGGCCACCATCGCGGTCAAGCAGACGGCGAAGAGCGGATCATGAAACTCCCGCATACCGGCCGGGCGCTGGCCGACGCCGCGCCCGTCCCGTACTGGCTGGACCGACCGGAACGCCCCGACCCGCTGCCGCCGCTGACCGGTACGCACGAAGCCGACCTACTGGTGGTCGGCGGCGGGTACTCCGGGCTGTGGACCGCCCTGCAGGCCAAGGAGGCCGAGCCCGACCGGGACGTGCTGTTGGTCGAGGCGGGCACCTGCGGCTGGGCGGCGTCGGGGCGTAACGGCGGCTTCTGCGCCGCCTCGCTCACCCACGGCCTGGCCAACGGCGTCGACCGGTTCCCCGGCGAGATCGACGAGCTGGAACGGCTCGGCCGGGAGAACCTGTCCGCCATCGCCGCCACGATCGACCGGTACGGCATCGACTGCGACTTCGAGCGCACCGGCGAGCTGGCGGTGGCGGTCGAGCCGTACCAGCTCGCCGGGCTGGCCGAGGATGCCGAGCTGGCCCGCCGGTACGGCCACGACGTCCGGCTGCTCGACCGGGACGAGGTACGCGCCGAGGTGGACTCGCCGACGTACCTCGGCGGGATGTGGGACCGGGACCGGGTGGCCATGCTCGACCCGGCGAGGCTCGCCTGGGGGCTGCGTCGCGTCGCCCTCGACCGGGGCGTACGCCTGCACGAGCACACCCGGGTCACCGGCCTGCACCGCGACGGCCCGGCGCTGCGCGCGGTGACCGCCGGCGGTCCGGGCGCGGCACCCGGCGTGGTCCGGGCCCGGCAGGTGGTGCTCGGCACCAACGCCTTCCCGCCGCTGCTGCGCCGGCTGCGCGCCTGGCTGGTACCCGTCTACGACTACGCGCTGATGACCGAGCCGCTGTCTGAGCAGCAGCGGAAGGCGATCGGCTGGGAGAACCGGCAGGGGCTGGCCGACGTCGGCAACCAGTTCCACTACTACCGGATCACCGCGGACGGCCGGATCCTATTCGGCGGCTACGACGCGGTCTACCACTACGGCAACCGGATGGCCCCGGAGCTGGCCCAGCGGGAGGTCACCTTCACCGCCCTGGCTCGGCACTTCTTCACCACGTTTCCCCAGCTCTCGGAGGTCCGGTTCAGCCACCGCTGGGGCGGCGTCATCGACACCTGCACCCGGTTCTGCCCGTTCTTCGGCACCGCCTACGAGGGACGGCTGGCGTACGCGGCCGGATTCACCGGGCTCGGCGTCGGGGCGACCCGCTTCGGCGCCCGCGTGATGCTCGACCTGCTCGCCGGCGAGCAGACCCCGCTGACCCGGCTCGACCTGGTGCGCGGTAAGCCGCTGCCGTTCCCGCCGGAGCCGTTCCGGGCCGCCGGCATCAACCTCACCCGCTGGTCGCTGGCCCGCGCCGACGCGCGTCAGGGGCAGCGCAACCTGTGGCTGCGTACACTCGATCGTCTTGGACTGGGGTTCGATTCCTGATGCGTATCCTGCTCGTCGGCGCGGGCGGAGTGGGCTCCGCCGCCGTCGCCATCGCCGCCCGCCGTTCCTTCTTCGAGACCATGGTGGTCGCCGACCGTGACCTGGGCCGGGCCGGCCGGGCCATCGCGGAACACGACGCCCGCTTCGTCGCCGCCCCGCTCGACGCCTCGTCGGCGGAGGCGGTCGCCGCGCTCTGCCGCGACCACCGGATCACCCACGTGCTCAACGCGGTCGACCCGCGCTTCGTCATGCCGATCTTCGAGGGGGCGTACGCCGCTGGGGCCGACTACCTGGACATGGCGATGTCGCTGTCCCACCCGCACCCGACCGCGCCCCACGCCCAGACCGGCGTGAAGCTCGGCGACGACCAGTTCGCTGTTTCTGAGCGGTGGTCCGCCGCCGGCCGGCTCGCGCTCTGCGGCATCGGCGTCGAGCCGGGCCTCTCCGACGTCTTCGCCCGCTACGCCGCCGACGAACTCTTCACCGAGATCGACGAGATCGGGGTACGCGACGGTGCCAACCTCACCGTCGACGGCTACGACTTCGCCCCGTCGTTCTCCATCTGGACCACCATCGAGGAATGCCTGAACCCGCCGGTCATCTGGGAATCTGACCGCGGTTGGTACACCACCCCGCCCTTCTCCGAACCGGAGACCTTCGAGTTTCCCGAGGGGATCGGCCCGGTCGACTGCGTCAACGTGGAGCACGAGGAGGTGCTGCTGATCCCGCGCTGGGTGAAGGCGAAACGGGTCACCTTCAAGTACGGCCTCGGCGACGAGTTCATCGAGGTGCTCAAGACCCTGCACAAGCTGGGCCTCGACGGCGTTTCGCCGGTGCGGGTCCGTGACGTCGAGGTCTCCCCGCGTGACGTGGTGGCCGCCTGCCTGCCCGACCCGGCCACCCTCGGTGCCCGGATGCGGGGCAAGACCTGCGCCGGCACGTACGTGACCGGCACCGGCGTCGACGGCCGGCCACGGCGGGTATACCTCTACCACGTGGTCGACAACGAGTGGTCGATGCGGGAGTACGGCCACCAGGCGGTGGTCTGGCAGACCGCTGTCAACCCGGTCGTCGCGCTGGAACTGCTGGCCACCGGCGCCTGGTCCGGCGCCGGGGTGCTCGGCCCGGAGGCGCTGCCACCGAAGCCCTTTCTCGACCTGCTGACCGGCTACGGCTCGCCGTGGGGGATGGAGGAACGGTGACCCGCTACGGTCCGATGTTCGGCCCCGACGTGACGTTCCTCGGGGTGCCCCCGTGCACCCTGGAGGAGCCGGACACCTACGCGGACGCCGACGTGGTGATCGTCGGCGCGCCCTTCGACGGTGGCACCTCGCACCGGCCGGGCACCCGGTTCGGCCCGTCCGCCATCCGCCAGGCGTGCTACCTCCCGCATGACGGCTCCCGCCCGTCCCTGGCCCTGCGCGTGGACGCCCTACAGGACCTGCGCGTCTACGACGCCGGCGATGTGGAGATGTTCTCCGGCGACATCGAACGGTCGCTGGCCTCACTGGAGACCGCCGTGCACGCGGTCGCCGCGGCCGGGGCGATTCCGGTCGTGCTCGGCGGCGACCACTCCATCGCACTGCCCGACGCCACCGGGGTGGCCCGCCACCACGGGCTCGGCCGGGTGTCGCTGGTGCACTTCGACGCGCACGCCGACACCGGCGACATCGAGTTCGGCTCGCTGCACGGGCACGGCCAGCCGATGCGCCGGCTCATCGAGTCCGGTGCCGTACGCGGCGACCGTTTCCTTCAGATCGGCCTGCGCGGCTACTGGCCCGGCCCGGAGACCCTAACGTGGATGGCCGAGCAGCGGATGCGCTCGTACGAGATGACCGAGGTGGTGGCGCGGGGGCTGGATTCCTGCCTCTCGGAAGCGTTCGGGATCGCGACGGACGAGTGCGAGGGCGTCTTCCTCTCCGTCGACGTGGACGTGGTCGACCCGGGCATGGCTCCCGGCACCGGCACCCCCGAACCGGGCGGGCTCACCTCGCGGCAGCTCCTCGACGCGGTCCGCCGCTGCTGCTATGAGCTGCCGATCGTCGGGGTGGACGTGGTCGAGGTCGCCCCGCCCTACGACCACGCCGACATCACCGCGTACCTCGGCAACCGCGTGGTCCTGGAGGCCCTCTCGGCGATCGCCCGCCGCCGCCGCGACGCCACCGGCGGCCCGCCCTGGAACCCCCACCAACCCCTCCTCGACACCCGCTGACCCACCCCCACCCCCACCCCACCCCCCACCCCACCCCACCCCCCCACCCGTCGATCATGGACTTGTGGCGCCTGTGATGCCCCGTTTGTGGCTTACGTCAGGTGCCACAACTCCTTGATCGACGGCCTCAGGGGCGGAGAGGGGGTGGGGGGTTTCCGCAGGGGGGTGGGTTGTCCACAGGGGTGGGTGGGGTGGGTGGGGGGCGGGTCAGGGTTGGGGTGTGGAGCGGTATGAGGAGTTGCGTCGGGCTGGGCTGAGCCGGGGAGTTGTCCGACACCGGCTCGACACTGGGCGGCTGTATCGGCTGTCACGGGGTGTCTACGGCGGGCGAGACGATGGCGCCGCCCGGTTGGAGGCGGTGTTCCGGCGAATGCCGCCCGATGCGGTTGCCGGCTTTCACACCGGAGCCCAACTGCACGGCTTCGGCGCAGTGTCCACGGCTGAGGTGCATGTCATCGTGCCGGCGGGATGCGTGGTACCGAAGATCCAGGGAGTCGTGGCGCATGAATCGGTGCTGCCTGTGCCGGTTTCGGTGGAGATCGCTGGCGTACCGTGTGCGCCTGCCGCACGGTGCGCGGTTGACCTGGCACGGGTCCTACGCCGGATGGACGCTCTGCCGCTGTTGGATCTGTGCCTGCGCTCAGGCGCGTCCGGCGTTGACGAGTTGCGTGCGGAAGTGGCGAGGCACGGTGGCCTGCGTGGAGTGGGCCAGGCCCGCAAACTGATTGGTCTCGCCGACGCGCGGTCGGAGTGCCGACAGGAGAGTCAGCTACGCCTGCTGCTCATCGACGGCGGCCTGCCAGCACCCGAGCCGCAGCTCTGGGTACGGGATCAGGACGGTGTGCCGCTCTTTCGCCTGGACCTCGGCTATCGCGAGCGCCGGATCGGCATCGAGTACGACGGTCTGTCGCACCTTGACCCTGACCGCCTGCGGCATGACCGTTCCCGCATGAACTGGCTTGCCGCCAACGACTGGCGTATGCGCTACTTCACCGCCGCCGACCTCTACCGTCGCCCCCACCACATCCTCTCCACCGTTGCCGCCCTCCTCCGCCCCTGAGCCTCGCGATCATGGAGTTGTGGCACCTCGCAGAAGCCGGATTCCGGACATCAGAGGTGCCACAACTCCATGATCGACGAGGGAAGGTGGGGTGGGGGCGGCGTAGAGTGCGCCGGGTGCTGAAGCTGGACGAGATCGACTGGACGCGGCTCACTCACGCCTACGGGACGGCGGGGGATGTTCCGGAGCTGTTGCGGGGCCTTGGCTCCGACGACGAGGACGAGGTCGAGGAGGCCCTCGACGACATCATCAGCAGCATCTTCCACCAGGGCGACGTCTACCCGGCGACGGTGCCGGCCGTGCCGTTCCTCGTGGAGCTGGCGTCGACCGCCCAGCACCACCGGGCCTGGATCCTCGCCACCGTCGGGAGGCTGGCCGATCCGCACCACGCGTGGGGCGAGGAGGCGGAGGAGGTCTGCGAGGCGGTGCGAGCGCAGGCGGACCGGTTCCCGCCGCTGCTCGACGATCCCGACCCGGAGATCCGGGCGATCGCGGCGTACACGGTGGCGCAGTGTGGGGACCGGCTCCCGGTCGCCGTGCTGCGTGGCCGGTGGGCCATCGAGGACGAGGCGACCGTACGGGCCTCGCTGGCGCTGGCGCTCGGGCTGCGTGACCCGGCCGGCGCCGCCGACCTGCTGGCCGACGTGCTGCGCGAGGAGGAGCCGCCGGTACGCGTCGCCGCGGCGGTCGCGATCAAGCGAGCCGGGCTGCCCTGGCCGGCGAATGCGGCAGAGGCGCTGGCGGGAGCGATCGGCCGCGAGGCGGAGCTCGACCACGTCTGGCAGCGTCGGGGCGAGGCGCTGGACGAACTGGTGGGCGAGGCTGACGAGGCGTTCGTGGTGGACCTGCTCGGCCGTCTGCTGGCCGCCGGACCGGAGGCGGGCAGGGCCGCGGCGTACGCGATCGGCGAGCGCTGCCGGCAACTGCGCTCCGCCCCGGCCGTGCTGATTCCCCTGCTAGGGGCCGCCCTCCGCCACCCCGAGGAGGCGGTCCGGGACGAGGTGGTCGGAACGCTGCGTACCCTCGGACCGGCCTCGGCCGCGTACGCCGACGAACTGGCCCGTATCGCGGCCGGTTGGCCGGCGGTGGCGGACGCCACCGGTTTCACTCCCGAACAGCGGGCGGTGGAGACCCTCGCCATGCTGGCCGACCCGCGCTGGGTCGACGCGATCTGCGCGGTCTGGGCCGGCGGGCACGAGGAACGGCTGCCGGTCAGCGAGCCGCCCGTCGGCGAACCGGTGCTCGCCGCGGCCCGGCGGCATCTGGCCGGAGCGGACGATCCAGTGCTGGTTACCGGGCTGGCCACCCTGCTCGAACGGTGGGGGCCCGCGGCTGCCGCTGCCGAACCGGAGCTGGTGGCCGCTCTGCCGGTCGCCCCGGCGCGGGTGGTGGCGGCGCTCGCGGCGATCGGCGCGGCACCCGAGCCGGCCCTGCCGGAGCTGCGGGCGGTGGCAGCCGGCGGTGACGTCCTCGCCGGTGCGGCGCTGTGGCGGGTCGGGGGCGAGGCCGCGCCGCTGGTGGCGGCCGTCGAACGGCAGCTCGACGCGGGACCGGACGGCGACGACTGGCGGCTTCGGCAGGCCTTCGACGCGGTTCCGGCGCTCGGCCCGCTGCTGCCGAGGCTGCGGTCGTACCTGAGCGGGGTCGCGCTGGAGACGGAGGCGGAGCGGTACGCGCAGCTGCTGGCGGCCCGGGCGGTGCTGGAGTTGGCCGACGATGCTGACGCGGTGCTGCCCACCGTCCGGGCGGTGCTCGGCTCCGGCTGGTGGGCCGCGTCGGCCGCCGCCGACCTGGTGGCCCGGTTCCCCGATCCGGCGTACGAGCCGGTCGTGCGGGAGATGCTCGACGAGTCGGTGACGCGGGTGGCGGCGGTGCGGGCGCTGTGGCGACTCGGCGTCTCTCCGGACGACCTCGCGGCCGTTCTGGTCCGGGCCGTCGAGGAGGGATGGACGCGTGGCGTGTTGCCGCTGCTGGTGGAGATGGACGCCCGGAGCGCGCTGCCGGCGTTGCGGGATCTCGCCGAGCGGGACGCCCGGGTGATCACCGGTGGGGTCTACGTGGACACCGCCTGGGCGGACGAACAGCTCCGGTGCGAGCTGCGGGAGGCCGTGGCCGTTCTCGAGCGGTGACGCCGGGCTTCCCCGGGGGCCGGCGGTCGGGGCTGGGCGCTGACCGCCGGTCGCGGGTCGACCGACCCGGGTGGGGCACACCTCCACGACCCGGGAAGGATCGTCGGGACGGTCGGCCCGGCGCCGAACGGTGCGGCATGGGCGGAACGCCGCAGGCGCAACCGGGGGAGTCGGCGCCCGCGGCGTTCCACGATCAGGGACCGGTCACGGTCCGGCCGAAGGCGGCCGCCAGGATGTCCAGGCCGCGGGCCAGCTCGTCGTCGGAGATGACCAGCGGGGGCAGGAAGCGCAGCACGTTGCCGTAGGTGCCACAGGTCAGGGTGAGCAGGCCGGCGGCGTGGCAGGCCGCCGAGATCGCCGCCGTGGCGGCCGGGTCCGGGGTCAGGGTGCCCGGCTGCACGATTTCCACGGCGAGCATCGCGCCTCGGCCGCGTACCTCGGCGACCCGCGCGTCGCCGGCGGCGATCGCCCGCAGCCGGTCGCCCATGGTCGCGCCGATCCGCCGGGCGGCGGCGGCCAGGTCCAGCTCGTGCATGGTCTCGATGGCGGCCAGTGCGGCGGCGCAGGCGATCGGGTTGCCGCCGTACGTGCCGCCGAGCCCGCCCACGTGCACCGCGTCCATCAATTCGGCGCGCCCGGTCACCGCGGCCAGCGGAAGCCCACCGGCGATGCCCTTGGCCAGGGTGATCAGGTCCGGTTCGACGCCCTCGTGCTGGCAGGCGAACCAGTCCCCGGTCCGGCAGAAGCCGGTCTGGATCTCGTCGGCGACGAAGACCACCCCGGCCGCCGTCGCCCACTCGCGCAGCGCCGGCAGGAACCCCTCCGCCGGTACGACGAAACCGCCCTCGCCCTGGATCGGCTCGATCAGCAGCGCGGCCACATTTTCCGCGCCGACCTGCTTCTCCACCAGCTCGATGGCCCGGGCGGCGGCGGTCGCCCCGTCGAGCCCGCCGTCGCGCAGCGGGTACGACATCGGCACCCGGTAGACCTCACCGGCGAACGGCCCGAACCGGTGCTTGTACGGCATGTTCTTCGCGGTCAGCGCCATGGTCAGGTTGGTCCGGCCGTGATACGCGTGGTCGAAGACCACCACCGCCGGACGCCCGGTGGCGTGCCTGGCGATCTTGACCGCGTTCTCCACCGCCTCGGCGCCCGAGTTGAACAGAGCCGAGCGCTTCTCGAAGCTGCCCGGGGTCAACGCGTTGAGCTGCTCGCAGACCGCCACGTACGACTCGTACGGGGCGACCATGAAGCAGGTGTGGGTGAAGCGTTCGACCTGCGCCCGGACCGCCTCGACCACCTTCGGGGCGGAGTTGCCCACGTTGGTGACCGCGATGCCGGCCGCGAAGTCGATCCACTCCCGACCGTCGACGTCGGTGACGGTGCCGCCGCCCGCGCGGTCCACGTACGAGGTGATCGTGCTGCCGACACCGCGGGCGACCGCCGCGCCCCGCCGCTTGTGCAGCTCGTCTGAGGAAGTCAATGGTCAGCCCTCGATGTTGTGCATGACGTGCTTGATCCTGGTGTAGTCCTCCAGGCTGTAGACCGATAGGTCCTTGCCGTGGCCGGAGTGCTTGAAGCCGCCGTGCGGCATCTCCGAGATGAACGGGATGTGGGTGTTCACCCAGACGCAGCCGAAGTCGAGCCGGCGGGTCATCCGCATCGCCCGGCCGTGGTCCCTGGTCCAGACCGAGGCGGACAGGCCGTAGTCCACGCCGTTGGCCCAGCGCACCGCCTCGTCCTCGTCCGAGAAGCGCTGCACGGTGATGACCGGCCCGAACACCTCCTGCTGGATCACCTCGTCGGCCTGCCGCACGCCGGACACCACGGTCGGGGCGTAGAAGTAGCCGCGCTCGCCGACCTGCGATCCGCCGGTCTCGAGGTTCGCATGGTCCGGCAGCCGGTCCACGAAGCCACGTACCCGGGCGAGCTGGTTGGCGTTGTTCAGTGGGCCGTAGAGCACGTCCTCGTCGTCCGGCGCGCCGGTCTTCGTGTTGCGGGCCTGCTCGGTGAGGGCGGCGACGAAGTCGTCGTGGACGCCGGGACCGGTGAGCACCCGGGTGGCGGCGGTGCAGTCCTGGCCGGCGTTGAAGTAGCCGCCCACCGCGATCGCCTCGGCCGCCGCCGCGATGTCCGCGTCGTCGAAGATCACCACCGGTGCCTTGCCGCCCAGCTCCAGGTGGGTCCGCTTCAGGTCCGGTGCCGCCGCCGCGGCGACCTCCATGCCGGCCCGGGTCGAGCCGGTGATCGACACCAGCTGCGGGGTGGGGTGGGAGACGAGGGCGCGTCCGGTGTCCCGGTCGCCGCAGAGCACGTTGAACACGCCCGGCGGGAGGAACTCGGACGCGATCTCGGCCAGTAGCAACGTCGACACCGGCGTGGTGTCCGACGGCTTGAGCACCACCGTGTTGCCGGCCGCCAGGGCCGGGGCGATCTTCCAGACCGCCATCATCAGTGGGTAGTTCCACGGAGTGACCTGGGCGCAGACGCCGATCGGCTCGCGCCGCACGTACGAGGTGTGGCCCGCCATGTACTCGCCGGCCGAGCGGCCCTCCAGCAGCCGGGCGGCGCCGGCGAAGAAGCGGAACTCGTCGACGGCCGGCGGCAGTTCCTCGTCTGCGGTGAGCTGGCGGGGCTTGCCCGTGTTGCGCACCTCGGCGTCGACCAGTTCGCCCGCCCGGGCCTCCACCGCGTCGGCGAGCTTGAGCAGGGCCTTTTGCCGCTCGGCCGGGGTGGTGTCGCGCCACGTCTCGAACGCCGTGGCGGCGGCCTTCATCGCCGCGTCCACGTCCGCCGTGCCGGAAACCGGTGCCTGGGCGAAGACCTCGCCGGTGCACGGGTCGATCAGGTCGGCGTAGCCGGCGTCCACCGGGTCGACGTACTCGCCGTTGACGAAGTTGCGCAGCTGCTGCTGATCGCTCATCAGAAAGTCTCCGAGGGATGGCCGGGGGGAAGGTCAGCGGAGGTTATCGCAATCTGACTGCCATCTTGGCCACTGAATTCGCGGCAGACAAGGGTTAAGGCAACTGTTTCCGCGCGGGCCTGGGTCGTCTAGGCTGCCGGACGTGGAGCCGAGAGCCTTCTTTGTCGCCGGCCGCCCCGTCCACGGCGAGGGCGAGCTGACCGTCATCCACCCGTACGACGGCCGCGCGGTGGGGCGTACCACCCACGCCACGCCCGACCAGGTCGAAGCCGCCGTCGCGGCAGCCGCCGGCGTGGCCGCGACGGCCGCGGCCCTGCCCGCGCACGTCCGCGCGGCGGCCCTGGACCACGTCTCCCGGCGGCTCGCCGAACGCGCCGACGAGGTCGCGGCCCTGATCACCGCCGAGAACGGCAAGCCCGTCAAGTGGGCGAAGGCCGAGGTGGGCCGGGCGGTCTCCACGTTCCGGTGGGCCGCCGAGGAAGCCCGACGCTTCTCCGGCGAACTGCAACGGCTGGACACCGACCCGGCGGCCACCGGGCGGCTCGCACTGGTCCGGCGGGTGCCTCGCGGCCCCGTCCTCGGCATCGCGCCGTTCAACTTCCCGCTCAACCTGGTCGCGCACAAGGTCGCCCCGGCCATCGCCGTCGGCGCGCCCATCATCGCCAAGCCGGCCCCGGCCACCCCGCTGTCCGCGCTGCTCCTCGGCGAGATCCTCGCCGAGACCGAACTGCCCGAGGGGATGTTCTCGGTACTGCCGCTGCCCAACGAGCGCGCCGCCGAGCTGGTCGCCGACCCCCGGCTACCGGTGGTGTCGTTCACCGGCTCCGGGCCGGTCGGCGCGGCCATCCGGCGGGCCGCCCCGGAGAAGCACGTCACCCTCGAACTGGGCGGCAACGCGGCGGCCGTGATCTGCGAAGACTGGGCGTCGGACGAGGACCTCACCTTCGCGGCGCACCGGATCGCCACCTTCTCCAACTATCAGGCCGGGCAGTCGTGCATCGCCGTGCAACGGGTGTACGTGCACGAATGGCTCTACGACGGCTTCCTGCCCCGGCTCGTCGCCGCAGTTCAGGAGCTACGCACCGGGGATCCGACCTCGGAGCTGACCGACGTCGGGCCGCTGGTCTCCGTCGAGGCGGCCGAGCGGGTCGAGGCGTGGGTCGACGAGGCCGTCGCCGCCGGCGCCACCATCGAGTTCGGCGGACGTCGGGAGGGCGCCACCTACCCGCCGACCGTGCTGTCCGGCGTGCCGTCGTCGGCGAAGGTCAGCCGTGAGGAGGTGTTCGGGCCGGTGCTCGTGGTCAGCCCGGTCACGGACGACCAGGCCGCTTTCGCCGCGGTCAACGACTCGGCGTACGGGTTGCAGGCCGGGATCTTTACGCACAACCTGCAGACCGCCTTCCTGGCGTCCCGCACCCTCGAGGTCGGCGGGTTGATCGTCGGGGACGTGCCGTCGTACCGGGCCGACCAGATGCCGTACGGCGGGGTGAAGGGGTCCGGCGTCGGGCGGGAAGGACTGCGCAGCGCGATGGAGGACTACACCGAGCCCCGCGTCATGGTCCTGACCGGACTGGCCCTGTAGCCGCAGGTGCCCTGTCACCAGGTGCCGTCGTCGTGGACCCGGGCGGGGGCGCGGCCGAGCAGGAGGGTGGTCAGGGCGGCGTCGATGTTCGGGCCGAGGAACCACTCGCCGGCCTGGTCGAGCGCGAAGATCCGCCCCTGCTCGTCCACGGCGATGATGCTCTCCTGGCGTTCCGTCCCGAGTGGGAAGAGCCGTACGCCGAGCACCGCGCCGAAGTCAGCGAGCGTGTCGGCGCTGTGAGCCACGCGGCGAGGAAGCAGATCCAACCGCGATATCCAGACGTCTTCACCAGGTCCTTTGCGCCCCGTTGCAAGACCTGGAAACGCGGTGAGCGTCGACATGGCAGCTGGGAATGCCGCATGTGAGTGGGTCATGCTGGCTACGGCGGTCACGTCGCGCATGGAGGCGGCGGCCAGCACCTCGTCCCCAAAGTGGGGGCGCCAACCGGCAAGCACCAATGCATCGGCGACCTCGCGGGGAAACCGTCCCGGGTCCGGGTCGGTCTGTGGCTCTGAAAGCCGAGGGTGCGTGTAGCCGAGATCGGACCACGGAAGCGCGTTGAAGTGCACCAGGAAGTTGATGCAGGAGTCGCAGGGCAGCTCCGCTGGCCCACCCGCTGGATCGCCGGATTCCCGGATCCGGAAAAATTCGATCCGACTGCCGCTCAGGGCTTGCCTTGCCTCTTCCATCGTCAGTGGTGGAGAACCGTCGGTCGCTCGCTGGTGATCTCGCTCGTGTAGCACGTCGGAGACGACGATCATCTCGGCGTGTCGCTCGCCGCCCCGGACCAGATGGCCGGAGGGCAGTTCGTCCAGATAGGACTGAACCAGCGGATGGTGATGCAACTCGAGATCGCCCTTCGCCCCATGGGCCACCTGGACGCGGCCTTCCAGGGTGAGATGCGCCGCGCCTCCGGGCGTGGGCAGCCGGGCGATCTCGCGAAGCAGGTGGGCAGTGGGATCGACGGTGCGAGGTGCGCGCGGCTCCGGCGGCCGGCGCTGCCGATACATCTGCGAAACGGCGGCGAGCGGCAGCCGTGGCCAGGTCGACACCTCACCGGTGTCCTTGTCGACCACTGTGGTCGGCAGATCGCCGGGGAGGGCACGGGCCTCGGACGAGACCGTGGACGTGATCAGGTAGCCCAGGTCGAACTCCTCGATCAGCGGCGTGCACGCGAATCCCAAGCGCTCGGAGTCTCGCTGCGCCCAGACGGCGGCGAGCTGCTCAGCCTGCTGTCGCTCGATCACAGCCTGAAACTACCGGACCCCACGGATTCCGTCGCGCCCGGTATGGTCGGCCCTACCGACTGTGACGGGGAGGGTGACGGTGGGCGAGAGCGCGGATCGAGACGCCAACCGTGCGCTACGTGCGCGCTTCGACGAGGTGTATGGCCAGTACCAGCGATTCCGGTCCGGATTGGACGAACTTCAGAGGAAACTCGCCGAGCTGCGGGTGACCGAGCGCTCCGATGACGGCCAGGTCACCGTCGTGGTTGGGTCCCGGGGCGAGCTGGTCAGCGTGGAGGTGGCGCCCTCGGTCTTTCACGAGCGGGACGCCAAGGGGTTGAGTAGGAAGATCACCACGACCGTGCTGCGGGCGTCCGCCGCCGCGGTCGCCGCGACCCAGGAGCTGGTCGCCGGATATCTGCCACCCGGCTCGCCGTCGGTGGAGTTCCTGCGTACGAATGACTTCGGCGCGCTGCTCGGCCGGGCGGACGCCGTCCACTCGCGTGGCGAGTGACCACAATGGGCGACGGGGAGATCTGGCTCGACGCTGACCGGGCCCGGCGAGGCGGCGCCGACCTCACCCTGGCGGGGGAGGCAGTCAGCGTCTCCCGGCGGGAGATCGGCGGTGAGATCGCGGCGGCGAGCGGGCAGCGACCGTGGGGCCGGGACGACATCGGCGCCGCCTTCGACCAGCAATACCGCGGCTACGAAGAGACGTTGTTGCAGGTCTGGGAGGCCCTGGGCCGCTCCCTCGAAGGGCTGGGCACCGATGTGGTCCGGTCCGTGGCCGCGACCGTCGAGACCGACGAGATCAACGCTCGTCAGCTCGGCGAGATCCCGGACCGGCATCACACCTCACACCGGCACTGGCGCTGACCTCCGGAGGATCCGCGCGTGACCATGCTGCCCAGCCCGATCCCGCACCCGCTCGACCTCTGCCCCTGGGACGTGCCCGGATGGATCTACGAAGCGCTTGACTGGGTCGTCGGCGTGGAATGGCCGGACGGGAACGAGCGTGTCGTCTGGGACCTCGCCGACCTTTGGTACGGCGTCGCCGACGTCCTCGCCGGCCCGCGCAACGACGCGGCGGCAGCAGCCGGCGAGGTACGCAGCGGCTACGGCGGGATCGGTCTGGTGGCCGAGGCGTTCGACACCGCCTGGCACAAGGTGGCCGAGGGGCCGGATGCCCCGCTGCCCGTCCTGCTCGCCGTCACCGGCGAGTTGGGCAAGCTGGTCGACTCCTGCGGTTGCGACATCGAGGGCGCCAAGCTGGAGGCCTGGATCGAGCTGGGCATTCTCGTCATCGAGCTGCTCTCGCTGGCGGTGGCGACCGTGCTCACCGCCGGCGCCGCCTCACCGGCCGCCGGGGCGGCCATTGCCGCCAGCCGGATGGCCGTGCAGCAGATCTTCAAGCGGCTCGTGGCGCAGTTGGCCCGCAAGGCCCTCAGGGAAGGGCTGAAGGAGGCCGGGGAACGGGCCGCGAAGGAGATCGGCAAAAGCGGCATTCGAAAGCTCGGCCGTCGGGCGGTGCTCGGCGGCCTCGTGGAGGCTGGGCAGGAGGCGGGCACCAGCCTGGCGACCCAGACGTACCAGAACTCCACCGGACGCCGGGACGGCCTGGATCTGACCGACGTGGGCATGTCGGGGCTCGGTGGCTTCGCGGGTGGCGCGGTGGCACCGCTCGCCGGGCTGGGACGGCATGCCGACGGGCGGCTCGCGCAGATCGGGGAGCACCTTGGTCGGGAAATGGTCGGTGAGACCCTGGCCGAGAGCGCCGCCGGGCTGGCCACTGGGCACAACGTCTCACTGGAGGACCTAGCCAGGGCGGCGGTTTCCGGTGTCAGCGGATCCACCACCGGCCAAGCCGACGCGGCTCTGCACCACCGGCTCGACGGAAAGCTCGCCGACCTGTCGGCGGCATCGATGGACCTGGCCCTTCCGCCGGTCGGGACAGCCGGCGGGGGCGGCGACATCCCGGCCCAGCGCGCGTCCGATCCGGTCGGGTCGCTTCCCGCCCCACACATCGAGAGCGTCGCGTCCGTGGCTGGCGCGGGGACCGTCCCTCACCCCGACGCGACGGACTCCGGTGTCGCGGGAGTGGCTGCAACCCGGCAGCTGGACGATGGAGTTTCGACGGCCCACCCCACCTCACCGGTGCATCTGGAACAGTCGACGGACGCCGCCGTGCGGCCGGTGCACCCGGTTGACGAGTCCGGTCCCCAGCGGCCGTACCCCGAGGTGGCGGCCCGCCCCACGCTCTCCTCGGTGGCCGTCGAGTCGCCGGTCGCGGGCACTCACCCGGTCGCCCCCGATCCGAGGCCCGGGCCGGTCGCGGGCGCTGACGTCGGCCCGCCGAGCCAGGTGGCGTCGGCGCAGACGGGCGTGCCACCGACGGTGGCGAGCGGAACGCCGTCCGTCGTGCCGCATACCTCGTCACCGCTCCCCGCCGACCGCCTCTCGGCCGGCACCGTGGCCCCGCACCCCGGGCCGTCGAACACGCCACCGCCCGGCCGTCCCACCCCTGACTTTCCGGCCAGGCCAACGGTCACCGGCCCGGACACCCGGCCGACGCCGAACCCGCGCTTCCCGCTGCTCGAGGCGCTGGCTCCCGCACCCCGCCAGCCCGCGAACGATGCGCCGCCGCCCCTGCCGGGCCCCTTCGATCCGCTTCCGCCTCGCCGGAACGTACCCACGCCCGAGGAGTCGGCAGCCCAGCGCGCCGCCGATCGGGAAGCGCTCGACCGACGCCGCTATGAGGGCTATCTGCAAGCCCAGCGGGAGTGGTACGAGGACAGGCGGCGCACTGAGGAAGCCAGCTGGCTCCACGTGCGGGCTGACATCCAGGAACAACGGGCAAACGAGTGGCGTGCTCAAGCCGACGAAGCCAAGCGCGTTGGCCGTGAGCTGTTGGCTCAGCGATGGCGCCACGAGGCGTACGGGGCTGCCGTCGAGGCCCACGAGTTGCGCGAACGGGCCCGTGAGGTCCGAGCCGGGGCGCTGGTGCCGGCCGAGGTGATGGTCGAGGGCGACGCCGACTTCTACCGGATCAACGACGACGTCGCCGACCTCGCACCCGGTGCCGTGGAAACGCCGGACCGTTCCGCTCTCACCGGTGACGGTCACCCGCCGCCGATCGACCGTTCCCGGCGCTACGGGGCACGGGGTGGGCTGCGTCCGCCGCTCGCGCTGCACCAGACCGACCTGGAACGGCAGATGCCCCGCAACCCGGACGGCACCGTGGTGCGTACCGCCGATCCCCGGTACGGCGGTTGGTTCCAGCTCGCCAACGACGGCGGTCCGGAGGCGGACGCCACCCGAGGGATCAACTGTCTCGACTGCACCCTGTCGCTCTACGAGACCTGGATGCACGGCCGACCGCGGGTCTCCGCGCCGCGTACCTTCGACGGCTACCTGGAGGGCGACGTCCGCCGGCCGGTCGACGGCGAGACGGACGGGCCACGCCGGGTCGAGGAGGTCACCGGAGGGCGGTTCCAGAAGCTGTGTGCCGACGACGTACCGGCGACCCACCTCGGGGTACGGCAGCTGGTCGAACGCGGCTACCAGGACCTGCACGGGCAACTGTTGGCGGGTGGCCACGGCAGCTATGCCTTCCTCGTCACCAGTTGGCAGGGTGGCGGATCGCACGCCTGGGTGGCACTGAACCAGAACGGCACCGTGCTCTACCTCGACCCGCAGTCCGGCTTCGTCGCGGAACGTCCGCTCTACGCCCACAGCGGCGTGTGGCATGAGGCCAACGCGGTCGGGATCGATGCCCTGGTGCTCGGACCGGACGGCCGGCCGATGCCGCTCGCCGGTCGGCCGCCCGGCGACTTCAACGTCCTGGCCGGCCCGCCACGGCCGCCCGACCCGCCGCCGCCTGATCCGTCACCGCCGCACCACGACGCCGACGACGACCCGCCGGACTTCAACCACGTCTACCTGCTCGGGGAGTCGACCACGTTCCACCGAGTGGAGGACACCTCGCCTCCGGGCGGCGAGCCGACGCCGAACCTGGACGCCGTGCGCCGGGCGCACCTCGACGCCCACGCCGGGCGGATCTCGGCCGGCCTGTTCGTCCGGGACGCGATTGCCGCGAGTGCGAGCCTTGACGAGGTCTTCACCGCCGGGGTCACCCCGGTCGAACTGGCGCAGCACCTGGACGGGCCGACGCTGCGGCGGCTGACGCCGGAGCTGGACGAGGCAGCGGCCGGCGACATGGCGCGGCTGCTCGATGATCCACGGGTCCAACGGATGCTCGACCAGACCTGGGAGGCGCCGCCGCGCGGTGAACCGCTGCTGGCCGAGAGACTGCTACAGCAGTTGACTCAGCGCCCGGATCTGGTCCGGATGATCCTGGCGACGCCGGAACTGGCCAACTCGCTGACCGCGAGGCCGCTCACGCTGCACCATCTCGCCAGCCACCAGCAGGCGATCGACGTGCTCGGCGATGTCCTGGACGACATCGCTGAGCACGGCCCGGCTGCCGTCGCTACGGCACCAGACCCTCCCGTGCTACCCACCCCACTCACCGCCGATCAATTGGAAGTGAGTTCCTACTTCGACGGCAACCGCCTGCCAGCGCTCCAACCCGGCTTTGACCAGGGGCGGCAGGGAGACAATGCCTACCAGCGGCAGTACCTGGACCAGTTGTACGCTGCTGCGGTCCTTGCTCAGGTCGAGGTCGATGCTCTGGGGCGGGGGCTGGCTGAGACGTCACACGGCGCGGAGTATTGGCCGCGGCCGGGACCCAAGGACAGGAAACGAGCCGAAGACAAGGTGGCGAAGTACGACGGGCAGGCGTCGCGCCTTCTGGACCTGGCGGCCGGTCGGGTCTCCTATCGGCGGCTCGACGACCTCTACGACGGCCTGGCAACATTGCAAGGTGATAAGCAAGTGCAAATCGTCAAGTTCGAGGACCGTTTTTGCGCTCCCCAGAGGAGCGGCTACCGCGATGTGCAAATGATGCTGCGCACATCAACCGGCCACATCGCCGAGTTTCGATTGCAGCTCTCTGCAATCGATGAGGTCGCAAAGTGGGAGCATTCCCTGTTCGAGGTGGGGCGCGACCTGGAGGCAGTCGCCAAGGAACAGGGCCGTAACATGTCTCAGACGGAATTGGCCATTTGCAGGGGCGTTGTTCGGCGCCAGCGTGAGCACTTCTGGGCTGCTCTTCAATCGACGCTGGACGGAGGGTCGGCGTGACGGGTGAGGCGCAGGGATCGGATCTGTTCGGGTACTACGACTACTACGAGACGCCGGTAAAGATCGTGCCTACGTCTGAAGGCGGACTAGCTGCTTGGCGGCTGGATCGAAGGACGGGTGGCTGGCGGCAGGCCAACGACATAGTCGGCGAAATCCTCTTTGCCATGGGTGGCGACATTTTTGTGCGCACGCCGGAGCGGTTCGTGCAGCGGACCGAGGCTGAGCGGGGCCGCTACCTCAAGGGCGAGGGCCCGATCTTCGCGCTCTACGAGACGGTCAACGCCATCGAGGACGTCGCGAGGGCCGAGGACCGTCCGTTCACCCCAGAGGAAGCGGCGCTGATCACCGGCATCAGGCGGAGGACGTTCGTGATGTTCGAGGAGCAGTTGCAGCAGGCTGGTGACCCGGGCGCCGACCCGACCATCGCGACCTCCTGACGGCGGGAGGGCGTAGATGCGGTACGAGCCGCCGGCCGACGTGGCGGAGGCGCTGCGCGTACAGGAGGAACTGCGGCCGCGGGTGGACCTGGTCGGGCCGGGTCCGGCCGCGCCCGCGACGGTGGCCGGGCTCGATGTCGCGTACGCGGAGAGCGGTGACCGGCTCGCGGCGGCCGTCACGGTGCTGGACGCAACCACCCTGGCCGTGGTTGACGAGGCGGTCAGCGTGGGCCGGCCCGCCTTCGAGTACGTGCCGGGGCTGTTCGCGTTCCGCGAGATGCCGGCGCTGCTGGCCGCCCTGGAGCGGCTGACTGTGCGTCCCGAACTGCTGGTCTGTGACGGGCACGGGTACGCGCATCCGCGCCGGTTCGGGCTGGCCTGCCATCTCGGCCTGGTCACCGGTCTGCCCGCGATCGGGGTGGGGAAGACGCCGCTGGTCGGCGAGTGGGCGGAGCCGGGACCGGACCGGGGTGCCTGGACGCCGCTGCGCGATGGCGGTGAGGTGGTCGGCCGGGTGCTGCGTACCCGGGACGGGGTGAAGCCGGTGTTCGTCAGCGTCGGCCACCGGATGAGCCTCGCCAACGCCGCCGACCGGGTGCTGGCGTTGACGCCCCGGTACCGGCTGCCGGAGACGACGCGGACGGCCGACCGGCTGTGCCGCCGGGCGCTGGCCGCCGCGCTCGCCTGACCTGCCCGCTTCGGCGTGTCGCGGCGCACATGCCGAGCCCTCGATGGGCGGATACCATCCCGAACCGGTAGTAGCCTGACGCGGCGCATCCGGCGGGGGTGCAGACGGTGAGGTGGAGATGTCGGTGAGGCGGCACGCGGCGCGGCTGGCCACGGTCGGCGTGCTGCTGGGCGGCCTGGTGGCCGTCGGGGCGTCCCCGGCGCTGGCCGACGACGACCGGGTGAACGTTCGCTCGCCCCGCAGCTTCACGGTCGCCGGGTCACCGGGGACGGTCGCGGTCGAGGTGCGCAAGCGCACCGACGGGTGCGTGCTGCTGCGTACCGCCGTGGGGCTGCGGCTCGACGGTGTCCGGCCCGATCAGGTTCGGGTGGAGGTCAACATCGGCGGAAGGTGGCGGGCCGTCGGGGTGTCCGGCGGAGCCGGGGGCGTGGCGACGGCTCCCGTCGCCCCGCAGAAGCCGTCGCTCTGCAAGGGCAAGGGGATGACGGTCCGCTACCGGGTAGCCTTCCTGGCCGGCGCGCCGGGCGGCGAGCTGACCGTGGTGGGCGTGGCGAGCACCGCCGCCGGTCGGGCCCTCGGCCAGGCCGACATCTCGGCCCGGGTGGTGGGCGCCGCGAAGGCGAGTCCGTCGCCGTCGCGGCAGCCGTCGCCGACCCCGAGCGTTGCCGACACCCCGTCGTCGAGCGACGCCGACCCGTCGTCGGTGGCCGCCGCGGTCGACCCGACCGTCGGGTCCCGCGCCGCCGACTCGTCCTCAGGAGGTTCTTCCATCATGTGGTTCGGTATCGGCCTGGTGCTCGTCGGCGCCGCCCTCATCGCGCTGCTGGTCCGGCGTAACCGCGACGACAAGGTCGAGGAGTCCGGCGGGTACTCGCAGGTTCCGCTGCCGCGCGCTGCGGTCGGCACCACGTACCGCTCCGGCGCCGCGGCGGGACAGGTGTACGGGCAGCAGCCGGCCACCCCGACCGTCTACGGCGGGTCCGCGACGCCCCGGCCGACCGGCAGCGTGTACGGCGCCGCGGTGGCCGACCGGCCGGCCGGTGAGTCGACGGCGACGCCGGGTGGCGACGCGACCGGCGTGCCGCCGCAGGAGCCCCGCTGAGCCAGGGTCCGGCCGCCCGTCGAGGGTTACGGTGACGGTGTGTGGTGGCGACCTGACCAGGTCGGTGCCGCGGCGGTCGGTGGGCATCGGCGGGTCGAGATGATCTCGCTCGGCGGCGCGGTGTCCGTACCGGTTCGCCGATAAGATCGCGTGCGCCGGACGGCACCGCCGACCGGTGAGACCGCATACGTGGAAGGAGCCGCGCCGTGGCCCTGGACCCGCAGTTGCTCGAGATCCTCGCCTGCCCGGACACACACCACGCACCGCTCGACTACGACCCGCAGGCCCAGACGCTGACCTGCACCGAATGCGGCCGGATCTTCGAGGTCCGTGACGACGTGCCGGTGCTGCTGCTGGACGAGGCGCGCGGTGGACCCGCGGCGGAGGACGCGCCCGGCGGTTCGGCGGCGCAGCGGTGATGGAAGGTACGGCCGGGGTCAGCGGGCACCGGCACGCCGACGAGTCGCTGCTCGACGACGCCGGGTTGCTGGCCGAGCGGGATCCGGGCGGGATGCTCCGGTTCACCGCCTCTGCCGGCGCCCAGGTACGCGAGTCGGCCGCGCTGGCCGCCGAGGCGAACCTGAGCGTGCTTGCCGATGAGGGGCGACCGCGCGCGGTGGTCATCGCCGGCATCGGCACCGCCGGGCGTACCGGGGACGTGCTGGCCACGGTGGCGGGACCGCGTTGCCCGGTGCCGGTGATCCCGCACCGCAGCGCCGGTGTGCCGGGCTGGGTGGGCGCGGCCGACGTGGTGATCGCGGTCAGCGCCTCCGGTCGCAGTCCTGAGGCGCTGGGTGCCGCCGAGGCCGCGCAACGGCGGGGTGCCCGGCTGGTCGCCGTCGGTGCGCCGGACTCGCAGCTCCAGTCGGTGGCCGAGCGGGCCCGGGCGCCGTTCATCCCGGTGCCCCGGCGGGCCCCGGCCCGGGCCAGCCTCTGGGCGGTTACCGTTCCGGTGCTGCTCGCCGCCCGTACGCTCGGGTTGGTGAAGGTCAACGAGGCGGACCTGGCCGAGACCGCGGCCCGGCTGGACGCGGACGCCGACCGGTGCCGCCCCACCGCCGAGTCGTTCGTCAACCCGGCGAAGTCGCTGGCGCTGGGGCTGGCCGGGTCGATCCCGATCGTCTGGGGTTCGTCCCCGCTGGCCACCGTGGCCGCCCGTCGGTTCGGTGACACCCTTTCGGCGAACGCCCGCTATCCGGTGGTGACCGGGGCGCTGGGCGAGGCGGGGCGGGGCCGGGTCGGCCTGCTCGACGGCGTGTTCGGCGGGCTGGCCGAGGGGCAGCGGGACCTCTTCGCCGACCCGGACGAGACGGCGGTGGACGCCACCCGGCTGCGGCTGGTGCTGCTGCGGGACGGTGGGCTCAACGCCGAGGACGACACCGACGAGCCGCTCGCGGTGGAGGAGCGGCGCGCCGATGCGGTGCAGACCCTGGCCGAGCGGCGCGGGGTGCGCTGCGACGTGGTGACCGCCGAGGGCGGTTCCGCGTTGGAACGGCTCGCCTCGCTGATGGCGGTTCCGGACTTCGCCTCGGTCTACCTCGCCCTGGCGCACGGGTTGGACCCGATGGCCGTTCCGGCCATCACGGAGATGAAGGAGCTGGCGAACCAGTGAGCACCTGCCGCATCGAGCGAGTAAAAGCGTGAGCGCGAACGGTGGGACGAGGGCGATCGTCGCCGCCCTCGCGGCCAACGTCGGCATCGCGGTCACCAAGTTCGTCGCGTTCCTGCTGACCGGCTCCTCGTCGATGCTGGCTGAGGCGATCCACTCGGTCGCCGACTCGGGCAACCAGGGCCTGCTGCTGCTCGGCGGCCGGCGGGCCAAGCGGGAGGCGACCGCGCAGCACCCGTTCGGCTACGGCCGGGAGCGCTACATCTACGCGTTCATCGTGTCGATCGTGCTGTTCAGCCTGGGCGGCCTGTTCGCGCTCTACGAGGCCTACCACAAGTGGTCGCACCCGATGCCCATCACGAGCTTCCGGGTGGTGCCGGTGGCCGTGCTGGTGATCGCGATCATCATGGAGGGCTTCTCGTTCCGTACCGCAATCAAGGAAGCCAACGTGACCCGGGGCAGCCAGTCGTGGGTGCGGTACGTGCGGCGTGCGAAGGCGCCGGAGCTGCCGGTGGTGCTGCTGGAGGACTTCGGCGCGCTGGTCGGTCTGGCGTTCGCGCTGTTCGGCGTGGGGATGACGCTGGCCACCGGCAACGGCAGGTGGGACGCGCTCGGCACCGCGATGATCGGTGTGCTGCTGGTGGCCATCGCGATCATCCTCGCCATCGAGACCAAGAGCCTGCTCCTCGGGGAGGGCGCCGAGCCGAAGGACCTGGCCGCGATCGAGCAGGCTGTCGTCGGCGGCCCGGAGGTCGAGCGGATCATCCACATGAAGACCCTCTACCTGGGTCCGGAGGAGCTCATGGTGGCCGCGAAGATCGCCGTGTCGCCGTGCGAGACGGCCGAGGATCTGGCCCGGGACATCAACGCGGTCGAGGCGCGGATCCGCGGTGCCGTGCCGATCGCCCGGGTGATCTACCTGGAGCCGGACATCTACCGCGCGGCGTCGGGCCGGGCGGGCGCGGGCACCGCGTCGGAAGCGGCGGTGCGGTCGGAGGCCGGGCCCGACGAGGCGGCCGAGCGGCCCGGGAGCTGACCGTGGAGTTGTTGCAGGGCCGGATCCGCGACTACGCCTGGGGCTCCCGTACCGCGATCGCGCGGTTGCAGGGGCGTCCGGTGCCGAGTGAAGGGCCGGAGGCGGAGCTGTGGCTGGGTGCCCATCCGGGCGCCCCGGCCACGGTGGACCGGGACGGGTCCCCGGTCAGCCTCACCGACCTGCTGATCGCCGAGCCCGACCACTGGTTGGGGGAGCGGCTGATCGGTCGGTTCGGTATCCGGTTGCCGTTCCTGCTGAAGGTGCTGGCCGCGGACGCCCCGTTGAGCATGCAGGCCCACCCGGACGCCGAGCAGGCGCGCGCGGGGCACGCGGCCGACGCCGACCGGGTGAACTACGTGGACCCGTACCACAAGCCGGAGCTGCTGGTCGCGCTGTCGGAGTTCGACGCGCTCTGCGGGTTCCGTGATCCGGCCGAGTCGGCGGCGGTGATCGCCGCGTTCGGCGTACCGGCGCTGGAGCCGGTGGTGGCGGCGCTGCGTGGCGGGCCGGCGGGGCTGCGGGAGGCCGTACGCCTGCTGTTGAGCTGGCCGGCGGCGGAGCGGCCCGGGCTGGTGGCGGACGTGCTGGCGGCGGAGGTCGCCGGGCCGGACGCGGTGCTGGCCCGTGGCCTGGCGGTCGACTACCCGGCCGACCCGGGGGTGCTGGTGGCGTTGCTGCTGCACCACGTGCGGCTGGCGCCGGGCGAGGCGATCTGGATGCCGGCCGGCAACCTGCACGCCTACCTGCGGGGCACCGGCGTGGAGATCATGGCGGCCAGTGACAACGTGTTGCGCGGTGGCCTCACGCCCAAGCGGGTCGACGTGGACGAGCTGCTGCGGGTGCTGCGGTTCGAGGTGCTCGACGAGCCGGTGGTCGCGCCGGTCCCGGTGGCGCCCGGGGTGGTGACCTGGCGGGTGCCGGTTGAGGACTTCGCGCTGCACCGGGTGGAGCTGGCGGCCGGGGATCCGGCGGTGCGGCTGGCGCTGCCGGGGCCGCGGGTGGTGCTCTGCCTGGCCGGCGGGCTCACCGTCGACGACGGCGTGGGCCCGATCCTGCTCGCGCCAGGGCAGGCGGCGGTGGGCACCGCCTCCGCCGGCCCCCTGGTCATCGCCGGCGAGGGCGAGGCCTACGTGGCCAGCTGCGCCCTCCCCTGAGCCTGACCTCCCCCATCAACGGGATCGGGCGAGTCCGACTTTTCCGGAATGGCTTGACTCAGAGGTCGCCTGGTGTGAGTCTTTGGGTACGCAGCGTTGTCGCGACGAAGGTCTCGGTAACGCGCGGGGAACCAAACCGGGGGGATGCACGGGGCGGCCGGGCCGTGGGCGGAGAGTTCGTTCACGACCGACCGCCCCGTGCGCTGTCCGCCGGCCGGGCCATTGTCCTCGACCAACGCGGCCCGGGCGCCCGCGACGCCGATCGCTGTCCAACCGGGCCCAGCCGGCGCGTTCCACGCGCGTAAGGTGGAAGGCTGCGCAGCACTTCGTTCGACAGGAGCTTCGATGACCAGTACCCTCCCGGCGGCCCCTAGCGGCGCGTCGTCCGGAGCCCGGCCGACCACCCTCGCCGAGGGCGACTACAAGGTGGCGGATCTGTCGCTCGCCGAGTTCGGGCGCAAGGAGATCCGGCTCGCCGAGCATGAGATGCCCGGACTGATGGCGATCCGACGCGAGTTCGCCGACGCGCAGCCGCTCGCCGGCGCCCGTATCACCGGCTCGCTGCACATGACCATCCAGACCGCCGTCCTCATCGAGACCCTGGTGGCGCTCGGCGCCCAGGTCCGTTGGGCGTCCTGCAACATCTTCTCCACCCAGGACCACGCCGCCGCCGCGATCGTCGTCGGCCCGGACGGCACCCCCGAGGCGCCGGCCGGCGTCCCGGTCTACGCCTGGAAGGGCGAGAGCCTCCAGGAGTACTGGTGGTGCACCGAGCAGGTGCTCACCTGGCCCGACGGCCAGGGCCCCAACATGATCCTGGACGACGGCGGCGACGCCACCCTGCTCGTGCACAAGGGCGCCGAGTTCGAGAAGGCCGGCGTAGTGCCGCCGGTCGAGTCCGCCGACTCCGAGGAGTACGCGGTCATCCTCGAGGTGCTGCACCGTTCGCTCGCCGAGGACGGCCAGCGCTGGACCCGGATCGCCGCCAGCATCAAGGGCGTCACCGAAGAGACCACCACCGGCGTGCACCGGCTCTACGAGATGCACCGCAACGGCACCCTGCTCTTCCCGGCCATCAACGTCAACGACTCGGTGACCAAGAGCAAGTTCGACAACAAGTACGGCTGCCGCCACTCGCTCATCGACGGCATCAACCGGGCCACCGATGTGCTGATCGGCGGCAAGATGGCCGTCGTGCTCGGCTACGGCGACGTGGGCAAGGGCTGCGCCGAGTCGCTGCGCGGCCAGGGCGCCCGGGTCGTGGTGACCGAGGTCGACCCGATCTGCGCGCTCCAGGCGGCGATGGACGGCTACCAGGTCGCCACCCTGGACGACGTGGTCGAGCGGGCTGACATCTTCATCACCGCCACCGGCTGCTTCGACGTCATCACCAACGAGCACATGGCCCGGATGAAGCACCAGGCCATCGTCGGCAACATCGGCCACTTCGACAACGAGATCGACATGGCCGGCCTGGCGAAGCGCTCGGACGTCACCCGGGAGAACATCAAGCCGCAGGTCGACCTCTGGAAGTTCGACGACGGCCACGCCATCATCGTGCTCTCCGAGGGTCGCCTGCTGAACCTGGGTAACGCCACCGGGCACCCGAGCTTCGTGATGTCCAACTCGTTCGCCAACCAGACCATCGCCCAGATCGAGCTCTACACCAAGACCGACGACTACCCGGTCGGCGTGTACGTGCTCCCCAAGCACCTGGACGAGAAGGTCGCCCGGCTGCACCTGGACGCGCTCGGCGCCAAGCTGTCCACCCTCAGCAAGGAGCAGGCCGCCTACCTCGGCGTGTCGCAGGAGGGCCCGTTCAAGCCGGAGCACTACCGGTACTGAGCAACGCCCGGAGGGGACCGGGGTCGGCCGCCGCGCGGCCGTCCCGGTCCCTTCCGCGTACGCGGACACTCGACTCCTCCGGCGCTGCGCGCCGGCTCCCGCCGATCGGGTGGGGTCGAACGACTCTGGTGGCCCTCGCCACCTGCGGGAGAGGCTGGGGCGTCCGTCAGCCGTCGGACCGGGTGACGTTGTCGTGAACGACTTGACGCCACCCCCGATCAGTAGGAAGGTATGGCTGCCCTAAGTTAACTGAGGCGTGCCTAACCGACGACGGAGTACCGATGTTCGCCACGTACCTGATCGGCCTGCGGGAAGGCCTGGAAGCGACCCTGGTGGTCAGCATCCTGGTCGCGTTCCTGGTCAAGTCGGATCGCCGCAACCGGCTGCCGCACGTGTGGCTCGGGGTCGGCCTGGCCGTGGTGCTGTCGGTGTTCTTCGGCTGGCTGATCGAGTACACCTCGACCACGCTGCTCAACACCTCGAAGCAGCGTGAACTCTTCGACGCCGTCACCTCCGTCGCCGCCGTGGTGTTCGTCACCTTCATGATCTTCTGGATGCGTAAGGCCGCCCGGAGCATCGCCGGTGAGCTGCGGGGCAAGCTCAGCGAGGCGCTCGCCGTCGGCGCGTTCGCGGTGACCGGGATGGCCTTCCTCGCGGTCATCCGGGAAGGCCTGGAGACCGCACTGATCTTCTACTCGGCCGCCGAGAGCGCGGCCGGCGGCACGGGCCGCGGCCCACTGCTCGCACTGGCCGGCGGCATCGCCACCTCCGTGGTGATCGGCTTCCTGCTCTACCGCAGCGCCCTCCGGCTCAACCTGGGCAAGTTCTTCACCTGGACCGGCGCGCTGCTGATCCTGGTCGCCGCCGGCATCTTCAAGTACGGCGTGCACGACTTCCAGGAAGCCGACGTGGTGCCCGGCCTGAACACCCACGCCTTCGACATCACCTCGGTGCTCGACCCGGGCAGCTGGTACGCGACCCTGCTCAGCGGCATGTTCAACATCACCCCCGCGCCGAGCGTGCTCGAGATGGTCGCCTGGGTGGCGTACGCGGTGCCGGTGATGCTGCTCTTCCTGCGCAAGCCGGGCCGGCCGGCTGCCCCGGCCAAGCCGGCCGCGACCGACGTTCCCGCCCCCGCCCCCCAGCGCGCCTGACCGCCCCGATCACCTGCTCATAGGAGACACAGCACCGATGCGTACCAGTCGACTCGTCGCGCCCGCCGCCGCCGGGGTGCTCGCCGTCGCCGGCCTGGCCGGCTGCAGCGCCGACAAGAAGGACGCGAAGGCCGGCGGGCCGATCGTGGTCAAGGCCACCGACACCGCGTGCGAGGTCGGCGAGACCGAGGTCGAGGCCGGGCAGGTGACCTTCACCATCACCAACTCCGGGTCCAAGGTCAACGAGTTCTACGTCTACGCCGCCGGCGACCGGGTGATGGGCGAGGTGGAGAACATCGCCCCCGGGCTGAGCCGCGAGCTGCGCGTCGAGCTGGCCGCCGGGACGTACGAGACGGCCTGCAAGCCCGGGATGAGCGGCCGGGGCATCCGGGGCGCGCTGAAGGTCAGCGGCACCGCCGCCTCCGTCGCGCCCGACGCCGCGCTGAGCCAGGCCACCGCCGACTACCAGCGGTACGTCAAGAGCCAGACCGACGCGTTCCTGGCCAGGACCGAGGAGTTCGCGGCCGCGGTCAAGGCCGGTGATGTGGCCAAGGCCAAGGCGCTGTACCCGGTGGCCCGCTCCTACTTCGAGCGGATCGAGCCGGTGGCGGCGAGCTTCGGCGACCTCGATCCGAAGATCGACGGCCGCGAGGAGGTCATCGAGGAGGGCATGGAGTGGACCGGCTACCACCGCCTTGAGAAGGACCTCTGGACGACCGGCGACATCAGCAAGGACGGCCCGATCGCCGACCAGCTGGTCACCGACGTGAAGGCCCTGGTGGAGAAGGCCAACGCCGAGAAGCTCACCCCGCTCCAGCTCGCCAACGGCGCCAAGGGGCTCCTCGACGAGGTCGCCAGCGGCAAGATCACCGGCGAGGAGGAGCGTTACTCGCACACCGACCTCTGGGACTTCAGCGCCAACCTGGAGGGCTCCAAGGCGGCCATCGCCGCGCTGCGCCCGGCGCTGGAGCAGCGCTCGCCCGAGCTGATCTCCCAGCTCGACGCCGAGTTCGCCAACGTCGAGAAGACCCTCGAGAAGCACCGGGTGGGCGACGGCTGGAAGCTGCACAACGAGCTCACCGCGGCCGAGCTGAAGGAACTCTCGGACAGCATCAACGCGCTGGCCGAACCGGTCAGCAAGGTGGCCGCGGTCGTCGCCCGGTGACGACCCGTGAAGGCGGTGGCATGAGCGAGCGTCAGCGAGTGAATCATCAGTACAGCGCGGCTGTGCCTCATGACGACGCCGACCGCAGGGAGGTGGTGGCATGAGCGAGCGTCAGCGAGTGAATCATCAGTACAGCGCGGCTGTGCCTCATGACGACGCCGACCGCAGGGAGGTGGCGGCATGAGCGAGCAGCACAGCAAGGCGGCACCAGCGGCGGCGCCGCGAGGTGTCACCCTGTCCCGGCGACGGGCCATCACCCTGGCCGGGGTCGGGGTGGCGGGCGTGGCCGGGGTGGCGGGCGGGGCCGGCGCGCTGGCCCGTGGCGGCGACCACGCGGCGGCCAGCGACACGGCTTCCGCGGCGGTGCCGTTCCACGGTGAGCACCAGGCCGGCATCACCACTGCGGCCCAGGACCGGTTGCACTTCGTCGCGTTCGACGTGATCACCAAGGACCGGGCGAAGCTGGTCGCGCTGTTGCAGGAGTGGACCGCCGCGGCGGCGCGGATGACCGCCGGCAAGGATGCCGGGCTGATCGGCGCGGTCGGCGGCGTGCCGGAGGCCCCGCCGGACGACACCGGTGAGGCGCTCGGGCTGCCCCCGTCGCAGCTCAGCCTCACCGTCGGTTTCGGCCCCACGCTGTTCCGCGACGCCCAGGGCGCGGACCGGTTCGGCATCGCCGACCGGCGTCCCGCCGCGCTGGCCGACCTGCCGCACTTCGCCGGGGACGCGCTCAAGCCGGAGATCTCCGGCGGCGACATCTGCGTCCAGGCCTGCGCCAACGACCCGCAGGTGGCGGTGCACGCCATCCGTAACCTGGCCCGCATCGGCATGGGCGTGGTCAGCGTCCGCTGGTCGCAGCTCGGCTTCGGGCGTACGTCGTCGACGTCGCGGGACCAGGCCACCCCGCGTAACCTGTTCGGCTTCAAGGACGGCACCGCGAACCTCAAGGCCGAGGACACCAACCTGCTCCGCGAGCAGCTCTGGGCCCAGCCCGGGGACGGCCCGGACTGGATGACCGGCGGGTCGTACCTGGTCACCCGCAAGATCCGGATGCAGATCGAGACCTGGGACCGCAGTTCCCTCGCGGAGCAGGAGCAGATCGTCGGCCGGACCAAGGGCAGTGGCGCGCCGCTCGGCAAGGCCCGCGAGTTCGACGAGCCGGACTTCGCCGCCAAGAGCGACGACGGCCAGCCGGCCATCGCCGAGACCGCGCACGTCCGGCTCGCCCACCCGGACCAGAACGCCGGCGCGCACCTGCTGCGGCGCGGCTACAACTTCGTCGACGGCTCGGACGGGCTGGGACGGCTCGACGCCGGGCTCTTCTTCATCGCCTACCAGCGCGACCCGCGCAAGCAGTTCGTGCCGATCCAGACCCGGCTCGCCCGGCACGACGCGATGAACGAGTACCTGCGGCACGTCTCCAGCGGCCTGTTCGCCTGCCCGCCGGGCGTCCGCGACGCCGCCGACTGGTGGGGCCGCGCGCTCTTCTCCTGACGTCCCACACCCGCCCGGCCCAGGCTGGGCGGCGCTCCGTCTGAATGCGGGCGGCGGCTCAGCGGGGGCGGCGCCGCACGTCGATCTCGATGAAGGGTCGGGCGGGCTGCCCGCGTACCGGATCGGGCTGGAGGGGGACGGCGCGTGCCGGCGCGGCCGGCCGCAGCCTGGTCGCGGCCGGCGCGGCGACCGGCGCCGGGGCGAGCGGCTGCCCGACCGCGGGGGGTGGCGGGGTCAGCTCCGGCCAGAGCGCCGCGGTGACCGCCCGGGTACGCCCCAGCCGGTACGCCGCCCGCCGGCCCCGCTCGGCCAGCACGGCGGCCAGGTACGCCGGCGCCGGCGCGGCCCAGGGCGGAGGTGGCGAGACGACCGCTGCGACCTCGGCCCACAGCTCCCGCCCCAGCGAGGTCCGGTCCGGCTCGGCGAGCTGGTGCACCCGGCCGAGGTACTGCCGCACGGCCAACGCCAACCCGTCGTCCAGCCGGGTCAGGTCGAGCGCCGCCGCCCAGCCGAGCAGCGGCGGTACGGCCGGCGGGGCGGGCCGCCACATCCCCGCGCCCCGGGTGTGCACCACCATGGTGCCCGCCACCAGGTCGCCCAGCCGCCGCCCGCGCGGGTCGGTCAGCATCACCGTCACGCTCGCCGCCCAGCTCAGCAGCGGCAGCACCAGACCCGGCCACTCCACCGCGACGCCCACCAGGGCCCGGGTGGCCGACTGGCCGACCCCGACCGGACCGCCGTCGGCCCGGACCACCCGCAGCCCCACGGCCAGCTTGCCCAGCGTCCGGCCCCCGACGAACCGCTCCATCAGCACCGGGTAGCCGACCAGCACGAGGATCACCAGCACGGTCTGCGACGCGCCGAACGCGGCGTCGTCCACGACATCGCCGAGGCCGATCAACACCAGCGACAACCCCGTCCCGAGCACCACCGCCGCCACCAGTTGGGCCACCAGGTCGATCAGCAGGGCGAGCACCCGGGAGCCGAGGCGGGCCGCCCGGATGTCCAGCTCGACCGCCTCGCCGCTGACCAGACCGGCGTCGGCCCATCCGGCGGGTGGAGGAGGTTGCGCGCGCACTCGAACAGTGAACACTATTGGCGCCGGACGGGGGAGGACAGAGTGGATCTCGACGCGTACGTGGCGGCGCACGGCGCCGAGTGGCGGCGGCTGGAGCAGTTGACCGGCCGACGCCGGCTCGACGCCGCCGAGGTCGACGAGTTGGTCGCCCTCTACCAGCGGGCCGCCACCCACCTCGGCGCGCTGCGGAGCCGCTCACCCGACCCGGTGCTGGTCAACCGTCTGTCCCATCTGGTGCTCGCGGCCCGCGCCCGCATCATCGGCCGCCCCCGGCCGTCCTGGGCGGCGGTGGGCCGGTTCCTCCTCGCCGACCTGCCGGCCGCGCTCTACCGGGCGTGGCCGTGGTGGTGCGGGGTGGCCACCGGGTTCAGCGCGCTGAGTTTCTTCCTCATGTGGTTCGTCGCCGGCCACCCGGACACCGCCGCCGTGTTCGTCGGCGAGGACGCCGCCAAGGAACTCGTCGACTCGGGCTTCGCCGGCTACTACACCGAGTTCTCCGCGCCGACCTTCGCCTTCCACCTGTGGACGCACAACGCCTGGCTGGCCGCGCAGTGCCTGGCGTCCGGGGTGCTGGTGGTGCCGGTGCTCTGGCTGCTGTGGCAGAACGCGTTGAACGTGGGCGTGGTCGGCGGCGTGATGATCTCCTACGGCCGGGCCGACGTCTTCTTCGGTCTGATCACCCCGCACGGGCTGCTCGAACTGACCGGGATCTTCGTGGCGGCCGGGGTCGGGCTGCGTACCGCGTGGGCGTGGATCGCGCCGCCGGCCCAGCTCAGCCGGGGGCGGGCGGTCGCCGAGGCGGGCCGGTCGGCGATCGTGGTCGCCGCCGGACTGGTCGGGCTGTTCGCGGTCTCCGCGCTGCTGGAGGCGTTCGTGACCCCGGCGCCGGTGCCGGTCGCCGTCCGCGTCGCCGTCGGCGCCACGGTCTGGCTGGCCTTTCTGGCGTACGCCCTGCTCCTCGGCCGCCGCGCCGCGTCCACGAGAGCGGGGTCGACGGGAGCCGCCCCGGCGGAGGCCGCGGCCGCACGGCGGGAGTGGTCCGGCGGTGCGGAACAGCGACTCCTCCGGTGAAACCGGGGGGCGGGATCCGGGTCAGAGCTGGCCGAGGGACTTGAGGCGGAGGTAGGTGTCGGCGAGCGCCGGGGCGAGGCGGCCGGCGGGGGCGTCCACCACGGTCACACCGTGCCGGGACAGGGCGGTCCGGACCCGGTCCCGCTCGGCCAGCGCTCGCCAGGCCGCCGCGGCGGCGTACGCGTCGTCCGGTCCGGTCGGCGGGGCGGCGGTGAGCCGGGTGAGCACCGGGTCGTGGGCCGCCGCGATCACCACCCGGTGTCGGGCGGCCAGTCGGGGCAGCACCGGTAGCAGGCCCTCGCCGAGTGGGCCCGCCTCCAGGGCGGTGAAGAGCACCACCAGGCTGCGCCGCCGTTCCCGGCGCAGCACCTCGCCGGCGATCAGCTCGAAGTCGGTCTCCACCAGCGCCGGTTGGAGCGGGGCGAGCGCGTTCACCAGCCTGGTGAGCAGGGCGGGCCGGCCGCTGCCGGCCATCGCCGCCCGGACCGCGCTGTCGGCGGCGAGCAGGTCGACCCGGTCACCGGCCCGGGTGGCGAGCGCGGTGAGCAGCAGCGCCGCGTCGATCGCGGTGTCCAGCCGGGGCTCGTCCCCGAGGCGCACGGCGGAGGTGCGGCCGGTGTCCAGCACGCAGACCAGCCGCCGGTCCCGCTCCGGCCGCCAGGTGCGTACCAGCACGTCCGAGTGGCGCGCGCTGGCCCGCCAGTCGATCGAGCGCACGTCGTCGCCGACCACGTACTCGCGCAGGGTGTCGAACTCGGTGCCCTGACCGCGTCCCCGGGTCACCTGGACGCCGTCGATGATCCGCAGTTTCGCCAGCTTCTCCGGCAGGTGCCGCCGGGAGTCGAAGCGGGGCAGCACGCGCAGCGTCCACGGTGGTGTGCCGGGCCGGCCGGTGCGTTGCCGGAACGCCAGCCGCAGCGGCCCGAGGGAGCGGACGGTGAGCGCCGCCGCGGGTCGGTCGCCGCGTCGCACCGGGGTGAGGCGGACCGGCAGTTCGGCCGTGCCACCGGGCTCGACCGTCAGCAGCCGCCCCGGCGGTACGTCCGGCCGGGCCCCCGCCGAGGGCACCCACGCGTCGCGTACCTGGGCGCGCAGCGTACGGACGGAGGTGTTGGTCAGGTGCAGGGTGACGCTGGCGGTGCCGCCCAGCCGGACCGTCCGGTCGCCGGTGCGGGTGGCGGTGAGCGCGTGCAGTGGCGTCGCGAGGACCCAGTCGAGGGCGACGAGCAGCAGCACCGCACCGGTCATCACGGCGACGCCGAGGAACGGCGCCGGCCAGGCCGGCAGGGTGACCGCGCCCGCCGCGAGCAGCAGCGCCGCCCGCCAGGTCATCGGGGGGTCGGCACGGTGGCCAGCACCGCGTCCAGCACCGTGTCGACGCTCACGCCCTCCAGTTCGACCTCGGGACGCAGCCGGAGCCGGTGCTGCAGGGTGGGCCGGACCACCGCCTTCACGTCGTCCGGGGTCACGTGGTCCCGGCCGGCCAGCCAGGACCACGCCTTGGCGGCGCTGAGCAGCGCGGTGGCGCCTCGCGGTGAGGCGCCCAGTTCGAGGGCCGGGGTGGCCCGGGTGGCCCGGCACAGGTCCACGATGTAGCCGAGCACCGGCTCGGCGACGTGCACCCGGTGGACCGCCTCCCGGGCCGCGGCCAGGTCGGCGGCGGTGGCCACCGGGCGTACGCCGGCGGCGTGCAGGTCGCGCGGGTCGAAGCCGGCGTGGTGCGCGCGGAGCACGCCCAGTTCCTCGTCCCGGTTGGGCAGCGGCACGGTCAGCTTGAGCAGGAACCGGTCGAGCTGTGCCTCGGGCAGCGGGTAGGTGCCCTCGTACTCGACGGGGTTCTGGGTGGCGGCGACGATGAACGGCTCGGGCAGCGGGCGGCGCTCGCCCTCGACGGAGACCTGCCGCTCCTCCATCACCTCCAGCAGCGCCGACTGGGTCTTCGGCGGCGTCCGGTTGATCTCGTCGGCGAGGAGCAGGTTGGTGAAGACCGGCCCCTCCCGGAAGGTGAACGCGGCGGTGCGCGGGTCGAAGATCAGTGACCCGGTGACGTCGCCGGGCATCAGGTCGGGGGTGAACTGGACCCGCTTGGACTGCAGGTCGAGCGCGGCGGCCACGGTCCGGATGAGCAGGGTCTTGGCTACCCCGGGCACGCCCTCCAGCAGCACGTGTCCGCGGCAGAGCAGCGCGATCACCAGGCAGGTGACCACGTTGTCCTGCCCGACGACGGCCTTGGCCACCTCGGCCCGCAGCCGGTGCAGGGCGGCGCGGGCGTCGGGCTGTGCGACGGCCGGCGCGGCGGCGAAGACGGGTCCGGTCACCGGGGATCTCCTTCGGTCGGGTGGACGAGGGTACGGGTCAGCACGTCCAGGTCGCGGGCCAGCTCCAGCAGTTCCTGGTCGGTGGTCGGCGCGCCGCCGTGCAGCAGTTCCCCCACCCGCTCGACGTCCTCGCCGGCGTACTCGGCGACCCGGGCGGCCACCTCGGCCGGTGGTGTGTCGGGCGGCAGGTTGAGCCGGGGCCGCAGCCGGGCCAGCGCGGCGGCGCGCAGGGTGTCGGCGGCGTGTTCCCGGGCACCGGCCCGCCGGTAGAGGCGGGCCCGGCCGAGCACCGTCTCGGCGGAGGGGACGGTCACCGGCAGCGGCTCCGGTACGGGTGGGCCGAGCCGGCGGGCGCGCCAGAGCATCAGCAGCAGCCCGGCCAGGGCGAGTTGGACCAGCAGGGCCCAGAACCAGGTCGGGAAGGCGCCCCAGAGCGGGTTTTCCTGGTGCTGCGGGCGCTCCGCCTGCTTGCGGGGCCGCGGGGACGGGCGGTTCTGCGGGCCGTCGCCTCCGTTGCCGGGTTCCCAGCCCGGCCCGTCGGGTGCGGCGGCCCGGCCGGGCAGGTCGAGCCAGACCAGCCGGCGGTCGCCGCCGAGCAGGCCGGTGGCGAGGGCACGGTTGCCCCACTCGTCGATCCGGTCGTTGCGGAACGGGTCGCTGGCCCCGATCACCACCACCTCGGCGCTCCAGCGCAGCCGGACCAGCCCGCCGGAGTAGCAGCGGTCGATGGCCGTGCTGCCCCGGGCCTCGTAGCGCTGCCGGTCGGCGGCGGCGGTGCCGGCGCGGTCGGCTTCCGCGAGGGGGCAGCGACTGCCGTCGGCGTCCGGGACGGTGGCCCGGGTGGCCCACCGACGATCGGTCGGCGTCAGCGGCACGTCCAGCCTCGCGAGCACCCACCGGGACGGGTCGACCAGCACCAGCCGGCTGCCGGGTGGCAGGTCGGCCAGGCCGGCGACGAGATTCGAGGGCACCAGATCCGGGGCCGGTACGAAGAGCGTCGTCGGGCCGGCCTGGGCGGCGCGCAGCGCCTGCCAGGTGTCGGTCTCGCGGCGTACGGTCACGCCCTGCTCGCGCAGCGCCTCGGCCAGCTTGCTGCCGCCGTCGTCGCCGGTGGCGGCCGGGGAGACGAAGTCCCGGTCGGTGGCGTCGGGCTGGTCGACGGCGTGGAAGACCAGGGTGGCCACGATCAGCAGCACGGCCAGCCCGAACGGGATCAGCAGCTGGTGCCGGCGGCGTCGGGTGCGGGCCGGGGCGACCGGGCGGGGCGGGTCGAGGGTGGCGGTCACCGGTGCTCACCCTCCCCGGTCAGCTCGCGATGCAGGTCGGTGGCGAGGTCGCGCATCCGGTGGTCGTGCTCCCGGGTGGCCGGTCGTTGGGCATACCAGAGGTCGGAGAAGATCGTGGCGGCGGCGTGCAGGGTGGGGTGTACCCGGGGGCGGACGTGGGCCGCCGCCGTGGTCAGTTCGGTGACCGTCATCCCGGGCCGTATCTCGACGATCCGCCGGTCGACCAGTTCGCGGACCATGGCGCGGAGCCGTTCCCGGACGGCCTCGGCGTACCGGCCCTGGGCGGCCAGCCGGTCGGCGTGGCTGCCGGACGCGGCGGCCACCGGCTCGGGTGCGCGGGGCGCGGGCACCGGCGGAGCGTCGTCCGTCGACCGGGGCTTCGGCCGGCGGCGACGCAGTCGCGGCACCCGGAGCTTCGGCAGCCGCATCCGGGGCAGCCGTAGGCGGGGCAGCCGGACCCGGGGGAGGCGCAGGCGGGGCAGGTGTGGCCGGGGTAGCCGGCTGGGCACCCAGGCCGGGAAGAAGTGCCAGGCCAGGGCGGCCAGCAGCGCGGCGAGCAGCAGGAGCAGCGCGGCCAGCGGCAGCGGTACGGCGTCTCCGAGCGCGGCGACCGTCTCGGTCCACCAGCGGCTCACCGCCGCACCGCCAGTAGGACGGGCTCCGGTGCCCCGGCCGGGGCGCGGGAGAGCCGGATGTCCAGCCCTTCGGTGCGCATCCGGGTCTCCAGGTGCAGCACCGCGTCGAGGCAGGCCAGCGCCGGGTACGCGAGCGCGTTCACGCCGACCCAGGTGACCGTGGCGACCGGCAGCGCCCAGGTGGAGACGTCGAAGAGGCCGAGCAGTTGCAGGCCGTAGTAGGCGCCGAGGCCGATGCTGAGCCGGATCAGCCACCAGCCGAGGTAGCCGAGGAGCCGGATGCCGGCGAACCGTCCACCGACGCGTACCGCGAGCGTGAGTGCGCGCCACGGTGCCCGGTACGCCGGGACCCGGTCCACCACCAGCACCGGGACGACGGCGCCGAGCAGCCCGTACGCGGCGAACCAGGCCGGCCCGGCCAGCCCGGCGAAACATACGGTGAGCCCGACCGCCGCCGTGGACAGCAGGGTCGCGCCCCACCGGGCCCCGGCCGGGCGCAGCAGCTCGACCGGCCCGGCCCGGCGGCCGAGCAGCGCCGCCGCGGCACCCCGGGCGGCCGGGTTGCCGAGCAGGGCGATGATCAGCGCCTCGGTCCCGGCGCCGATCGCCAGCAGCAGCCAGTACCAGCCGAATCTGCCGGCGTCGAACCACCAGACGGGCGGCTCGGCGTCGGCCAACAGCCGCAGCGGGTACAGCAGCAGTTGCTCGCCGACGGCGAGCAGGACGGCGAGCGGGATCAGCAGCCGCGCCTGGCCGCGTAGCAGTAGGACGGCCGAGTCCAGCAGCTCACCCAACGCCAGTGGGCGGCGCGGGAGCACTGCGGTCGGGCCGGCGTCGGACACGCGTACTCCTGGCGGACGAGCGGTGGTGGCGGGCGGCGAGGCACCCGAGGGATCATGGTTGCATGGCTGGTCCTGCTCCGGTGGACCTGTCCGCCGTGGCGCGCCACGCGGGAGGGCTGTGGTGCGGGGCCGCAGGCCGCAGTACGGTGCCGTGATGACGCCGAAACCTTCGAACGGAACGGGGATGGAACGATAAACCCCATGAGAGCCCGGGTACTGGTGGTCGACGACGACCCCGCGCTCGCCGAGATGCTCGGCATCGTGCTGCGCAGCGAGGGCTTCGTGCCCTCCTTCGTCGCTGACGGGGAACGGGCGCTGGCCGCGTTCCGGGAGAGCCGGCCCGATATCGTCCTGCTCGACCTGATGCTGCCCGGTATGAGCGGAATTGACGTGGCCCGGGCGATCCGGGGCGAGTCCGGCGTGCCGATCGTCATGCTGACCGCCAAGAGCGACACCGTCGACGTGGTGCTCGGGCTGGAGTCCGGGGCCGACGACTACGTGGTGAAGCCGTTCAAGCCCAAGGAGCTGGTGGCCCGGATGCGGGCCCGGCTGCGCCGGGGTGAGGACGTGGCGCCCGAGCTGCTCACCATCGGCCCGCCCGGCAACCAGATCTCGATCGACGTGCCGGCGCACACGGTCAGCCGGGACGGCGAGGAGGTGAAGCTGACTCCGCTGGAGTTCGACCTGCTGGTCGCGCTCGCCCGCAAGCCGCGTCAGGTCTTCACCCGCGAGGTGCTGCTGGAGCAGGTCTGGGGCTACCGGCACGCCGCCGACACCCGCCTGGTGAACGTGCACGTCCAGCGGCTGCGCGCCAAGATCGAGCCGGATCCGGAGCGACCCGAAATCATCCTCACCGTGCGCGGCGTGGGCTACAAGGCGGGCACCGGATAGCCTGGTGGTCACTGTGGTGACCCTCCGGCCCCCCGATTCGCCGACCCCCGCGTTCCGCTGGCTGCGCCTGGCGCGGGTGTTGTGGCATGCCCTCTCCGGCTGGGCGACCAGGCTGGTCTCCGGCCTGCACGGCGCCTGGCGGCGGTCGCTCCAGCTTCGTGTGGTGACCATCACACTGGTGGTGTCCAGCCTACTGGTGGGCGGCTTCGCCTACCTGATCGCCGACAAGATCACCGGCATCCTGCTGGAGAACGCCAGGACCGACGTCCTTGAGCGGCTGAAGAACGGCAGCGACTACGCCTCGAAGCAGTTCAACCTCTACAACCGGGCGGAGGAGGCGCAGCTCCAGGACACCATCGGCGGCACGGTCAACTATCTGGCCGGTGGTGACCCGGCGCAGACCAGTGGCGTGGTGGTGGCGATCATCGAGGACAACACCAACGGGGTCATCGCGCCGCGCACCTCCCCGGAGGTCGAGGTACGCCCGCTGATCGGCCCGGAGCTGCGGGCCTCCGTCGCCGCCGGCAACGTCGCCCACCAGATCCGCACCGGTGTCCTGGGCGATCAACGCACCAAGTACCTCGTCTACGGCTCACCGGTGCCGACCCAGTTCGGGCAGCTGGAGCTCTACTACCTCGTGCCGCTGGCCCGGCAGGACGCCACCGCCGCCGACGCCCGGGCCACCGTGGTCGCCACCGGCACCGCCCTGGTCCTCCTGCTCGGCCTGCTCGCCGCCCTGGTCACCCGGCTGGTGGTGACCCCGGTACGGGTGGCCGCCCGGACCGCCCAGCGACTCTCCGCCGGGTTGCTCGACCAGCGGATGGTGGTCAACGGCGAGGACGACCTGGCCCTGCTGGCCGCCTCGTTCAACCAGATGGCGACGAACCTGCAACGGCAGATCCTCCGGCTGGAGGAGATGTCCCGGTTGCAGCGCCGGTTCACCTCGGACGTCTCGCACGAGCTGCGTACGCCGCTGACCACGGTCCGGATGGCCGCCGACCTGATCTTCGCCGAGCGCGACGAGTTCGACCCGGCGGTGGCCCGTAGCGCCGAGCTGCTCCAGGCCGAGCTGGACCGGTTCGAGGAGCTGCTCACCGACCTGCTGGAGATCAGCCGCTTCGACGCCGGCTTCGCGATGCTGGACGCCGAGCCGACCGACCTGGTGCCGGTGGTGCACCGGGTGACCGAGCGGCTGGCCGGGCTGGCCGAACGGGTGGGGGTGGCCATCGAGCTGGACGTGCCGGACCCGCCGGTGATCGCCGAGGTGGACCCGCGCCGGGTCGAGCGGGTGCTGCGCAACCTGGTCGGCAACGCGGTCGAGCACGGCGAGGGCAAGCCGGTGCGGATCACGCTGGGGATGGACCAGAGCGCGGTGGCGATCACCGTGCGGGACCACGGCGTGGGGCTCAAGCCGGGCGAGGAGAAGCTGGTGTTCAACCGGTTCTGGCGGGCCGACCCGTCCCGGGCCCGGCAGACCGGCGGCACGGGCCTCGGACTCTCGATCAGCCTGGAGGACGCCCGGCTGCACGGCGGTTGGCTGGAGGCGTGGGGCGCGCCCGGGCAGGGCGCCCAGTTCCGGCTGACGCTCCCGGCGCGGGCCGGCGACCGGCTGACCACCTCGCCGTTGCGGCTGGTGCCGTCCGACGCCCCACTGCCGTTCGGCGGCCCCCGGGACGGTGGGCTGTTGGCCATCCGGCCGGGCGCCGCGGGGGCGCTGGCCATCGGGCCGAGCGGGGCGGGGGCGCCGGCCACGGGGTCGGCTGAGGAGGCCGGCCGAGCGGAGGTGGTGTCATGAGGCGTGGGGTGCTGGCGGCGCTGCTGGCCGGCGTGATCCTGCCCGCCGGGCTGGCCGGCTGCGGCATCCCCAACGAGACCGAGGTGCAGGTGGACGGCCGCCCCGAGCCGGCGGCCGAGGCCAATTCGCTCAACGGCAACGCCACCGAGCCACCGGGCCAGGCGGCCAGCAGCGATCCCGCCCAGTTCGTCCGCAACTACCTCTCCGCGGCCGCCGGCGAGCGCGAGCAGGCGTACGCCCGGGTCAAGAAGTTCATCGCGCCGGAGTCCCAGGACCAGCCGAAGGAGAAGCAGCAGAGCAGCGAGGTCGAGCTGACCGTGGTCCGGTTGCGGGAGGAGCCGGTGGTCAGCCCGCCGAGCAACGACGGCACCAGCGTGGTCACCGTGCCGGTGCAGCAGGTCGGGGTGCTGCGCGCCGACGGCACCCTGGCGCAGCCGGTGGTGAGCGACACCGAGTACGTGTTCCGGCTCCGCCCGGCCGACGCCGGCAGCACCGGGCTTTACCTCACCAACCCGCCGAACCTGCTGCTGCTCAGCGACAATGCCCTGCGCAGCTACTACGGCACCCACACCATCTACTTCTGGAACTCCGACAGCAGCCGGCTGGTGCCCGACCAGCGGTACCTGCCGTCGACGGTGCCCGACGAGCGCCGGGTGACCGAGGTGGTCAAATGGCTCGCCCTCGGCCCGCCCGACTGGCTCGCGCCGGGGGTGTCCAAGCTGCCCACCGACACCCGGCTGATCAACAACGCCACCCGCGCGAACAGCCGCTGGGAAGTCAACCTGAACATGACCAATGCGACCGACTTGAAGCTGTCCCGGCTCGCCACCCAGCTCGCGTGGTCGTTGCAGGAGTTCACCGGCGAGCTCCAGCTCAAGATCCAGAACCAGAACCGGCGCACCTTCGATCTCAAGCAGGCGAGGGACACCGTTCCGCTGTACCCCCCCTCCGACGCTCCCCAGCGATTCTGCATCTACGACGGTGTGATCCACCCGATCTCCGTCGGCGGTGAGTCGTCCGGCCCGGTCCCGCTGCCGGAGGCGGTCAATAAGAGCGTGGTGTCGGCGGCGCTCAACCGCGCCGGCGGCGAGGTGTTGGCGGCGCTGGTGGTCACCCGGCCGGACAAGCGGCAGCGGCTCGTGGTCGGCTCCGGCCCGGCTCCGGTCACCCTCTTCAACACCAGCAAGAAAGAGTACGAGTCGGTCGGCCAACCGACCTGGCTCCGCTCCCTGGACGAGGGCCATCCGACCGGTCTGGTGGTGGCCGATCGTCAGCTCTACCAGTTCGACGGCATGGCCCAGATGACCAAGATCACGCTGTCCGTCCCGGGTAAGGTTACCGCGGTCGCCAGCTCGTTCGACGGGCACCGGATCGCCCTGGTCATCAATGGCGCGCTCTACGTGGCGCCGCTGAGTGTCGACGGGGACGCGGTCACGGTGAATCCGCTCCGTCGGCTGATCACCCGGCTCACCGGGATCACCGCCGTCGACTGGTCCGCGGCGAACGAGCTGGTCTTCGCCGGCAACGATGCGGGCCGGCCGGCGATCTACCAGACCACGGTGGACGGGGCGCTGGAGACCCCGCTGAAGCGGCAGATCGGCGCCGAGGTGACCCAGCTGGCCGCGTACGCGGGCGGCCCGGTCGGCGCGCTGGCCCCCTTCATGTACGAGGCGAACAAGGCGGCCTTCCGGAACAGCCCGTTCGAGATCATCAAGCGGGAGCAGGTGCTGGACCTGCCGGAAGCGTCGGCGTCGCCGGGCGGCCGGGCACCCAACCCCACCGCCCCCTTCTTCCTCTACTGAGGTGTCCGTGCGGGGCCTGGGCGGACTCTGGTCGGACCTGACGGATCTGGTGCTGCCGGCCGGCTGCGCCGGTTGTGCCGACCGGGTCCAGGGCCTGGCCCAGGGATTCTGCCCGCGCTGCATCGGTGAGCTCGAGGCGCTGCACCCCGCGCCGACCCGCCCCGATCCGGCCCCGCCCGACCTGCCTCCCTGCGTCGCACTCGGCCCGTACGCGGGCGCGCTCCGGGAGGGGCTGCTGGCGTACAAGGAGCGGGGCCGGCACGGGCTGGCCCGGCCGCTGGGGGCGCTGCTCGCCGAGGTGGTGGCCGCGGCGGTGGGACCGGCGCGGCCGGTGAACCTGGTGCCGGTGCCGGACACCGCGCGTGCGGCGCGGACCCGCTACGGCGACCATCTGGGCCGGTTGACCGGCCACGTGGCGGCCCGGCTGCGAGCGGCGGGCTGGCCGGTACGCGTGCTCCGGCCGCTGCGCGCGCTGCCCCGGCCGGACTCGGTCGTGCTGGACAGCGCCGGGCGGGCCGCGGCGGCCGAGGCGGCGTTCCGGTTGCGTCGGTCCGGTGGTGCGCCGGTGGCCGGTCCCGTGGTGCTGCTCGACGACATCGTCACCACCGGGGCGACGCTGGCGGCGGTGAGCCGGATCTTGCGTCCTGTGGGAATGACGCCAAAGGCCGCGGCGGTGCTCGCCGCAACGCAAAAGCGCCCTTCCTGGTGACGCTTCGTGTTTCCGTTTCACCCCTTGGTGTACGAGCTGCGCGAAATTCGTGGGCAGTCTCGACAACGAGGGGTGACTGCTGGGGGAACAGGAGTTAGCGTTCTCATGTCGGGGGTAGGGAGCTCTCCAAGCCACCCCCGGTGTGGGAAGGAGGCGTAGCCGTACCAACCGGTCGACGCCGAGCGGGATGCTCCCAGCGGCGGGTCGGCCGGGGACCGGATCAACGACCGTCCGAACAAGGGAGGTCACGTGGACATCGTGGTCAAGGGCCGTAACGTCGAGGTGCCGGACCATTACCGGGTACACGTCGCAGAAAAGCTCGCGAAGATCGAACGTTACGACCACAAGCTCATTCGCGTGGACGTCGAGTTGTTCCACGAGCGCAATCCGCGCCAGGCCGATCACTGCCAGCGGGTGGAGATCACCTGCGTGACGCGGGGCCCGGTGATCCGGGCCGAGGCCTGCACGAGTGATTTCTACAGCGCGCTGGACACGGCCATCGCCAAGCTGGACACCCGGTTCCGCCGGGCGGCCGACCGGCGTCGGGTGCACCGCGGACGGCATGCGCCGATCTCCGTCGCCGCCGCCACCGCGGGCCTACCGGTCGTCGACCTCGACGTTCCGGGGTTGACCGCGACGAACGGTGCGCGGGCGGCCACCGCGGTCGCCGACCGGCCGGACGAGGCCACCATCGTCGAGGACCGGCCGGACGAGGACGGCCAGGAGACATACGACGACCAGCCGTGGCACATCGCCCGCGAGAAGGTGCATCCCGCGGAGCCGATGACCGTCGACGACGCGCTGTTCCAGATGGAGCTGGTCGGCCACGACTTCTATCTGTTCCAGGACAAGGAGTCCGGCCGCCCGAGCGTGGTCTACCGCCGCCACGCCTACGACTACGGGATCATCTCGCTCGACACCACCTTCTGACCACGAGTGACGAGGGCCCCGCTGACGCGGGGCCCTCGTCAGCCCCGCGGGTCCGCCGCGAGCAGGCCGAAAAGGACCGAGTCGGTGCGGGTGCCGTCCGGGCCGGGGAGCCGGCCACGCAGCAGCCCTTCGCGCCGGAAGCCGATCTTCTCCAGCGCCCGTTGGGCGGCGACGTTCTCAGGGCGGGTGCCGGCCCAGAGCCGGGCCAGGCCGATGTCGAACGCCCAGCCGGCGACGAGCCGCACCGCCCTGGTGGTCAGCCCCCGTCCGCGCGCCTCGGGCAGCATGCTGCAGCCGAGCATGGCCTGGCCGGTGGCCGGCTCGTCGTACATCAGCGCACAGCCGCCGGCCGTCGTGCCGGACGCCGCGTCCAGGATCACGAGGTCGGCCGAGCGGCCGGCCAGCCAGTGGCTCTCCGCCAGGCGGCAGCGCCGCTCGATCGACTCCCGGGCCGGTGGTACGGGCGGCACCCGGTTCGCCACCACCTCGGGCAACGTGTGCAGCCGGTGCAGCGGGTCCGCGTCGCCGGGGGCGACCCGGCGCACGGTCACCACGCCGTCGCTGAGCCGACCGTCGGGCAGGTCGGGCAGCAGCCGGACGGCCGGACCCGGCGGGTCGTCGGCGAGGCGTACCCAGGCGACCAGGTCCTTTCGGTCACCGCCCCGGCCGGGGTCGGCCGCGCGGCGTACCCCCTCGTGCCGGAATCCGGCGGCCAGCGCGACCCGCTGGCTGGCGGTGTTCTCCTCGTCGGTGAGCAGCTCCAGGCGGGCGCAGCCGGCGGCGAAGGCGTGCTCGGCGAGGGCCCGGGCCGCCGCGGTGGCCACGCCCAGGCGCCGTGCCCACGGCGCCACCCAGTAGCCGATCTCCCACTGCCCGCGGGTCGGCACCGGCTGGCTGAGGTCGATGCCGCCGAGCAACCGGTCGGTTCCGGGCTCCGCGATCGCGTACGCCGCGCCGCCGCGGGTCCAGGCCGCGGGCGCGCCCTCGGTGATCCACCGCCGGGCGCTCTCCTCGGTGTACGGGTCCGGCAGGCCGGCGATCCCCCGCCGGGTGACCGGATCCGCGCAGGCGGTGGCGGTGTCCACGACGTCGTCGAGGTGGAACGGCCGCAGCCGCACCCTCTCCGCCTCGATCGTCTCCGGCGTCACACCAGGTCCTCGGGGAGCAGCGTGCCCACCCAGACGTCCCGGCGCTCGCCCCGGTGCTGGATACCGCCGCGGAGGGTGCCCTCGACGACGAATCCCGCCTTCTCGGCCGCCCGGCGGGAGGCGGTGTTGCCCACGTTGGCCCGCCACTCGATCCGGGCCAGGCCGAGCGTGGTGAACCCCCAGGCGCAGAGCGCGGCCAGCGCGGCCGGCAGGTAGCCCCGGCCCCGGGCGGACGGCGCGGTCATGAAGCCCACGTCGGCGACCAGCGGATCGGCGGGAAAGATGCGCAGGTCGATCGAGGCGACGTAGCGGTCGTCGGGGTCCGCGACGGTGTAGGGGGCGCTGGTGCCTCGGGCCCAGGCGGCCTGGGTGATGTCCAGGAAGCTCTCGGCGTGCTCCCGCCGGTAGGGGTGCGGCACGCTGGTCCACCGTACGGTCTGCTCGTCCTGGCAGGTGGTCACGACCGCGTCGAGGTCGCGTTCCTCCAACGACCGTAGCCGCAGCTCGGTGGTGCCGGCGGTGGCGAACAGGACGGGCTGCGGGCGGCCGAACACGGCGGCCCGGCGGGTCGCCAGGGTGTCCGGGCCGGCGGGACCGGGATCGCCGGGTTCGGGCACCTCGCCGGGGAGCAGCGAGCCGATCCAGCCCTCCCGATGCCCGCCGTCGGTCGCCTCGGCGAGCCGCAACTCGCCCTCGATCCGGAAGCCGGCGCGGAGCGCGACCAGCCGGGAGGCGTGGTTGCCGATCTTGGCCTGCCAGATCAGCCGGCGCAGCTTGGCGACGTCGAAGGCCCAGCGGGCGACCGCCCGGGTGGCACGGACGGCGACACCCCGGCCCCGGGCCCACGGTGCGGTCCAGTAGCCGATCTCCGCGCTCTCCAGGCCCCGGTCGACCGAGATCAGGCCGCAGGAGGCCAGCAGCTCGCCGGTGGTGGCGTCGCAGACCGCGAACGGCGCCCCACTGCCGTCGGCCCAGGCCGCGGGGCTGATCTCGGCGACGAAGCCGAGGGCGTGTTCAGGCAGGTATGGGCGGGGTACCCTGGTCCAGCGCTGAATGTCCGGGTCCTGGCAGGCGCGGTGAACCGCGTCGGCGTCCTCCGCCCGCCAGGGACGAAGCAGCAGGCCGTCCTCGATGATTTCCACGGGCTCCACCCGAGTCATCGTGCCGGACCGTTCGCGCTGGGCGTAACCCGATTATCGGCCAGCCGACGCGCCGGACGGGCGTTATGTCGGGTTCATCGGTCCGGACCGCCGCCACCACTGACCATCGCCGCGATGGAGCGCCTACGATGGTTCGAGACCGTCTAGGGGAGCGTTGATCCGTGTCGATTCTGGAAAAGGTCCTTCGCGCCGGCGAGGGTCGCATGGTGCGTCGGCTCAAGGCCATCGCCGCCGCCGTCAACTCGATCGAGGACGACTACGTCAACCTCACCGATGACGAACTGCGCGGGATGACCGACCAGTTCAAAGAGCGGCTCGCCGACGGGGAGACCCTCGACGACCTGCTGCCCGAGGCGTTCGCGGTGTGCCGGGAGGCCGCCTCGCGGGTGCTCGGCCAGCGGCCCTACGACGTCCAGGTGATGGGCGGCGCGGCGCTGCACTTCGGCAACATCGCCGAGATGAAGACCGGTGAGGGCAAGACCCTGACCTCGGTCATGCCCGTCTACCTCAACGCGCTCGCCGGCAAGGGCGTGCACGTGGTCACGGTGAACGACTACCTGGCCGAGCGCGACGCCGCCTGGATGGGCCGGGTGCACGAGTTCCTCGGCCTCACCGTGGGCGTGGTGCTGCCCAACCGGCCGTCCAGCGAGCACCGGGCCGCGTACGAGTGCGACATCACCTACGGCACCAACAACGAGTTCGGCTTCGACTACCTGCGCGACAACATGGCCTGGTCGCGGGACGAGCTGGTCCAGCGCGGTCACTTCTTCTCGGTGGTCGACGAGGTCGACTCGATCCTCATCGACGAGGCCCGGACCCCGCTGATCATCTCCGGCCCGGCCGAGCACTCGGCCCGCTGGTACCAGGAGTTCTCCGCCGTGGTGGCCCGCCTCCAGCCCGGCACCGACGGCGAGGGCGACTACGAGGTCGACCACTCCAAGCGCACCATCGCCATCACCGAGCGCGGTGTGGCCAAGGTCGAGGACCGGCTCGGCATCGACAACCTCTACGAGTCGGTCAACACCCCGCTGGTCGGTTACCTCAACAACGCGATCAAGGCCAAGGAGCTCTACAAGCGCGACAAGGACTACATCGTCAACGAGGGCGAGGTCCTGATCGTCGACGAGTTCACCGGTCGCATCCTGCACGGCCGCCGCTACAACGAGGGCATGCACCAGGCGATCGAGGCCAAGGAGGGGGTGGAGATCAAGCAGGAGAACCAGACCCTCGCCACCATCACCCTCCAGAACTACTTCCGGCTCTACGAGAAGCTCTCCGGCATGACCGGTACCGCCCAGACCGAGGCGGGCGAGTTCAACAAGGTCTACAAGGTCGGTGTGGTGACCATCCCGACGCACCGGCCGATGGTCCGTCTCGACCGCCCGGACGTCATCTACAAGACCGAGAAGGCCAAGTTCAACGCCGTCGTCGAGGACATCGCCGAGCGGCACGAGCAGGGCCAGCCGGTGCTGGTCGGCACGGTCTCGGTGGAGAACTCCGAGATCCTCTCCCAGCTGCTGCGCCGCCGCGGCATCCCGCACTCGGTGCTGAACGCGAAGTTCCACGCCAAGGAGGCGGAGATCGTCGCCCAGGCCGGGCGCAAGGGGGCGGTCACCGTCGCCACCAACATGGCCGGCCGTGGTACGGACATCCTGCTCGGCGGCAACGCCGAGTTCCTCGCCGCCAGCGAGCTGCGCCAGCGCGGCCTCGACCCGGTCGAGCAGCCGGAGGAGTACGCCAAGGCGATGGAGGAGGTCCTGCCCACCTGGAAGCAGGCCTGCGACACCGAGGCCGATGAGGTGGCCGCCGCCGGTGGCCTCTACGTGCTGGGCACCGAGCGGCACGAGTCCCGCCGGATCGACAACCAGCTCCGCGGTCGCGCCGGCCGGCAGGGTGACCCGGGCGAGTCCCGCTTCTACCTCTCGCTCCAGGACGAGCTGATGAGGCGCTTCCGGGCCGGTGCGGTCGAGGCCGTGATGGAGCGGTTCAACATCCCGGAGGACGTGCCCATCGAGTCGAAGATGGTCACCCGCCAGATCAAGAGCGCGCAGGCCCAGATCGAGGGCCAGAACGCCGAGATCCGGAAGAACGTCCTCAAGTACGACGAGGTGATGAACAAGCAGCGCCAGGTGGTCTACGCCGAGCGCCTCCGGGTGCTCAACGGCGAGGACCTCTCCGACCAGGTCCGCAACATGATCGACGACGTGGTGAGCGCGTACGCCATCGGCGCCACCAGCGACGGCTACGCCGAGGACTGGGACCTCGACCAGCTCTGGGCCAGCCTCAAGCAGCTCTACCCGGTGGGCATCACCGTCGACGAGCTGGAGGAGGAGGTGGGCTCCCGGGCCGGCCTCGACCAGGACTTCCTGCTCGCCCGCCTCAAGGAGGACGCGAACGCCGCGTACGACCGGCGCGAGGAGCAGCTCGGCGAGGAGGCGGTACGCCAGCTCGAGCGGATGGTCCTGCTCCAGGTGATCGACCGCAAGTGGCGCGAGCACCTCTACGAGATGGACTACCTCCAGGAGGGCATCAGCCTGCGGGCGTACGCCCAGCGCGACCCGGTCATCGAGTACCAGCGCGAGGGCTTCGACATGTTCGCCACCATGATGGACGGCATCAAGGAGGAGACGGTCGGCTTCCTCTACAACCTTGAGGTGCAGGTCGAGGAGGCCGAGCCGGAGGCGGAGGAGGTGCAGCTGCTGGAGAAGCCGGTGGAGATCCGTGCCAAGGGTCTCAACCGCGCGCCGCAGCAGCAGGGCCTGCAGTACTCGGCGCCGGCCATCGACGGCGAGGCCGGGCGGGGCGCTCCCGCCCTCGAGCGGGCCGACGCGCAGGCACCGGCACTGGGCATCGGCAACCCGGACAGCACGGCCCGCCCCGCCGCCCCGTCCCCGTCGGGTACGTCCCGGCGCCCGGCAGCCGCCGGGATGAACGGCCAGGCGGTCGCGGCCAACACCGCCCGCCGGGCAGCACCGGGCCAGGCGGACGCCGGTGAGGGTCCCTCCCGCAACGCGCCCTGCCCGTGCGGCTCCGGCCGCAAGTACAAGCGGTGCCACGGCGCGCCCAACGGGGGCAACTGACCCCGGTTCCACCAGCGACAACGGGCCCCGGCCACGGCCGGGGCCCGTTCGCGTCCCGCCATCCCTGGTCCATTCGGCTTGCGGCGAGTGGCGGAGGTTGGCCATGCGGGGGTGCCCGGGTTGATCGTCTCGGTGTGCGGCGAACGGTGGTTTCCGGGTCGCTGGATACCGCCGTTTGCGGCATACCGAGTTGATCACGCGGGAGCCCGGCGGGGCCGGCGGCGCTGGGCTGGTGCCAGCGGCGTCTCACCGGGCGGCGAGCGGTGAAGAGGGACCAGCCGGCGGCGCCTGTGCGAGCCGTCAGAGGACGTCGAGGGTGGTGCAGAGCCAGGTGGCCCGGCGATGTTCCAGGCGCAGGGCGATCGCCCAACTGGCGCCGCCGGCCCCGGCGAGTACGGCGGCGGCCTCGACCGCGCCCGCGCGGGGCTCGCACACGCGCAGCCGGCGGAGCTGGAGGACCGGTCGGGCGGAGCGGCGGCGTACGGGGCCGACCCGGCGGGCGGCCCGGGCCAGCTCGGCGGTCACCTGGGCCCCGGCATCGGGCACGCAGAGCGGCCGGAGCTGCCCGGGCGGGCGGTAGCCGTTGACGATCTCCAGGAAGGTGCGGACGAAGCGGAAGGCGGCCCGGGTGGCCTCGGGAGTCGCGGTGACCAGGGCGGCCGCCGGTGGGCCGTCGGTGCGCCGCCCCGGCCCGGTCGGCGCCGGCCGGACGTCCGCGGAACGGCCGGTGGGTCGGCCGGAGTCTCGACGGCGAGAGTCGAACAGGTCGAGGGTGAGCTGGTCGACGTTGCCCCAGGGCGAGCCCTCGTCGACGCAGGGCGGGTCGATCGGCGGGGCGGGCCGGAGACGGACCGGGGGGCGCGGTGCCAGCGGCCGGCGGGAGTCGGTCATCCTCAACCCCTTTTCGCTGCGTTTGCTTTCGTTTGCCTCCGACTGTTTCTCATTCTCGGTCAGGCTGGCGCCGGCCGTCAATGCCGCAGCGGAATCGGGTGGTCACTCCGGGTCGCGGTCGGCGAGCGGGTTGTCGCGTACCCACTCGGCGGTCTCCGCGTACTTGTGCTGGATGTACTCCTCCAGGCGGGCCCGTTCCACCCGCCACTGCCCGCGGCCGCCGATCTTGATCGCGGGCAGTTCGCCACTCCGCACCATGTGGTAGACCTGCGAGTCAGAGACGTTGAGCTCGGCGGCCACGTCGGACAGCAGGAGGAACCTTGGCTCCATGGTGACTCTCCCGGTCAGCTTCGTTTGCCTAAGTTTGCCACCGCTGGCCGTCCCGCCCCAGCCTCCGTCGCGACGATTCGCAACGGGACACACCGGTGGGGGACTTCTCCCGGGCGGGTGTGCGGTGTATGACGGTCACGGCGTACGGCATGATCGGCGCCCGGAGCCGGCATTCGCCGGTTGGGCCTGAGCAGGGGAGAGACCGGTGGCCGAGGAGCTTGTCCGGGTGTACGTGCCGGCGACCGTACCGATGCTGGCGGGACTGCGCGAGCCGGGGCTGGCCGCCGACGAGGCGCACGCGGTCACCCCGGAGTTGCGCGAGTGGTACGCCGAGGGTGACGAGGAGGAGTTGGAGTACGTCGCCTTCACCCGGACCGCCCAGGACGCGCTGCTGTTGCTGCGGGCCGACCCGGTCGCGCCCCGGCGGCGGGTGGTCGTCTCGGCGGATCTGCCGGCGTCCTCGGTCGGCCGGGTCGGCGGAGAGCTCGGCTCCAGTGTCGTCCGGTTGACCGGACCGGTGCCGCTCGCCGCGGTCGCCGCGATCCACGTGGACGGCGCGGAGGCGGTCGGCGATGTCGCGGCGGCCGCCGAGGTGGTCGCCGACGCCCGGGCCGGCGACCCGGACGCGCAGTTCACGGTCGACGGGGCCGAGGATCACGAACTGGAGTGGTACGACGCGACCGAGCTGGACCTGCTGCTGCGCGACCTCTCCTGAACCGTCGCCCGGCGGGGAGGGCCGGCACCCGGTCAGGCAGCCGCCTCCTCGGCCGGCTCGTCCTCTTCGAGGACGGGACGCGGGCCGAGCGTACGGCCGAACGCGACGAGTGCGGTGAGCGCTCCGACGAAGAGCACCCAGATGCCGTTGTCGATCCGTGAGGTGCCCAACGCGGTCTGCGCCACCTGGTCCGCCTCGCTGAGGGCGGCGGCCAGGTCCAGCAGGCCACGCCCACCCACTCGAATGATCACCTCGGTGAGCAGCAGGAGCAGCCCCGGTCCGGCCCCGGCGATCAGGTACGCCGGCCAGCGCAGCGCCGACGACTCCAGCTCGGCCGGCGGCGACAATTCGGCCTCCGCGCCGCCGGGCTCCGCTCCGTGTCGAACGAGGGCCGGTCCGACGCCGCGCCGCGTCCTGGAGCCGTCGGCCGCGGACCCGTTCCGGCGGGCGGCGCGGCGGCGGGCCCAGGTCAGGTAGCCGAAGGCCACCATGCCGGCGATCAGCCCGGCGAGCAGCGACTCCGTTCGGGACACCCACTTGGCGGCGTCGAGCATCGACTGCTGGGTGTCTCCGGCACCGAACAGGCCGGACAGCGGGTCCCGGGCGCGGCTGAACAGCACCACGAAGACCTGCGCTGCCAGCGTGGCGGTGGCCAGGCCGCCCACCACCCGGGCGTTGCGGGCGCCGGCCATCGCGCCGCCGATGATGGCCGCCGCGATGGTGGTGCCGGCGATGGTGTTGGTGGTCGCGTTGTCGGCGTACGTCAGGTTGGTGGCCACGGCGGCCGCGAGCCCGACCAGCAGGCCGGTGCCGACGGCGGCAAGGAAGCGCAGGGTGGTCCGGCGGAGCGGGTTGGTCGCCGACAGGGCGACCGCGGCCCCGGCGACCAGCGCGGCGGTGATGACGCCGGGCAGGGCGTACGCGGAGAGGCTGATCGCGGTGACGCCGGCCGCGGCGCTGTTGATCGCCTCCCGGGTGGACCAGAGCATCGCGGTGAGCCAGCCGACCGCCACCAGCGCCAGCACCAGTGCGCCGGGGACGTACGCCGGCCGCCCGGCCTCGTCCGGCGTCGGGGCCGCCGCGCCGTCCGGGGCGGGTGCCGGCTGCTTCGCCTCGGTGGCGGTGGATGCCGGCCGTTCCGGGGCGCTGGGGGAGGCGTGCCCGGGCTGTTCCGCCGCCTCGGCGGAGGTGGACGCTGGCCGCTCCGGGCTGCTGGGGGCGGCGGGTGCGGGGTGTTCCGCCGCCACGGAGGAGGCGGGTGCCGGCTGCTCCGGCGCGCCGGGTGCGGGCTGCTCCGGCGCCGCGGGGGCGACGTCGGGCTGGTCCGGCTCCGCGGCCGTGGAGCTGCCGGACTGGTTGCTCATCGTCTTCCCTTCGACGGACGCCGGACGGCCGCGACGGGCCGGGGGAGGTCACCGGTCACCCAGGGTACGCGCCACCCGAGGCGCCATTGAGGTCCGCTGTCGCGCCTGCCTCAGGACAGGGCTTGCCTCAGGACAGGGCTCCCTCAGGGCAGGGCTTGATCGACTCAACGTGCGGCATGTGGGGGTCAAATCCGATGACGAGACCACCTCTTGCCGCACATCGAGTTGATCATGAGGCGGGCAGGGCCGAGGGGCGAGGTGGCCAGGCCGAGGGGGCGAGGCGGGCGGGCCGATGGTGGGGGCGCGGGCGGTGTTGCGCCGCCGGGGAGGCATCCCGGAGTGGGCCGGGCCGAGGGAGTGAGTGGCCGGGCCGAGGGGTTGAGTGGGCGGGCCGAGCGGGGTGGGGCGGGCGGAGGGGGTGGGGTGACGGATCGTAGGTGAGGGGGGAGGCTGGCTGAGGGTTCGTCGGATCAGGGCGGGGTCCGGCCTACGGTCCGGTGTGTGCGGGTGTGTCCTGGTACCCGCCGCGCCACCGTGGTCGGAGGTGGTTGGTCGAGGGGCGGCAGGGGTGAGCCGGCGGCGTCGCATGAAAGAATCGGCCCAGGTCCCGCCGCCGCGACCGGTCCGCCGCGCGGCGCCCGGCACCTGGTCGTCCGGCCGGTGCCCGCGGGTCCGGTTTCGCCACCGTTGTCGAGATCGCACAGGAGCCGTGATGGACGCCGTGTTCTCCGTACCCGAGCCGCGCAACGAGCCGGTTCACACCTACGAGCCCGGCAGCGCCGGCCGGGAGCGGCTCCAGCGGCGGCTGGTCGAACTGGCCGCGGAGCAGATCGAGCTGCCGATGACCATCGCCGGCGAGCAGCGGATGGCCGGCGGCGAGCCGATCAAGGTGGTCCAGCCGCACAAGCACGCGCACGTGCTCGGCGTCACCGGGCACGCCAACCAGGACGACGCCCGTGCCGCGGTGAAGGCCGCGAAGGACGCCGCTCCGATGTGGCGGGCGCTGCCGTTCGAGGAGCGCGCCGCGATCTTCCTGCGCGCCGCCGACCTGCTCGCCGGCCCGTGGCGGGACACCCTCAACGCGGCCACCATGCTCGGCCAGTCCAAGACGGCCGTCCAGGCCGAGATCGACTCGGCTTGCGAGCTCATCGACTTCCTGCGGTTCAACGTCCACTTCGCCCGCAAGCTGCTGGCCGAGCAGCCGATGTCCTCGCCGGGCGTGTGGAACCGCTTCGACCACCGCCCGCTCGAAGGCTTCGTCTACGCGATCACCCCGTTCAACTTCACCGCGATCGCCGGGAACCTGCCCTCGGCGCCGGCCCTGCTGGGCAACACCGTGGTCTGGAAGCCGGGCCCGACCCAGCAGTTCGCCGCGCACTTCACGATGCGGCTCTTCGAGGCCGCCGGCCTGCCGCCCGGCGTGATCAACATGGTCACCGGGCGCGGCGAGGAGGTCTCCGACGTCGTGCTCGCCGACCCGGACCTGGCCGGCATCCACTTCACCGGGTCGACCAAGGTGTTCCAGCACCTGTGGCGGACCGTCGGCGAGAACATCGGCCGCTACCGGGGCTACCCGCGACTCGTCGGGGAGACCGGCGGCAAGGACTTCGTGGTCGCGCACACCAGCGCCGACGTGGACGCCCTGCACACCGCGCTGATCCGGGGCGCCTATGAGTACCAGGGCCAGAAGTGCTCGGCCGCGTCCCGGGCGTACATCCCCCGGTCGATCTGGGAGGGTGGGCTGCGCGACCGGCTGGCCGCCACCGCCGACTCGCTGACCTACGGCGACGTGACCGACTTCAGCAACTTCGGTGGCGCGGTCATCGACGACAAGGCGTTCGGCCGGCACACCGCCGCGCTGGAGCTGATCAACGGCGACGACAGCTGCAAGCTGCTGGCCGGCGGCACCGCCGACGACTCGGTCGGCTACTTCGTCCGGCCCACCCTGTTCGAGTGCTCCGACGCCGCGCACGAGACCTTCACCACCGAGTACTTCGGTCCGATCCTCGGCGTGCACGTCTTCGACGACGCCCGCTTCGACGAGGCGGTCGCGCAGGCCGAGTCGATCGCCCCGTACGCGCTGACCGGGTCGATCTTCGCGACCGACCGCCGGATCGTCGACCAGGTGGCCGAGAAGATGCGGTACGCGGCCGGCAACTTCTACATCAACGACAAGCCGACCGGCGCGGTGGTCGGGCAGCAGCCGTTCGGCGGGGCCCGGGCCAGCGGCACCAACGACAAGGCGGGCTCCTGGCACAACCTGATCCGCTGGATGTCGCCGCGGACGATCAAGGAGACCTTCGTCCCGCCGACCGACCACACGTACCCGCACATGGGCTGACCCGGCGACGGCCGCCGGTGGCGCGTGGAGCGTCACCGGCGGCCCGGCCGGGCCGCCCAGGCGCGCCGGACGGTCACCATCGGTGACATCCGGCGACGCGTTCCGGCGTCCCCGGCGGACTGTCGTCCACCGACAGTGCACATCGGACGACCCAACCGGCGGCGAAAATGGCAAATCCTGGACGCCGGGTCGGGCAAAGTGGCAGCTTAGAGGGCATGGCGGAAACCGGAGTCAACCCGACAGCAGCGGCCCTGCTGGGGCTGCTGCACGAGGGCCCGATGACAGGCGGCCAGCTGATGGCCGCCGCTGAGCGCCGACTGGCGCCGTATTGGTCGATGACCCGCAGTCAGGTCTACCGGGAGCTTCCGGTACTGGCCGAGAAGGGCCTGGTGCGGCTGGGTAAGCCCGGGCCGCGGATGAGCCAGCCGTACGCGATCACGGCGGCGGGAAAACGGACATTCACCCGCTGGCTGGCCGAGAATCCCGGCAAGGACACCATCCGCAACCCGGTCGCGTTGCGGATCGCGTTCGGCAGCCTGCACTCGCAGAACCAGCTCAAGAGCCTGTACGCCACGGCGAACGAGTACCACACCGAGGCCCTCGCGGCGGCGCGCGAGCAGGTCAAGAACGCCAAGAAGGAAGGCGACAACTACGACGCCAGCGCGTTGGAGTTCGCCGTCGCCTACCATCGGGCGGCCCTGTCCTGGCTCAAGGCCGCGCCAGTCGGCGGGTGACCCGGAAGCGGGTCGGGCCGGGGGTGCTGAGCAGCCCCGGGGCACTGCTGTGCCCTCTCTTGCCCGGCGACCGGGGGCTTCTAGGCTCGCTCGTCGCCCGCGCTGTGCCGTCTTTCGCGCGGCGACCGCGGGGCTTGTAGGCTCGCTCGTCGCCCGCGCTGTGCTGACTTTCGCGCGGCGACCGCGGGGCTCGCAAGCTCACTCCTCGCCCGCGCAGTACGCTTGTCAGTCGTGACCGCTGCCGATTACGCCGAACAGCTCAAGGAACTCGACGCCACCCTGCGCAACATCGAGGCCGTGCTCGACCTCGACAAGCTGCGCGAGCAGAAGGCCCGCCTGGAGCAGGAGGCCTCCGCGCCCGACCTCTGGGACGACCAGGCCAAGGCACAGCAGGTGACGTCGCAGCTGTCGTACGTCAACGGCGAGATCAGCAAGCTTGGCAGCCTCCGCTCCCGGCTCGACGACGCCGGGGTGCTGCTGGAACTCGCCGAGGCCGAGGGTGATCCCGGCACGCTCGCCGAGGTCGAGTCGGAGATCACCGGGCTGACCAAGGCCATCGAGGAGATGGAGGTCCGCACGCTGCTCTCCGGCGAGTACGACTCCCGGGAGGCGCTGGTCGCCATCCGGGCCGGCGCGGGCGGCGTGGACGCGGCGGACTTCGCCGAGATGTTGCTGCGGATGTACCTGCGCTGGGCCGAGCGGCACGGTTACCCGACCGAGGTCTACGAGACCTCGTACGCGGAGGAGGCGGGCCTCAAGTCGGCCACCTTCACGGTCAAGGTGCCCTACGCGTTCGGCACGCTCAGTGTCGAGTCCGGCACCCACCGGCTGGTGCGGATCAGCCCGTTCGACAACCAGGGCCGCCGCCAGACCAGCTTCGCCGGCGTCGAGGTGCTGCCGGTCGTCGAGCAGACCGATCACATCGAGATCCCCGAGAACGAGATGCGGGTCGACGTCTACCGGTCCTCGGGCCCCGGCGGGCAGAGCGTCAACACCACCGACTCGGCCGTCCGGATCACCCACATCCCGACCGGCATCGTGGTCACCTGCCAGAACGAGAAGTCGCAGCTGCAGAACAAGGCCTCCGCGCTGCGGGTGCTCCAGGCCCGGCTGCTGGAGCGCAAGCGCCAGGAGGAGCAGGCGAAGCTCCAGGGCCTGAAGACCGAGGCCGCCGGCTCCTGGGGCGACCAGATGCGCTCGTACGTCCTGCACCCGTATCAGATGGTGAAGGATCTGCGTACCGAGCAGGAGACGGGCAATCCGTCCGCGGTCTTCGACGGTGAGCTGGACAGCTTCATCGAGGCTGGTATCCGCTGGCGGAAGCAGCAGCAGCTGATCGCTGACGGTGCGTGATCGCTCTTGGACGCACCGCGTCATCGATCTCTCCCTGACCGGCTGAATCGATGGCGCGACTCGCTTCGGAGGGGCGGGGGGCTTGGCTCTCCGGTTACACCGCGTAGACTCACGACCCGTGATTCAGCTTGAGCAAGTGACGAAGACGTACCCGAAGGCGTCCCGGCCTTCGCTCGACAACGTGTCCGTCTCGATCGAGAAGGGCGAGTTCGTCTTCTTCATCGGTCCATCCGGCTCCGGCAAGTCCACGATCATCAAGATGCTGCTGCACGAGGTCCACCCCAACAAGGGGCGGGTCGTCGTCAACGGCAAGGACGTCACGTCGATGCGATCCTGGAAGCGACCTCAGTTCCGGCGATCCATCGGCTGTGTCTTCCAGGACTTCCGCCTGCTGCCGAACCGCACCGCCTACGAGAACGTGGCGTTCGCCCTGGAGGTGATCGGCAAGACCAAGGCGGTTGCCCGCCGGGTCGTTCCCGAGGTGCTGGAGCTGGTCGGTCTCGGTGGGAAGGAGCACCGCTACCCCCACGAGCTCTCCGGTGGTGAGCAGCAGCGGGTCGCGGTGGCCCGGGCGTTCGTGAACCGGCCGCTGATCCTGCTCGCGGATGAGCCCACCGGAAACCTGGACCCGGACACGTCGATCGAGATCATGCGCCTGCTGGACCGGATCAACCGCACGGGCACGACCGTCGTGATGGTCACGCACGACTCCAACATCGTGAACCAGATGCGCCGCCGGGTCGTCGAGATCGAGAGCGGCCGCATCGTGCGCGACCAGCACCGCGGTGTCTACGGCTGAGCCGTCCTCCTGACGATCCGTAGATCCTGACGACGAACACCTCACGCCGGAGAGCCGGAGGAATTTCCCGATGCGGATGAAGTACGTCCTGTCCGAGGTACTGGTCGGACTGTGGCGCAACGTCACCATGACGATCGCGATGATCATCACGATGACGGTGTCGCTGTTCCTGCTGGGCTTCAGTGGCCTTCTTTACCAGAAGGTCGGCGACATGAAGGAGCTCTACTACGAGAACGTCGAGGTCTCGATCTTCCTCAAGACCGACGTCGAGCCGCAACAGCGCGACGACCTCGAGGCCAAGCTGAAAGCGGACCCGCTGGTCAAGGACTCCACGTACGTCGACAAGGAGCACGCGTACGAGCGCTTCCAGAAGATGTACGCCGACGCTCCCGACCTGGTGAACGCGGTCAAGGCGGACCAGCTGCCCGAGTCGTTCCGGCTCAAGCTGCACAATCCGGAGCAGTACAAGGACATCTACGACCAGTACAAGGCCACCGAGGGGGTCGACGAGATCGTCGACCAGAGCAAGCTGCTCGACAAGGTCTTCGGGGTGCTCACCGGGATCCAGAACTTCACGCTGTTCATCTCGGTCGTGATGGCTGCCGCCGCGTTGCTGCTGGTCGCGAACACCATCCAGGTCGCCGCGTACAGCAAGCGGCGCGAGGTCGCGGTGATGAAGCTGGTCGGCGCCTCCAACTGGTTCATCCAGGCGCCGTTCGTGCTGGAAGCCGTGGTCGCCGGCCTGATCGGCTCCATCCTCGCCCTGGGCGGGCTGATCGCCGGGAAGTTCGTCTTCGGTAGCGGGTCGCTCTCGGCTCTGGAGGGCTTGATCAGCCCGATCTCCTGGTCCGAGATCCTGCTGATCTTCCCGCTGATGGCCGGCATCGGTGGCGTGGTCACCGCGATCACCGCCTGGATCACGCTCCGCTTCTACCTGCGGGTCTAGGGAATGTCTCCGCAAGACACGTTCTAGGTCACCGCGACGGCTCTCGAAGGGCCCTCCCGCGCCGGAATAAACGGCGCGGGAGGGCCCTTGTGGTTCCGGTAGCATGATCCCGCTCCGCGGCGGCCGGCCGCGGACCGATCGGAAGGGAGGTGGCACCGATGCCACGGGAAAAGGGCCGCAAGGTGGTCGCCTCCAACAAGAAAGCGCGCCACGACTACGCCATCCTCGACACGTACGAGGCGGGCATGGCACTGACCGGTACCGAGGTCAAGTCGCTGCGGGCCGGGCGGGCCTCGCTGGTCGACGCGTTCGCCCAGGAACGTGACGGCGAACTCTATCTGCACGGCATGCACATCCCGGAGTACACGCAGGGCACCTGGACCAACCACGAGCCACGGCGGACCCGGAAGCTGCTGCTCAAGCGGCTGGAGATCGACCGGTTGGTCGGCAAGACCCGGGAGAGCGGTCTCACCCTGGTGCCGTTGCAGGTCTACTTCCACGACGGCTGGGCCAAGGTGGAGATCGGCCTGGCCCGGGGTAAGAAGGCGTACGACAAGCGTCAGGACCTCGCCAAGCGGGACGCCGAGCGGGAGATCACCCGCGCGGTGGGCCGGCGCGGCAAGGGCATGGCTGAGTGAAACGACCGGTTTGTCCCGGTGTCGGGCTCCGGCCGACCTCGGAATGAATTCGGTTGCGCCAGGCGTTAGGCTTGGTGGTGCTGCCGACAGGGGCAGCCGTCGAGGGGGTGACTGGTTTCGACTTCGTGCGTTGCGGCAGGGGAAGCGAGCCGAGGAAGCCGACGTCGTCTCGTGAATCGTTCGTCGGAAAACAATAAGCGCCAAGCAGAATCGCGCTGACTTCGCTCTCGCCGCCTGAGGCGAGTAGCAAGTCTGTCGGCCTGGGAGAGCCTTCGACCCAGTTAGCCGGCATCAGCTAGAGGGCTGGCCAATCGGACCCGGTCGCGGGGTCCGTGCGGCGAGATTAATCAGCGACTGGGCCCGTCACACCGACTCGCTCGCGTGATCGGAGGGGCCGAGTAGAGGCACAGCGAGCTGCGCTCGGAGAAGCCCTGACAAGGCGGCGAAGGACCCGGGTTCGATTCCCGGCACCTCCACCGTTAAAGGCCCTGAGAGTGTCCGACACTCTCAGGGCCTTTTTCTGTGCGCTCCCTTCGGTGGCGCCCGACGGCCCCTGCCGGGCCGGTCGTGCCGAGCTGCTGCCGGGCCGGTCGTGCCGAGCTGCTGCTGCCGCGCCGGGTCGCGACCAGCCGATGTGCCCCGGGGACATAAGTGCGCGGCGGGTCTAGGCTGCCCGCTGTGACGAACGAGAGGATTCAACTCTCCGTGGGGGCCGGACCCGGCCAGCGGGCCTTCGCCGCGGTGGTGGCGGTCGTGTTCACCGGTTTCGGGGCGATCTTCGTGCTCCTGCCGATGATGGCCGACGGCCTGCTGACCAGACTGACCGGCCAGGGCGACCCCTTCCCGTCGTACGACGACGCCCGGGACCTGCCGCCCGGCATGCTCCCGCCGGAGCTGCACGGCGACGCCGCCGCCGGGCCAGGGCCGATCCGGTTCGTCGGGCTGTGCGGGCTGCCGTTCGTCCTGCTCGGGCTCTATCTGCTGCTGCGGATGCTGCGCACCGCCGCCTGGCTGGACGGCACCCGGGCCTCCGTGCGTGGCGCGTTCGGCACCCGCACCGTGGACCTGGCCACCGCAGACGTCGACGGCGGGACCATCGCCTACCAGGCCGGCCGGGACGCGGTGGTGCCGGCGTCGACGGTGGTCGCCCACGACCGGGACACCGGCCGCCGGGTCACCATTCCGTTGCAGGGCATGGGGCTGGCCACCCTGCCGCCGTACCAGCTGCGGGCGCTCGCCGACGCGATGACCGCCGGCCGGCCGAACTACGGCACGGACGCCGACGTGCATCTCCTCGCCGGTCAGCTGCGCACGATGGCGGACCACCCGCTGGGTCGGTAGGGGCTGGCGGGTCTGCTGGGGCCAATGGGACGAATGAGGCGCCAGCGGGACCTGGACAGCCCCCGGCGTACGGGTTCACCATCGGCGTACGCGGTAGCGCAGCAGCGCGGGAGGTGCCCATGGTCACCGGTCCGATCCAGCAGCCGTCCACCGTCGCCGGGGCGGTCCGGCCCCCTGCCGCGCGTCAGCCGCGGCCCAGCTTTCTCGGCGACGTGCACGCCCTCGCCCGGGCGTTCGCCGCGCCGGCCGGGGAACCGCGCTGGCGGGAGGGGCTGATCCTCCACCTCAGCCCGGTCCGGCGGGGCTTCGCCGAACATGTCCGGGTCACCGAGGGCCCCACCGGCCTCTACGCCGCGTTGATCCACGAGGCGCCCCGGCTGGATCGTGGGGTGCGACGGCTGACCGTCGAGCACACCGCCATCACCGCGACCATCGCCGCCCTGCAGCAGGCGGCCACCCTGCCCGCCGTGCCCGCCGAGGAGCTGCGGGAGCGGGTCGGACGGCTGCTGGAAGCCCTCGACCGGCACCGGCGACGCGGCGCCGACCTGCTCTGGGAGGCGTACCAGGCCGACCTGGGCGGGGAGGACTGAGCCCGGGGAACCGGCGCGGCGGAAGCGGCGTCAGAACAGACATGCGTCGCTCGATCGCCCTGCTCTGCCTGCCCCTCCTGGTCGCCGCGGGCTGTGCCCGGGCGGGATCGGATCCGACCCGGGTGGGTCCCGCGGTCACACCGCTGCCGTCCGGAGTGGAAGGCGTCGACGGCCGCTGGGAGGCGTTCTACCAGCGGGCCGAGGAGGTCGCCGACGCCTGGCGGCCCGACGGGACGTGGCGCGGTGGCTACGTGCCGTTGCAGGACGCCACCGTGCTGATCGGCGACCCGGGCTTCACCGACGAGACCAAAATGGCCTTCGGCTCCGGCTGGTACCGAAACCACATCGAGCTGCCGACCGCCACGCCGGCCGGCGGGACGATCCGGTTCCCCGACGGCACGCTGCGGGTGCCGCTGGTCAGCGCCGCCGAGGCGTACGCCCAGCTCGGCCGGGGAGAACCGCCGGCCTGCCCGGGCCGGCCGAAGCTGCCCGCGGCGACGCCCGGACCGGGGCGGCCCAAGGTCGGCGGGCCGACGATCGAACCCGGTCCGGACGGGTTGCTGCCCACCCGCCCCGGGCCGGAGGCTCCGATCTCCACCCACGCGCAGAGCCCCTGCGTGTCGTTGACGGTCACCGGAGTGAAGCTGGGCAGCGCCGCCGTACGGACCAGCCGGGGCACGGCCGACGTGCCGGCCTGGCTGTTCACCGTGGCGGAACTACGGGCGCCGGTGGCCCGGCTCGCCGTCGCCCCGGCCGCGATCGGCGCCGTACCCGAGGCGGTGGCCCCCACCTGGCAGCCGCCCGCCGAGCTGTCGGGCGTGGAGAACCTGAGCAGGATCGACGGGGCTCGGCTCGACTACCCGGTCGTCGGCGGTGCCTGCGACACCTCGGTCACCCCCCTGGTGCTGGAACGTGACGACGTGGTGGTGCTCGGCGCGGGGCGCACCACCTCCGGCCAGGCGTGCATCGCCGTGGCGGTGAGCAAGCCGCTGAGCGTGACCCTGAAGGCCCCGCTGGGCAACCGCACGGTGCTGGACGTACGCCTGGGCACCCCCGTCACGGTTCGGGAGTGAGACTCAGAGGATGCGCGGCACCTCGTCGCTGATCGGCACCGGCAGCACGGTCGGCCGGTCGGCGGCCAGCGCGGTGGCGAGCGCGGCACCGAGGCCGTCCAGCGACTCCACCACCTCCGCCGCGCAGCCGTAGCCGCGCCCGACCGCGGCCACATCCAGTCCGGGCAGGTCCAACGCCGGCACCCCGGGTGTGTGCTTCAGCTCGGCGAACGCCTTCAGGATCGCGTACTGGTGGTTGACCGGCACCACCACGGCCAGTGGCAGGCGCAGCTGCGCGGCGGTCCACAGGGCCTGCACCGAGTAGTGCAGCGAGCCGTCGCCGATCACCGCCACCACCGGCCGACCGCGCCCGGTGTCCCGCTCGGCCAGGGCGATCCCGACCGCCGCCGGCAGGCCGAACCCGAGCCCGCCGCTGGCCATGGTGAAGTACGAGCGGGGCCGGCTGATCCGCAGCCGGCGGCGCAGCGCGGCCAGGTTGGACGGTGACTCCTGCACCAGCACCCCGTCGGCCGGCCACTGCCCGGCCAGCGCGGCGAAGAGCGCGTCGGCGCTCGGCGGGGTGGCCACCGCCGGGGGCTTCGGGGCCGGTCGGGCGGGTGGCGCCGGCCGGTCCGCGGGCGGCAGCAGTTCCGCCAGGCCGGCCAGCGCCAGCCCCGGGTCGCCGAGCAGGCTCTCCCCGACCGGGGCGCGGGCCGCCTCGTCCGGGTCGTCGGTGACGTGCAGGAGCCGCGCGTCGGGCGGCAGGTAGTCGCCCGGTACGTGCGGGTAGTAGCGGAACACCGGGGCGCCGACCACCAGCACCGTGTCGTGCCCGCGCAGCGTCTCGGCCAGCGGCCCGATCGCGTACGGCAGGACGCCCCGGAACTGCGGGTGTTCCTCGGGGAAGACGGCCCGCTCCGGGGCCGGGGCGGCCCAGACCGGGGCGGCCAGCCGCTCGGCCAGCGCCACGGCGGCCGGCCAGGCGTCGGCCCGGTCCACCGCCGCGCCGAGCACCAGCGCCGGGCTGCGGCCGGTGGCCAGTATGGCGGCGAAGTCGCGCAGCCGGTCCGGGTCGGGGGCGAACCGGGTGGCCACCGTGCGCACCTGCGGGGGCGGGTCGGCGGGCTGGTCCCAGTCGTCCATCGGCAGGGAGAGGAAGACCGGCCCGGCCGGGGGCTGCACCGCGGTGGCGTACGCCCGCATGTAGGCGGCCGGGATGTCCTGGGCGCGGGCCGGCTCGTAGGCCCACTTGACGTACGGCTGGGTCAGCTCGGCCGCCCGGCGACTTGCCAGCCGGGGCTCCAGCAGCAGCATCTGCCGGGTCTGCTGGCCGGCGGTGACGATCAGCGGGGTCTTGTTGTGCCAGGCGGTGACGAGATTGCCCATGCCGTTGCCGGTGCCCGGGGCGGTGTGCAGGTTGACGTGCGCGGGGCGGCCGGTGGCCTGGGCGTACCCGTCGGCCATGCTCATCGCCGACGCCTCGTGCAACGCGTGCACATAGCGGAAGTCGGCCGGGAAGTCCCGTAGGAAGGGTTCCTCGGTGGAGCCGGGGTTGCCGAAGACGGTGGTCAGGCCCAGGTCGCGGAGCAGGTCGTACGTGGTGTCGCGGACCGTTGCCATCGCCGAGCTGCCTCCGTCGTCGCCGAGGCCGGAGACGGTGCTAGGTGATCAGCTCTCCGGCAAGCCGAATGTATCGGGCATCAGCTGACTTTTCGGGTGCTTGCCGGGTTCGTGGTAATAGGTGGTACCACGGAAGTGGGCGACGGTCAGGGCAGCGGGAAGGGCAGCTTGATCCCGTCGAGCGCGTGCGGGCACGGGCAGGCCCGTTCGGCCGGCAGCGCGGCCACCGCGTCCAGCAGCACCCCGCGCAGCCGGTCGGTGTTCTCCGCGAAGACCCGGAAGACTTCCTCCTGGGTGACCGTGTCGCCGGCCTCGACGCCCGCGTCCAGGTCGGTGACCAGCGCGATCGAGGAGTAGCAGAGAGCCAGCTCGCGGGCGAGCACCGCCTCCGGGTGGCCGGTCATGTTGACCACCGTGCCGCCGATCGAGGTGTACCAGCGTGACTCGGCGCGGGTGGAGAAGCGGGGGCCCTCGATCACCACCACCGTCCCGCCGTCCACCGCCGGCACGTCGCGCCCGGCCGCCGCGTCGAGCAACGTCCGCCGTCCCGTCGGGCAGTACGGGTCGGCGAACGGGGCGTGCACCGCGCCCTCGTCGTAGTAGGTCTGGGTGCGCCCGCTGGTGCGGTCGACGAGCTGGTCCGGCACCACGAACGTGCCCGGGCCCAGCTCGGGCCGCAGCCCACCCACCGCGCAGGGGGCGAACACCTGGCGTACGCCGAGAGAGCGCAGCGCCCACAGGTTCGCCCGGTAGGGGATCAGGTGCGGCGGGTAGCGGTGGTCGCGTCCGTGCCGGGGCAGGAACGCCACCCGCCGGCCGCCCACCTCGGCGATGGTGACCGCGTCCGACGGCGGCCCGTACGGAGTTTCCAGCACGTGCTCGGTAGCGCCGTCGAGTAGGGCGTACAGGCCCGACCCGCCAATCACCGCCAGTTCCGCCGTGGGACCCATCCCGGCCCTCCCTCGCTCCGGTCGCGATCACCTGCCGATCAGACCTTAGCCAGCAAGCCGGCTGCAGGCTATCGTGCGTTGCATGGCGTTGACAGCGCGGCTGATCGACGGCGTCGAATCCGAAGTACGGCTGACGGGTGCCGGACATGCAGGGTGAGGGACAGGCGATCGGTGGCCGAGCCATGGAGTCGATGACCGGGCGGCTGCTGGTGGCGACTCCGGCGCTGAAGGACCCGAACTTCGACCGTACGGTCGTCCTGCTGGTCGCCCACGAGCCCGGCGGCGCGCTCGGCGTGGTGCTGAACCGGGCCACCGAGGTGCAGGTCGCGGACGTCCTCGGCGACTGGAGCGAACTGGCTCGCGACCCTGCCGTGCTCTTCGAGGGCGGCCCCGTGCAACCCGACGCGGCCATCTGTCTGGCCCGGATGCGGCAACCGATCAAGTCGGTGAAAGGCTTCCACCGGGTCTCCGGCGCGGTGGGCACCGTCGATCTCTCCGTCGACCCGGACCGACTGCGCGACGCGATCGGCGGGATCCGGGTCTTCGCCGGCTACTCCGGCTGGGGGGCCGGGCAGTTGGAGCAGGAGATCGAGGAAGGGTCCTGGTTCGTCCTCGACGCCCTCCCGGGGGACGCCTTCGTCGACCGGCCGGACGACCTCTGGCCCATGGTGCTGCGCAGGCAGGGCGGCATGATGGCGGCGGTCGCCCACTTCCCGCCGGACGTGGCGCTGAACTGACCCGGGCCCGGGGTGCCCCCCGCGAGATGACCATGCCGGCCGGCGTGTGTATAGTTCTCTGCGTGCCCGGGTGACCGGGGACGACAGCAAGGGGCCGTGGCGCAGCTGGTAGCGCACCACACTGGCAGTGTGGGGGTCAGGGGTTCGAGTCCCCTCGGCTCCACCGACCGCACCATTGTGCGAACCGGTGACCCCGTCGAGATGCCCTCGTCCGTTTCGGGCGGGGGCATCATCGTGTCTGTGGGGATCTTGAATACGGGTACGACTCCCTGGTCGGTGAGCTGGACTTCGGCGATGAGGGTCTCGATGGCGGCTTTGCGTTCGGTGTCGCTGCCGCTGGCCATGATCGCGGTGAGGTAGTCGCGGATCAGGGCGATGGTGCTGGGTGCGGGTGGGGCGGGCTGGGCGGCGAGACCAGCTTGGAGTTCGGCGTGGCGGGTGTGGAGTTGGGCCAGTTGCTGGCGGAGTTCCCGGATGCGGGGGCCGGCGGTGGCGTCGTCCATGGTGCCGTTCTCGAATGCGGTGTGATACCGGTCGATGGCAGCCTCGGTGGTGGTGATCTGGTGGGCGAGGGCGGTGAGTTCAGCGCCTCGGTCGTCGGTGGTGGCGGCGCGTTGGGCGTGGGCGCGTTCGATCATGGCGGTCAGGACAGGTTCGGCGGTGGTGTAGAAGTCGTGCAGCGCGGTGAGGATGGCGTTGTCGAGGTCGTCGGCGGGTAGGCGGGGTGCGTCGCAGGTGGCGTGTTTGCCGTATCGGGTGCGGGTGAAGCAGGTGTAGTAGCGGTAACGCCGTGTCCGTCCCCTCGCTGATGTGCCGATGTAGCGCTGTCCGCAGCGTGGACATGTCAGCAGGCCGGTGAGGTAGTAGTCCGAGTCGGACATCGCCCGCTGGGTTTGGACGTCGCCGCGCGCTGCGGCGATGTCCTGGGCGCGTTGGAAGGTGTCCCGGTCGATCAGCGCGTCGTGGGCGTCGGGGACGTAGACGTCGCGGTAGGCGATGTCCCCGACGTAGGCGGGGTTGTCCAGGATCCGGTTGATGGTGTGTCCGGACCACTTCTTCCCGGTCCGGTTCGGGACGCCGCGTTCGTTGAGGATGGTGGCGATGGCGCGGGTGCCGACGCGGTCGCGGGTGTAGAGGCGGAAGATGTCGCGGAGGATGGGTGCCTCGTCGGGGTGGGGGACGAGGCGGTGGTCGGGGTTGACGAGGTAGCCGTAGGGGCGGGTGCCGCCGGCCCATTTGCCTTTGCTGGCTTTCGCGGTCATGCCACTTTTCACTCGGTCGATGATGATGTTGCGTTCGAATTCGGCGAACACGGCGAGGAGTTGGAGCATCATGCGGCCGAAGGGTCCGCCGGTGTCGACGGGTTCGGTGGCGGAGGAGAATCGGACGCCGGATGCTTCGAGGATGTTGATGAGGTCGAGTAGGTCGGCGACGCTGCGGCTGAATCGGTCGAGTCGGTAGACGAGTAGGACGTCGTAGAGGCCGGCTTTAGCGGCGTGGAGTGCTTTCCGAAGACCGGGTCGGTGGGTGGTGGCGCCGGAGGCGTCGTCTTCGTATTCGGCGACGATGGTCCACCCGGGTTGGGAGGTGACGTATTTCTCCAGGGCGGCGCGTTGGGCGTCGAGGGAGAACGGTTGGTGTTCGTCGTCGGTCGAGCGGCGGATGTAGACGCAGACCCGGCACGGGCCGGTAGGCCGTTCGGCTGGGGTGGGTTGGTGGGCGCGCCGGCCGCGCCGCTTGGGTGGGGCGAGGGGTGGGGCTGTCATGCGGTGGTGTCCTTCGCGGTGGAGGGGTGGTGCCGGTGGCGGCCGGGCGGGCCGCCACCGGCAGGGCGGGTTACGGGAAGAGGTCGGGGTGGTCGTCGATGAAGTGGTTGAGTAGGACGGCGAGTGCTTCGGCGGCGTTGTCGAGTTCGGCGGGGGTCATGGGTACGGTTTCGATCCGCGCGATCCGGATCGGAATGGCCGTATTCTTTGCGCGGGTGCGGGGTTTTTTCGCACCGCCGTTGTTGGTGGCGGTACCGGGATGTGGTGCGTCAGGATAGCTCCGGACGTCGTTTTCGTGGTGCGGCTTGTGGGCCACGTTCCTCCGAAAAGCGGGAAAGCCGGCTGGGGTCGGAGGATTCCGTTCATCCGTTGCTCCTTTCCTTCGAATTGCAGCCCGTCGAGTCGGGCGGGGAGGGTAGCTCGGTGATCTGTCAGCGGATGGGACTTCAATCTCTCGGTGATCTGTCAGCCGCTGCCGGCGGGCTGTCGACAGGTCCGTGACAGACCGGCGGTGCTGTCAGTCGGCGGCGTCGCGGTGGTGGTCGGTGTGGAGGGCCAGGTCGGCCAGGTCGGCCAGGCGCAGCCGATGCGGCCCGCCGGTGGCCCAGACGGCGTCGGCGGGACTCAGGCCGGCGGTGGTGGGGTAGTCCCGGGCGGCGGTCGCGACGGGCAGCCCGGTGGGTTCGTCGGCCAGCCGCAGCCGCAGGTTGCGTTCGCGGGTGGTGGAGTGCAGCCAGAACAGCACGGGCCAGACCTGGCCGAGGGTGCCGAACAGGTCCCGGTAGCCGGCGAGTTTGCCGGTCAGCACGTCGAGCTGTTCCCCGCCGGTGTCGTACTCGACGAACACCGGCACCAGGCGGCCGTGTTCGGCCCACAGGGCGTAGCCGTCGGGTCGGACCCGGGGCTGGTAGGCGCGGACCAGAGCGGGGTCGTCGAGTCGGGTGAACGCGCCGGGGCAGGCGCACGCGGCCTCGGGTAGCCAGCGGACCAGTTCCGTGTCGGGGCGGGTGCGGGCGTAGCCCGCCAGGTCGGTGAAGAACTGGTTCACCCCGAGCCGGTGGGTCAGTGTCCGGGTGGAGGTCCACCGCCGCCGCTGAATGCGGGCGTGGTCGCGGCGGGGTGGGCGCTCGTCGCGGTCCGCGGCGACGACGTCGGCGCCGAGCTGGTCGAGCAGGTAGTGGTAGGGGTAGGAGCCGCCGTCGGGCCGCTGCGGCCGGAACCGGTCCACCAGCCGCAACTGGTGCAGCTTGCGTAGCCGCCGTTGGCAGAAGTCCAGCGACGGGAACAGGGCGTGGGCGATCTGGAACGAGGTCAGCACGCCGTGGTCGTACAGCCAGCCCAGCAGGACCCGGTCCCGTCCGGTCAGCTGGGACTGGACCCGAAGCACAGGATCAACCATCAGCGGCGGTCACCCCCTTTCAAGCGGATGCGGATGACGCACCCCCTGGGGGAGAGACCCGAGACGTGGAGGGTCTGTCGGAGGACAGGTGGCAGCCGGTGACAGCTGGAGCGACCTGCACTGTGAGGTGGGGACGGGGGTCCGTTCGGGGGTCAGGTTCAACACTGACGTCAACACGGACGCCGACCCTGACCCCCGAACGGGGATCAAGACGGGTTCTGTCAGCACCGGCCCGCGACGTCGAGCCGGCCGGCGGTGCCGGCGGTCGGAGAGTTGAGCGAGAAGCAACGAGACTCCTTGTGGAAGGGGTAGCGAGAGTGGACCGCCGGGTCGACGGTCCGCAGGGTCGAGATCATTCCGGTGGTGTCGCCGCCACCCCTCGGGCCAGCCAGGATCTGGGCACGGCCCTGTCTCACCCGGCAAGCGAGACGGCACCGGGGGCAGCGGGCATTGGTCGCTGTGTAGTTGTCAAAGAACGCGGCCATCCCCGGCGGAGCCGGGCGGCCAAGGTGGAAGCGGACATCACCCATCGCCACGGCCGTGAAACCTACGACCATGGGTGACCGTTGCTCGACAAACGGCGAGAGAACGACCCAGCGGACCACCCGGTCTCAGCCCAGGCGAAGGGCGGGACCGCAGCTACCGGGCGGCGCGCGTCAACGCGTCCAGCACGATGGGCCGGCTCAGCTCGCCGGAACCAGATCCTTCATCGGGGACCTCCCGTCAGGTAGCTCGTACGCCGACGACCGGTCGAGGACCGCGACGACAGCGAGCGCTCCACCCGGGAGCGACCGCCCGTACGCTGGTCGGCCCGGTGGCCAGTCGCCGCACGAGGACGTGCCTCTATTGCGCATCAGCGGAACACGCCGGTCAAGTACGATTGGCCAGCCCGAAGCGCTGGCCGGAGCGCTGAACATTCGCCTCTGTTGACCTGCGTCCACCCATGGTGTGCAACAGACCGCTCCAGTCCCGCCCCATCCAGGCCAAAGGATCTTGAGGAAATCTCTCAGTCTCTCATAATGTGAGACGCTGGTCGGCCGCTCGTAGATAAGTGGCGGCCTGTCCGTGCCAGTTGAGATGCGATACGTTCGGCATCATGACCCTCGATGAGCAGGACGCACCGACAGGGGTTTGGATCCGGCGGTCCCAGTATGTCTCCTGCCCGGCGTGCGGTCGGTACGAGGCCAGTCCGGCCGCCGACGCCGTGCTGAGCGCCGACCGGACGAAGGAGCTGCGTCCGTGCCCGACCCGGGCCGATACGGGCTGCACCGGTGTGGCTGAGGTGGACGCCTACGTCGAGGTGCCGCTAAAGGACTCGACGCACCCCAACCTCACGTAGTCATCGGCGCATTGATCAAGCGCGCCGATGCCCCCGCCAGCCGGGCTCCGCCGTAACTTCCTTGTGGCCGAAGTCCTCACGCGTCTCTACTGGCGGCTGCTTCCGGCAGCACAGGATTGCCGGTGAGCATCTGCGGAATGAGTAGTTCGCGCAGCGTTCGGGTGGCCTGGATGACGTCCTTGTGCGCGCGGATCTTTGTGTCGATGGCCCTGGCGATCTCGGCAATGCCCTGCTGAACGGCTGCGGGGGGCAGCACGAGCGGCATCTCCCGGACCTTGCGCCCGTTGAGTGTCGGCAGCACTCCGCGCTGGGTGTACTCGGCCAGCCACTCCTGCACCGCCGGATGAGTGAGGTAGCAGGCGAGGTAGTCCGCGGAGATGTCTTGCTTTGCGCGGATGCGGATGCAGGAGCCGCCGAGTAGCCAGCGCTCTTGTCGCTCGGTCACCGTCGCGTGCCGGGTTGTTCTACCGATGCGCACGAACACGATGTCGCCGGAACAAAGCTCGTACCGTGGCCGAAGGCGTTTGGCGGTTTCCTCGTCCACGCTGACGCTGGAGAGAATCCCCTCGGGGCCGATGTCGCCGGCCTTCACGACGGGGACACCTCCGATCACGTACGCGGAGGAACTCAACGTGGTGCCGGATGGGCCTGGTTGCACGTCGCAGCACTCGCCAAGCTGCCGCGTTTGCCAGTCATCCGGGACGGGGCCAATCAGCGTGTCCACGACACCAACCTTTCGAGGCAGCGGTCGAGGGTCAGGTCGGCTGTTCTGGCCTCGTCGTCCAGCCGGGCCAGGTTGCTTCGCAATGCGGGAAGCGTGGGCGAGGTTCGCCGGTCGGTCACGACTTGCCGACGCTGATTTAGATAGGTGCTGGGCTGAAGGTCGTAGCTGTGCTCCCGGATCGCCGTCACCGTCGCTGTGGTGGCGGCGAAGTCTTCCGTCGCGATCGGGAGGGCGGCCGTCTTGTTCATCCATCCTTGATACGCGTCGAGGACTGCTTGGCAGCCGGGCTCTGTCAACACTCGGTGGGTAGGGCCGATCTTGCGAGTCGCTCCCCGCGCATCGACGAAGAGAACCTCCTCGCCTGCAGTGTCGCCAGGATGAGCCAAGATCCACACTGTTACCGGGACCGTGGTCTCGCGGAACAGGTGACTGGGCAGCGCGACAACACAGCGAACGGCTCCACGCTCGACCATCGCCCCCCTGATCTCCCGCTCCCGGACGGTGAGCGCGAACGTGGCGTTGTAAGGCATGATCACGGCAGCCCGGCCGCCGGGCGCGAGCGCCTCGACCGCCGCCTGCAACCAGGCCATGGTGACGTTGTGCGGGGAAGGCTCGCCGTACGGCCACGGGCGTGCCGATCGGGCCGTGGGAAGGCTCCAGTTCCTCATGCCGAACGGCGGGTTGAGCAGCACGACGTCGAACCGGCCCGGTTCGGCGTCGATCTCCCCGGGGTCCGACGGCGGCCCATCTCCGAGGTCGATCCGTATGCCGTGGATTGCGGCGTTCATCGTGGCGAGGCTCCAGGTCCTGGCCGTCGCAGCCCGTCCGGTCAGCGCCACTGGTGAACCCGATCCGGCCATGCGCGTCATATGTTTCCCCGCCGCCACCAGCAGGTTTCCCAGGCCGCAGCAAGGGTCGTGCACGCGGCTCCCGGGTGCGGGATCGACCATCCGCACCATCAGACTCGCCAGCCCAGCCGGAACCAGGTATTCGTCTGGGCTGCTGTGGCGGAACCTGGCGAACTGGTCGAGCAGGTACTCGAACACCTTGTCGCCGGGTGTCCGGACGTCGTCGAGGATGCGAACGATGTTGAGGAGCTGATGCCGTCCGTAGACGGTTGCTGGAGCGTCTCGAAGGACTGTTGTGGCAGTCGAAAGGGGCGCCGCCTGCCGCTGCCATGCCTGAGTGACAACACCGTGAATCGTGTCAATGGAGGATTTCGATATCGCCGCCCAGTCGACAGGGGAGGCATCTCGCAGGCGCAGTAGGGACAGGACGATGGCCTCGAAGACTGCCGGTACCTCGCTCTTGCGTAGCAGCCGCTCCAGGGGCGACCACAACCGCTCGTCGAGTAACTCCGCCGCCGGTTCAGGCATTGGATCAACGGTAGCTGGTGGTACTGGATACCCGACCGCGGAGCGGAACCGTTCCCCGTAGGTCGTTCCCAGACGCTCACCGGGCAGCAACGCTGGACGCGGGATCCGGCGGTCATCGAGCCACGCCGCCACCGCCGACGTCAGGTAGCCATCCTGGGATCCGCGCCGAACGAGCTGAGGAAAGTTCTTGGGGTGCCTACGCGCCCAGTTGCTCACCGCCTGGGTGGTGACGGCTGCGGCGTGAGCCACCTCCTCCTTTGTTATCAGCTGCTCCACCCTGGACATGGTCAGCGCCCCTCTCGGTTGCTGCCACGGGAGCTACCTCCCGGGCGGACCGATCCCCGCACCGCGCGGATCAGCTGCGTGAGGTGACGGGTCCGCCGCTCGCTCATGATGACCCAGCCAAGGAACAGCACCGGTAACAGAATCGCACCCATGATGTACGGCCCGGGGAGATCACCGCCCAGCTGCGCCAGCCTCGCCGCCATGCTGCCTCCTCCTATGAGATTTCGTTGTCGCACTCGAAGCTAGGGGCAGCAGCCCGACGAACGAAGCGCGTATCGATGATACGCGGACATCTGTTTCGCCGCTGCTCGGGCGTAGCGGCGAAGGGCGGTGGTATCCCATCGTGGGCAAGGGAGGCCAGCTCAAACTCGCGCAAGAGTGTCGATCCTTGCGGATCAGGCCCTGGCAGTCGAAGGTCGAGGGCGTGCAGATATGGGATCCGCTGAAAGAACACCAACTGCTGTTGCTGCGGCGGATCGGCGACGGAGACGACCTCAGCGGCCCCGACGGACTCGACCAGCGCCACTCGGCTCGAGCACTGCAGACCCGCCGGCTCGTCGACATCAGCCGCCGGGGCGGTGTGTGGCGGGCCCAAATCACCGACGCCGGCCGCTTCTACCTCGACAACGGCATCCACCCCGACCACCCCGACCGGCTCTCGCCCGGCAGGGCGACACCCCGCCAGCGCACCCGGACCGCCATCACCTCCAACCGCAGTGGGTCGGCTTCAAGCCGGTCGCCAGCCGGTGGCGGCGCCACATCGGCCGACTCGCCGCAGCCTCCGACCACCGCAACAGTCGAGCAGGCCTGGCTGCTCGTGGAACGCCTGCGGGCCGAGGGCGGAACCGTGCGAGTCGAGAGCCCCGACTCCGAGGAGCGTGCCCTGTATCGGCGGGTCATCCACGCGGCCAAGCAGCACGGCCTTGTACCCGCCGGCTTCCACCTTAAGCACACCGGCCGCGCCGCCGGGGACCTGATCATCCGGCTATCCAGCGACGACGACCCGAACGACAGGGATTGGAACCGGATCCGGCTCAACACACGCCGCGTCACCACCGATCCCGGCCTCGTGTTCGCCGCGCTGGAGAAGAACCCGGCCGGACTGGAGGTTACGAAGGAATCTGTCCCTCGGGCGCTGGACCTGATCCGTGGCCTCGCCGCCAAAGCCCGACGGCGGAGCCACCGGGTCGGGGTGAACACCAAGACGAAGAACCCGTCGGTCTACCTCCAAGTCGACAAGACCCGTCGCAGAGTCCGGTTGATCGAGGAGTACGACGAGATCCCCCACGTGCCCATCGAGCAGGAGGCCCGGCAGCTGCGGCGCAACCGGTGGATGATGCTCCTCAAGACCGACCGGGTCGCCTCCGGACGGCTGCGGTTGGAAATTGCCCGCGCTGGCTGGGACAAGAAGGACAGCTGGGCCGACGACAAGCGCACCCTCTTGGAGAAACGCCTTCCCCGCATTATCCGCGACGTCGAAGCCGGCATCGCCGCCGACGAGGAAGCCAAGCGGGCTGCTCAGCGTGCCCACGACGAATACGTTGCTGAGCAAGAGAGGAAGCGGGCAGATGAGCGTCGCCGCTGGCAAGCGGCCCTCGACGAGGCTCGTCCCCAGGCCGTCGAACTTCTACGCAAGAAGGAGTTCCGGCGGGCCTACGACTCCTGGATCTCCGCCAACGAGATCCGCGCCTTCTGCGATGCCCTCGAAGTAGCCGGTTCTGACAGGCCGGACGAACTGGACAACCGTGCCCGATGGATCGGCTGGGCGCGAGCCGCGGCAGCCCGCCTTGATCCCACCTGCGGCGACGGAGCCCTCGCTGGCATCGACTTCGACATCGAACCCAAACCCGATGACCTACGGCCCTTCATCGGCGACTGGAGCCCGCATCAGCCCCACCGCGAGTACCGCTCCGAGCGCGACCAGCAGGCCATCGACGCGACCCGACTTCAGGCCGACGCCTGGCACCACGGTATGCGCGGCCGCCCCAGTTGGTGGCGCAAGTAGCAGCCATACAGAAGCGTGCCCATGGTCGCCGACGATCGGCTGGGCCCGTCCGACGGATGCGTTCGCCTACTGCTGGGTGAAGTGGCCGTACTTGGCGCTGGCCAGAAAGCTGGTCCAATCATCCCGGCAGAACAGGAGGGCCGGCCCGGTCGGGTCCTTGCTGTCCCGGAGAGCCACCGCGTCAGCGAGGTCGGCGACCTCGACACATTGGCCGTTCCCGCTGGACCGGGTGCTCTTCTTCCACTGGGCGCGGGACAGGTCGACTGAGGTCATCCCGTACCTCCTCCCTGGCTGATTGCCGCGGCGTGTTCCTGGATCAGCTTGATCGAGCTGGTTGGGTCGAGTGCGGTAGCGCGGAGGTGTTCGAACGTGCTGGTGTAGCGGCGGACGTCTGCTTCCCGTTCGAGGAACAGGTCGCCGGCCATGCTGTCGACGTACACCAGGGCGGGGTCGGCTGGGTCGGGGAAGTCCATGACGACGAACGAGCCGGGCATGCCGGCGTGCGCGCCCGAGGTGAACGGGATGACTTGGAGCGTGACATGCGGCCGGCCCGCCGCGCTCACCAGGGCGTCGAGCTGTTTGGCCATGACGGCTGGTCCGCCAGTCAGCCGGTGCAGGACGGCTTCGTCGAGGATCGCCCAGAGGCGCAGCGGCTCTGTCTTGCGGAGCGACTCCTGCCGCTGCATGCGCGCCTCCACTCGGGCCTGCACGTCCGCGTCGGTCGCCAGCGGCAACACACCCCGGATCACGGCGCGGGCGTAGTTCTCGGTTTGTAGGAGGCCCGGGACGAAGAGCGACTCGTAGTTGCGGACCGAGCGGGCTTCGGCTTCGAAGCTGATGTACGTGGTGTAGAGCTCCGGCAGTTCCGACTCGTACGCCTGGAGCCAGCCCAGCTGCGCGGCCTGGCGGGACAGGGCGACCAGCTCGCTGCGCTTGTCCTCGTCGGTGACGCCGTACTTGTCCAGCATCGCCATCAGGGTGCGCCGCTGCGGGCGGACCTTGGCCGTCTCGATGCGATAGAGGGTGGCGGGATTGATGCCGGTCTGCTCGCTGACCTCGTCGCGGGTGAGGCCGGCTGCGGTGCGCAGGCTGCGCAACTCCGCCGCGAGCCGCCGGAGGCGCACGGTGGGCGGTTGCCGTCGAGCTGACAACTCCATGTCCCTTCGCTCCTGTCGTAGTCAGAGTGTGCCCGCCGTGCGGATGCAACCTCCAGGCAGGCCAGGCAAGTGACGTACATGCGAATGCAATCCTTGCATTATCACTAGTGCATAGGCACTATAGGCATGAGCATGTCAGGCCGGTGCGGCCCACGAAAGCCGCGCGGTACGGCGGTGGGCTCGCGCTCCCAGGGGCCCACCGCCCGTCCGGCCTCGGACGCCTCTCGGCGGGACGCAGCCTGTCACCCGAAGCGGGCTGCGTCCCCCACGAGAGGCCGAGTCAGGGAGGCAACGCAGTGGTTCCATCCCTCGTCCTGGCGGTGGTCGCGATGCTCGGCTTCGCCGCCGGACTGTTCCTGTTCAAGGTCAAGTCCCGATGGTGCCGACGGAGCGGGTCGGCACTGAACTGCCCCGACTGCGGAGGCCGCAAATCCCGCCCGCATCCCGGTCGGACGAGTTGGACGAGCGGACTGTGACCCCCGCGCCGATCACACCTGTAGTCGCCGTCGCGCCCGGCGACGTCGTGCACCTACGCGAACTGGACTACCAGCACGGCAGCGGCACGCTACGGCTGCGGATCGTCTGCGTCCGCCTCGACCTCAGCCTCTGGTACGACGGCCAGTGGGTGTGGCTCGAAGGCATCGAAATGCCCTCGCCCGGCGGCACCGGACGCTTCCGGCAGGTACTCGCCCGCGTCGGCGCCCTCCCACAGCCGCAGGACTGACATGGCCACCACCGTCTACCTGTCCGCAGCGGCCATCGACCAGCTCACCGCCGCGCAGCGAGCGCTCGACGAGCACGTCACCTCCAGCGCCACCGGCTACTGCCTGCGCTGCCAGCTCATCGGCCCCTGCCTCACCAACGAGCAAGCCGCCGCCACCTTCACCCGCTACGGCCGCCTGCCCCGACGAACTCCCGGCGCGACCCGCCCGCAGCTCATCAACGCCCGCCGCATCACTGCCGGCCCTGATCCCGCAGCCGACCTCACCCGGAGGTACCAACCGTGACCCTGCCCGACATCACCGCCGCGCTCCGAGACCTGCACGTCTCCATCGGCCAACAGCAGGACCTGACCAAGGTCGTCATCCAGGACGCCGAGAACGCCCGAGCCGAGTTCCGCGCCCTGACCACCGGAGCCACCAACCCCCTGGTCAACCGGGCACTGGGCAACTACGCCCAAGGAATCGTCAAGCTCCGCGACGGCTCATGGCTGCTCGCCGAAGCCGGCGGCATCCTCGCCGAGTACGCCCGAGCAATCGGCATCGACATGCCGCCACGGCAACCGATCGAGGGCAAGCGGAAGGCCGAGCCGAATCCCTACGAGCAGAGCGACACCGGTCCCCGCCAACCCGGCCCTCAACGGCTTCCGCAAGCCGACGAACCGGCACCGCGCGACCCCTCGGCTGGCTGACCCTCCATGACGTGGTGGAGTGCGGTGACGGCCGGCGCTCAGCCACCGGCCGTCACCACTGCCACCAAGTGCTTTCCGACGAGATCCTGAGCCGGCTTCACCTCGTCCACACCCTCTTCGAGGCGGACAGGCGCCTGCCGGCAAGCACGCACCGCGCTGTTCAGCAGGTTGTTGCCCCCGCCCCGGCTGACCTTCTGGAAGTGGGCTTGAGCCTTGTTCACCGAGTCGACGACCTCGGCGATGCCACGCCTTAGTGCCCCTCGTCGTTAGTTCGTCGGGGGTTGGGTCCAGGCGGTTGGGTCGTTGAGGTAGAGACCGCAGGCGCAGTCGAGGGCTTCTTCGGGACTGCCGGCGTGCAGGCCGCTGGGCAGGATGGAGTCTTCGTAGCCGTCGCGGCTGGCCAGGTAGATAGCGAAGCCCCATGTGCTGGCCGAGCCGCCGTAGCGGAGTCGGCAAAGCGGCAGCGTGGTGCCGTCAGCGAGCCGGCCGTCGACGTAGGCGAAGACGCCGCGGTACCGCACGGACACAGCGGTCAGGGCGGGCCAACGGCTGCGGGCATGCGCGGTGAGGCGTTGACGCAGGCTGCTCTTGGTCGATTCGGGTGGAGGCTTGGCCACAACTGTCATCCTGCCCCACCCCTGCTGCGGCGTGTCGGTGCCGACGCGGTGGCGGCACGGGTGGCACAACGGTGCGATGCCCCCGTCATCCCCGTATCCGATCACGCTCGACGCCAATGAGCGGGTCGCCCTGCAGAGGCTGGCTCGCCGACCCACGGCCTCCTACCGCATGGTGGTGCGGGCCCGGATCGTGCTGGCCGCCGCCGGTGGGGCCAGTAACACCGCGATCGCCGCCGACCAGCGGGTGCACGTGGACACGGTCCGCAAATGGCGGGTGCGGTTCTGGCAGCGGCGCCTCGATGGGTTGACGGATGTGCCGCGTCCTGGCCGGCCACGCCGGTTCACCGATGTGCAGACCGCGCAGGTCAAGGCCCTCGCGTGTGAGTTGCCGGCCGACCGTGGGGTGCCGCTGTCCCGGTGGAGCGCCGCCGACCTGGCCGACGAGGCGGTGGCCGCCGGTGTCGTGGACGACATCTCCGCCTCCACGGTGACCCGCTGGCTGGCCGCCGACGCGATCAAACCCTGGCGGCACCGGTCGTGGATCTTCCCCCGAGACCCGCACTTCACCGCCAAGGCCAGCACCGTGCTGGACCTGTACGCCCGCATCTGGGACGGCCGCCCCCTCAACGATGGTGACTTCGTGATCAGCGCGGACGAGAAGACCTCGATCCAGGCCCGCTGCCGCTGCCACCCCACCCTGCCGCCAGGCCAGACCCGACTGATGCGCGTCGAGCACGAGTACGAACGCGGCGGTGCCCTCGCCTACCTGGCCGCCCTCGACGTGGCCAACGGGAAAGTCCTCGGCCGCTGCGACGCGTCCACCGGCATCACCCCGTTCGCCCGACTGGTCAAGCAGGTCATGACCAGCGAACCCTACGCCTCAGCAGACCGGGTGTTCTGGATCGTCGACAACGGCTCCTCCCACCGCGGGCAAACCTCCATCGACCGCATGGCCAACACGTGGCCCAACGCCAAGCTGGTCCACCTACCGGTCCACGCCTCCTGGTTGAACCAGGTGGAGCTGTACTTCTCGATCGTGCAGCGCAAGGTCGTCACCCCGAACGACTTCTACGATCTGACCGACGTCGAAGACCGGCTCACAGCCTTCCAGGACCACTACAACCTCGGCGCTCGGCCGTTCAACCGGCGATACACCGAGAAGAACCTCGACGCCCTGCTGAAACGCCTCACCATCCACGAGCCCTTGCCCACCGCCGCGCAATCCCCGACGAACTAACGACGAGGGGCACTTAGCCATCGCACCACCGGGAGGGGTAGCCGGCCGCAGCCTTTCACCGCTGGGCGGCCTGCCCTCCCGGAGCCCACTCGTTCGCGAATGTCTCCATCTGGCGAATGACCAGGTCGACGGCCGCACGCTCCTGATCGGGCGGATAGTCGTAGCGAGCCAGCAGGCGGCGGATATGGCTGCGCAGCTTGGCACGTACCGGTTCTCGGGAGAACCAGTCCACTGTGATCGACGACTGGATCGACTTGACCAGTTCGCGGGCGATTTCCGCGAGGGTGCCGACGTTCATGAGTTCCGTAGCCGCCCCGTTCTGCGCGACAGCGTCGTAGAAGGCCAGCTCGGCGTGGTTGAGCGGGGGGTCGAACTGCTGGCCGCGCCGGGCGTCCGCAGACACCTGCTTGGCCAGCTCGACTAGCTCGACGATCAGCTGCGCGCTGGTCAGCTGCTGACGCATGTAGCGGTTCATCAGGTCTTCGAGCTGGGCGGAGAAGCGTTCCTGGCGGACCACGTTGTGTTTGGTGACCTCGCGCATCTTCCGCTCGATCAGCCGGCGTAGCGCCGCAGCGGCCAGGTGCGGGGTCTCCGAGTTCTGCAAGCGCTGCAATGCCACCCCGTTGAGCTCGGTGATGTCGAGCTTCCCGAGCCCCGCCTCCTCGTAGATGTCGGTGATGTCGGCGGCATCGACCACCTCGGCGGCGAGCTGAGACAGGTAGCGCTCCACCTGGGCCGTGTTGGGCAGGCCCTTGGCCTCCCGGTCGGCGGCCTCTTCCTTGACGATCCAGACCCGGACGTCGCGGAAGAAGTGGATGTCGCGGCGCAGGCGCTGGATGTCGCCGGCACGGTCGACGAAGTCGCGGCTGGTGGCACAGAGCGTGTAGAACCGCTCCAGCCGGCCCGCCGAGTCGCGGAAACGCTGGTGCAGCGGCTTCGTGCCGGGCTCTACGACGTTGCCGGGGGTCCGCGGGTCGCGCAGAAAGTTGGCGGCTTTCCGTACCGCCCGGATCCACCGGGTCGGGTTCTTCTCGTCGTCGAGGATCGCCCGCCACTTCAGCGGCGCCAGCATGGCCTCGATGATGGAGATTTCGTTGTGTACCTCGCTGATTGCCCGGTCGATCTCCCTGCCGAGCGTCTGGTCTTCCTGGTCGCTAGGGGTGTACTCGGTGAGCGCCTTCCGTAGGTTCTCGGTCAGCGGGGCGTAGCCGACCAGCAGCCCGTCCTGCTTGTCCCGGAAGCGACGGTTAACTCGGGCGAGGGCCTGCATGAGGTTGGCGCCCTTCATCGGCCGGTCCATGTAGATCGTGTGGATCGGAGGCGCGTCGTAGCCGGTGAGCAGCATCGAATGCACGATAAGCAGCTCCAGCTCGTCGTTCGGGTCCTTGGCGCGAGCCTGGACTGTCCGCTGCTGTGACGGGCGTAGGTGATGTGGGCGCAGCTCCGCCTCATCGCTCGGCACCCCATGGAAGACGATCTTCATCTTGCCCTTGTCGACGGCCGGGTTCGCCCAGTCGCGCCGTAGCACCTTGATGGCGTCGAAGACGCGGACGCAGATCTCCCGGGTCGCGCAGACGAGCATCGCCTTACCCGGCCCGCCGAGCTGCGGTCGCATCAGCTCGCGCCGCTTCTCCCAGTGGTCGACCAGATCCCTGGCCAGGGTTTCGACGCGGTCGGGAGCGCCGTAGATGGTGTTCATGGTGGCGGCGTACGCCTCGGCCTTACGTCGCTCCGCGTCATCCAGGCTGGCGGTGAGTGTTTCCACCTGCTCGTCGATGCTGTCCGGGTCGATGTCCGGTGGCAGCGACACCGGAATGATCCGCGGCTCGTGGTAGACCCGTACGGTCGCCTCGTCGTCGACAGCGCGCTTAAGATCGTACACGTCGATGTAGTCGCCGAAGACCGCCTGGGTGTTTACCTCGGCGGTGGCGATCGGGGTGCCGGTGAAAGCGATGAACGTGGCGTACGGCAGCGCGTCGCGTAGGTGCCGGGCGTAGCCGTTCAGGTTGTCGTAGTGGCTGCGGTGCGCCTCGTCGACGATCACCAGGATGTTGTGCCGGTTGGAAAGAAGCGGATGCGGCCGTCCGGCCTCCCGTTCTTCTCTCGTACGCCCGAACTTCTGCAGCGTCGTGAAGATGATGCCGCCGGAGTTCCGGTTCGACAGCTCCTCCCGCAGTTCGGTGCGGGAGTCGGCCTGGATAGGTTCCTGACCGAGCAGACGCTGGCTTTCCTGGAAGGTGTCGTAGAGCTGATCGTCGAGGTCGGTGCGGTCAGTCAGCACGACGATGGTCGGGTTTTTTAAGGCGGGGTGGCGGGCGGTCAGCGCCGCCGTACACACCATCTCCTCAGACTTGCCCGAGCCCTGGGTGTGCCAGACGACGCCCGCCCTGCCGTCGCGCTGCGACGCCCGCACGACGCAATCGACTGCCCGGACCACCGCGAAATACTGGTGTGCCTTGGCGATCCGCTTGCTCTTTGACGTGAAGTTGACGAACCCATCGGCCAACTCGAGGAAGCGCCGCTGGTTGAACAGGCCGTAGAGGGCGACGATCAGCGCCTCCGGGCCGTCGTAGTCGGGCTTAGTGGCATCAACGGGCTTACCCTCGTCGTTGATGTTCCATGGCGCGAAGTGCTCGTACGGGGTGAACGGGGTGCCGTACTTCGCGGTGATCCCGTCGGAGATCAGACACAGCACGGCGTGCCGGAAGGCGAGCGGGAACTCCGCGAGGTACGTCTGAAGCTGGGCGTGCGCGCCCGTCAGGGTGGCGTTCTCGTCCGCGGCGTTCTTCAGCTCGATGACGGCGACCGGCAGGCCGTTGAGGTAGAGCACGATGTCGAGCCGGCGCCGGAAGTCACCGTCGACGATCGTGACCTGATTGATCGCTCGATAGACGTTGCGGCCGGGGTCGTGCAGGTCAACCAGACGAACGGTAGGAGTGTGCTCGGCGCCGTAGGCGTCGGTGTAGGCGACCGACCGGATGCCGTCGGTGAGCCTCTCGTGCGCGGCCCTATTCTCCGCGAACGCCTCCCGCGACGCCACGTCCGTAGCGACCCGCACCGCCTCAACGACCGCGGTCTGCGGTAGATCGGGGTTTAGCCGCTCGATTGCGGCCTGCAGGTCCTCCATGAGCACCAGGTCCGCCCAATCCCGCCGCTGCCCGGAACCCGGCGCAAATTCCTTGCCCTCGCCCGGCTCCCATCCCAGGTCGGCGAGGTGCTCCTTCGCCAGGATCTCCCAGTCGGCCTCGTTCATTCTCCCGCCCGGCCCCATAACAATCCTCCCGATGACCTATTCGACCTAGACCGCGTCCTCGATGGCCTTCTCGGCGTCCCTCACCCGCAACCGCCCCGACATCAGTTCCGGCAACAACGTGTCACGCAAATGCTCGAGGGAACGTGCCTCCGCCATTAGCGACTTCAAGTGGCGGAATGCGGCGTCGGCCTCGGCACCGAAGACCGACAGTTTGCCGGGATTGGGCCGACGCACGTAGAAATCCGCCGCGTCGGCGGCGCTCACTCGCTGACGCCCAGAGGAGCCAACCATTTTTCGGACCGCATGCTCCCGAAATCGCTCATCGCGTGCGAGAAAGTAGGGAAACTGAGGTGGCACATCGCCTTTGGGTCGCATCACGATAAACTCAGTTGAGCCGGTGCCGACCTCCCCGTCCGAGAGGAAGTCCACGTAGCCCGTCTTGCCATTCTCCAAGCATGGAGTGATGCGGGCCAGCAGCGTGTCGCCGTTTTGAAAGCGGCTGCCGCTCTTTGGCGCGCGGCGAGACCAAGCGCGAATGGAGGAGTGCTGCGTGGGCAGCGCCGCCATGTCGACGTAGACCGCCTCGTGCTGCTCGGCGCGCGCTGTTCTCGGATTGAACTCGACCAGATCGGAGACCGGGCAGTCGCCATCCTCGTTCGTTCCGAGTGCCGCGAACTTGGCCCGGAAGAGGTCCTCGTAAGTCTCGGCGATCCGCTCGTTGACCGCAACCTTGTCGTCCAAAGCCCCCAGGACGGATGAAATCCCTCGCTGTGTTGGAATATCAGGGATGCGGATTGGCCAGCGTGGCAGATCGACGAGCGGGATGCGGTCGACTGTCGCCCCGTGGATCTGCCGCTGGCGGATCACCTCCTGGAACTGCGGCGACAGATACGCCAGGAGTAGGAACCTGGGCTCGACCAGTTTCCGTCGGGGCCGGAGGAGACCCATGCGGCGCCCGAGCGCTGCCTTGACTCCGGCTGGCATGAGCGCAGCCTCGCCGAGCCGGGTCTCGTACGAGAAGAGGACATCGCCAGCTTGAGGAGTGACCCTCCTGGTCCAGCGCTCGAAGTCCGCTTCTGACAGGTGGGCGGATTCAGTCAGTTTCAGACGGCCGGAGACAAGGCTGGAAATGCTGAGGAACCACGGCCCGCTCTCGGTCTTTGTCGGTGTCGCGTGCGGACCGTCGAAGACTTCGGCGACATCGTCGATGGTGTAGGTCTGCCAGCTAGACATCGATCCCTCCGAGCTGCTCGCGGATGAGCGCCTCGAGGCGCGCCGACTCATCGAAGGAGGTGTACAGCTCCTTGGTCAGGCGCTCAATACGTTCGGTCGGCGGCTCGGCGTCGGGATTTTCCTCGACCTCGGTGGCGCCGACGTAGAGCCCTGGCGTCAGGACGTAGTCGCGGGCAGCCACCTCGTCCAATCGCGCGGAGTAGCAGAAGCCGGGAACATCTCGGTACTCCTGGTTCCCGTTCTTCGCGGACCTGGTTCCCCGCCAGGCGTGATAGGTCCCGGCGACCTTTGCGATGTCCTCCTCGGTGAGGATGCGTTCGGTGCGGTCCGCCATGATGCCCAGCGCGCGGGCATTGATGAACAAGATCTCGCCGCGCCGGTCGCTCAGGGCCCGTGAACCCTGCGAGGACTTGTCCTTGGCGAGGAACCAGAGGCACGCCGGAATAGCCGTGGTGCGGAAAAGGTTCGGCGGGAGAGTGACCATGCATGCCACCAGGTCCCCCTCGACCATGGCGCGCCGGATCTCGCCCTCTCCCGATTGCCGGGAAGCCATCGAGCCGTTGGCCAGAACGATGCCAGCGCTGCCGCGCTCGCCCAACTTCGCGGCGAAATGCTGGAGCCAGGCGTAGTTGGCGTTGCTCTGCGGCGGGACGCCGTAACGCCAGCGCGGATCGGTCTCTCGACGGAACCAGGCCGCATCGTTGAACGGAGGGTTGGCCATGATGAAGTCGGCTCTCAGGTCGGGGTGTTTGTCCTCGTAAAGCGTGTCACCCCAGCGGTCCCCGAGGCCCTTGGGATCCATGCCGTGAATGGCCAAGTTCATCTTCGCCAGGCGCCACGTGCGCTCGTTGCTCTCCTGGCCGTAGACGGCGATGTCATGTGTGTGGTCGCGGCCCGCATGTGCCGTGACGAACTTTCCCGATTGCACGAACATGCCGCCTGAACCGCAACAGCCGTCGTACACCCGGCCCTCGTAGGGCTCGAGCACCTCGACCAAAAGTCGCACTACGCTCGCCGGTGTGTAGAACTCGCCTGCTCGTCTGCCCTCAGCACGGGCGAACTTGTCCAGGAAGTACTCGTAAACCTCACCGAGGACGTCTTGGGCTGGGCGATCGCCGTGGCCGGTGAAGCGGGCGTCGCTGATCAGGTCGACGAGTTCTTTCAACCGCTTCTGGTCGACGTTGTCTCGGTTGAAGATCCTCGGTAGGACACCGGTCAGCGCAGGGTTCTCTCGCATGATCGCGTCCATGGCTTCGTCGAGCAGCGCGCCGACGCCACCGGGCGCGTTCTCCACCAAGTAGTCCCACCGAGCGGTCTCCGGGACCCAGAAGACGTTGGCGCTGGCGTACTCGTCGCGGTCGTCGAGGAAGGCGGCGCGGCGGTTCTCCGGGATGTCGGAGAGGCTGTCCTTGATCTCGGCGCGGCGCTCGGCGAACGCGTCCGAGACGTACTTGAGGAAGACCAGGCCGAGGACGAACTCCTTGTACTGTGCGGCGTCCATGGAGCCGCGCAGCTTGTCGGCGGCCTTCCACAGGATGTCCTGAATCTGCTTGGTGCTGGACACGCCGAACAGCTCGGCCTGTCCGTTGGCGCGTTTACGTGGGGGCACTGTGTGTTCCGTTCTCTCGTTCAGGAGTTCGTACCGTACAAAGTCGTGAGGGTGCCGTCGGCGAACCCGGTCACGATGAGTTCGCGCAACTTCGCCAGGAGATCGGCCTGCCGCTGCAGTAGATGCTCGCGTTCGTCCAGACGGCGAAGCACTTCGTCCAAGCTGGCTGCCTCGTCACGGGCCAGGTCAGGGATCGTGGCGTCCCACAGCCGCGGGCCCCGCACTGCACCAGGGCTACGTGCCATGTTGCGGGCAGTGCCTAGAAGTGCCGCCAGCACACGAGGAGTGAGCGGGTCGCCCGGGGAGATACGCAGGCCGCTGGCCGGAAATTCGATCACCGAAAAGCCGTCGGTGTCGAGGAGAACCCCGAACCGAGGGACATTGGTGACCACGAGGTCGCCCGGTTCGGTGAGGGCGACCTGCGGGTACCCCGCAGCGAGGGTGAGCCGGTCCATCCAGCGCTTGGACGACTGCGCGAGTACCTCTGCCGCGCCGATTACCCGATGGTGACCTCGCGGTCCGACATGCTCGGGGTTCAGGCGGTGCCCGGTGAGGGGGCGGACCCGGCGAGCCGTTCGTAGCGCCTCACAGGAAAGCTCCTTCGGCCTGATTCCGTCACGCTGTACCGCTCCGGTGTTCAGGAAACCGTGCTCCTTCGCGTATCGGATGGCCTCTTGCTCAGCGTCGGTGAGACGGCGCTCGACCTCTCCGACGAGCGCGGGGCGGTCGGCGGCCAGCCGGGCACGCAGGGTGACCGACGCCGGACCCGGCGGTCGGAGTGCGGCACCCCGACGCAGGTTGAGGCTGTCCAGCGGGACGACTCGGCCAGTGCGCGGGTCGTGGCCGTCGCTGCGGTGCCCCTCTGCGCGCCAGAGGAGGATGTCCTCGGCCGCGGACTCGACAGTGGATTGGTCAAGCGCGTGACCGCTGAGGTCGACGAGTAGCACGCGGCCCTTGGTGGTGGGGATCGGGTCGCGGGTCAGCAGCCACAGGGCGGCGGGATGGCCTGGCCTGGCCGGGTAGACGCCGCCCGGCAGTTGCACAACTGCCTCGACGATGCCGCTGCTCAGCAGCGCGGACCGGCGCAACGCCGCTGGCCCGTCCCGTAGTTGGTCGACGAGGCTGCTGGCGGGACCGACGACGATCGCCGTGCGGCCCGGACCGAGCAGATCGGCTATCGCTTCGACCCGGTCGAGGTCGGCGAGGGCTTCTCGGCTCTCCGCCGGTTGGTAGGGGAGCCGGGTGACGATGAGGTCCGGGTCGGCGAACTCCTCGTTGAGCTCATCGGCGCGCACGTCGAACTGGAACTCGGGCAACTCGGCGAGGAGTAGCTGCCGACGCACCAGGCGGGCGAGTTCCTCGTCGGCGACGAACGCGTTGACTCGCAGATTGTCGCGGTCCTGGTCGGTTATCAGCGCTGTCAGTAGGTCACCTGCGCCCGCGTTGCCGTCGGCGATGGTAAGGGCACCGTGGGCCTGCAGCCGGGTCGCCACGTCGGCCACCCGACGAATCAGGGCCACCGTCTCCGGAGTGAGTGCATCCGCTGTCAGCTCGGGCCAGCCGAGGCGGTTGGCGGAGCTGAGCAGGAACTGACAGCTGTGCCAGGGGTCGAAGGCTCCCTCGATCAGTTGCTCGACCAGTTGGGCGAGCCCGGCCAGTTCCGGGGCGTCAGCCAGCTCGTGCAGCAGGAATTCGTCATCGGGATCGAGGCGCTGAGCCAGCGGCAGAGGGTCGGCTGGCAGTGCCTGGCCGGTGAGGTGGCGGAGGCAGAGCGCGGCGGCGAGGACGACGATCGTGCGTCGGCCGCCGTGCCGCCGGGCGTACGCCGCCAGGGTGTGCATGGACCGCTCGGCGCGCAGGGTGTCCGGGTCGGCGTGGCCGAGCCCGGTCCGGAGTAGCCAGGCCACGACAGCGTCTGCAGGAAAGAGAGGTTGGCCGTGGTTGCCCGGCACGGGTGGAGGGAAGTCCGAGTGCCGCCGGCGCCAAGTGGTGACCGCAGGCTTTTTGACCCGCGCGAGCTGCGCGATCTCGCGCTGCGACATCAACTCCGCCTCCATGGCTCACCTCCTCGCTCTAGCGGTCACAGTACGAGTCCTGGATCCTCGAAGAACAAGGTCAATCTGTTATCCCGGGATAACAGTGTGTAGGGCAGTGTAAGCGACCAATCTGCGGTTCCCTCGATGCGCCAACGACATCAGGGGGTCTGATGAACGACACGCTCACGCTCTACCAGGAGCTCGCTGACCGCCTTCAGCGGTTCCAGGTGCCCGGGCCGGTCAGCGACCTGGTTCTTGCCGCCTTTCACGGCGAGCAGGTTCTCGATGACGTACTGCGAGGTGAGGCCCTTCCGCCGTCGCCCGAGTTGGGTGAGGCGGGCTGTGCAACGCCGCAGGCATTCCTGGAAGAGGTCCGGGTTGCCGGCTTCCGCGGGATCGGCCAGCAGGTCACGGTCGGGCGGCTGCCCAAGACCGGATTGACCGTGTTCGTGGGCCGCAACGGCTCCGGGAAGTCCAGCATCGCCGAGGCCGTCGAGTACGCGCTGACCGAGGACTCCCTGCGCTGGGCGCAGCGTCCGCCAGCTTTCCGCGAGGGCTGGCGGAACCTGCACCACGATGGCGCATCGGAGATCCGCCTCAGCCTTCGGCTCGACTCCGGCCAGCAGGTGACGACCCACCGCACCTGGCCGGTCGGGGCCACCGATCTGACCTCCGCGACGGTCACCACGACCACGGGCAGCGCCGCGATGCCGCCCGGTCAGGTGCCGCAGTGGGTCGGTCAGGCCGCCAGGTACCGGCCGTTCCTGTCCGCCCGCGACCTCGAACGGGTCATCACCGCGAAGCCGGCCGAGCTGTACGACGCGATCGCGCCGATTCTCGGCCTGAGCCCGCTGCGCGACACCGACGCCCGGCTGCAGCAGCGGCGTAGGGACTACGACGACCGTGCCAAGGCGCTGAAGGCGACCTTCACCGAGCTGCGCGAACAGCTCGGTGAGATCGACGACGACCGCGCCCGCGACGCCCTGAGCGCGCTCGGTGCCCGTCCGCTCCGCGCAAACCTGACCCTGCTGGCCGACCTCGCCTGCATCGACACCGCCACGTCGGAGGAACCTGCAGCGGCAGCCGCCCGGCGGCTCGCCGAGCAGTTCTTGCCCGACCTCGGTGGGGCGCTGGTCGCCCTTGCCGAGTCCGCGGCGGCGATGCGGGAGACGACCGCGACCGACAGCGGCGCTGCGGATCGGAGCGCCCGGCTGCTGCGGGCCGCGCTCGACGTGCACCACGATCGTGGGAACGGCCCTTGCCCGGTGTGTCGCGTCGGGACCCTGGACCAGGACTGGCGTACGCAGGCCGAGGAGGAACTCGCGAGGATGGCCGCGGTCGCTGCGGCGGCACGCGCGGCCCAGCAGGCTCACGCGCACGCCCGGCGTACGGTCGATGGGCTGCTCGGCGACATCCACCGGCTGCTGGAACCGGCCGCTGCCACGCTGGCGCCCTACATCCCCGGCGAGAGCGCGGCGATGCGCGAAGCTCTCGCCGGCCTCGGCCCCGATCGGGTTTCCTGGGACAGCGTCGTCGCGGCGCACACCACCCTCGTGAAGGCGGCGGCCGGCTGGCTCGCCCAGCGTCACGACGCCTGGCGCGAGCCCGGCGCCGCGATCCGCCGGTGGGTCGACGCCGCGGCCATGGTCCGCGCCGAGGCGCCGGCCCTGGCTCTGCTCACCAAGGCTCGTGCGGCTCTCGACACTGCCGAGAAGGCGATCCGTGCCGACCGACTGGGCAGCTTCGCCGCGCAGTCGGACCGGATCTGGCAGAAGCTGCGGCAGGAGAGCAACGTCGAGCTGCGCCGGCTGCGGATGGAAGGGGTGAACAACACCCGCCGGGTCCTGTTCCCCGTAGCCGCCGACGGCGTCGAGACCAGCGCGCTCGCGGTGATGAGCCAGGGTGAGCTGCACGCCCTCGGCCTCGCGGTCTTCCTGCCCCGTGCCTGCGCCGACACCAGCCCGTACCGGTTCGTGATCATCGACGACCCGGTGCAGAGCATGGATCCCACCAAGATCGACGGCTTGGCCGAGGTGTTGCGGGAGATCGCTCTGACCCGGCAGGTCATCGTGTTCACCCACGACGACCGGCTGCCGGAAGCGATCCGCCGCCTCGACATTGAGGCCGATGTCCGGGAGGTCACTCGCCGCGAGGGCTCGATCGTCGAGGTCCGCAAGGTCTGCGACCCGGCGGACCGCTACCTCGACGATGCCCGCGCCCTGGTCGCCGCGGACATCGCGGACGAGGCGAAGTACCTGATGGCCGCCGGGTTCTGCCGGTCCGCGATCGAGTCGGTCAGCATGGATCGCTACCGGGCCGCCGAGCATCGGCGCGGCACGCCCTACCAGCAGATCCAGGAAGGGCTTAGCCGGGCGCACACCGTCAAGGACCGGCTCAGCCTCGGGCTCTTCGGCCGCCTCGCACCCCGACCGGAGCTCTTCGCTCGTCTCGACCGCGACTACGGCACGCAGGCCACCCGGACGGTCAAAGCGGTGGCGGATGCGGTCCACGGCCACCGGAGCATGCCCGTCCGGGCGATGGTCGCCAACACCGCTGTGCTCGTGAGGCGGTTGCGATGACGACGTCCCTGTACCTCGCCACCGCCGACCGGATGCTCAGTAGCGTGATCCGAGGCACCCGTGGAGCCTGGCCCCGTGCGTGCGCGTGGCTGCTTCGACACGAACTGGAAGCAGCGATGGACCGGTACTGGGCTCGCGTCTGCCCGGAGATCGGACGGACCCGGGTGCAGCGGCCGAAGCTGCTGCTACTCGCCCACTACGCCGGCCCCGACCTTGGGCACCGGGCCAGCTACCTGTGGTGGGCGCTGTCCCGCGCCGGTCACCACCACCACTACGAACTCGGCGTCACCTCATCCGAGCTGACCCGGCTCCGTACCGAACTCGTCGACATCGTCGCGCTCCTTGACCACTCGGAGGCACCCACATGCTGAAGCGAGATCAGGCCATGCTGATCCTTGGCGTTGAGGCGTTGGCCATCGTCGGCGTCGTCTACTACTTCGTCACGCTCGACCTCATCAGCCTTGCCTGGTCGGCGTCGATCGCGATCGCCATCCCGGCCTGGCTGCTCGCGGTGAAGGCGCCGACGACGTGCGGCGTGACCACCCAGAACGGCGGCCGGTGCGGACGGAAGGTCAACGGAGTGATCTTCGGCTGCGGCCGGTCGAACCACACCTGGGCCAAGTTCTTCGCCCGCTTCGGCTGGCGACGTCAGCCTGACCCGAGCAGTCGGCGGAGCCGGTCTACCGAGGCAGCGGAGGACACCGAGGTGGTGACGGTGAAGATCGCCGAGGACTGGAAAAGCACCGTGACATTCTGGCTCGCCCTCACCGCGACGACGTGCGCCCTGGTCAGTGCCACTGTCGATGCCACCAACTTCCTTCGCGCTCAGGAGCCGCCGAAGTCGCCAGTCGCCGTCTCCCGCTGACCCTGACTTGCTCCATCGATGAATCGAAGACCAGGTCCCGGCGAGGATCGCCCGCTACGGCCTCTCCCGCGCCATGCAGCACCTGTTCGTGTTGGCCTTCAGCTGCGCCAAGCCGCGCCCCGGCGCTGCAACATCTCGGCCTGCCCGATGTGCAAACAAGGCACGGCGGTACTCCAGCCAAGGAAGTAAAAGTTGCTGAGCGGGGTCTTTCCGATGACGTCGGTGTCGGAAATCTGACGCATAGACCGACATGTCATCCGTCCTATCCTGGAGGGCTTTGCCTCGGGCCGACGGCCCGGCGGATCAGCACTGGCGTACGTCGACTGACTTGGAGACGAGATGCTGTTGACCCAACCGGATGTACTCCACCTCGTTCAACAGGCCGCCAGCCGGTGGGCAGACCAACTGATCGACTTCGGCCCGCGCAACACGCTGCTCTACTTCAAGGAGCGACAGACCACCACCCTCGATCTCGCTGACGCGGCTCCCGGCGTGGTCGCCGACCTGCTCCGAGGACAGAAGGTTCGCCTACGGACGTTGTTCCCGGACCAGGACCGACACAACACTGCCTGCAACACTGCCCGCAGCCTCCGCCGGAAGCTGGTCGAGCTAGAGGAGGAGCAGGGAATTCAGGCCGGTTGGGTGACTCGCGGTCTGCTCTGCATGGTCGGTCCGTACACCCGGGGATCCGTGCCGATGCAACCGCTGCGGGCGCCGCTGATCCTGCAGCAGCTTGCGCTGGACAGCAGGACGGCGACCGAGAACGACTTCACGCTGGAGCTTTCCGAGTCCCCCGAGATCAACCCCGTCCTCCTGTACGCGCTGGAGCGGCAGTACGGCGTGGAGACGGATATCAGCGCCCTCGGCGAAAAGCTGAGCGCGATGCTGTCCGAGATCGCTGACCCGGACCAGCAGCTAAGCGCCGCCTACGAGCTGATCGCCAAGGCAGTCGCTCCCAGCGGCCTGTCTCTCCGGCTCGAGCCCGCGGTGGTTGCCGGCGTCTTCAGCTTCGACAAGCTCCCCATGGTCGAGGACCTGCGCAACTCGGCCGAGCTGCTCGCATCACACCCGGTGATCGGCGCAATGGCGGGCGACCGCGACGCTCGGCAGCAGCTGCGCACTGAGCAAGCGCAAGGGTCCAGCTCCAGTGCCGATCAGATCGATCCGGCCAAGGAGTTCCTGGTCCACGACGCGGACTCCTCCCAGCAGTCGGCGATCGACGCGGTGCTGTCCGGCCGGCATGTGGTCATCGAGGGCCCGCCCGGCACGGGTAAGAGCCAGACGATCGCGAACATCATCGCGTACATGGCCGCGATGGGTCGCAGCGTGCTGTTCGTCTCCGAGAAGCGGGCTGCCATCGAAGCGGTGATGAACCGCCTTGGCGACGTCGGACTCGACAACCTGGTGTTCGACCTGCACGACCGCAAGATCAGCAAGCGGCAGGTCGCCCAGCGCATCGCCAATGTCCTCACTCAAGCTGGCGCTGAACCACCCGTCGACACCGACGAACTGCACCGCCGCCTGAACAGCCGCCGGGCCGCGGCGAAACGGCACCCGGCCGAGCTGCACGAAGTACGGCAGCCCTGGGGGGTGAGCGCGTTTCAGGTCATCGAGCAGCTCCTCGCGCTTCCGACTCTCGATGTCAGCGGCTATAACCTGCGCGCGTCCGAGCTGCGGAACCTTGACCGATCGAGGCTTGAGTCCGCGCGGGAGGACCTTCGGACGTTCGTGGATCGAGGCGGCCTGAGGATCTGGCGCGGGGAGTCGCCGTGGGCGAAGGCCGCTATCCGCACCCCAGACGATGTCGGCAAGGTGCTGGTGCATCTCGACGAACTCGCGGCCGGCGCCCTACAGGGTGCACAGCGCCAGATCCGGGACTTGGTCGACCGGGCAGGGCTGGATGTGCCGGACGACCTCGCTGCGTGGAGGGACCTGTTCGACCTGCTCAGCGAGGTCGAACGCACCATTGCCAGCTACGGTGAGCAGGTCTTCGGCCCGGATCTGGACGACTTCGTCTACGCGACAGCACCAGGGCGATCCCGGCCGCGCCGCTCCGAGCCGCTCGGGATCTTCCGCCGGTTCCAACTGCGCCGCGAGCTGCGGCGAACTTGTCCGGCCCCTCCCAAGAGCCGATCCGAGATGTATCAGGGCCTGGTCGCCGCGGCGGGCCAGCGTGAGCGGTGGCGGAAGCTCAGCCGTCAGGACAGCGCACCAACTGCTCTGGCGGGCGCCGACCTGTGCATGTCGTCCTTCACGCAGGTGCGTAACCACCTCGCCGCGGTGGCGGCATGTGCCCGGATCGACGGTCTTGAGCGTGGGCCCACCACCACCGCGGCCAATACGCTCGCCGAGTTGAACGCCGACCGCGAGACGTTGTTCCTGATGCCCGAACTGAACAAACAGCAGCAGCTGTTCCGCTCATTGGGGCTAAGTCACATGCTCGATGACCTGGCCACCCGGCAGGTCTCAAGCGACGAGGCAGCCGACACGCTGTTGCGCGCCTGGTTGCAGGTGGTCCTCGACGAGGTGCGCATGCGGGTCCCGTACCTCGGTCAGTTCGTCGGGCAGCAGCATGCCGCGGTGGTCCAGGACTTCCGCGCTGCGGACAGCCGGCACATCGAGGTGGCCGCCCGGCACGTGCGCCGCAACGTGGCAGTGAACCTGCGGAAGGCCCGAGACGCCTATCCCGACCAGAACGGCCTCGTCCGGCGGGAGGCGGCCAAGAAGAGCCGGCACCTATCTCTGCGGAAGCTGCTCAGTAGCGCACCGGAGGTGCTCCTCGCCGCGTTCCCGTGCTGGGCCATGTCGCCACTGGTGGTCAGCCGCATCCTGCCGCCCGAGCGGTCGTTCGACGTGGTGATCTTCGATGAGGCAAGCCAGATCGAGCCGCACGATGCTGTCGCCTCGATCATGCGTGGCACCCAGCTCGTCGTGGCCGGTGACCCGAAGCAGCTCCCACCCACGCCGTTCTTCCGGCGCCTCGTTCAGCAGAACCCGGCTGGCGAAGACGATGATCTCGGCGACGAGAACCTTGAGGACTACGAGTCCGTTCTTGACGTCCTCGGTGGCCTGATCTCGGACCGGTACCGCTTGACCTGGCACTACCGCAGTCGAGACGAGCGCCTGATCGCGTTCTCGAACGTCGAGATCTACAACCGCTCCCTCGTCACGTTCCCTGGCGTGCAGGTCGACAGCCCGCTGCGCTTGGAGACGGTGGACGGCCGTGTCGCCCCCGGTCAGAGCGGTTCATCAACCGAGGAGGTCAACCGGGCGGTCGAGCTGATTCTCGAGCACGCCGAGCAGCGACCGAACGAGAGCCTCGGCGTCATTACCATGGGCCAGAAGCACGCCCTGCGGATCGAGGCGACCCTGCGCAGCCGACGCCGAGAGCATGAGCACCTCGACGACTTTTTCTCCCAGGACCGGGCCGCGAGCCAGCGGTTCTTCATCAAGAGCCTGGAGAACGTCCAGGGCGACGAGCGGGACGCCATCATCCTGAGTATCGGCTATGCCAAGACCAGAGACGGTCGACTTCCGCTGCGCTTCGGACCGCTCAACCAGGAGGGCGGTGAGCGGCGCCTCAACGTCGCGGTCACCCGAGCGCGGAATCGGATGACCGTGGTGAGCGCCTTCTCCCACTACGACATGGACCCGAACCAGACTGCGGCAACACGACACCGCGGACCCGAACTGCTCCGCCGTTACCTCGAGTTCGTCGACCTCGGCGGCGACCTGGGCGCGCGACAGCACACTGGGGTCGAGCTCAACGGCCTCGAGCGCAGCGTCCTGAAGGCTCTCCAGCAGCAGGGCATCAACGCTGTGCCGCAGTGGGGCGTCTCCGGCTACCGCATCGACCTGGCCCTCGCCCACCCAGACCAGCCCGGCCGCATGGTCCTCGCTGTGGAGACCGACGGTCACTCGTATCACCAGGCACATAGCGCCCGTGACCGGGACCGGCTGCGCCAGCAGCACCTGGAGCGTCTCGGGTGGGAATTCCACCGCATCTGGTCGACCGACTGGTACGTGGACCCGGCGGGCCAGACAGCCCGGCTCGTGGCCCGCTGGAAGCAGGCGGTCGACCGCGCCAACCACGCCGCGAGGAGCTACCCAGTACCGCCGGCACGCCGGCCCGCTCAGCAACCGACGCCGCCAGCGACCCGCCGTGGCCCACGGCCCGACGTGCCGATCGGTCTGCGGATCACCGACTACACGCGGGAACAGCTGGTACAGATCTGCACCTGGCTGGTGAGCGACCAACTCCAGCGCGATCGGGATGAGCGCCTCCAAGAGGCCATGAGCGAACTCGGCTTCCGCAAGCGGGGCTCAATCATCCTCCAGCGCCTGACCGAAGCACTCGACATCGCGCAGCAGCGCGCCGACCGGGAGGTATCCCGATGATTGCCCTCGACCCGCTCACTCTGGAACGCGTCGCCCGCCTGATCTGCGACGTCGATGGTCCCTACGAGCGAACCGGTACGCAGATCGAGCGGCTCCTGCACCGAGTCCGGTGGCCCGGCGATCCGCAGTACGACGGCTCTCCGCGGATCCCCTGGCTAACAGAAGCACTTAATTCCCATGCCGATGACGCCGCCGCCCTCGACCGGCTGCTCTGTCGCATCGGTGATCCGCTGGAGTACGACGGCGGCGTCGAGGCCGCCGAACCGATCGCGCAAGAGCTGAACCGCCTCCTGGCTCCCGAGCAGCTCACCATCACCTACGTCGGCGGGCGCCCCGTGCTCGGTCAGATCAGCCAGAGCAGCGACGTTCCCCTGTACGGGCCGCCGCCGGACCTCCACGAGCGGGTGCGACGACTAACCGGGAACGGCAAGGCAGTCGACATCCTCATGGCGCGTGCCGACGAAGCGTCGATCTGCCAGAACAACGGGGCCTACGCACTGGCGATCATCGGCATCGGCAGCTTCGTCGAAGGGCTGCTGCACGTCGTGGTGACTGATCGCGACGAGACCGTGCGCAGGAACGGCCTGGTCGGCCGGGGCGGTCGACGGGTTCCGGCCGAACGAGCGGGGCTTCACCTGCTCCTCGAGTACGCGCATCGACAAGAGTGGGTCCAGACCGACGCCAAGGACTTCATGGAGAAGGTCCGGGACTACCGCAACTTCGTGCACCCCCGCCACCAGATCGACTACGGGCTCGTGCCCGACCTGGACACGGTGCGGATGTGCTGGGCGCCTGTACACGCGCTTCTCAACGATCTGGAATCCGCACCATGATCAACAGCTCATCTCGGTGACCAGCAAGCAAGCGGATTGACCTCTCCTTGTCCAGATGCCGACCTCGACACCGCCGCTGCTACTCCAGCTTCCGAACCAAGACCAGGTGCTGGAGTAGCAGACGGAGGTCAGCGGGGCCGCATCGAGCGAGTGCGGCGACGCGTTCGGCGCAGCCCTCTCGCCTGTAACCCCTCGGGACGGCGCAATGCTCGGTTTCAGGTCTGTGTTTACGACCCACCGCGAACGGAACCATCTGCAGCCACTGGTACGGGAACAACTCGACCGTTGGATCGCGGGCCCCAAGGGCTGGGATCCGTCTGCGCTTCAAGAGAATCAGTGGGCGACCATCGGCGACAACGTCAGGGGCCTCCTACTGCAGCACGAGGGGCAGGATGGATCGACGTCAACGCGCGTACGGATCGTCGAAACGAAGCCGGACGGGCAGTGGATCATCCAACTGACCGTACATTCGCCCAACGCGAGAGAGCGGGCGGCGTGGGCCTGGATCGACATCGAATCCCCCGACCCCGACAGCGAGGACCCACGCAGCCGCCCCCGCCTCGCAGGCACCCCTCGCTTTCTCGCGCCCATGCTCGAAATCATCGATGCCTGGGACGGTGCCGCACGTCTGACGACGCGACCAATCGTCATCCGGGGCGACGAAGTCGACGAGGTCCACCGAGCCCTCATCGACACCGAGCGACGAGGTGTCGTCTTCGTCGCAGGCAACGACGACTCGCTGCCTTCAGTCCCATGGACTAACCGAATCGCCAACCTGACCCGGTTCACCATCGGCATGGCCTCGTGCTACGTGCTGGACGGGGAGGCCACACAGTTGCTCAACGACCGGCTCGGCCAGGCCCACCTCGTACTGCCCGGCCGACTTCGTACCTTTCGCTCCCAGATGCAACCGGACTCCGTCGTCGACAGGCTGCGGCACCGGGTGCTGAGCGCCGAACGGATCGCCGACGACAACGAACAGCCCCGGCTCGCGCGGGTCCTCGCCTCCAACGCCCAACTGCAGGCTCTCGAACAACCGCTACCCGCATCGGTGGCGCGGGTACACCGGATGCTGGAACGTATCGCCGACGACATGTTGGTGCACCGGCTCGGCGACGTCAGTTCGAAGCGGCCATCGCTCGTTCCGTCGCAACCCCAGGCAGCGGCCGTCGAGACGCGAGAGAGTGACCGCCGGCAAGGTGGCGCCAGCGCGCAGCAAGGCATGTTGCTGGACTACCTGAAGATCAAGGTAGGGGTCGATGACCTGACCGTCGACGGGATCGACGAGATCGTGCGTCTGATCGAGGTCGGTCGGTCATCGCAGGAGGCTCAGAAAGACATCGCAGCCCGATTCGCGCAGCTCCAGGCCGAACTCGATGAGACACAGAAGGCGTATCACGACGTCAAATGGCAGCTGGATGATGAGCAGATCGAGAACCGGGACGCGGTTGAACGCCTGACCCGGTCCGCGGAGACTGAACGGACGCTGCGCCACCGGCTCGCCTCTATGGGGCAAGCAGAGGTGGCGTGGACGGCGCAGCCATCGGAAGCGGACGTCTCCCGGCCGGACAGCTTCGGTGAGTTGCTCCGTTGGCTGCCAAGACTCCAGCACGTCGTGTTCACGGGCGATCCTGACTGCGCTGAGGAACTTGACAGCAACGACCCCCTGGGCGCCTGGGCTTCGAAGACCTGGGACGCGTTGTTGGTGCTCCAGGACTATGCAGCGGCGAAGGCAGACGGGCGCTGGGGTCGGGACGTGCATGGCTTCCTGGAGAACACTCCGGATGGCTGCCACGAGTGGCCGACGCGACGACACGCCCGTGACGAGAGCGAGGAGGTCCGAACCAACCCGGCGTTCTGGAGGAAGCGGGTGCTACCCGTGCCGGTCTCCGTCATTCCGGCGGCCGAGATCTTCATGGGTGCGCATTTCAAGATCGCTCAGTTCGCGATGATTAGCCCTCGCATGCACTATTACGACGATACGGCGCAGAGCGGACGGATCTATGTCGGCTACATCGGCCGGCACCTACCGACCGGACAGACGAACTGACGGCCCCGAAGGTAATCGCTGAGCCACGGCGTCGGCGGCTGCGGTATCTACGGCTGGCTCGGGTCGTACACCAGTCAGCTGGTGCCCCGGTAGAGCTTTACCCGCCGCTGGCATTCGGTGGGGGCTTCTCCGCCATAAGGCGTCGGACATGACGTTCGGACACGCCGGCGGCCAGAGCCAGCTCGGCCGGGCTGGCCTGCGGACGCTCGGCACGCAGCCGGGCTACAACGTCTGCTGTCCGCTCCGCGCGTCCCGTCACCCCCTTGCGTCGTGAGGTTTGCCGCCGGAGGGGCGCCGACACCTGGTTCGTCGCCGGACCGTCGGAGGCCCCAGCCAGCTGCGCCTCCTTCATCTCGGTCACAAGTTCCATCGAAGGCGACACCAGTGGCAACGCGGACGCAGCGTCAGAGGCAGGCGGCTGGGCGGTGTCTGACGTCCGATGGCCGTTGCCTGGGACCGGCTGCGCTCTGGTCAGCATCTCCACGACCAGCAGCAGCGCCACCGCTGGCCAGGCCGCCACGATCCGCGCTCCGAGGCTTGGCTCGGCGGCGGCGATGTTCGCCGCCACGCTGGCCGCCACCCCGACCGCGAACGCCGTACGAGCCGACCAGCGCACCCTCCGGCCGGCGCGCTTGTCCTCGACCATGGCCGCCGACGCGACGACCAGCATCCCGTCGACCGACAGCGGAAGTACGTAGGCGACCTCGGGACGCTCACCGAACCTCAACGCCACGGCGACCATGTGACTCCACGACGACCAGGCAGCAATCCCGGCAACCGCCACCGTGCTCACGTCTCGGGCCAGCCGGGTCGGCGTCACCGAACCACCCCCAGCCCGAGCCGACGCTCGATGGCCCGGACCTCGATGGGGTCCATGGACGGACGTCCGCTGATGTCCAGCCGCGTCTGGACTCAGCCCATCGCCACCACCGCCGGAGGACGTCGCTCGCGTCGAGACCGGTCGCTTTCGCGATGTCCGTCAGGTCCGCGCCCGCCCGCAACGCGGTGTGGATCATTGAGGGTTGCCAGCGAGTCCACCAGGACACCACCGCAGCGGACAATGCCAGCTCCGTCAGGACGTCATCGAGTCCGGGTCCCGGCGTCCGAGCGACGGCATGGTCATGAAGATCGAGAAGGAGTTGGAACGGGTTTATCTCTTCCGCATCGGCGAACCGCACCAGCGGTTCGGTCGGTCGGGCCCGGTTCATCGGGCACCGCCCGATCCGCGTGAGCTGGGCAAACTCAGCGGTAGTGGGTCACCGGCGATCGTGGCGGTGTGGTTCGCATGGTGGTACCTCCGGCCCACCCGAGCGAAAAGCCCTGGTGAGGGAGATGATCTCCCACCAGGGCTTTTGTCGTTTCTGCCGCTCTCCGGCGGTTGTGTGCCAGAACCATGCCAGATCAGGTGCTGATCTTGCCCCGCGCCTCCTCGACCAGGCCGTCCAGCGCGGCTTGTGATCGCCAGATCCTCGGGCCTGACAAGCGGTTCAGGCGGTGACGAGCGCGCGGGCCGAGCTCCACAGGATGTTTGGGTTCACCCAGGCCAGATATCGCTGCATCATGAGATCCACGAACTCGTCCGGGCTGCGGGCGACGTGGAGCAGTTCGTCGGTGTCGCGGAGGTACCCCTTCGTCTCGTCCAGGTGACGCGGGTCGTTGTCGTTACCGGGCTTCTTGTGTCCGGCGACGACGGCGGACGGGTCGAGCGCGCTGATGGCGTCGATGGCCGCGATCCACTCGCCGCGCCGCTGGTGGTCGGTCTCGGCGGTGTGCAGGTGCACCTCGTTGTAGGCGATGTCCCCGGCGACGACGAGACCGAGGTCCGGAACGTGGACGAAGGTCGTGTCGTGGGTGTCGGTGAATCCCGCCGCCACGAACCGGATCTCGTGCCCCTCCAGATCGAGGGACGTCCCGTCGACCGGCTCAAGGAGGCGGATGTCCTCGGGCAGTTGGCCGGGGAACGCGGCCCGCCAGCGCTCGTCGATGGTCGGCGGGGAGGCCTGCTCACGGGCGTAGGCGACGGTCTTCGGCGTACCGAGCAGGCGCGCGTCCGGGAACCGGCGGCTCACCTCGGTGAAGCCGATGAAGTGGTCGCCGTGGCCGTGTGTCGCGTACATCGCGACGAGTTGCCGAGCCGACGCCTCGATCCAGGCGGCGACCTCGGACGCCCGCTCCACGGTTGGAGGGCAGTCGACCAGGACCGCCGAACGGTCGCCGAGAATCAGTGTGGCGGAGATCGGCGACCAGGACGGGATCGGACCGGTCTTCGTGCCGTCGGGCCGCACCGATCGCGGCGGAAGCGTCACGATGCTGTCGTAGGACAAGGCCATCACACGTCTCCCCGGATCGGTTCCGTCGTTGGTTCGGCGGACGGGTCAGGTGACAGCCTGAATTGTTCGGCTGATCACCCGTGGGGTATCCCCGTGCGGCAGGGCGTTATCCCTTGGCCGGGCGGGGAACAGCACGGTCATGACCCGCGCCGTCGGTAGCAGCCTCCAGGTCCATCACCGCTCGACCGCCGTTGACGGGATCGACGTCTTCTACCGGGAATCGGGCCCGCCGGACGCCCCGGTCCTGCTCCTACTACACGGTTTTCCGACCTCGTCGCGTATGTTCCGTAACCTCATGCCCCGTCTGTCCGAGGCGTACCGACTGATCGCTCCCGACTATCCCGGGTTCGGCCACAGCGGCGTGCCCGACCGCGGCGGCTTCCGGTACACGTTCGACAATCTGGCCGAGGTGGTGGACAAATTCCTCGACCGACTGCACGTGGGGTCGTTCACCCCGTACGTGATGGACTTCGGCGGGCCGGTGGGGTACCGGTTGGCGCTGAAGTACCCGGAGCGGATCTCCGCGATCGTGATGCAGAACGCGCCGCTCTATCCGGAGGCACCCGAGGGCTGGTGGGAGACACTCGGCAAATACTGGAAGGACCCGTCACCCGAGCGGCGGCAGGCCGTGGCGCGTGAGTACCTGGGGGCGGACGGAATACGCGGCCAGTACCTGTTCGGCGTCAGGGACACCTCTCGCGTTGACCCGGACAGTTGGTTGGTCGACAAGGCCCTGATCGACCGCCCCGGCGTCGATGAACTCATGCTCGACCTGCTCGGGGACATCCACAACAACACGCCCACCTTCTCCGCGATGCAGCAGTTCGTGCGCGAACGCCGGCCGCAGGTGCTGGTGGCGACCGGGGTGAACGACGAGATCTTCCCCGGCGAGGTGCAGCGCAACATCCTCAAGGACCTGCCGTCAGCGGAGTTCCACGAGCTGGACACCGGGCACTTCGCCCTGGAGGACAAGTATGACGAGATCGCATCCCTGATGCGTGACTTCCTCACCCGCGTCGTCCCGGTGCGGCAGAACGCATACGCCTGACAGGCCCGCTGCCGGTGTGGGGACCGAAGGGCGAGTCTCCGCCGGCCCGATCACCCCTGCGGAGGCGAGACGAAGTCCTTCGAGCGAATCAGGAAGAAGGACACGACCCCGGAGACGAGGGTGACGATCGCCGCGATCCACAGGATCTCGTCCAGGGCGCTGGCGAAGCTGCCGCGCGCGACTTCGACGAGCAGGCCGCGCTCCTGCGGCGGGACGGCCGCGAACAGCCGGCTCACGCTGCCGTTGCGCAGTGCTGTCGAGATCTCGGCGCTGTGCGGGGCGAGTGGGGTGCCGGCCGCCCGGGACTGCACCACGGAGGTCAGCCGGTTGGCGAACAGGGTGCCCAGCAGTGCGACGCCGGTGGCGAGGCCGACCTGCCGGAACGTCAGGTTGATACCCGAGGCCATCCCCGACCGTCGTGGCTCCACGACCCCGACCGCGGTGGAGGCCAGCGGTGGGTTGACGAACCCGACGCCCACTCCGGCCACGATCAGCCCGGGAACCAGGTGGGTCCACGACGAGGCCGCGGTCAGGCCGCGCATGAGCAGCAACCCGACGCTGACCAGGACGAGCCCGGGACCGATGAGGGCGCGTACCGGAACCTTCGTGCTCAGCCGTCCCGCCACGCCGCTGGCGACCAGGACGCCGACGGAGAGGACGAGCAGCCGCACGCCGGTCTGCAGTGCGCTGTATTCGAGCACGTTCTGCAGGTAGAGGACCACGTAGAGCAGCATGGCGAAGATGCTGAAGGAGAGGCCGAACGCGGCGATGTCGCCTCCGACGAAGGTGGGCACCCGGAACAGGCGTAGGTCGAACATCGGGTGCCGGCTTCGGGTCTCGACCAGCAGGAAGGCGATCAGCAGCACCGCGGCGGCGGCGAAGCAGGCGATCACCGGTGTGGCCGTGAAGCTGCTGCGCCCGGATTCGATGAGCGCGTAGATCAGGCTGGCCAGGGCCCCGGAGAACAGTACGAAGCCCGGCCAGTCCGGGCGCGCGGCCTGCTCGTCGCGGGACTCGACGACCCGCAGCATGGTCAGGGCCAGCGCGATGGCGCCGATGGGCACGTTGACGAAGAAGATCCACCGCCAGGACAGGCCCGAGACCAGGACGCCGCCGATGATGGGTCCGACGGCTGCGGCGAGCCCGGCCAGGGCGCCCCAGACGCCGAAGGCCAACCCGCGTTCCGCGCCCCGGAACGCGTTCGCCAGCAGCGCCAGTGAGACGGAGAACATGATCGCCCCGCCGATGCCCTGGAGGCCGCGGGACAGTTCGAGCAGGAGCGGGGACTGGGCGATGCCGCACAGCGCTGACGACCCGGTGAAGACGATCAGGCCGACCACGTAGAGGCGGCGGCGGCCGTAGAGGTCGGCGAGCGATCCCGCGGTCAGCAGGAGGGCGGCGAGGGTCAGCGCGTACGCGTCGACGACCCACTGGATGTCGGAGAGGGAGGCACCCAGCGACGCCTGGATGTCCGGCAGCGCGACGTTCACGATCGTGAGGTCGATCAGGAGCATGAAGGTGCCCAGGCTGACGGCCGTGAGCGTCCACCATTTCGGGTCGATGCCGGACCGTGACGGCCGGTGCGGACCTGCGTCGTGGGCGCCGGTCCGGCTCGGCTCGGTCATAGGTCCGGATGCTACCGAGGCGGAAGTCCTTATATGTATGTTTAGGCGTATAGGGCGGACTGTCCCGTCCCCGGCCTCACGACGGGCGGGACGCCCTGGTGGGGGACCGGCCCCCACCAGGGCGTCGATGCGTCAGGCGTCAGCAGCCGCAGGTGTAGTAGAGGATGTCCCAGTGGTTGCCCTCGTCGGTGTAGAGGTTGCCCGACGGCGCCCGCCACTGGTAACCCCAGCCGGAGATGTAGCCGACGTAGGTGTATGCGCTGTTGATCCAGTTGTTGACGCAGGCTGTCTTGGCGATGTCGACCTTGTAGCCGTTCCAGTGGCTGTACGTGCCGCTGGAGTGCCCGGTCTCGGTGCCGCCGGTGATGGTGATGGCGCAGCCGCTGGCCCGCTTGAAGGTGATGATGCCGTCGATCGTCGCCTGCCGGATGCCCTCGAACGAGGTGCACGTCGGGGTGTTGCGGTCGCTGCAGTTGCCGCTGGAGACCCAGCTGATGCCGGCGTTGCGCAACTGGGTGGTCGCGCTGGCGTGGGTGACCGCGAAGGCGGGGGTGCCGAAGCCGAGGGCGGTGACCACCGCCGCGATGCCCGCGAGGAGCAGGGTGAGCGTGCGGCGGCGCAGGGTGCTACGGGTCGTTGACATGGCGTCTCCTGATTCGCGTCTTGGTCGAATATCTACGAAGCGGAGGCCGGCCTTGGCAATTTCTATCATGCATTGATGCCCGTGACTAGATGATCGCGCCTGTCGCGTCCGTCACGATCCACTTCGATGCGCTACGGCCAGCGAAGACGGCTCGGTCGCGGTGCGGGATACGCCATGTGTCGGAATTCTCTGGGCATGGTCAGATGGGATACGCCGGGTATGTTTGCGATGGTTAGTGCATCGATAGACGGCAATGTGAATTAGCGAGGCTGCCGGGTGTGGCCGATCCTGGACGGTCCCGTGGGGGGGGGGGGGGGGGGGGGGGGGGGGGGGGGGCCCGCCCCGGGGGGGGGGGGGGGGGGGGCCGGCCCCCCCCCCCCCCCCACGACAGTGACGTCACCGGGTGCGGGTCTTGGGCAGGTCGAACTGGTCGGCCTTGCGGCAGTCCTTCGGCCCGCCGACCGCATCCGGGCCGAGCCGGGCGAGTTCCTGTCGGGCCCGGTACCGGCCCAGGTTCCAGGCGTACCAGGGATCGGACTCGTCGAGGTCGTCGGCGATCCAGCTCAGCGTGCAGCGGCGTACCGGATCGGGGAGCCTCGTCAGGGCGGGGGTGGCGTCCGCGGAGAGGGCCCGCAGGTACCACGCGTCGATCTTGCCGGTCTGCTTGTACCGGAGGATGTTGCGCTGCGCGGCGTAGTCCTCGGGGTTGAGCACCGCCAGGCCGAGCAGCATCGTCACGGCCAGGGCGACGGTCGTGCCGGGGATCCAGCCGCCGCGCCACCGGACGCCCGCCGCCAGGATCATCAGGAAGATCGCCCCGAGCAGCAGCTCGAACGCCATTACGAAGATCCGCTCGCCGGTGAAGCTGTAGACCTTCTGGTACGTCCACATCCGGGACAGCGCCGACACCACGATCACCACGCTGAGCGCGCTGAGCAGGCCGAGCAGGATCCGCAGCACGCTGCGCTCGACCGGCCGTTCCCGGCTGGCCAGGCGGCTGACTCCGCCGAGGACGGCCAGGGTGAGCAGGGTGACGAAGAGCAGCTCCCAGAAGCCGCTGCGGGCGTACTCGGAGTAGCTCAGCCCGGCGACCTTCTGGACATGCCGCTCGCCGCCGAAGAGCACGGTGAACTGCACCGCGACGAAGCCGGCGAAGAGCAGCGTCAGCGCCCCGATTGCGGGGGCCCACTCCAGCAGGCCGAGGCGACGGGTGCTCGGCTTGTCCACGGTCGACAGGTCGGGCGGGGCAGCCAGGGTGTAGACCGCCGCGACGGCGATCAGCCCGCCGACGGCGGCCAGGAAGAACCAGCGGAACACCGTGCCGATGCTGATCTCGGGGACGATCGCGGCGAGCACCTCGGAGAAGGCCGCGTCGGCCGAGGCGAGCAGGGGGCCGAAGACCACCAGCACGAGCACGGTGGCGATCACCGAGCCGGCGACCCGGCGGACCATCCCGGCGTCGGGGGAGGCGGTGATGTGCCGGCGTACCCAGGGCAGGCCGCGGAACGCCGCGAACGGCGTCGCGACCAGGCCGAACAGGATTGAGCGGACCAGCCGGCCGCCGACGATGGCCAGCGTCGCGCAGCCCAGTGCGCCGAGCACGCAGAACGTCACCAGCCACCACGCGTTACGGAAGGCGAGGACGGCGAGCAGGGCCAGCGCCGCCGCCGCCCAGCCCCCGCGAATCAGGCGTTCGGTGCGGGGCAGGTCGGCGGTGCGCCGCCGTACCGCCAGCAGCACGCCGAGGGTCAGGGTGAGCCAGCCGAGGAACCAGCCGATGCCGACCCGGCTCAGCGGTACGAAGAACGCGGTGCCCAGTGCGCCGGCCAGCACCGCGAGCGGTACCGCCCGCCCGGTGCCCTGCTTCGGCCCGGGCCAGCGGGCGCTGAGGAAGGAGGTCCGGGGAGGCTGCGGGGGGCGGGGTCCCCAGCCGCCGCCGGGGTGCAGCACGGGCTGCGTCACGACGTACGGCGGCGGATAGCCCGGGGGTGGGGGCGGTGCCGCCGCCGGCGTGGCGAAGGTCTGCGGGGCGGTGGGCGGGATGATGCGGGTCGGCGACGGCGCCGTGCCAGCCGCCGGGGCGCCCGCGGTCGCCGGTCCGTCGGCCGCCTTCTCGCCGGCCGCAGTCTTCCCGGCCGCCGTCTCCTCGGCCGCCGTTCCGTCGGCTGCCCTGGCGGCCGGCTCCGGGACTGCGGGTGAGGTGTCCGATGCGCCGGTTGACGGCCCAGCAGGGACGGCCTCGGCCGAGGCGGTCGGGCTCGACGCCGGTGCGGTGCCGGCAGGGCTCGACGCCGGTGCGGATTCGGTGCCGGCCGGTGCCGGAGCGCCACCCGTGCCCTCGACGGCCGGCGGGGTCGCCTGGGTGGGAACACCCGGCGCGGGCACCATGAGCCGGGAGCCGGCGGGCTGCGCGGGGACGGCCGTCGGCTGCTCCTCGCCCGCCGGGACCAGCGGTACGAACACCGCGTAGCCGCGGGTGCCGGGCGGCACGGTCACCGGGATCGCCCAGGCGGGCTGGCCCTCCTGGCCGGGCCACACCACCCCGGGTGGCGCTCCGTCCACGGTGGGCATGACGAGCAGGTACGGCGTGACGTCCGCCGGGACGGCGCCCTCCGTGGACCTGGACGCCGGGGTGGTCCCGGGAGAATCAGGCGCCGATGGCGTTTCGGACACGGCACACTCCTTGATCACAGGGTGCCGTCACTGTAGGGCCAAGCCCGACCCGGCGTTGTCCCGCGATCGCCCTGGCGGCACGTTCGGTCAGCAGACCCGAGCCGGGCCGGTCCCCCGCGACCCCGCTCCGCCCCGGTCCGGGACCCGCTCCGGCCCGGACAGGCCGGGCCGGAGGGAGGTCGCCGGTCAGCCCAGGTGGCGGTCGATCTCGCCCAGTTCCTCGGTGGTGAAGTCGAGGTTGTCCAGGGCGGCCACGTTCCCCTCCAGTTGGGTGACGCTGCTCGCCCCGATGATCAGGCTGGTCAGCCGCGGGTCGCGGAGCGCCCAGGCCAGCGCGAGCTGGGCCAGCGACTGGCCACGCCGCTCGGCGATCGCGCCGAGGCCGCGGATCGTGGCCATCCGCTCCTCGCCGAGGTCGGTCTCGTTCAGGAAGACGCTGGTGCGTACCCGGGAGTCCGCCGGGATTCCGTGCAGATAGCGGTCGGTGAGCAGACCCTGGGCCAGAGGGCTGTACGCGATGCAGCCGGCGCCGACCTGTTCCAGCGTGTCCAGCAGCCCGTCGGCCTCGGTCCACCGGTTCAACATCGAGTACGACGGCTGGTTGATCAACAGCGGCGTACCCAGGTCGCGCAGGATCGCCGCGGCCCGGGCGGTCTGCTCGGAGTTGTAGTTGGAGACGCCGACGTACAGCGCCCTGCCGGAGCGGACGATGGCGTCGAGGGCGCCCATCGTCTCCTCAAGCGGGGTGTCCGGGTCGAACCGGTGCGAGTAGAAGATGTCGACGTAGTCGAGACCCATCCGGCGCAGCGACTGGTCCAACGACGAGACGAGGTACTTGCGCGAGCCCCACTCGCCGTACGGGCCGGGCCACATCAGGTAGCCGGCCTTGCTGGAGATGACCAGCTCGTCCCGGTACGGCTTCAGGTCGGTGGCGAGCAGCCGGCCGAAGTTCTCCTCGGCGGTGCCGGGCGGTGGGCCGTAGTTGTTGGCCAGGTCGAAATGGGTGATCCCGAGGTCGAAGGCACGCCGGACGATGTCCCGCTGCCGCTCGTAGGGCCGGTCCGGCCCGAAGTTGTGCCACAGCCCGAGTGAGATGGCGGGTAGGCGCAGGCCGCTCCGCCCGCTGCGCCGGTAGGTCATCGAGTCGTAACGCTCATCAGCGGCGAGGTAGGTCACGACCCCCGACCCTAACCTCCTCCGCCTGACCGCCCTCAGCCGCAACGGGGCCGAGGGAGTCAGCAGGTGCGGCGGAGGCGGTTGAGGGGATCCAGCCCGCCGATGTGCTGGACGCCGGAACGCGCGTGCCGGGCCGTGCCGGCGGGTAGCTTCGAGGCCATGCGCGTCGTGCGGCTCGACACTGCCAAACCCATCTCCAAGATTGGCCTCGGCACCTGGCAGTTCGGGTCGAGGGAGTGGGGTTACGGCTCCGACTACGAGCGCCGGGCGGCGGAGATCGTCCGGCGGGCGGTCGATTTGGGCGTCACCCTCTTCGACAGCGCCGAGGTGTACGGCTTCGGCCGCAGCGAGCGCATCCTCGGCGCGGCGCTGGGCGACGACCGGGCCAAGGTCGTGGTGGCCACCAAGATCCTTCCGGTGTTGCCGGTCGCCCCGGTGGTGCAGCAGCGCGCGGTCGCCTCCGCCACCCGGCTCGGCGTCACCAGCATCGACCTGTACCAGGTGCACCAGCCCAACCCGGTGGTCGCCGACACCACCACGATGCGGGGCATGCGCGCCCTGCAGGACGTCGGGCTGGTCGGCGAGGTCGGGGTCAGCAACTACAGCCTGCGCCGCTGGCAGTCGGCCGAGGCGGCGTTGGGTCGCCGGGTGCTGAGCAACCAGGTTCGCTACAGCATGATCGACCACGGTCCCGAGGAGGATCTGATCCCGTACGCGGAGCGGGCAGGGCGGATCGTCATCGCGTACAGCCCGCTCGCGCAGGGCTTCCTCTCCGGGCGGTACGACGCGAAGCACCTGCCGAGCGGGGCGGTGCGGCGGGCCAACCCGTACTTCCTGCCGGAGAACCTGGAACGCGGCGCGGCGCTGATCGCCATGCTGCGCGAGGTGGCCGCCGCGCACGACGCGACCCCCAGCCAGATCGCGCTGGCGTACCTGCTGCGCCACCCGAACGTGGTGGCCATCCCCGGCGCGTCCGGGGTGGAGCAGGTGGAGCGCAACGCCGCCGCCGCAGAGATCGACCTGACCGACGGCGAGTACGCCGCGCTGGCCACCGCGGCCCGCCAGTTCCGGCCGGTCACCGGGCTGGCGGCCGTACCCCGGCTGGTTCGCGCCCGGACCCGGAGGTGACCCGGTCATGGACGACATCACCGCGCTGATCCTCGACGACCACGCCGCCTTCCGGCGGGGTTTCGCCCGGCTCGACGACGCCCGCGACCCGGCCGAGATGCTGGCCGTCTGGGAGGCGCTCGCCCTGCAACTGGACATCCACGCGGAGGCGGAGGAGGCGATCCTCTACCCGCATCTGGTGCGGCACGGCGACGACGGCGCGGAGGAGACCGAGGACGCCATCGGCGACCACAACAAGATCCGCGACGCGATCGCCGAGTCGAAGCGCCACGAGGTCGGCTCGGACGGGTGGTGGGCGGCGGTGTGGCGGGCCCGCCGGGAGAACAGCGAGCACCTGGCCGAGGAGGAGGACGAGGCGCTGCCGGACTTCCGCCGACACGCCGACGTGGAGCTGCGCGCGCAGCTGGGGGCGCGCTGGCTGAAGTTCTACGGCGAGCACAAGAACGGCCGTAACCTGCGGTTCCTGGACAAGGATCCGCAGCGGTACGTGCGGGATCATCGCTGACCGGCCGCGTCCCGGGCCGTCGCGAAGATGGGCATCGCGTCACCGAGCCGCGCTAGCGTGTGTCGGGTGACTGCGCCCAACCAGGTTTCCCCGGTCCCGCCCGCCGACCTGCCCGGCACCCTCGGCGCGCTGCGGGCGTCCGGCCACCACTACCGCACGGTCAAGCAGGAGATCCGCGACAATCTCCTGGCCCGGATGCGCGCCGGCGCGGAGCGCTTCCCCGGCGTCGTCGGCTATCAGGACACGGTGCTGCCCGAGGTCGAGCGGGCGCTGCTCGCCGGGCACGACATGGTGCTGCTCGGCGAGCGGGGCCAGGGCAAGACCCGGCTGATCCGCTCGCTGGGCGCGCTGCTCGACGAGTGGACCCCGGTCATCCCGGGTTCGGTGCTCAACGAGCACCCGATGCACCCGCTCACCCCGGCCTCGCGCGCCCTGGTCGACGAGCGTGGCGACGAGCTGCCGATCGGCTGGCTGCACCGGTCGATGCGGTACGGCGAGAAGCTGGCCACCCCGGACACCAGCGTCGGTGACCTGATCGGCGACGTCGACCCGATCCGGATCGCCCAGGGGCGTACGCTCGGCGACCCGGAGACGATCCATTTCGGGTTGGTGCCGCGTACCAACCGGGGCATCTTCGCCGTCAACGAGCTGCCCGACCTGGCCGAACGGATCCAGGTGGCGCTGCTCAACGTGCTGGAGGAGCGGGACATCCAGGTCCGGGGCTACCAGCTGCGGCTGCCGCTGGACCTGCTGCTGGTGGCCAGCGCCAACCCGGAGGACTACACCAACCGCGGCCGGATCATCACGCCGTTGAAGGACCGGTTCGGCGCGGAGATCCGTACCCACTACCCGGTCGACCTGGAGCTGGAGCTTGCCCTGATCCGGCAGGAGGCGGACCTGGTGGCCACCGTGCCGGAGCACGTGCTGGAGGTCCTCGCCCGGTTCGCCCGCGCGGTCCGGGAGTCGCCGTCGGTGGACCCGCGCTCGGGTGTCTCCGCCCGGTTCGGCATCGCCGCCGCGGAGACCGTCGCGGCCGCCGCGCTGCGCCGCGCCGGCCTGCTCGCCGGTCTCGCCGCGCCGGCGGCCGGCGGGTCGCCCGGGTCCGCCGCCGAGGGGGTACGGGAGGAGGCTCCCGTCGCCCGGGTGGGGGACGCGGTGTCGGTGACCTCGACGCTGCGGGGGAAGGTGGAGTTCGAGAGCGGCGAGGAGGGGCGGGAGATCGAGATCCTGGCCCATCTGCTGCGGACCGCGACCGCCGAGACGTTCCGGGCCCGGCTGGCTGGGCTGGACCTGTCCGGCTTCACCGCGCTGGTCGGCGAGGGTGGGGTGATCGAGACCGGCGAGCTGGTCTCCTCGGCCGAGCTGCTGCGCCAGGTCGGCACGGTGCCCGGGCTGGCCAAGGTGCTCGATCGGCTCGGCCTGGGCGACGCGCCCGGCCCGGAGGAGGCCGCCGCCGGGGTGGAGTTCGTGCTGGAGGGGCTGCACCTGACCCGCCGGCTCGACAAGGACGTCACCGAATCGGGGCGCACCGTCTACGGCGGCCGGGGCTGACTGTGGCCGGCAACCGGTTCCGGTACGGGCAGTGGCGCGGCGGGCCCGACCCGCTGGCGCCGCCGTATGACGTGCGGGCCGCGGTGGACGCGGTCGGTGCGGAGGTCCTCGCCGGCGGCAGCCTGCGGGAGGCGCTGCGCGATCTGCTGCGGCGCGGCCCGCAGGGGCGCGGCGGCCTGGACGAGCTGGCTGCCCGGGCCCGGCGGCTGCGCCGGGAGGCGCTGCGCCGGGGCGACCTGGATGGCGCGGTGACCCGGGCCCGGGCGCTGCTCGACCAGGCGCTGGCGGCCGAGCGGGAGGAGCTGCGCGGCCGGGACGGCGACGAGGCGCGCTTCGCCGAGGCGGTGCTGGACAATCTGCCCCGCTCGACCGCGCGGGCGGTGGAGGAGTTGTCCGGGTACGACTGGGCCAGCGAGGAGGCCCGGGCCACGTATCAGCGGATCCTGGACGGGCTGCGCGGCGAGGTGCTGGAGCAGCGCTTCGCCGGGTTGCGGGACGCGGCGCGGGCCGCCGCCGACCCGGCCGCCCAGCGGCGGCTGGCCGAGATGATGCGCGACCTCAACGACCTGCTGGCCCGGCACGCCCGGTCCGAGGAGACCACCGACGCGTTCGCCGAGTTCATGCGCCGGCACGGGGAGTTCTTCCCGGAGCGGCCGAAGGACGTCGACGAGCTGGTCGACGTGCTGGCCCGGCGGGCGGCGGCCGGGGAGCGGCTGATGCGGTCGCTGTCGGATCGGCAGCGCGAGGAGCTGGCCGGGCTGATGGGCCAGTCGCTGGGCGAGCGGTTGGCCGGGGAGCTGGCCCAGCTGGACGCCCGGCTGCGTGCGCTGCGCCCCGACCTGAACTGGCAGCGCGGCGAGCGGATGCGCGGCGACCGGCCGCTCGGCTACGGCGAGGCGACCGGGGCGCTCAGTGAGCTCGCCGAGCTGGACGAGCTGCTCGACCAGCTCGACCAGGACCATCCGGGGGCCACCCTGGACGACGTGGACGTCGAGGCGGTGGCCCGGACGTTGGGCCGGGACGCCGCCGACGACGTACGCCGGCTGCGGGAGCTGGAAGGGGAGCTGCGCCGGCAGGGCTGGGTGACGCGGGACGCCGACGGGTTGACGCTCAGCCCGAAGGCGTTGCGCCGGCTCGCCGGTACGGCGCTGCGGCGGGTTTTTGCCGACCTGACCGCCGGCCCGCGCGGGCAGCACGACCTGCGCTCGGCGGGTGCGGCCGGCGAGGTCAGCGGCGCCTCCCGGCCGTGGGAGTACGGCGACGAGCAGCCCCTCGACGTGGTGCGCACGCTCACTCGGGCGGTGGGTCGGGCCGGCTCCGGGGTGCCGGTGCAGCTTGCGGTCGAGGACTTCGAGGTGGTGGAGACCGAGCGGCGGGCGTCGGCGGCGGTGGCGCTCTGTGTCGACCTGTCGTACTCGATGATCTCGCAGGGGCGCTGGGGGCCGATGAAGCAGACGGCGCTGGCGCTGTCGCACCTGATGGCGACCCGCTTCCCGCAGGACGCTCTGCAGATCATCGGGTTCGGCCGGGAGGCGATGCCGCTGACCCAGCAGGAGTTGGCGGCGGTGGAGCCGGACCTGCGGCAGGGCACCAACCTCCAGCACGCGTTGCGGTTGGCCGGCCGGCACCTGCGGCGGCACCCGGGCGCCGAGCCGGTGGTGCTGGTGGTGACCGACGGTGAGCCGACCGCGCATCTCGACCCGGAGGACGGTGAGGCGTACTTCCACTGGCCGCCGCTGCCGGAGACCATCGAGGCCACCATCCGCGAGGTGGACAAACTGACCCGGTACGGCACCACGCTGAACCTGTTCATGCTCGGCGACGACCCGGGCCTGCGCCGTTTCGTCGACGCCGTGGCCCGCCGCGCCAAGGGCCGAGTCCTCACCCCCGACCTGGCCGACCTGGGCGAGTACGTCGTCTCCGACTACCTCCGCTCCCGCCCCTGACCACCCGATCGATCATGGAGTTGTGGCGGTGGACGAAAGCCCCACATTTGGGTGAATCCGGTGCCATAACTCCATGATCGGCGCCTGAGGACGGGGTTGGATTCGGGGCATGGACGGGGTGGATGTCGGGGAGCTGCGGCGGGGATATGCGGCGGTGCTGGCGGAGGTGGACGCGGGTGGGTTCGGGGCACCTGCGGACGGGGAGCTGAGCGCCGAGCAGATCGTCGCGCACCTGGCGGCCAGCGACGAGCTGATGAGCGAGGCGACGGAGGCGGTGCTGGCCGGCTCACCGTTCGCGTACTACGACCTGGAGACCATCCACCGGCCGCAGCTCGACGCGCTGGTCTCCGAGTGCGGCGGGCTGGACGGGCTGGCCGCGCTGCTGCGCGCCACCAGCCAGAAGCTGTGCATGCTCGCCGAACGGCTCGGCGCGGCCGCGGAGACCCCGGTCGACACCGTGCTACGGGAGGGCTTCGACCTGGACGTGGACGAGTCGCTGCCCTGGGGTCGGGCCCTGGACCTGCACATCCGCGTCCACCTGCCGATGCACCTGGCCCAGTTGCGCGCCCTGCGCCGCCAACCTCACCTCGCCTGACGGCGGCGCAGCGAGGGCGGCGACTCAGCGAGGACGGCGACTCAGCGAGGACGGCGACTCAGCGAGGACGGCGGCCGAGGGAGAGCGACTGAGCGGGGGCGGCGGCCCGGTACTAACGGCGGAAGGTGTGGCGGTAGGCGGTGGGGGCCACCCCGACCCGGTGGTGGAAGGTCTGGCGCAGGGCGGCGGCGGTGCCGAAGCCGGCGTGGCGGGCGACCTGGTCGATGGTCAGGTCGGTGGTCTCCAGCAGCTGCCGGGCGTGATCGGTGCGCTGCTGGAGCAGCCACTGCGCCGGGCTGAGCCCGGTCTCGGAGCGGAAGTGCCGGGTGAAGGTGCGTACGCTCATCCGGGCGTGCGCGGCCAGGTCGCGCAGGGCGACCGGTTCGTGCAGCCGCTGCCGGGCCCACTCCCGGGTGGTCGAGGTACTGGTGCCGGTGTCGCGGGGGACCGGGCGTTCGATGTACTGGGCCTGGCCGCCGTCGCGCCAGGGTGGCATGACGCAGCGCCGGGCGGACAGGTTGGCGACCGCGCTGCCGTGGTCGTTGCGGACGACGTGCAGGCAGAGGTCGATGCCGGCGGCCACCCCGGCCGAGGTGAGCACCCCGTCGGAGTCGAGGAAGAGCACGTCCGGGTCGAGGTCGACGGCCGGGTGCAGCCGGCGGAACCGGTCCGCGTACGCCCAGTGGGTGGTGGCTCGGCGGCCGTCGAGCAGGCCGGCGGCGGCCAGTACGAAGGCGCCCGTGCAGATCGACATGATCCGGGCGCCCCGGTCGTGTGCGGCGCGCAGCGCGGCCGTGACGGCGGGGTCCACGGTCCCGTCGACCATCGGTGGGCCGTCGTGGATGCCGGGGACGATCACCGTGTCGGCGGTGCCGGTCAGCTCCAGGCCGTGCTCGGGCAGCACCTGGAAGCCGGCGGTGCTGCGTACCGGCCGCCCGCCCGGGGTGCAGACCTCGACGGCGTACAGCGGCGTGAGGTCCGCGGTGCGGGCGGTGCCGAAGACCTGGGCCGGGGTGCCGAGGTCGAGGCCGACCACGTGGTCGAGGGCGAGCACCGCGATCCGGTGCGGGACAGTCATGGCCCGATTATTGCGCACGATGGCTTTCCGGCCACTCGTCGTGCCGTGCGCCGCCCCCGAGACTCGGTGCGTGATCCGACACCGTCTCCACCCGGCCTGGCTGGTGGCCGCCGTGGCCTTCGTCGCGCTGGTCGGCGCCGCCGGCTTCCGCGCCACCCCCAGCGTGCTGCTGCACCCGCTGCACGCCGAGTTCGGCTGGCCGCTCGCGACCATCTCCGCCGCCGTCTCGGTCAACCTGATGCTCTACGGGCTGACCGCACCGTTCGCCGCCGCGCTGATGGACCGGTTCGGCATCCGCCGGGTGGTGGCCGGCGCGCTGGTGCTGGTCGCCGTCGGCAGCGGGCTCACCGTCGCGATGACCGCGAGCTGGCAGCTGATCCTCTGCTGGGGCGTCCTGGTCGGGCTGGGCACCGGCTCGATGGCCCTCGCGTTCGTGGCGACCGTGACCGGGCGCTGGTTCGTCCGCCGCCGGGGCCTGGTCACCGGCGTGCTCACCGCAGGCGGGGCGGCCGGACAGCTGGTCTTCCTTCCGCTGCTCGCCGTGCTGGTGCGCGACCACGGCTGGCGGGTGGCGGCGCTGGTCGTCGCCGGGGCCGCGCTGGCGGTCGTACCCCTGGTGGTCTGGCTGCTGCGCGAGCACCCGGCGGATCTCGGCCTGCCGGCCTACGGCGCGACCGAGGTGGCGCCCCCGGCGTCGGCGGCGGGCGGGGCGGCGGCCCGGGCGGTCGGCGCGCTCGCCGTCGCCGCGCGGACCCGGCCGTTCTGGCTGCTCGCCGCCGGCTTCGCGATCTGCGGCGCGACCACCAACGGGCTTGTCGGCACCCACTTCGTGCCGGCCGCGCACGACCACGGCTTGCCGGAGACCACCGCCGCGGGCCTGCTCGCCCTGGTCGGCGTCTTCGACATCGTCGGTACGGTGGCCTCCGGCTGGCTCACCGACCGGGTGGACAGTCGGCTGCTGCTCGGCGCCTACTACGCGCTGCGCGGCGCGTCGCTGCTGGTGCTACCCAGCCTCTTCGCCGGCACCACCGAGCCCAGCATGCTGGTCTTCATCGTCTTCTACGGCCTGGACTGGGTGGCCACCGTGCCGCCGACCGTGGCGCTGTGCCGGGAGTATTTCGGCGCGTCCGGCGCGGTGGTGTTCGGCTGGGTGTTCGCCGCCCACCAGGTCGGTGCGGCGGTGGCGGCGACCGGCGCCGGGCTGGTCCGCGACCAGCTCGGCGAGTACACCGTGGCCTGGTACGCGGCCGGCGCGCTGTCGATCGGCGCCGCCGGGCTCTCCCTGCTGCTGCGCCGCCGCGCCGGCAAGCCGCCGGTCGCGCTGCCCGTCGCGGTCGGCCGCCGGGCCTGGAGCTACCGGGGCTGAGCCGCCCACCCGACCGGCCGGCGTCGAATCCCCAGCCCGGCTGACCGGGGCTGAGCCGCCGGCCGAGCAGGCCGGGGTCGGGCGGTCAGCCGAGTGCCCACTGCTGCTCGGGTGCGCCGGTGCACGGTGCCTGTTGGAGCGGGGTGCCGGGCTCGGCGCCGGCACCGGCGGCCTGCGCGCACTTGCCACTGTGCACGGCGACCAGCAGCACCGGACCGGCGCCGGCCGGGGCGAGCCGCCACTGCTGGTTGGGCTGCCCGTGGCACGCCCACTGCTGGATGGCCACGCCGTCGTCGGCGCTCTGCCCCTGGACGTCCAGGCACTTGCCGCCGGCCGCGTTGACCAGGGTGAACACATCGCCGCCGACCGGCGTGACCACCCACTGCTGCTCCGGGCCACCGGTGCAGTCGGCCAGCACCATGGGCGCGCCGTCGGTGTTGTCGCCGGCAAACGCGACGCAGCGTCCGGAGGGCACCCCGCGGAAGACCGTGGGGCCGCCCACGGGGGGCGGGGCCGGGGGCGTCGTCGGCGCGGCCGTCGGTGACGGTGGCGCCTCCGTGGTGGGCGTCGCCTCCGTGCTGGGCTCGGCCGCGCTCGACCCGCTCGCCGTGCTGGACACGGCCGCCGCGGGCACCACCGGCTGGTCTCCGCTTCCGATGCGGAGCACGCCGCTGGCGAAGAACACCCCGACGAGTACGCCGAACACGGCGACGCCCAGCGCGATCCGGATCAGCGGGTCCTGCGGCAGGCGCAGGCGGAACCCCCGGGTGGCGTAGACGGTGCCGGGCGGGTCGGTGTGTGGCTCGGACATGGGGGCATCCTGACCCACAGCCACCGCCGATGGCCAGTCGCCCCGACGTGAGCGTGATTCAGTCGACGACCCGGACGTCCTTCCAGAACGCCACCCGGTCGCGGACCAGCTCCGCCTCGGGCTTCGGGTCCGGGTAGTACCAGACGGCGTCCGCGCTGGTCAGGCCTTCGTGTTCGAGCGTGTGGTAGGAGGCGGTGCCCTTCCACGGGCAGACCGTGTGGGTGGCGGAGTCGCGGATCAGGTCCGTGCGCAGCGCCGCACGCGGGAAGTAGTGGTTGCCCTCGACCAGCACGGTGTCGTCACTCTCCGCGATGACCAGGTCGTTCCAGACGGCTTTCGGCATGCCTCAACGCTATGCCGGTGCGGGCGAACCGGCCAGGGGTCAGGGGGCGGGTTCCGGGTCGGTGACGTCGGCGACCGTCGCGCCGAGCGTGGCGAGGGTGGCGTCCGCGTCGACCGCCACGGCGACCCCGTGTTCGCCCGCGCCGAGGGTGATCTCCCGGCCGCGCAGCCGCTCGTCGGCGATCACCGGCCAGGCGGTGGTCGAGCCGAACGGGGTGATCGTGCCGCGTTCGTAGCCGGTGGCCGTCCGGGCGGTCTCGGCGTCCGGCATGGACAGCCGGCTCACGCCGAGCAGGGCGCGCAGCTTGGGCCAGGAGATGACCCGGTCACCGGGGGTGAGCACGAAGAGGTGGTCGTCCTCGCCCCGGCGCACCACGATGGTCTTGACCACGTCGGGGACCGCCACGCCCCGCGCCCGGGCGGCCTCGGCCAGGCTGCGGACCGGGCCGTGCCGGATCACCCGGTACGGCAGCGCGGCGGCGTCGAGGGCGGCGATCGCGGGGGAGGACATGCCCGTCACGGTAGCTTCCCCCGGCCGACCGGACGAGGCGAAACGGCCATGGTGGACATCCAGCCAAGCTGGCCGAGCAGGCGTAATGTGATCTCATGCGTGCGCAGCGTGTGGATCATCGGGGTGACCATGATCGGGCGGTGGACACGCTGCGGCGGTCGTACGCCGCGGTGCCCGCCGGCGAGCCCGTGCGGCTGGCCAAACGCACCTCGAACCTGTTCCGTCCGAGATCGACCCCGCAGGCGCCGGGGCTGGACGTGAGCGGCCTGACTGGGGTGCTCGACGTCGACCCGGCCGCCCGCACCGCCGACGTGCAGGGCATGTGCACCTACGAGGACCTGGTCGACGCCACCCTGCCGCACGGGCTGATGCCGCTGGTCGTGCCGCAGTTGCGCACGATCACCCTGGGTGGTGCGGTGACCGGGCTGGGTATCGAGTCCACCTCGTTCCGTAACGGGCTGCCGCACGAGTCGGTGCGGGAGATGGACATCCTCACCGGGGCCGGCGAGATCGTCACCGCCCGGCCCGAGGGTGAGCACGCCGACCTGTTCCGCGCCTTCCCCAACTCGCTGGGCAGCCTCGGTTACGCCACCCGGCTGCGCATCGAGCTGCAGCCGGTCCGCCGGTACGTGGCCCTGCGCAACATCCGCTTCACCAGGTTGACGGAGTTGACCGACGCGATCGGGGAGGTGGTCGCCAAGGGCTCCTGGGAGGGCGAGCCGGTCGACGCCATGGACGGGGTGATGTTCAGCCCCGGCGAGGCGTACCTGGTGCTCGGCACCTTCACCGACGAGGTCGCCGCCGTGCGGCCGAGCGACTACACCGGCCAGGGCATCTACTACCGCTCGGTGCAGCGGTGCACCCGGGACGTGCTCACCACGTACGACTACCTGTGGCGGTGGGACACCGACTGGTTCTGGTGCTCGGCGGCGTTCGGCGTGCAGCACCCGGTGGTGCGCCGGCTCTGGCCGCAGCGCTACCGGCGCAGCGACTTCTACCACCGGATCGTCCGCTTCGAAAACCGGCACCAGGTGGCGGCCCGGGTCGACCGCTGGCGGGGCCGCCCGGCCCGGGAGCGGGTGGTGCAGGATGTCGAGATCCCGCTCGACGGCATGGCCGATTTCCTGCGCTGGTTCGCCGGGGCGGTCCGGATGTCGCCGGTCTGGCTCTGCCCGCTGCGGCTGCGCGAGCCGGCCGGCCCCGGCTCCGCCCACGCCTGGCCGCTTTATCCGCTGCAGCCGGCGGAGACCTATGTGAACATCGGCTTCTGGGGGACCGTGCCGATCGCCGAGGGCGCCGCCGACGGCGACGTCAACCGGGAGATCGAGCGCGCGGTGTCGGAGGCGGGCGGCCACAAGTCGCTCTACTCCGACGCGTACTACGACCGGGAGGCGTTCGACCGGCTCTACGGCGGGGAGACCTGGCGCGCCGTGAAGGACCGCTACGACCCGGATCACCGGCTTACCGGACTGTACGAGAAGGCGGTAGCGCGAGCATGAGTCTGATCGACCGAGAACAGGGGGCGGCGAGCGTCCCGGCCGGCCCACCGTCGGGTGGCCGGCCTACCGGACCGACCGTGGCGGACGTGATCCGAGCGGTCACCACCGGTGCTCTTCCCATCCGTATCACCGGGTACGACGGCAGTGCCGTCGGCCCGGCCGACGCCGGCATCACCCTGGCCATCCACTCCGAGCGGGGGCTGTCCTACCTGCTCACCGCCCCCGGCGACCTGGGCATGGCCCGCGCCTACGTGAGCGGTGACCTGGGCATGGAGGGGGTGCACCCGGGCGACCCGTACGAGGCGTTCAAGGTGCTCAAGGACAGCCTGCACCTGCGGCTGCCGTCGGTGGGTGAGGCGCTGGCTCTGGTGAAGGGGCTGGGTTGGGAGCGGCTGATGCCCCCGCCGCCCCCGCGTCAGGAGGCGGCGCCGCGCTGGCGGCGGCTGGTGGGCGGGCTGCGGCACTCCCGGTTCCGGGACAGCAGCGCGATCTCCCACCACTACGACGTCTCGAACGCCTTCTACGAGAAGGTGCTCGGTCCGTCGATGACGTACACCTGTGCGGTGTTCCACAGCCCGGACGACACCCTGGAGCAGGCGCAGCGGGCCAAGTACGACCTGGTGGCCGGCAAGCTGGCGCTCAAGCCGGGGATGCGGCTGCTCGACGTCGGCTGCGGCTGGGGCGGCATGGTCCGGCACGCGGCCCGGGAGTACGGCGTCAAGGCGCTCGGGGTGACCCTGTCGCGGGCGCAGGCGGAGTGGGCGCAGGCGGCGATCGAGCGGGACGGGCTGGGTGACCTGGCCGAGGTGCGTCACCTGGACTACCGGGACGCGCCCCGGGAGCAGTTCGACGTGGTCTCCTCGATCGGGCTGACCGAGCACATCGGGGTGCGCAACTATCCCGCGTACTTCGGGGCGCTGCGCAGCCGGCTCAAGCCGGGTGGGCGGCTGCTCAACCACTGCATCACCCGGGCGGACAACCGGGCACCGCACCGCTCCGGCGCGTTCATCGACCGGTATGTCTTTCCGGACGGGGAACTGGTCGGGCCCGGCCGGCTGATCAGCGAGATCCACGACGCCGGTCTGGAGGTGCACCACGAGGAGAACCTGCGCCAGCACTACGCGCTGACGCTGGCCGGCTGGTGCCGCAACCTGGTCGAGAACTGGGATTTCTGCGTCGGCGAGGTGGGCCTGGGCACCGCCCGGGTGTGGGGGCTCTACATGGCGGGTTCCCGGTTGGCCTTCGAGCGCAACGAAATCCAGCTGCACCAGGTCCTCGCCACCCAGAACGGCCCGCAGGGCGTCAACGGTTACCCGCTGCGCCCCGACTGGATGCCCTGACCCCTCGTCTCTGCCACGAAAGGCCGCGCGATCCGCGCGGCCTTTCGTTGTGCGCAGATTTCCGGGCGGCCCAGTCAACCTTCGGATGCCACCCGTCGTCCTTGGTGGGCGACGAGAGGAGAGCCGGTGCGGCGTAGGAAACGCTTCGAGGGCCTGGACGTCCTGGTCGCCGAACGCGGCGGTGCGCTGCTTGCGACGGCGGTGCTGCTGACCGGCAGCCGGGCCGCCGGGGAGGACCTGGTGCAGGCGGCGCTGGAGGGGCTGATGCGGAACTGGAGCCGGGTGCACGGCGACAAGGAGGGATATCTGCGTCGCACGCTGTACCACCTGGCGGTCGACCGGTGGCGGTTGCGCCGGCGCCGGCCGGAGGTGTTGACCGAGGTCGAGCCGCCGGGTCAGTCGGACGGCACCGACGCGCTGCACCTGCGGCAGGCGCTCATCCAGGCGCTGGCCCTGCTGCCGCCGCGGCAGCGGGCCGTGCTGGTGCTGCGGTACTGGGAGCAGCGCAGCGAGGCGGAAGCCGCCGAGCTGCTCGGCTGCTCGGTCGGCACCGTCAAGTCGACCGCCTCCCGGGGGCTGACCCGGCTGAGAGAACTCACCGCCGACTGGGCGCTGGAGGGCGCGGGCATGAATGGAGCAGGACGATGAGGATTGACGTTGAGGATCAGCTGACGGCCGGGATGCGCGACGAGGTCGCCGGCCTGGCGTACACCCGGGACGTGCTGGGGGAGGCCACCCGCCGCCATCGGCGGCGCACCGTCCTGCACCGCAGCGCGTACGCGGCCGGCGTGGTCGGGGTGGCCGGTGCGCTGGCCGCGGCCCTGACCGTCGGTGCGGGCACCCCCGGCTCGCCCGGCTCGGTCGCCGAGCGGCCCGCGACCGCGACGAGCCCGGAGTCGCCGCGGATGCGGCTGGCCGCCGCCGCGGCGGCCAGCGAGAACATCAGTTACCGGGTGAAGGTCACCACCACCAACAAGGACAAGCTCCCGCCGCAGGGAGAGCTGCCCGAGCCGGTGGCAGGGAGTTGGGTGACGGAGGGCGCGTTCGATCCGGCGACGGCCACCGGCTACCTGGATTCGCCGAACACCGGGCTACGTCCGCCCATGTCGGACTTCTTCCTGAAGGAGCGCCTGGTCGATGGCGTTCGGTACCACGGCACCCTGGACGGTGCCGACCCCGACAGCGGAAGGATCGTGTGGTCCCGGACGGTCCGGGAGGGCAGGCAGACGAGTTTGACCTTCGACGACGCGCTGGGCGGCACGCTGGGCGCCTCGACGGATCCGCAGCAGCTGTTCCGGATGCTGCGGCAGGCCGGCGCCGAGGTGACCCAGAACCCCGGCGGTGGCTACCACTTCGAGGTCACGGTGCAGGATTCTTCCCGGGGAGTTGCCGCCGACAGGCTGGTCGGTGACGTGACGATCGATGCGGACGGCCGGATCAAGACGGTGGCGTTCGACCGTGCGGCGCGGTGGAACGCCCGGGGCCCGGAATCCGACCACACCTACCACCTGCACGTGCTGGTGGAGCTCTCCGGCTACGGGCTGCCGGTGAAGGTCGAGGCGCCGGCCAACGTCCTCGTCATCGGCAAGTAGGCACGCGAAAGGCCGCGCGAACCCGCGCGGCCTTTCGTCGAGCCTATTGACAAAGAAGTTTTGTACGTACAAACTGATTTTGCCATGAGAGACGTCCTGTACCTGGAAGAGCGCGAGCAGGCCGAGGTCCTGCTCAAGCCGCAACGCATCGAGGTGCTGCGGCAGCTCGCCGAGCCCCGCACCTGCACCGAGGTCGCGGCCCGGCTGGAGCAGACGCCGCAGCGCGTCTACTACCACGTAAAACAGCTGGTCGCGGCCGGGCTGGCCGAGCAGGTGTCCGAGCGGCGGGTGCGCGGCATCACCGAGGGCATCTACCAGGCCGTCGCCCGTTCGTACTGGCTCTCGCCCCGCCTCGTTGGACGGATCGGCGGGGGACGTCGGGCGCGCGACGAGCTGAGCCTGGGCTACCTGCTCGACCTGATGGAGGAGGTGCAGGCCGACATCGCCGCGCTCGACCGGGCGGCGCCGGAGCTGCCCTCGATCGGGGTGTCCGGCGAGATCCGGGTGCCGGTCGAGCGCCGGCAGGAGTTTCTGCACGACCTGCAGTCGACGCTGCGGGACCTGTTCACGCGCTACGGGGGCACCGAGGGGGACGCCTTCAAACTCGCCGTGGCGTGCTATCCGAAAGGTGATGATCATGAGTGACCTGTTGACCGTCCGGGTCCGGCTCGCTGCTCCGGCCGAGCGGGTGTGGTGCGCGCTGACCGATCCCGCCGAGCTGCGGGTCTGGTTCGCCGAGCACGCCGAGGTCGAGCTGCCGCACCGGTACGCGTTCTGGGGCCGCTACACGCCGGACGGCGACGCCCCGCACCAGCGGCTGCTGCACGCCGACGAGCGGAGCCTGCGCTTCGCCTGGGTGCTCGGCGGCGTGGAGACCACCAGTGAGATCGAGGTGACGCCGGTCGGGGAGCACACCGAGCTGACCCTGCGGCAGAGCCACTTCGTCTTCGCCGAGGCCCTCGACGGCAGCACCATCCGGGGCGTGCTCCAGACCTGGTGGAGCCTGGCGCTGGCCAACCTCAACGCCCACCTGGAGGGAGGCCCGCTGCTGCCCCGCACCGACTTCACCTCGGCCGACCTGCGCGGTGAGCTGACGATCGACGCGCCGATGGACCGGGTGTGGACCTCGCTGACCGACTCGGAGCAGGCCAGCGCCTGGTTCGGCTACCCGATCGGCATCGAGCCCTGGGTCGGCGGCCGCTACGCCATGGGCGGCTTCGATGCCGGGTACGCGGCCAAGGTGGTCGACCTGGAGCCGGGCCGCAAGATGTCCGTCGACTGGGGGCCGACCGGCGTCGTCACCTGGGAGCTGGCCGAGTCCGCCGGGAAGACCCGGTTGACCTTCGTGCAGAGCGGCTTCGACGAGACCAACCCGCCGTACGCGGCGTGGAGCGGGTCGGTGTCCGGGCTGTCCGAGCTGCGCCGCTTCCATGAGGTGCCGGACTGGCAGCCGATCTGGCTGTCGGTGGAGATGCCGGCCGGTAGTTCGGCCTCCTGACCAGCCCCGTGCGGCCGGCGGACAGCTCCGGAAACCGCGAGGACCCGGGCAGACGCAATGCGCGTCCGCCCGGGTCCCCGGTTGCGACTACTTACCGCACCGGCTGGCCCGGGGGCACGTGCAGGAGCTGAAGCTGACCCTTCTCGGCCAGCTCCGGGTCCGTGGACTTGGTGTGGTTCTGCGTGTCCAGCAGGTACTTGCCCTCACCGAGGAACGGCACCGGGATGATGCCCGACGACTCCTCGTCAACGGTGTCGAAGTACTTGCCGCCGGGCAGGAAGCGCTCCGGGTCGTGGTCGAGGATCCGACGCACTCCACCCGTGGCGATGTCGTACTGGTAGACGCCCGCCAGGTAGCCCTGGTTGCCCGGGTCCTCCTGCATGAGCACCTGGCCCCGGTTGTTGATGGTGATGTTGTCCATCATCTTCGGGCCGCTCGCCTCGTCCGTCGGGCCCTCGAACACCATGGTGGCGGTGCCGCCCTTGGCCGGGTCGGTCACGTCGTTGAACGACAGCTTCCACAGCCGGCTGTGCTTGGTCATGCTGGCCGTGGTGGCGAAGTAGAAGTCGTTCGGGTGGTTCGGGTCCCAGGCGCCGTCCTCGGGCCGGTCGAACGAGGTGCCGCCGGTGGACGACAGCGTGAAGGGCAGCGAGCCCTTGGTCCACGCCGTGGTGCTGTCCTCCACCGCCATGCCCGCCACCGAGATGGTGAAGTGCTGGCCGCCGGTGAGGCCGGCCTTCTCCACCGGGGTCCCGGCGGTCTTCTTGTCACCGACGTAGAGCGTGACCTCGCCCGCCCCGCCGTCGCTGGTGCCCATCGCCACGGTCTTGTCGCCGGTGGCCGGGTTGGCGACGATGTTCTCCCAGGCCCCCTGGCCGAAGCCGGGCAGCTCGTAGGACTCGCCGGTCTCGACCACGTGGCCGAAGGCGCGGCCGCCGGTCGACTCCTCACCGTTGGTGAAGATGCGACCGTCGTAGCCCTTGCCGGTGCGGGGGTTGAAGTACGCGGTGCCGGCGGCCAGGTCGGCCGAGCAGAGCCGGTTGAACACCACGCCCGGCGTCTCCACGTACTGCCCGTTCTTGGACAGGAAGACCTTCCGGATCAGGTCGCCGCCCGACAGCACCCGCAGGGTCTTCTTGTCGATGACCCACTTGGAGATGAAGGCGCCCTTGCCGCCGTGCGCCCGGACGACGCCCACGTTGTCGGCGAGCTCGTGGTTCATCAGCACGGTGAACGTGCCGTTACCGTTGTCGAAGGCGCCGAGGCCGTCGGGGATACCGGCCATCCGGTAGCCGCCGATCGAGTCGCCGGTGGTGAGCAGCGACGTCAGGGTGATGCCCGGCGTGGCACGGACCAGGTACGGAGCGTCGCTGCTGCTCGGGCCGGTCGAGCCGCCCGGCGCCGCCGACGCGGCACTGCCGACGGCCAGGACGGCCGCTCCGGCGAGGGCGACGGCAGACAGCCGCCGCTTGGAAAAGATGTGCATCGTTGCATTCCTCCTAACGGAGTGTCCGCGACTCGCGGACGCGCCAGCGACGCTAGGAGGAAGAGGTGAAGTGATCGACGGCCAGCCTTGACGCGCGGGTGAACAACGCGGGTGCGTCATCCCAACAGGGGACGGCATGCTGGCTGTTTGTCCAGTTCAAGGTTTCCCGGTCGGATCAGTCACGGCGGGTGGAGCGGGATCAGGGGCTCAGCTCGGCGGCCCGGCGCAGCAGCGCCCGCCGTTCCGGTTCCGAGCCCACCGCCTCGGCGGCGGCCCGGAACAGGGCGGCGGCCCGATCGTGGTCGCCGTGCCGGGCGGTCAGCTCGGCCTCCGCGGCCACCGCGGGTGGGTAGTCGTCGAGCGCACCGCCGGAGCGGGCCTCGGCGAGCAGCGCCAGCCCGGTCGCCGGACCGTACGCGTAGCCGTGGGCGACCGCCCGGTTGAGCCGGATCACCGGGGTGGGGCGGAGCCGGACCAGGTGGTCGTACCAGCCGGCGATGGCGGGCCAGTCGGTGTCGGCGCCGGTGCGGGCGGTGGCGTGGCCGGCGGCGATGCGGGCCTGGAGCGCGTACGGGCCGTGGCCGGCGCGGTCCAGCAGCGCCACGCCCTCGGCGATGGCCTCCCGGTCCCACCGGGAGCGGTCCTGCTCGTCGAGGGTGAGCAGGTCGCCGGCCGGGTCGCGCCGGGCCGCGCGCCGGGAGTGGTGCAGCAGGAACAGCGCGAGCAGCCCGGCCGCCTCCGGCTGCTCCGGCATTAGCTCGTGCAGCAGCCGGGCCAGCCGGATCGCCTCGGTGGCGAACGCCGGCTCGCCGTCGGCGTCGTACCCCCGGGTGAAGAGCAGGTAGAGCACGGCCAGGACGCCCGGCAGCCGCTCGACCAGCGCGGGCCCGGTCGGCACCCGGTACGGGACGCCGGCGGCGGCGATCCGCGTCTTCGCCCGGGTGAGCCGGCGGGTCATGGTCGACTCGCTGATCAGGAAGGCGCGGGCGATGTCGGTGGTGGGTACCCCGGCGATGGTGCGCAGGGTCAGCGCGACCCGGTCCGGCAGGCTGAGCGCCGGATGGCAGCAGGTGAAGACGAGCCGCAGCCGGTCGTCCACCACGCCCCCTTCCGGTGGCGCCGGCTCGGGATCGGTGAGCAGCGCCAGTTCGCGTAGTTTGCGGCGTTCCACGCTGGCCCGGCGCAGCGTGTCCACCGCCCGGTTCCGGGCGACCGTCATCAGCCAGCCGCCCGGATTCCCTGGTACGCCGTCGCGGGGCCACCGCTCCAGCGCCGCGGCGAGAGCCTCCTGGGCGCAGTCCTCCGCGAGGGTCCAGTCGCCGGTGACGCGGATCAGGGCGGCGACGATCCGCGGGTACGCCTCGGCACCCGCGTCGGCGACCGCCCCGGCCGCGTCGGTCACCGGCGTCAGTCGAGGTCCACGAGGGGACGCAGCTCGATCCGGCCGGCGTACGCCATCGGGTGGGCGCGGGCCACCTCGACCGCCTCGTCCAGGTCGGCGCAGTCCAGCAGGTCGAAGCCCACGATCAGCTCCTTGGTCTCGGCGAACGGGCCGTCGGTGAGCAGCAGCTCGCCGTCGCGCACCCGGACCGTGGTGGCCGCCGACGGCTCGGCGAACCTGCTGCCCGTGACGCGCTGCCCCGAGGCATCCCGCTCGGCGACCCACTTCTCGATGTCCGGCGCGGCGCTCGGGTCCCGGTCCGGCTCGGTGTCGGTGCAGACCAGCATCATGTACTTCATCGGACGCTCCTCGGTGTCGTGTCGTGGTTCCGCCCAGCTGACGAACGGGAGACCCGGATCCGGACACCTGCGTACCAGAAATTTTCGGCCGTGACCTCTCGATCCCGGCCGGGTGCGGCGATTCCCGTCGGGTGACGGGCGCGGCACGGGTGCGGACGCGAGCCGCACCGGCGCGCAGCGCCTATCGTGGCGCATCATGACGGACACCGCGCAGCGCTTGGCCGAGATCCGGGGTGGCGTGCCGCCCCGGCGGCACAACGCCCGTACGATCGCCGCGCTGACCGGCAACCCGGGGTGCACCCGCCGGGCGGTGCTGGACAGCGCCGGGGTGGACAAGCCGAAGCTGGCCGAGCGGATCGGCTTCCCGGCCCGGTTCGGCCAGTCCCGCTTCGCCATCACCCGCGGAAACGCCTTCGAGGCCCAGGTCAAGGCCGACGGTGGGGTGGAGCTGCTACGGCTGGTCGCGGAGCGGCTGGGCGTACTGGTGCCGGCGGGGGCGACCTGGACGGACCTGGGCGGCGCGGACGACCTGCCGGACCGGCAGGAGCGCTCCCGGGTCGCGCTGGCCGGCGGCGGCGACGGGCCGGCGCTGTTCGACCATCCGCTGCTCGGCCTGAAGGTGGCCGGCCGGCGGGTGCACCTGGAACCGGACCTGGTCGCCGCGCGGCTCGGCGGCCGGTTCCACGTGGTGGAGATCAAGTCGTTTCCGGTGATCGACGGGCAGGCCGACCCGGCGAAGGTGTCTGCCGCCGCCATCCAGTCCGCCGTCTACGTGCTGGCGCTGCGCGAACTGCTGGCCGCCGAGGGGCACGACCCGGAACTGGTGTCGCACGAGGTGGTGCTGGTCTGCCCGCGCGACTTCGCCAACCAGCCGGTGGCCAGCCTGCTCGACGTACGCAAGCAGCTGCTGGTGCTGCGTCGTCAGCTCGACCGGATGGCCCGGATCGACGACCTGCTCGCCGGCGTGCCGGCGGGTTTCACCGCCGACCTGGCCACCGAACCGGCGGCCCTGAGCGCCGCGCTGTCCACCGTGCCGGCCCGCTACGCCCCGGAGTGCCTGGCCGCCTGCGAGCTGTCGTACTTTTGCCGGCACGAGGCGCGTGGCCACACCACCGCGCTGGGCCGGCCGGTGCGGGAGGCGCTGGGCGGCATCGCCGAGATCGGGGAGGTGCTGGCGCTGGCCGACGGTGTCCGCGCCCCGGACCCGGAGCAGGCGGAGGCCGCCGCGCTGCTGCGCGCCGCCGCCCGGTTGCGCGCCGACGCCCTCGCCGGCAACCCGGCATGAGTACGCTGCGCCGGCCCGTTCCGCCCCGGAGGTCCCGGTGAGTACGCTGCGTGCCCTGGCCAAGGCGCGGGCGGTGGCCGCCGGGGTGGCCCAGCCGGTGGCCACCGTCCGGCACCTGCACCTGTCGGACCGGCCGCTGGTGCTGGTGCCCCTGGCGATGGCCGGCGAGGCGAACGCCCCGCTCGCCGCCATGGTCGGCGCCGCACCCGACGAGGGGCGGCTGCTGTTCGTGCCGCAGCCGCGCAACCGCGACCAGCGGTTCGCGTTCGCCGCCGAGCTCGCTGCGATCGTGCTGCCCCACCTGGACTCCTTCCGTGGGGTCAGCGAGGCGGTGCCGATCGACCGGGGCAGGGACGTGCGGTACCGGTACGTCGACGCGCCGCAACTGCTGGTGCCGAACCCGGCCGGGGTCACCTTCCTGCGGCTGTTGGGTCGGTCCACCCGGTTCCGTCGCCCGGACGGCGAATATCCGGTGCACCCGTCGGTGCCGCTGCTCGGGCGGTGGCTGACGTTCTTCGCCGAGCGCGCCGAGCAGCCGGGCTCGGCGGCGCTGCTGGCGATGACCGAGGCGCTGACCCTGCACTGGGCGACCGGGCAGAGCACGGTGGAGGACCTGCACCTGCCGGCCCTGCTCGGCTGGATCGACCCGCCACCCGGTTCGACCGGCGCCGAGGCGGCCGCCCGGGCCGAGGATCCGCGGCTCTGCCCGCCCGCCGGGCCGGCCACCGACCCGGACTTCGACAACCACCGGCTGGTCGCGGCAATTGAGGCGTACGCCGGGACCGAGGACGACCCGGTCGCCCGCGCGGGCGCGTACGCGGAGTTGGCGCGGCTGCTGCGTGGGCAGCTCGCGCCCACCTGGGAGCTGATGTGGCGCGGGGTGGGGTTGCTGCGCGCGCTGCCGCCCGGCGCCCGGGTGGCCGGCCGGTGGGACGGCGACAAGGACGCCTTCACCGGGTACGCCGAGCACGTCGACGCCGGGGGTGGGCCGCAGCCGCGGCGCGACGGTGCGGTGGCGGCGGCGCTGCGGCTGCACCGGCTGGAGCGGGCCCTCGCCTCGTACGCGGTGCAGCGTGCCTACGACGACCCGCTCGTGATGGCCGAGCACCGGTTGGCCGGGGAGGCGTTCGTCGGCGACGTGACGCTGGCCGACCCGAAGCGGGTGGACGACACCGGCAAGCGGCCGGTGCTGCGTCCACGGATCCAGGTGGTCACCACCGAGCCGGTGGCGGTGCCGGTCGGGGCGACGCTGTATTCCCCGGCCCGGCCGGGGCAGAAGGCGAAGGTGGTCTTCCTGACCCCGGGCTCGGACGGCAAGACCGAGGTGGTGCTGGAACTCTCCGGCGGGATGGGCCGTGGACTGACCGCACCGCCGGGCAGCGTTCCGGAGGTGGGCGAGCGGCTCTGCCTCACCATCCTGTCGGACGCGTACCTGCCGGCCGGGAGCTTTCCCGCCGCCGAGGAGACCCCGTGGACCCACGGTGGTCCGCCGGTTGCCGCGTCCGACGCGCCCGTGGCCCCGGACGGCGCTGCGGCCGGCACCGGCGACCCGGCCGAGGAGTGGTCCTGACCGATCCGGTCTCCATGGTGGACGCGGACGGCCCCGGCGTTCGGCGGCGGACGACGATCGGCTCTGGCGGTGGTACCAGGCGGTAGTTAGGCTTGCGCCGTTCGCCGTCCGCAACCGGTCCTCATCGTCGAGGTGCGCGTCTGGGAGAGAGCCGGAGCAGATCGTTGTACCGCAGCAGGACGTGAGCCGCGCCGTGACGGTGGTGGCCCGTCGCCCGTTCTCCGGCCGCGTCGGGCTCGTCGCGGCCGCGCTCGTCGTACTCGGAGAAGCGTCCTGGCTGGTCGCCGGCCTGCCGGGCGCGGCCCTGGTCAGCGATCTCGGCGCGGTGGCGGTGTCGAGCTGGGCGGCGCTGGCCTGCGCCCGGGTCGCCCGGCGGCATCCGCTGTCGCTGCGGCGGTTCTGGGCGCTGCTGACGGTGACCATGGTGCTCGCCGCGGTCGGCCGGATCGTGTGGACGGCCGAGCGGTTGGGCGGGCACGAGCTGCCGCACAACGCGCTGGTCGGCACGCTGTTCACGGCCGGGATCGTCACCGGCACGGCGGCGTTGCTCTGCTCGCTGGCCGCCCCGCGCAGCCTGGTCGGGCAGGCCCGGACCCTGCTCGACGGGGTGATCGTCGGGCTGGCGCTGATCCCCATCGGCTGGGTGGTGGTCTACCGCGACCTCGCCACGGCCGACCTGGCCGACCCGCAACGCACCCTCGGGCTGCTCTACCCGATGTTCGACCTGATGCAGCTCACCATCCTGGTGGCGGTGGCCGGGCCGGCGCGTCCGATGTGGCGGGCGCTGAGCCTGATCGGGATCAGCCTCGGCATCCGGGCCACCGCCGACGCGGTCTACGTCTCGCTCGTCGCGCACGGCAACTACGCCCCCGGCCATCCGATCGACCTCTGGTGGCCGCTGAGCTACCTGCTGGTCGGCGCGGCCACCGGGGCTCCGCCGCCGGCCGGGTGGGACGACGGAGAGGAGAGCGCCGAGTCGCCACTGCCGCCGTGGTGGCGGGTCGCCCTGCCGTACCTGCCGGTGGGCGGGGCGATCGTCGCCGTGGTGCTCGCCCGGCGGCCCACCGGGCAGACCCCGCAGCTGATCTTCGTCGGCATGATGGCGCTGCTCGGGGTGCTGGCGGTGCGGCAGGGTCTGGCCGCCAACGAGAACCTGCGACTGGTCGCCCGGCTGCGCCGGCTGGCCTACTCCGACCAGCTCACCGGGCTGGCCAACCGGCTGACGTTCAACCGGCGGCTGCGGCGGGCGCTGCGCGACGGCGGGGCGGCCGCCGTGCTGCTGCTCGACCTGGACGGCTTCAAGCAGGTCAACGACCGCTTCGGGCACGCTGCCGGGGACCGGCTGCTGGCCAGCATCGCGGACCGGATGCAGGACGCCGTCGGCGGCGACGGGATGATCGCCCGGCTCGGCGGTGACGAGTTCGCGGTGCTGGTCACCGGCGACCGGCCGGTGGCGCCGGAGCGGCTCGCCGAGCGGCTGCTCGCCGCCCTCGAACCGTTGCCCGGCGAGGAGGACGTCGGCGTGCACCCGTCGGCGAGCATCGGCATCGCCGAGTACGGCCCGCAGCACACCTCCTACACCGACCTGCTCCGCGACGCCGACATCGCCATGTACGCGGCGAAGGCGGCCGGCAAGTCGGCGTACCGGACCTGCACGCCGGGGCTGCGCGAGTCGGCGGTGAGCCGGGCCGAGCTGATCGCCGAGCTGCGCCGCGCGGTCGACGAGGACCAGCTGCTGATGGAGTTCCAGCCGATCGTGGACCTGGCCACCGGCGCGGTACGCAGCGCCGAGGCGCTGGTGCGCTGGCGGCATCCCCGGCTCGGGGTGCTTCCCCCGGCGAGGTTCCTGCCGCTGGCCGAGGAGACCGGGCTGATTCTGGCGATCGACCGGTGGGTGATCCACCAGGCGTGCCGGGCCGCGGCGACCTGGCGGGAGTACGCGCCGGAGGTGACCGTCGCGGTCAACATCGCCGCCGCCCACGTGCGCCGCCCCGACCTGATCGCCACGGTCACCGGGGCGACCGCGGCGGCCGGTCTGGCGCCCCGCGCGCTCACCCTCGAACTGACCGAGTCGGCGCTGATCGACGGCAGCGAGGCGGTGCTGGAGCGGCTGCACCAGCTACGTGAACTGGGCGTACGGATCGCCATCGACGACTTCGGCACCGGCTACTCGTCGCTGAGCTACCTGCACCGCATCCCGGCCACCGAGCTGAAGATCGACCGGTCCTTCGTGTCGCGGCTGGACGCCGGCGATCCGCGGGCGTACGCCACGGTGGAGATGGTCAACCGGCTGGCGGGCGCGTTCGACCTGGTGGTGGTGGCCGAGGGGGTGGAAACCGGGACGCAGCACGCGGCGGTCGCCGCGATCGGCTGCCTGCACGGTCAGGGCTGGCGGTACGGCCGCCCGGCGGGCCTGTCCGAGCTGCTCAGCTCGCTGACCCCGATCGCGGTGGGCCCGCTGACCGGCCCGGTCGACAGGGGGTCGAAGGTCCCGGACGGGACAGGGGGTTCGGCCCTGCTCCGCGTGCTTCCTGGAGGCGACGATGGGATAGTCACCGAGAACGGAACCCCTTTCAATCGGGAGCAGAGATGAAGCGTCGGACCTTGGATCTGCTGTTCAGCATCGGCGGGCTGGGCCTCGCGGTCCTGCTGCTTGTTGTCGGCATCGTCCTGACGACGAATGCGAACTTCGCCAACGACTACGTGCACGACCAACTCGCTGAGCAGCACATCACCTTCAAGTCGGCCGACACGTTGACCGACGAGGAGAAGAAGTCGGACTGCCTGGTCGAGAACGCCGGCAAGCCGATGACCACCGGCAAGCAGGCCGAGTGCTACGCCAACGAGTTCATCGGGCTGCACCTGAAGACGATGTCGGGTGGCAAGACGTACGCCGAGCTCGGTGAGCCGGAGTCGGCGCTCAAGGCGCAGATCGCCGAGGCCGAGAAGAACAACGCCACGAACGTCGAGGAGCTGAAGGCTCAGCTCGCCCAGGCCAGCGCCCTGCGGGAGACCGTCTTCAAGGGCGAGTCGCTGCGCGGCATGCTGCTGACGTCGTACGGCTTCAGCGAGTTCGGCCGCAAGGCCGAGCAGGGCGCGATGGCGATGTACGCCGGTGCGGCGCTGCTCCTGCTGCTGTCGATCGCCGGTCTGATCCACGCGTTCCGCACCCCGGCCAGCGAGGCGTTCGCCGCGCCGGAGAAGGCCCGGGAGCCGATCAACGCCTGACCCCCCGCTCCGGGCCCAATCGCCCCCGGTCTCCGCCGCCCCCCCCGAGGCGGAGACCGGGGGCGATCACGTGTGCGGAACACCGTCCCCGGACGGGTTTCAGAATCGTTGTTGACCCTCACGTCGCGGGAGGCGGGATCCTTGGTCGCGGAAGGGAGGGAACATGGCGTACACGGTGGGTCAGGTGGCGCGGGCGGCCCGGGTGACGGTCCGGACGCTGCACCACTACGACGAGATCGGGTTGCTGTCGCCCGGCGGCCGCACCCCGGCCGGCTACCGCCGGTACTCGGACGCGGACCTGGAGCGGTTGCAGCTCATCCGCGCCTACCGTGAGCTGGGGTTCCCGCTGGAGGAGATCGCCGCGATCCTGGACGACCCGCGGGCGGATCCGGTGGCGCACCTGCGCCGGCAGCATGAGCTGCTCACCGGCCGGATCGGCAAGCTGCAGGAGATGGTCGCGGCGATCGAACTCGCGATGGAGGCGAGACGGATGAACATCGGGCTCACGCCGGAGGAGCGGTTCGAGGTGTTCGGGGACTTCGACCCGGACGCGCACGCTGAGGAGGCGGAACGGCGGTGGGGCGGCACGGAGGCGTACCGGCAGTCCGCCGAGCGGGTCGGCCGCTACGGCAAGGAGGACTGGCTGCGGCACCGGGCGGAGAACGAGGACTGGGGTAGGCGGCTCGCCGAGCTGATGGCCTTGGGCGCTCCGGCGGACAGTCCGGAGGCGATGGCGCTGGCCGAGGAGCACCGGCAGTTGATCGGCCAGTGGTTCTACGACTGCTCGTACGAGATCCACACCGGGCTGGCGGACATGTACGTCGCCGACCCGCGGTTCACGGCGTACTACGAGCGGGTCCGGCCCGGGATGGCCGCGTACCTGAACGAGGCGATCCACGCGAACGCGATCAACCGGGCCTGAGCCGGTCGGGATCCCCCGAGGGCTGTGCGGGACAGGTGGTTCACCCACGGCCGGGTCGATCACGTCATGGGGGCGGTGGGTGGCGGTTCCGGGGGCAGGCTCGGCGCCAGCCGTCGCAGCGACGCGAACGTCGGCACGAGCGCCTCGTACAGCTCGGAGAAGAGCGGCAGCAGGGCGGCGTAGGTGGCGGCGGAGGCGGGATCGGGGCGTACCGTCTCGTCGATCCTGACCAGGTCGGCGGCGACCTCGATCGACTCGATCAGGCCGAGGGCCTGCATGCCGAGCAGGGCGGCGCCGAAGCCGGATCCCTGGTGGCCGGCGGGGAACTGGACCGGCATGCCGAGCACGTCGGCGAGGATCTGTCGCCACAGCCGGCCGCGGGCGAAGCCGCCGCTGGCGCGCACGTCGCTTACCTCGTTGCCGGCGGCCCGGACTGAGGCGAGGACCAGGGCGAGTTGCTGGCAGACGCCCTCCAGCGCGGCCCGGACCAGGTGCTCGCGCCGGTGGCCGTGGCTGAGCCCGACGTACGCGCCGCGGGGCACCGCGCTCCAGTGCGGCGCCCGCTCGCTGAGCAGGTACGGCAGCATGATCAGCCCACCCGAGCCGACGGGCGCGCGGGCGGCCAGGTCGAGCAGCTGCTCCTCGGCGTGCTTACCGAGTTCGGGGGCGAGTGCCCCGCCGGCCCACTCCAGGACGATGCCGCCGTTGTTGATCGCCCCGCCGACGACCCAGCGGTTCTCGGTGAGGGCGTAGCAGAAGACGCCGCCGAGCGGGTCCACACCGGGTCGTTCCACCACCACCCGCATCGCCCCGCTGGTGCCGATGGAGCAGGCCACCTCGCCGGGGTGCACCGCGCCGAGGCCGAGGTTGGCCAGCGGTCCGTCGCCGGCGCCGACCACGATCGGGGTGCCGGCGGGCAGGCCGGTGGCCCGGGCCGCGTCGGCGGTCAGCCCGGGCAGGACGTGGGTGGTGGGCACGAGCCGCGGTAGGTGTTCCGCGGTGATCCCGGCGATGTCGAGGGCCTCGGCGTCCCAGGCCAGCCGGTGGATGTCCAGCAGACCGGTGGCGGAGGCGACCGAGTGGTCGGTGACCAGGGCCCCGGTCAGCCGCAGCAGCACGTAGTCCTTGATGCCCACCCAGTGGGCGACCCGTTCGTGCAGCGTCGGCTGCTGCTCGGCGAACCAGACGAGTTTCGGCAGCGGCGCCATCGGGTGCACGGGGGTGCCGGTACGCAGGTGCAGGGCCAGCCCCGACGGTTGGGCGCGCAGCCGTTCGGCCTGGGTGCTGGCCCGGGAGTCGGCCCAGGTGAGCGAGGGGGTGAGCGGCTCGCCAGCGGCGTCGAGCCCGATCAGGCTGTGCAGGGCGCTGCTGAACGACAGCCCGGCGACCGGTGCGGCCAGTTCGTCGACCACCACGCGGACCGACGCCACCACCGCGTCGAAGATCAGTCGAGGGTCCTGTTCGGCGTATCCGGGGTGCGGTTCGTCGAGGGGGTAGCCGACCGAGTGGGTGGCGAGCTGCCGTCCGCCGGTGTCGAACGCGAAGGCCTTGGTGCTGGTGGTGCCCATGTCCACACCCACCACGACGGCCGGATCGCCCACCGTTGCACCTCCTCGGAGCCGTCGGACCACGCTATGTGCCCGGCGTCGCTGCTACCGCCGGGTTCGGCCTAACGCGTCGGTCAATCACCCGATCGGTCAGATTAGTTACTTTCGCGTGTCTTGCTGACCCCCTCCCACAGTTGACCCACATGACACCCAGTGGGCTCTGCGAGGCAGAGGAGTCGGCGTGGCGATGACTGATTCGACGGGTTCCACATGGCGGTACCGGTGGGCGCACCGGCAGAACGACCGGCGGCATCGCGCCTTCCGTGCGGCCGACGAGGCGTGGCGGCGACGCGACGAGGAACTGCGCCGGCTGCGTACCCTCGCCGGGTCCTTCCACGGCTCGGCCGAGGCCGCCGCGGGCCTGCCGATGGAACTCGGCCCCGGCGAGGTGGTCCTGTGGACGCTGCCGGCCGCGCAACTGGTCGAGGTACGGCACACCGCCGTGCTGCCGGCCCCCGAGCTGACCGTCGAGGTCGAACCGCCGATGCCGCGTCCGCGCCGCCCCGAGGGGGTCCGGATCGTCGACGCCGGGCTGGCCGTGCTCACCAACCGGCGGCTGGTGCTGCTGGGCGGGCGGGGCCGGCGCGACTGGGCGTACGGGAGGATGACCGGGCTGTCCCACGACCCGGCGGCGCCGGTCACGCTGATCCAGGTCCTGGACCGGCGGCGTACCTCCGGTCTGCTGCTGCCCACCGGCGCGGTCGCCGACTTCCGGTTCAAGCTGACCCTGGCCTTCGCGGACGCGATCGAGCAGCGGGCGGCGGTCGTCGCCCAACTCGACGAGCTGATCGAGGAACACACCGCGGAGCGGCCGGTCCGGCCGGCCGTCCTCACCCCGGCCCAGGCCCGGTTCTCCGGGCGGGTGCCGGGCGGGCGGCGCACCGTCGCGGTCGCCGCGGCCATCGCGCTGATCGTGCCGGCGCTCCTCTTCGAGTCCGACCCGCCGGTGCGGCCCGGCTCCGAGCGGGCCGCCGCCGCCACCCCGGCGGCCACGGCCACGGCCACGCCCTCGCCGCTCAACCCCGTGGTGGGAGTCGTCGACACCCCGTCGCAGAAACCGCGCCACGCCCGCGCCACTCCCACGGTCGGACCGTCGCGGACGGCGCGGCCGGTCGTCGACCGGCGCTGCGGCGCCCCGGCCAACCCCTACGGGTACGACTTCTGCGGTGGCCAGCGGATCCGCCGGCCGGCGCGGGGAGTCTGCGACTGGTTCGACTGTGTCCAGGGATTCTGGTCGGGTAAGGGCTGGCTGGTGCAGTGCCGGGACGGGACGGTCAGCCTGACCGGCGGGGAGCGCGACGCGTGCGCCGGCCACCGGGGCTTCCGCCGCACCATCTGGACCTGACGGATCAGTCGTCGTCGTGCCGGCCGAGCGGGACCAGGCCGGCGAGGACCAGGGCGGCGCCGACGGGCAGCAGGTCCAGATTCACCGCGAACGACCCGAGGCCGACCAGCACCAGCACCGGTGCCCACGCCGGCAACAGCCGTGCGACGGCCGCGCGGACCAGCAGCGTGAGCAGGCCCAGCTCGAACAGCGCCGGCCCGCCGATCAGCACCAGGTCCGGCGTGGTCACCGCGTCGGCGAAGCGCGGGAACAGGTCACCGAGGATCACCCAGACGAAGGCGGTCGCGCCGACCAGGCCGGCCACCGCCGCCACGTCGTCGACCGCCCCCAGCCGAGGCAGGGCGGCACGCAACCGGCCGTGCAGGCCGACGATCACCGCCCCGAACGCGACCATGCCGAACAGGAACAGGGTGTGTCCGACCATCCAGGGCCACGCCGTCTTGTCGCGAGGCCCGTCCAGGCCGCCGATCAGGCGCAGCACGCCGTAGCCGAGCAGCAGCAGCGACGCGGTCACGGCCGTTGGCCGCAGCCAGAGGTACGCGGTACGCCCGGCCGTGCGGGCATCGTTGACGGTCATCGCCTCAGCCTGGCAGCGGCACGGGTGTCGGACATCCGGGTCCATCCCCCAACCGTCCCGGACCGCCGGCCCCCGATCCGGCTCGGGGACGGCTGTCCCGGCGAACGCAGATGGTGGCAGGTCAGGTGACCGAAGGCGGCACTCGCTGTGACCTAACCTTTCGCGAAAATTAGAGAATCAGCGTCATTCCGAACAGAATGTGCCCGGCTGACAGCGGGGCGAATTAGGCGTTACCGGTGCCTTGATCTGCTCAGGTCGCCTTCCCTAGGGTTGGTCGGCGTCCGTCCCGGTTGTCGGTCTTCACCCCTCCCGAGGCCCGGGACGAAACCGCCGAATCCTCGGGCGGCGTCGAGTGGAAGGAGTCCAACCAGGTGGTGCCTCCGCCCGTACGGTCGACCCGATCACGTGCACACATCCGGATCCTCGCCGCCGTGACCGCGGCCGTCATCGCCATCCTGCCGGCGGCCAACGCGCACGCCGCCCCGACGGCCGCCGAGGTGCAGCAGCAGATCGACGCGGCCTGGCAGAAACTCGAACCGGTGATCGAGCAATACAACAAGGTCCGCTCCGACCTTGCGGCGAACAAGCAGAAATCCGCCGAACTGACCGGGAAGATCGAGCCACTCGGTAGGACGGTGGACCTCACCAGAGGCCGCGTCCAGGAGATCGCCACCCATTACTACAAAGGAAACTCCGTCTCCAGACTCAACGCTCTGCTGTCCAGCGAATCGCCGACAGCGTTAGCGGACAACCTGGCGATGTTGGACCGGCTGGCACATTCGGAACAGCGACAGATCGCCTCCCTGTCGAATCAACAGGCGACGTACGACACCGAAAAGCAGGCGATCGACGCGCTGATCGTGCGGCAGGAGCGCCAGCAGGCCGACCTCGCCGCCAAGAAGAAGACGATCGACGCGGAGATCAACCGGCTGGGAACGCTGCAGAAGCAGGTCGCCGCAGCCGAGGCGGACGCCGCCGCCAAGGCCGCCGCGGCCAAGGCCGCCGCCGCGAAGGCCGCGGCCGACGCACGCACCGCCGCGACCACATCCAGCACCTCACCGATCAAGTCGACCAGCTCACTGTTCATCGGCGGCCAGTGCCCGGCCGTCCCGATCAGCGGCCCTGGCGGCGTCGCGGCGAAGAGCGCCTGCCTGCAGATCGGCAAGCCGTACGTGTGGGCTGCCGCCGGCCCCGGCTCCTTCGACTGCTCCGGGCTGACCCAGTACGCGTGGAAGGCGGCGGGAGTGAGCCTCACCCACTACACGGGTGCCCAGTGGACCGAGGGAGCGTCGGTGAGCAAGGCCAACCTCCGTACCGGCGACCTCGTCTTCTTCTACTCCGACCTGCATCACGTTGGCATCTACGTCGGCAACGGGCTGGTCGTCCACGCCCCGCACACCGGTGACGTGGTGCGGATGGCCCAGCTGTCGAACATGGCCTACGCCGGCGCCCGCCGCCCCGGCTGACGGCCCCGGCCGCCACCCGGCCCGGCCGTTCCCGAGCTGCCGCCACCGGGCCGGGCCGGCGGATAACCGTTCGCCGAGCGGCGGGAGTCGGCACTACCGTCGCGCCGTGTCCCGCACCGTGACTCTCGTCCTCGTAGATGACGCCGGCGCGCCGCTCGGCGCCCTGCCCCCGTACGAGGTGCCCGAGCCCTGGTGGCAGCAGGTCGGCGCGATCGTCGACGAGGCCCGCCACCGGTTCGGCGTCGACGTGGCCGTGTTGCGGCTGCTCTCCGCTGACCGGCCCGAGCCGCCCGGCGGCCACCTGACCTACCTGGGCCAGGTCACCACGTCCCCGGCCGTACCCCTCGAACCGGTGTCGGTGGACCTGCCGCCGCATCCGTCGCGTGCCCCCTGGGCGCAGCCCGGCGGACCGGCCCGCAGCCTCACCTGGGCCACCGACGAACTGCGCCGCCTCGGCCGGCCGGTGACCGGCGTCGCCCAGCACCGCACCTGGAACCTGTCGGCGATCTGGCAGCTCGACGGCCGGCAGGGCAGCGCCTGGCTCAAACAGGTGCCCGCGTTCTTCCGGCACGAGGCCGCCGTGCTGCGCTGGCTCGCCGCCGCCGCGCCCGGCACCGGGCCGGTCCTGCTCGCCGCCGACGACACCGGCCGGATCCTGCTCGACCACGTACCCGGCGAGGACCGCTACGCCGCCGACCACACCGAACGGGCCGCCATCGCCGCCGACCACCACACCGTCCAGCTGCGGGCCGTCGGCGACGTCGCCGCGCTGGTCGCCGCCGGCGTACCCGACATGCGCGGGCCGGCGCTCGCCCGGTCGATCCGCGACCGGCTCGCCCCGCACGACACCTCGGCGGTGGCCGAGCTGCTCGCCGGCCTCGACGACCGGCTCGACCGGGTGCGCGACTGCGGCCTGCCCGACACCCTCGTCCACGGCGACCTGCACCCGGGCAACGTGCGCGGCGACGGCCGGCGTCGGGTGGTCATCGACTGGGGCGACGCGTTCGTCGGGCATTCCGCCTTCGACATTCTCCGGCTCACCGAATCCCTCGACCCGGCCGCCGCCGCGCCGCTGCTCGACGCGTGGGCCGCCCGGTGGCGGGCCGACGTGCCCGGTAGCGACCCGGAGCGCGCCGTCGAGCTGCTCCGCCCGGTCGCGCCGCTGCGGCTGGCCGCCGGGTACGCGATGTTCCTCGCCAGCATCGAACCGAGCGAACACCCGTACCACGCGGGCGACGTGCCCGCCTGTCTCGACCAGGCCGCCGCCGAAGCGAAGCGGGTGAGCCTGCCCGGCTGACCCCGCTTGTATCAACTCCTTGACACAACCCAGGTTTCTTGGCCATGCTCACTTGTGTCAAACCTTTGATACAAGGAGGGTGCCTTCGTGGTTGGCATCTGGATCGTGCTGCTCCTGCTGGTGCCGCTGATCGGCGTCGCGCGGGTCGGCCCGTCCGGGCTGGGTGAGCCCGTGACCGAACGTGCCCGGCTCACCACCTGGCGATGGCGGTGGGCGGGCGTGGCCTTCGGAGCGGTGGTCGCCATCGTCGCCGCCCGCGCCGACCCCCTGGGCCGCGGCCTCCTGCTGGCCGCCCCCCTGTTCGGGCTCTGCGTGCTGGCCGCTGTGGTGGCGGGGGAGAGCCGCGTCGTCACGCGCTCCGCCGGCACCACCCGCCAGGCGGCCCTGGAAACCCGGCAGGTCCGTCACTACCTGCCCCGCCGGCCGTTCCGTGCCGTGCTCGCCGCCGCCGCAGCGCTGGCCGTCCTGCTGATCGCGACCACCGCCGGCGGCTCCGCCGACAACCTCGGCCGCGCCGGCCGCGCCCTGGCCTACCACTGCGGCGGATTCACCGGCACCCGCGGCCCGTGGGCCGGCTCCTTCTACAGCCTCCCCCTCGCCCTGGTGGTCGGCATCGGAGGGCTGATCGCCGCGCTGGCGATGCACCGGCTCGTCGGACGTCCCCGCCCGCAGGCACCCGCCGGTGACCTGGTGCGCGACGACGCCGAGCGGCGCCGCTCCGCCACCACCGTCACCGGCGCCTGCGGCCTGCTGGTCACCATCCCGCTCATCGGGGTCTCCCTGGTCACCGCGGCCGAGCTGCTGGGCAGCCCGTGCCGGCCGGTGTGGTGGACGGTCGCCGCCTGGGGGCTGTTCCTGCTCGTCCCGGCCTGGACCGTCCTGCTGGCCTGGAGCACCGTCGCCGTCCTCCGCCCCGGCCCCCGCGCCGACCGGCCCGCCGCGGTGCCGGTGTGAGCGCCCCGACCCTGCGGGTCGACACGCAGGACCCCACGCCCCCGTACGAGCAGCTGCGCCGGCAACTGCTCGACCTGATCCACGCCGGGGCGCTCCAGCCCGGCGACCGGCTGCCACCGCTGCGGCAACTCGCCGGGGACCTCGGCCTGGCCGTCGGCACCGTCGCCCGCGCCTACCGGGAGCTGGAAACCTCCGGGCTGGTCCGGTCCCGACGCGGCGGTGGCACCCGCGTCGCGGACCAGGCGCCCGCGCCACCCGCCGACGACCGCCGCCAGGCGCTCGACCGGCACGCGGCCGACTACCTGCGGCAGGCGCGGCTGCTCGGCGCCGACCGGGACGCCGCCTTCGACGCCGTACGCCGCGCCTGGCCCGCCGACGCGTAACACCAGTCAGGTACCGCACGGCGCCCATAAACCGCTGCGGTGACCGTCCGCTCGACTACTCGGGGCGGTGGCAGACGGCCTCGACGTTGTTGCCGTCCGGGTCCCGGACGAACGCGCCGAAGTAGGTCGGGTGGTATTCCGGCCAGACCCGGGGCGCGTGCAGCACCTCCGCGCCGGCCGCGACCGCGGCGTCGTGGAACGCCTGCACCGCGGCCCGGTCGGGGGCGGTGAAGGCAATGTGCGCCTCCAGTGACTCGGTGCCGCCCGCCGCGGGCACCAGCCAGAAGTCGGGGCGGTCGACGCCGTACCCGATCGGGCCGGGTTCCATGATCCGGCGGCCGCCCAGCGGGGCGAGCACCTTGTCGTAGAAGGCGGCGCTGGCCGGCAGGTCGCGCACCTGAACGGAGAAGTGGTCGAGCACGTCGTTCCTCCCTGCGGTTGGTCGTGGCCGGACCAGGCTAGGCGCGACCTGCGACACTTCTCCGCTGTCTCCTGGCGAAATCCGGCTGTGCTCCGCTTTCTGCTCGCGGCGGCAGGCCGCTGGCGGCCCGCGGTGTGGCGAGTCGCCGGGCGGCAAGGAGCCAGGCGCAGCCGGCCGGGGACGATGTTGGAACCGGCAGGCAGGGGGCGGGCCGGAATTTTTGGTCGCCGAGCAGCAACGGCGGTGCGGCCGGCGTCTTTATCGGCATGAGTGAGCAACGCGAGCACGGGCGTGAGCCGGCGGGCGGGCGCCTTCGACGCAGCGGAATGCGTGATGCCGGGCGGAGGTCAGGTGGACGCTGAGACCGAGCGTGACTTCGTCTCCTTCGTCGAGGCGCGGTCACACGTGCTGTTCCGCACAGCACTGACCCTGACCGGGGATCGGCACCAGGCGGAAGACCTGCTCCAGACGGTCCTGGCAAAGGCCCTTCGGCGCTGGAAGCACATTCACGGGTCGCCGGAGGCGTACCTGCGCAGGGCCATGTACCGCCAGCAGGTGAGCTGGTGGCGGCGGCCGGGGCACGGCCGCGAACTGAGCACGGATCGAGTCCCGGACAGCCGGGCGGCGCCGGACCCCACCGCTCAGCTCGATCTGCACCTGGCCCTGCAGGACGCGCTGCGCCGGCTCGCGCCGAAGCACCGTGCGGTGCTCGTGCTGCGTTACCTAGAGGACCTTCCCGACGCCGAGATCGCTGCGTTGCTCGGCTGCAAACCGACCACGGTCCGCAGTCAGATCGCGCGGGCGCTCAGCCGGCTGCGCACCCTCTGCCCAGACCTCGAAAGCCTTGCCGTGAAGGAGGCCCACCGTTGACCACCGACTTGGACCGAGCACTGCGCGACGCGTTAGAAGAGATCGGCGACGCACCTCCGCCGGTCGGTGTCGCACCCGCCGTCGTACGCCGGGTTCGTCGTCAGGGCCGGGTGCGCGTGGCGGTGACCGGCGGCGCGCTCGTGGCGCTCGTCGCCGTCGCGGCGCCGTTGGGGATGCGGGCGGTGGGTGGTGGGCCGAGCGACCCGTTCGCCGCTGGCCTGCCGACCTCCTGTTCGCTTGTCGTGACCGCCTACAGCGCGGCCGACCCGCAGTCGCCGACCGCGAGATCACTGCTGCGCGACGATAAGACCGGCGAGTACGTCAACCTGCCGTTCCTCAGCGCGGTCCCGTCGCCGGACGGATCCCGGGTGCTCGTCCGCGGGGGCGAGGACACCCCGACCAGCCCGCGGGTCAGCGGAATTCTCGATCCGGCCAGCCCGGACTCCGTACTGTGGATCAACAAATACACCAGGGAGGAGGGCGCCTGGTCGCCCGACGGCAAGGAGATCCTGTTCACCGTACGGGAGCGCCTGAGCGACAGGGGCTTCGCGATCGTCGACGCGGAGACCCTGAAGGCCACCTTCGTCAAGGTCGACTTCTACGCCGGCGGCAACATCGGCTCGCAGGACTTCGTCTGGGCGCCTGGCGGCAACGAGGTCGCGCTCACGGTGTCGCAGAGCGGGGGCAACGAGGCCCTGGCCGACCAGGTGACCGGGATCCGCTTCTACAACCGCGCAGGGCAGTTGACACGCACCCTCCCGGCGACCGCCCCACTGTATTCGGGGCAGGGGTTCTCCCCTGACGGGAGCCGGATCGCCCTGCACAACCGGGGGGTCTCCGGCGACCCGATCAAGATCATCGCGACGGCCACCGGCGCCGCCCAGCAGACCGTCCCGCTTCCGGGGGTCAACGAGTTCATCGCCTGGGCCGACGACGAGCATCTCGTCGTTCGCCACTGGGGTGACGATCGCAAGGGGTCGGAGGTGCGGGTCGTCGACCTGGCCGGGCGCGTCGCCCAGGTCGTGGCTCTGCGTGCCGACGCCGTGAACTCGAACGGCGTCTCCGTCGCCTGCGAGTAGCCGACCGGGATGGAGGCCGGTGCCGGTGCCGTGATGGCGCCGGCACCGGCCTCGCGGCCATCCGCACCCGGCCGACCGCGGACCGGGGGTGCCGGCAACGCCGGACGACCTGGTGTGATGGACCCCATGGGTGAGTCCGAGGTACGGCGCACCGTCGAGGCGGTGTGGCGGATGGAGGCCGGGCGGGTCGTCGCCGGCATCGCCGCGATCGTCCGCGATGTCGGTCTGGCCGAGGAACTGGCCCAGGACGCGCTGGTCGCCGCCCTCGAGCAGTGGCCGCGCGACGGCGTACCGGCCAACCCCGGCGCGTGGCTGATGACCGTCGGTAAGCGCCGGGCCGTCGACACGGTGCGCCGCAGGCAGACCCAGGAGCGTACGCTCGCCCAACTCGGCCGGGACCTCGACGAGCAGGTCACCCCCGACTTCGACGCCCGGCTCGACGAGCCGATCGAGGACGACCTGCTGCGGCTGATCTTCGTGGCCTGCCACCCGGTGCTCTCCCCGATCGCCCGGGCCGCGCTCACCCTGCGGCTGCTCGGTGGCCTGACCACCGGCGAGATCGCCCGCGCCTTCCTCTCCTCCGAGGCCACCGTCGGGCAGCGGATCACCCGCGCCAAGCAGACCCTCGCCGCCGCCCGCGTCCCGTTCGAGGTGCCGGGGCGGGCCGAGCGCGCCGAACGCCTCGACTCGGTGCTGGAGGTCGTCTACCTGATCTTCAACGAGGGGTACGCGGCCACCGCCGGCGACGACTGGATGCGGCCCGCCCTGTGCCAGGAGGCGTTGCGGCTGGCCCGGCTGCTGCAGGGGCTCATGCCCGACGAACCCGAGGTGCACGGGCTGGCCGCGCTGCTGGAGATCCAGGCGTCGCGTACCCACGCGCGTACCGCCCCCGACGGCACCCCGATCCTCCTCAACGACCAGGACCGCAGCCGCTGGGACCAACTGCTCATCCGCCGGGGCCTCGCCGCGCTCGACAGGGCGCGCACCGGCCAGCCCGGCCCGTACGTCCTCCAGGCCGAGATCGCGGCCTGCCACGCGCGGGCGCGTACCCCGGAGGAGACCGACTGGGCGCGGATCGCCGGCCGGTACGAGGAGCTGGCCCGGCTGGTGCCCTCACCCGTGGTGGAGCTGAACCGGGCCGTCGCCGTCGCCTACGCCGACGGGCCGGCCGCGGGCCTGGAGCTGGCCCGCGCGCTGGCGGACGATCCGGCGCTGGCCTCCTACCATCTGCTGCCCAGCGTGCTCGGTGACCTGCTCGCCAAGCTCGGCCGGCGGGACGAGGCCCGGGCCGAGTTCGAGCGGGCGGCGTCGCTCACCGGCAACGCCCGCGAGCGGGCACTGCTGCTCGACCGGGCCGCCGCCTGCCGCTCGTAAAAAATCTTGAAACGGGATGTCGGATCCCGGTCGCCCCGATCGACGCGTCAGCGAGAGCCGATGACAAAGGAGATCGAGATGACTACCGCAACGCTGACGAACGCCGGTACGAACCGGGGTGTTCCGACGGCCACCCTGCTCGCCGGTGGGATCGCCGTCGGGCCACTGTTCCTGGGGTTGTCGCTCGCGCAGGTGTTCACCCGCGACGGCTTCGACCTGAGCCGGCAACCGCTCAGCCTGCTCTCCCTGGGTGAGTACGGCTGGATCCAGATCGCCAACTTCGTCCTGTCCGGGCTGCTGGCGCTGGCCGGTGCCGCCGGGCTGCGGCGGGCGCTGCGCGGCGGGCCGGCCGGGACGTGGGGTCCGGCGCTGGTGGCGGTCTACGGCGTCGGCTCGATCGTCGCCGGGGTGCTGCGGGCCGATCCGAGCATGGGCTGGCCGGTGGGTGCCCCCGAGGGCAGTCCCGAGACGATGAGCTGGCACTCGGTCGGCCACGGGGTCGGGGCGATGCTGGGGTTCGGGGCGCTCATGATCGCCTGTCTGGTGTTCGCCCGCCGCTTCCTTCGGCGTGGTGAGCGGGGTTGGGCGTTGTTCTCGGTGCTGTCCGCGCTGGCGACGATGGCCATCATGTGGTGGCCCGACCAGGACAGCATGAGCATCCGGCTGGTCGTCGGTTCGGTTGTCATTTTCGGCTGGCTCTCCGCGGTGTCCGTCCGGGTCCGCGGCAACCTTTCCTGAAAGGATTCCCCAAATGCGCTACATGCTGATGCACAAGCTGGACGAGAACGCTCCCGGCACGTTCGACCCGAGCCCCGAGTTCATGAAGCGGATGGGCGCCTTCATCGAGGAGGTGGCCAAGTCCGGGTCGCTGCTCGCCGCCGAGGGGCTGCACAAGAGCAGCAAGGAGGACGCGGCGCGGATCACCGCCGCCAAGGGCAAGACCACCATCATCGACGGGCCGTTCACCGAGACCAAGGAACTCATCGCCGGATTCGCCCTGATGGAGGTGCGGTCGAAGGAGGAGGCGTTGGAGTGGGGCAAGCGTTTCGCCCAGGTCTTCATCGACAGCGGGATTGACGTCGAGGTCGACGTCCGCCGGGTCAACGAGGGCCCTGCCCAGGCCTGATCGCGGGAGCGGGCGGTACCGGTGACACGCCGGTGCCGCCCGCCGTTTTCGCTCGTCACATCGCCGGCCGTCGGGCCGTCTCCAAGCCATGAGAGCACTGGTACGTGGCGTGGCCGCGCTGCTCGGCGTGGCGTCGGTGGTGGTCGGGGTGTGGGCGCTGACCCGCCCGGACTCGTTCAGCTCTGCGGTGGGCTTCCCGCCGCACGAGCACTTCGTGCACGACGTCGGGGCGTTCCAACTCGGTATCGGGGTGACCGTGCTGCTGGCGCTGATCTGGGCGGACGCGCTGGCGGTCGGGCTGGCCGGATACGCCGTCGGTGGGGCGGCGCACACGGTGTCGCACGTGCTCGACACGCCGCTCGGCGGCAGCGCGGCGCAGACCTGGGCGGTCGGGCTGTCGACGGTCCTGGCCGTGGTCGCGTTGGTCGCCCGGCTGCGGCAGCTCGGGTGGGTGGTCGGGTACGTCGATCCCGCCCCGGCTTCCGCCTGGGCGCCGCTGGTACGGCAGAAGACGGTGGTGCTGACGACGGTCAAGCGGGACGGGACGGTGGTGCCGACGGCGGTGAGCGTCGCGGTGGCCGGGGAGCGGGCGTACGTGCGCAGCTTCGAGAAGGCGTGGAAGACCAGGCGGATCCGCAACAATCCGCGGGTGACCGTGGCGCCGTCGACGGCGTTGGGGAAGCCGACCGGGACGCCGGTGGAGGCGGTCGCTCGGCGGTTGAGCGGGAATGAGTACCGGGCGGCCAGCCGAGCGTTGGCACGCAAGCACCCGATGCTGCACGGGGTGCTGGTGCCGTTGACGCACCGGTTGGGGCGGCGCAGGACCGGCCGTACCGTCCACTTCGAGCTGACTTCGGTGGCCTAGCCGGCGGTTTCGTGCTCGCGGACGACCCGGTCGATGCGGCGGTCGGGTACGACCCACATGATCGCCACGGTGACGAAACACGCCAGGGCGAGCCCGACTCCGATGCGCCCGCTCCGGTCGATCAGCAGGGCGCTGAGGATACCGGCGACGTAGAACACGGGGGAGATCTTGCCCTTGATGTCGGCGCCGACGGCCCGCCGCAGCACCGACGCCGGTCCCTGCTGCCGGATGATCACCGCCTGCAGGACCCAGTACGCGATGGCGGCGCTGAGCAGGTTGAGGCCGTAGACGACGACCGGGGTCGGTTCGAACCGTGAGTCGTCGACCCAGGCGGTCGTCAGCGGGAACAGCGACAGGCAGAACAGCAGTGCCAGGTTCGCCCAGAGCACTCCGCCGGTGACCTGCCGTACCAGGTGGAACATGTGGTGGTGGTTGCTCCAGTAGATGCCGATGTAGATGAAGGTGAGCAGGTAGGTCAGCAGCCCGACGCCGGTCGTGCGGACCAGGTCGGAGAGATCGTGACCGGCCGGGACCTTCAGCTCCAGCACGATGATCGTGATGACGATGGCGAGGACGCCGTCGCTGAACGCCTCCAGCCGGTTGGTCGGCACCGGGTAATCATCTCCTCTCTCTCCGTCAAGCGGCGGCGCCTTCCGTGACCCGAGTGGATATTCGCGGGGGATATATACGCGGGGTATACGCTGAGGGTATGGTGTCGCCATGAGCGTTCCCATGACCCTGCTCGGCCTGCTCGAACGCGAGCCCAGCCACGGCTACGACCTGAAGCGCGACTACGACTCCTTCTTCAGCCGCGGCAAGCCGCTGCCGTTCGGCCAGGTCTACGCGACCCTCGGCCGGCTCACCCGGGACGGAAAGATCGTGGTCGGCGAGGTCGAGCCGGGCGTCGGGCCCGAGCGCAAGCGCTACGTCATCACCGACCGGGGCGCGACCGAGTTCGAGTCGTGGCTGACCGAACCGGTCGAGGCCGAGCCCAACCTGCAGACCGTGCTGTTCAGCAAGGTCGTGCTGGCCCTCATGCTCGACCGCCCCGCCGAGGAATACCTCGACCGGCAGCGCGCCACCCACCTGCGGCGGATGCAGGAGCTCACCGAGCTGCGGCGCAGCGGCGACGTGGTCGACGCCATGCTGGCCGACCACGGCCTGTTCCACCTCGACGCCGACCTGCACTGGATCGACACCACGATCGCCCGGCTGGACGCCCTCCGGAAGGTGGTGCGCGGATGAAGGCCATCGAGGCGCGGGACGTCCGGCTGTCCTTCGGCGAGACCCCGGCACTGCGCGGCGCCAGCATCGCGGTGGCCCCGGGCGAGATCGTCGCCATCATGGGGCCGAGCGGCTCCGGGAAGTCGACCCTGCTGCACTGCCTGGCCGGGATCCTGGTCCCCGACGCGGGGGAGATCCACTTCGACGGCCGCCGGATCGACACCCTGAGCGAGCAGGAGCGCAGCGTCCTGCGCCGGGACCAGTTCGGGTTCGTGTTCCAGTTCGGGCAGCTCGTACCGGAGTTGACCGCGGCGGAGAACGTCGCGCTGCCGCTGCTGCTCGGTGGCGTCAAGCGGGCCGCCGCGCTCAAACAGGCCCGACCCTGGTTCGAGCGGCTCGGCCTGGACGGGCTGGAGCACCGCCGCTCCGGCGAACTCTCCGGCGGTCAGGCGCAACGGGTCGCGCTGGCCCGCGGCCTGGTCGCCCGGCCCGGGGCGCTGTTCGCCGACGAGCCGACCGGGGCGCTCGACACGCTGACCGGCGAGCAGGTCATGGACCTGCTGGTCGCCTCCGCCCGCGAGGAGGGCACCACCGTCGTGCTGGTCACCCATGAGGCCCGCGTCGCCGCGTACGCCGACCGGCAGGTCATCGTGCGCGACGGCAAGGTGAACGCGCTGGTGCTCTCGTGATCCGGTTCGGTCTGCGGCTGTCGTTGGCCGGTGGTCGGGAGGCCGCCACCCGGCTTCTCATCATCGCCGCCGCGGTGGCGCTCGGCGTCGGCATGCTCCTGGCCACGGTCGCCGGCATGAACGCGGTCGGCGCGCAGAACCAGCGGTACGGCTGGCTCAACACCGCCACCGTCCCGGCATCCTCCCCCGAGGCGTCGGCCAGTCAGCTGTGGTGGCTGCTGCGGGAGGACTACTACCACGGCCGATCCATCGGCCGGGTGGACATCGCGGTGGCGGGCCCGGACGCGCCCGTCCCGCCGGGCATCGAGCACCTGCCCGGGCCGGGCGAGTACTACGTCTCGCCCGCCCTCGGCGAGCTGCTGCGGGCCACCCCGGCCGCGGAACTCGGCGACCGCTTCCCCGGCCACGAGATCGGCACGATCGGCCCGGCGGCGCTGCCCTCGCCCGACTCGCTGCTGATCGTCGTCGGCCGCACCCCGGCAGAGCTGGAGCCGCTCGGGGCTCGGAAGGTCCCCCAGATCATGACCCTCTCGCCGAGTGACTGCAGCAGCGGCTGCCGGATCGGGATCAACCAGGCCGGCATGACGCTCGTGCTCTCCATCGTCGCCGCCGCGCTGCTCTTCCCGGTGCTCATCTTCATCGGCACCGCGACCCGGTTGGCCGCCACCCGCCGGGAGCAGCGCTTCGCCGCGATGCGGCTGGTCGGTGCCACCCCACGGCAGATCTCCCTCATCTCGGCCGTGGAGTCGACCCTCGCCGCCTCGGTGGGCGCCGCCGTCGGGTTCGGCCTGTTCTTCGCCGCCCGGCCGGCACTCGCCGGGATCCCGTTCACCGGCGAACCGTTCTTCGCCGGCGACCTGTCACTCTCGATCGTCGACGTCCTGGCGATCGCGCTCGGCATCCCGCTCGGCGCCGTCGGGGCCGCCTGGCTGGCACTGCGCCGCGTGCAGATCTCGCCGCTGGGCGTGAGTCGGCGGGTCACCCCGAAGCCGCCGCGCGTCTGGCGGCTGATCCCGCTGGCCGCCGGGCTGGCCGAGCTGACGTACTTCATCGGCCGGCGTCCCCCCACCACCAACGGCCAGATCACCGCGTACCTCTCCGGGTTTGTGCTGATCATGGTCGGGCTCGTCGTGGCCGGACCCTGGCTGACCATGGTCGGTGCCCGGCTGCTGGCCGGACGGGCGAGCCGACCCGCCGCGCTCATCGCCGGGCGGCGGCTCGCGGACAACCCGCAGGCCGGCTTCCGGTCCGTCAGCGGACTGATCGTGGCGCTCTTCGTGACCAGCGTGGCCACCGGCACGATCACCACGTTCGTCGCCAACCGCGGCGCGCCGCGCACCGACTCGGTGGCCGCCACCTCGCTGAGCAAGGAATTCCGGCCCGAGGAGGGACTACCCGTGCCGACCGCCGACCAGATCCCGGCCGGGCTCAGCACGATCCCCGGGGTGCGCAGCGTGACCCTGGTCCGCGCCAATCCGGTCGACCGCCCACCGGTCGAGGTTCTGTCGAAGCCGGCGAATTCCGTTTCCGCCGCCTATCGGGACTGGTGGCCAGGCGTCATCACCTGCGCCGAGCTGGACCGCCTGGCGGTGTTCGGCAGCTGCCCGGCCGGCGCGCAGGTCGCGGCCGTGCCCGACGATCTCATCGGCATGCGCGCGTTCGACCTGACCAGTGACACCTACGTCTGGGGTGCCGCCGACATGGCCCCCGAGGAGGTCGACCGGCAGCCGATCCGGTCGGTGGTCGTCAACACGACCAGCCGCGCCGCGTTCGAGCAGGCCCGGACCATGCTGATCGACGCGTTTCCGCAGGGGCGCTTCCCGGCGAGTACCGGCGAGTGGGAGTCGAACTCCCGGCGGCAGATGAACCAGTTCCAGCAGTTGGCCAACGTGATCATGCTGGCCAGCCTGCCAATCGCGGGCTGCAGCCTGGCCGTCAGCGTGGCCGGCGGGCTCAGCGACCGGAAACGCCCGTTCAGCATGCTGCGGCTGACCGGGATGCAGCTGCGTACGCTGCGCGGGGTGGTCGCGCTGGAGACCGTCGTACCGCTGCTGCTCGTCGCCGTGGTGGCGATCGGGATGGGCTTCCTGGCCGCGCACCTGTTCCTGCGGGCGCAGCTGCACTACACGCTGCTGGCGCCGGGCGGGTCGTTCTATCTCATGGTCGGCGGTGGGCTGGCCGTGTCGCTGGGCATCGTCGCCCTGACGCTGCCGCTGCTGCGCCGGATCACCGGACCGGAGACGGCCCGCAACGAGTAGGTGCTCCCGGGGTGGGTCCGGCGACGCCGTCGGGCCCACCCGCCCGGGTCACCCGAGCGGCACCTGGACGGCGACGTCGCGCTTGGGGTAGTAGGCCTCCACCTTGTTCGCGCCATACTTGTCGCGGAACAGCTGCACGATGTGTCGGACCCGGTCCGAGTCGGTGATCGGGGTGGCGCTGGAGCTCAACGCCGTTCCGTTCGCGGCCACCTGGATCATCGGCGTGCGCCGCACGTTCTTGTACCAGTCGCTGTTCGAGCCGGTCACCGGAACCAGGAACACGCTGTCTTCCTCCTGCACGAACCACACCGGGTGCGAGATCTGCCGCCCGGTCCTCCGCCCGGTTGTGGTGAGCTCGACTTCGTCGACGCCCTCGAGAGCGTCCCTGATCGCGTTGGCCACGATGCCTCCCGACAGCTTCCCGACCTGCTCCCACCCGCCAGGCTATGGAGCTTCCCCGCGGGTAGGTGAGCTTTTTTCGTAATGCTCCTTTTGTGTGGTCCGCGCGCCTTTAGGCTGGGAACGCGGCCCTCAGACCCATCCGTCGAGCGGGGTGCCGGAGGACGTGGACGCGGTCGAGTTCCGAGGAGGCGGTGGTGGCAGAGGCAACCCCCGAGCCGCCCCCTCCGGCGATACGCCGGCGGGCGTGGCTGCGAATCTTCTGGGTCGGCCTGGTGCTGTGGCTGGCCACCGTGCTGATCATTTTCGCGACCGGCAACCCCAATCTGGTGCCGACCCTGGTGCTGCTGGGCAGCTTCCTGGTGCCGGTGACGTTCGTGGCGTGGGCCTTCGAGCGCCGGGAAACCGGTGAGCTCACCCCGGGCCTGATCCTCAACACGTTCATCGCCGGCGGTGTGGCGGGCGTGCTGGCCGCCTCGCTGCTCGAGTCCTACCTGCTGCGCAGCTCGTCGGTGTTGGTGTTCCTCGGCGTGGGGCTCATCGAGGAGGCCGTGAAGCTCGCGGTGCTGGCGTTCCTGGCCCGGCACCTGCACCACAAGGCGGTACGCGACGGCGCCATCCTCGGCGCCTCCGTCGGGTTCGGCTTCGCGGCCTTCGAAACCGCCGGCTACGCCTTCACCTCGCTGTTCACCGCGCACGGGCTGTCGGTGACCCAGTTGGTGGGGACCGAGGTGCTGCGCAGCGTGATCGCACCGTTCGGGCACGGCCTGTGGACCGCGATCCTCGGCGCGGTCCTCTTCTCCTCCAGCACTCGGGAACACTTCACCGTCACCGGGCGGCTCATCCTGTCTTACCTGGGCGTGGCCCTGCTGCACGCCTTCTGGGACGCGATCCGGGTGATCGCGCTGTTGCTGACCCTGCTGTTCACCGGTGGAGTGGTACGCCACGGCCGGATCGTCCAGCCCACCGGCGGCCAGCTGGTGGTGGCCACCGCGCTGGAATGGATAGGGCTCGCGATCGTGGCGCTCATCGGGGTCCTCTGGCTGCGGGCGGTGCTGCGCTCGGAGCACCGCCCGCAGCCAGCGCCTCCTGCGGGCGGGTGGCGGGTGCCGATCCGCCCACCCCGTACCTGAGATCGCAACACGGCAGTCCGTCGTCCGTAGCTTGAAATACACGGATATTGTCGCCCCTGCGCCGGATGCGTGACCGCGCTTGCGTGGTCGGTTCTGACGAGGTTGGGGACATGGAACAAGAAACGCAAGGTCAGCATCGGATACCGCGACGGCGAGGGCGACGGCCGACGCGCCCCGATCCAGATTCGGGCCCGGTGGGCGCCTTCGCCGACCGCCTGTTGCGACTGAAACAGGCGGCGGGCGATCCCTCGTACGAGGAGATGGCCGTGCGCCTGGGCGCGGCCGCCTCGAAGTCGTCGCTGGCCGCCGCGGCCCAGGGCCGGAGTCTTCCCAGTTGGGAGACGACATGGGAGTTCGTGCGCGTTCTCGCCGTCGACCGGTTGGGTCACGACCCGGTGGAAACCGAGCAGGAGTGGCAGGAGCGCTGGACACAGGCCAGGGCTGTCCGGCATTCGGCGGACACCGCCTCGACGGCCGATGCGGCGCCGGAGGCCGGGACGTCGGAGGCCGGGACGTCGGAGGCCGAGGCAGCGGAGGCTTCGGCCGCCGTCGAGCCTCCACCCCCCTGGCTGCGCGACCGCCGGCGTCTCGGCATCGCCGGCGTGGCTGCGGCCATGGCTGCCCTCACCGGTGCCGGTGTCACCTTCGTCGTTCTCGATCAGCACAGGGATGAGAGCGACGTCGGCGTGGCACCCACGATCGTCGCTCCACCCGATAATGACGACTCTCGGTTCGAAGGCGACATCACCTATCCCGACGGGACTCTGGTGTCGCCGAACTCCTCGTTCACGAAGGTCTGGAGGATCCGCAACACCGGCACGGTGGTCTGGGCCAACCGCTTCTTGGCGCGGGTCAACGAAACACCGTGCCGAGCGCCGGAGGAGGTCGCCATCCCGCAGACCAGGCCGGGAGAGGCGGTGGACATCGCGGTGTCCGTCCAGGCCCCCAGCGAGCCCGGGAGCTGCAAAATCTTCTGGAAGATGGCCGACGAGCAGGGGCGGATGCTCTTCCCGCTCAAGCGTCCCATCTTCCTGGACGTACGGGTCGGTGGCTCGTAGGGTCCCGCGTCAACCAGCGAAGCCCTGCCGGATCGCACCGGCAGGGCTTCGTCCCGAGGTGGGTCAGCCGCAGTTGGTGCCGCGCTTACCGCCCTCGGTGCCGCTGATCCGGCCCATCCAGTCCACGCACTTGCCCGCCGCCGACAGGTAGATCGGGCCGGCGTAGGACGTGAAATAGTTGCCCTCGTAGGCGGGCCAGTGGGTTCCGACCGGGTTGATCCCCAGACCCACCTCGATGAGCACGGCCGATCCGGCGGTGTCCCGCTTGGCGACCGCGCAGTTCTTGCCCGTGGCCGAGCTGTAGGTGAGGAACACGGTCCCCTTGGTGCCAATCGCGGCGGAGTTCACGACGCTGTAGCCGGACCCGCACTCGCCCCCGTAGGTGGCGGCGTACGCCGGGGTCGCCGCAGCCAACGCCCCGGCCACCACGGTGGCGCTCAGGGCGACCGTTGCGGCGGTGCTCCTGACGAGCTTCATTGCACTCCTCTCCGGTGCGTGCTGTCGTTCGGGTCAGCCGCAGTTGGTGCCGTTGCGGCTCACGGTGGCCGTTCCGATGGTGCCCTTCCAGTCGACGCACGAGCCCGCCGCCGACACGTAGACCGGGCCCGCGTAGGTCGTGTAGTTGCCGACGTCCTTGACCCAGGTCGTGGTGCCGGACTTGCGGAGCCACGCCTCCATGGGCGCGGCGGCCCCCGGCTTCTCCCGGATGGTGACGACGCAGTTCTTTCCGGTGGACGCGTTGTAGGTCAGGTACGTCGTGCCGCGGAGGTCGGGGAAGTCGGCCACGCCGACGAGGTTGTAGCCGGAGCCACACTGCCCGCCGTAGAGCGCCGCCTGCGCGGGGGTGGCGAAGACCAGGGCTCCCGCCGTGACGGCGACCGCCGTGAGTCCCATCGCGGCGGCTTTCTGCGGAATGCGCATGAAGTTCCCTTTCTACTGTGGATTGCCGCGAATGACGCTGCCAGGCGACGCCGGCCGACACCAAGTGATCTACGTCCAGCGATCCTCCAGTGGACTATTCGGAGAAATAGTCCCCAGGTCAGCGGCTCGGCCGAGGGGAGCGCAGCGCGGCTCTAACTGGCGTCCGTGGGCGCGGGCCAGTTCCGCAGCAGGGCGTCGAGGGCGTCCATGATCCGTACCCAGCTTTCCGCGCTGTCCGGGGCGCTGTGGCCGAACCCGCCGTCCAGCTCCAGGCTTACGTAGCCGTGGAAGACGCTGCCCAGCAGCCGGACGGCGTGCGTCTGGTCCGGCTCGGCCAGGTCGTAGCCGCGCAGGATCGCCCGGGTCAGTTGCGCGTGCCGGCCGCCGGCGCTGGCGGCCGCCGTTTCGGGGTCGAGCCGGAGACGGGCCGCGGCGTAGCGGCCGGGATGCTCCCGGGCGTAGTCCCGGTAGACGTTGGCGAGGGCGGCCAGCGCGTCCCGGCCGGCCCGACCGGCCAGGGCATCGGCGGCGCGGACGGCCATCTCGTCCAGGGCGAGCAGGGCGATCCTGGTCCGCAGGTCCTGGGAGTTCCGTACGTGCGAGTAGAGGCTCGCGACCGCGACGTCGAAGCGCCGGGCGAGCGCCGAGACGGTCACCTGGTCGAAGCCGACCTCGTCGGCGAGCTCAGCGCCCGCCCGGGTCAGGCGTTCCGTGGTCAGCCCTGCGCGTGCCATGCCCCTCCTCCCGTTACCGACAGCTATTATCTGGTTGCCTAAAGGCTTTAGGCAACTTAGCCTTGCCGCTCATGACACCCCTCACCGAGCAGGACATCCGTGCCGCCTTCGTGAACTGCACCAAGGGCGAGGCGAAGCGTCTGACCGTCCCGCGCGACCTGGCCGACCGCCCCTGGGACGACCTGGACTACCTCGGCTGGCGAGATCCGCAGGCGCCGGACCGCGCCTACCTGGTCACCGTCCTGGACGGCCGACCGACGGCCCTCGCGCTGCGCTGCCCCACCCCCGCCGTCCGGCAGCCACGCCGCAATATGTGCACGATGTGCCTCACCGCGCCGGCCGGTGGCGTCTCGCTGATGGTCGCCCGCAGGGCCGGGAAGGCCGGGCAGCAGGGCAACTCCGTGGGCACCTACCTCTGCAGCGACCTGGCCTGCTCCCTCTACCTGCGCGGCAAGAAGGACGCCGGGGCCGGCGCGCGGATGCACGAGTCGCTGACCCTGGAGGAGAAGATCCAGCGGACCGTGACGAACCTCCGCGGCTTCATCACCACCGTGACGGAGTGACCCCGGCGGCGCGCGGCAGGCTGACCGAAACCGGGCGCCGGCCATACCCTTGTGGGCACGGCCGGCGCCCGGAACCGCCTACGACGCCGCCGGGATCCGCTCGACCGGCGAGGCCGCGACCGGCCGGGCCGCGGGCCGGGCCAGGGCGCTTGGCCACCAGGTACGGCGGCCGACGTGCAGCGCCAGCGCCGGGACGAGCAGGCTGCGGACCAGGAACGTGTCGAGCAGCACCCCGACGCTGATGATCACCGCCATCTGCACGGACGGCACCAGCGGCAGCACGCTGAGCGCGCCGAACGTGGCCGCGAGGACCACGCCCGCGCTGGTGATCACCCCGCCGGTCACGGTCAACGCGTGCAGCACACCCTGCCGATGCCCGAGCCGCGCCGTCTCCTCCCGGGCCCGGGTGCTGAGGAAGATCGTGTAGTCGACGCCGAGGGCGACGAGGAACAGGAACGTCTGCAGCGGGATCGCGTCCCACAGCCCGGCATGCCCCATCGCGTCGAGGATCAGCCCGGCCGCGCCCAGCGCGGCGGCGTAGGAGAGGACCACGCTGGCGAGCAACAGCAGCGGCGCGACCAGCGCCCGCAACAGCAGCATCAGGATGACGAACACGACCGCCAGCACCAGCGGCGCGACGAGGCGGTTGTCGCGGTCGACGATGCGTTCCTCGTCGAGCACGTGCGCGGTCGGCCCGCCGACGAGGGCCTGCCCACCCGGCACGGTGTGCACCACGGCGCGGAGCCGGTCGACGGTGTCCATCGCCGCGTCGCTGTCCGGCGTGTCGGCCAGGACCGCCGCGATGCGCACCCAGCGGCCGTCCGGCGACCGTTCCGGCTCGCCGACCTCGGCCACCCCCGGCACGGCACGCGCGGCGGCCACCACCTGGTCGGCCGAACCAGCGGCGGCCAGGATCTCGGCGGGGGCCACGGATCCCCTCGGGTAGTGCGCCTCGATCATCCGCTGGCCGGTGACCGAACCGACCTCCGTGGTGAAGGATCCGTCGCTCGGCAGGCCGATGCTGAGGTTGCCGATACCGAAGGTCAGGGCGACCAGCACCGCCGCCGTACCCAACCAGACAGCGCGGGGCCGCCGGCCGACGAACCCGGCGATCCGCCGCCACACCCCGTGCTCGGCCGCCACGTCGGCCCCGACCGTCTCGGGGGAATACCGGGGCACGAACGGCCAGAACAGCCACCGCCCGAAGACGACCAGCACGGCCGGCAGCAGCGTGGTCATGGCCAGCAGCGCCGCGACGATCCCGACCGCGCCGACCGGCCCGAGCCCCCGGGTGGACGGCAGCTGCGCGGCGAGCAGGCACAGCAGGCCGAGCGCCACGGTCGCCGCCGAGGCGCCGATCGCGCCGATCGACCGGCGCAGCGCGACGGCCATCGCCGCGTGCCGGTCGGCGTGCCGGCGCAGCTCCTCCCGGTAGCGGGCGATGAGCAGCAGGGCGTAGTCCACACCGACGCCGAAGACCAGCACGGTCAGGATGCTCTGGCTCTGCAGGTCCACGGCCAGCCCGGCATGCTTGGCAAGCAGATAGACCACCGCGCCGGCGAGCTGGTTGGCCACCGCCACCGTGACGAGCGGGATCAACCACAGGACCGGGCTGCGGTACGTGACGAGCAGCAGCAACGCGACGGCGCCGGCGGTCGCCAGCAGCAGCGTGGTGTCCAAACCGGTGAACGCGTCGAACAGGTCGCCGTCGCCGCCGGCCTCGCCGGTCAGCGCCGTCCGCAAACCGTCGGGTACGTCAGCGGTGAGGCGATCCTTGATGTCGGTGACCGCGTCGGCGCGCTGGTCGGCGTCCCCGGCGACGGGAAAGGAGAACAGCAGCGCTCGTCCGTCGTCGCTGGGCTCCGGCGGGGAGATCTGGCCGCCGTCGGCGTACCGGGAAAACGCCGCGCGGTCGGCGTCGACCTTGGCGCGGTCGGCGTCGGTGAGCCCGGCCTCGCGGGCGTAGACGGCGACGGCCAGGGGCTGCTGCGAATCCGGGAACGCCTCCTGTGCCCGCTGCGCCGCCCGGCTGGCCTCGGCGCTGGCGGGCAGCGCGCCGAGGGCGTCGTTGTCCTGCACCTCGGTCAGCTTCAGCGCCAGCGGCCCGGCCACCGCGACGAGGACGAGCCAGAAGACGAGCATCGCGTACTTGCTGCGGCGGCCGGACGGCAGGCCGGCCAGTCGTTCCTTGTGCCTGGTCGTGGTCATAACGTCGATCCTTCGACCGGCGAAGATCGAAGGCAGGAGTGTCAGGTCCCGAAGACGGGTGGTGGTAGCACCACCGATTCCGGCGGCCGGGTGGCTCCTGCCTGCTGGCTATTTCGTTCCCCCGAGCAACCTCCCGAGTTGGACGTGGCGTGACTATCTCGCATCGGGGATAGGAGGTTCGGAATGAGCGATCGCGACACGGCGTTCGCGGAATATTTCGCCGCGAGGTCCGGCGCGATGCGTGGCACCGCGTACCTGCTCTGCGGCGACTGGCACCGGGCGGAGGACCTGGTCCAGACCGCGTTCACGAAGCTCTACCTGGCCTGGAACCGGGTGTCCCGGCACGAGGTGCTCGACGCCTACGTACGGCAGATCCTGGTCCGGACCTTCCTCGACGAACGGCGGCGGGGCTGGTGGCGGCGCGAACAGGTGGGCGGTGAGAACGCCGAACGACCCACACCGCCCGAATCGCCGGAGAACCGGTTGGTGATGCTCCAGTCGCTCGCCGCCCTGGCACCACGCCAGCGGGCCGTGCTGGTGCTCCGCTACTGGGAGGACCTGTCGGTCGAGGAGACCGCGACGCTGCTGGGCTGCTCGCCCGGAACGGTGAAGAGCCAGGCGGCCCGTGGCCTCGAGAACCTGCGGGACCTGCTACTGCCCGCATACAGCGGCACGATCGAGAAGGGGGAAGCATGAACGGGGAAGAGCTGCGCGAGGCGCTCCGCCACGAGATGGAGGCCGTCGTCCCGCCGCCACCGCTGGACACGGCCGCCGCGCTCGGCTCCGCACGGCGCGCCCGCACGCGCCGGCGTACCGGGTGGGCCTGCGCCGGGTCCGCGGCCGTGGTGCTGGCGGTCGCCGGCATCGCGGTGGTCGGCACCGAGGGTGCCGGCGGCATGGGTCCGACGGCTTTCGGGGCGAGGCCCCTTCCGGGCCCGTCGGGCGAGGGCACCGCGGAGCCGTGGCCGACCGGACCGGACGGCCGCCCGCAGGAGGACCGGACGGCGAAGGCCGGCAACCGGTACGACCAGGGGGTCAAACTGCTCGACGACCTCGTCGCCGTGGTGCCGGCCGGGTACGTCGTGCCGGAGAACCCGCCGAACGCGACCGTGGACGACGATCCGCCGCGCAGCACCCAGGCCGAGTTCGAGGAGAAGGTGAACGGCGTCGAGGTGTGGCGCTACACGTCCCTGGCCACCATCACCAAGGATGAGCGGACCGGGCGGGTGGCCGTCGAGGTGTACACCCGGGGGAACAAGCTCCCGACCGAACCGTGCGAGCTGACCCGGGAGTTCTGGAAGATGGAGGGTCAGTGCCAGGTGGTGACCGTCGGCAACACCGAGATCGGCGTCGTCGTCTATCCCACCACCGACCGGCGCTTCGAACAGTGGGCGGCCTACCGGCACCCGGACGGGGCGGTCACCTTCGTCGCGCAGAGCCGGTCCTTCGGCGGCCCCAAGAGCGGGCTGGAGGAACTGCCGTTCACCGTGCCGCAACTGGCTGCCCTCGCCATGGACGGACGGTTCCACCTCCAGTGACCGGGTGACAGCCGACGCTGTTCGCGTCCCTCGCCGGGCGGCCGCCAGCGGGTCCAGCCCTGGTGCCGCCCGGCGAGGAGACGCGGCGGGTGGTGGTAGCACCACCGATTCCGGCGGCTCGTGGGCGGAGAATGGCGCCGTGGAGACCTCCGTACGTGCCGTCGTCTGGCAGCAGATCCGGCCCGGCGTGGTCGCCGCCGGGCAGGGCCTGGCCGTGGCCCTGCTCAGCCTGACCACCAACGTGGCGCTCTTCACGCTGTCGGTGGTCGCGCTGGCGCTGATTCCGGCGTTCGGCATCGGGTTCGCGCTCTTCCCGGCGGTGACCGTGCTGGTGCGGGCGTCGCTGACGCTGCAACGCCGGCTGAGCCGGTGGGGCACGGCACCGATCGCCTCCCCGTACGCCCCGGTGCCCGCTGGTGCCGCACTCGGCACCTGGCGGCGGTTCCGGTGGGTGGTCGCGGACCCGGCGACCTGGCGGGACCTGGCCTGGCTGATCCCCGGCGCGATCACCGGCGGCGTCTGCCTGGCCGCGTTCGCCATTCCCGCGTACGGCCTCGAAGGCGTCCTGTTCGTGCCGCTGGTGCTGTATCTGACCATCGGCTGGTACGGCTACGGCGTGTTCTGGCCGATGGACAATTTCATCAAGGCGTGGCTCGCCGCACCGCAGGGCTGGCTGTTCCTGGCCGCCGGGCTGGCCGTCGGGCACTGGCTGCTGTGGCTGCACTTCCGGTTCGCCGGCTTCTTCCTCGCCCCCACCCGGGCGCAGGAGCTGGCTCTGCGGGTGCGGCAGCTGGCCGCCACCCGCGCCGACACCGTCGACACCCAGGCCGCCGAGCTGCGCCGGATCGAACGCGACCTGCACGACGGGGCGCAGGCTCGGCTGGTCGCGCTGCGGATGAGCATCGGCCTGGCCGAGAAGCTGATGGCCGACAACCCGGCGGCGGCGCAACGGCTGCTCAGCGAGGCGCAGGAGACCAGCGGCCACGCCCTCACCGAGCTGCGCGACCTGGTCCGCGGCATCTACCCGCCGGTGCTCGCCGAACGGGGCCTGGACGGGGCGGTGCAGGCGCTCGCCCTGGCCGTACCGCTGCCCGTGGAGCTCGACGTGCGGCTGCCCGGCAGCCCACCCGCGGCGGTCGAGTCCGCGGCGTACTTCGCGGTCGCCGAGGCGCTGGCCAACGTCACCAAGCACAGCGCCGCCACCCGCGCCTGGATCCAGGTTCAGCACCAGGACGGGGTGCTGAAAATGGTGGTCGGTGACGACGGTCGCGGCGGGGCCACCGTGGACGCGGGGACCGGCCTGGCCGGGGTACGCCGCCGGCTGACGGCATTCGATGGCACGATGACCGTGACGAGTCCGCCCGGCGGACCCACCGTCGTGACCATGGAGCTGCCGTGCGAGTTGTCATCGCCGAGGATCTCGCCCTCCTCCGGGACGGGCTGACCCGCATCCTCGACGCGTACGGGTGCAAGGTGGTCGAGGCCGTCGCCGACGGGCCGTCGGTGCTGCCGGCGCTCACCCGGCACCGTCCCGACGTCGCTGTCCTCGACGTACGCCTGCCACCCACCTTCACCGACGAGGGCCTGCAGGCGGCGCTCGCGGCCCGCGCGCAGATCCCCGGCCTGCCGATCCTGGTGCTGTCCCAGCATGTCGAGCAGCTGTACGCGCGGGAACTCCTGGCCGACAAGGCCGGCGGAGTCGGCTATCTGCTCAAGGACCGGGTGTCCGATGTGGGCCAGTTCATCGACGCGGTGCAGCGGGTGGCCGGCGGCGGCATGGTGATGGACCCGGAGGTGGTGTCGCAGCTGCTGGCCCGCAACAGCGGGGCGGAGCAGCTTCGGGGTCTCACCGCCCGGGAGCGGGAGGTGCTGGGGTTGATGGCGGAGGGGCGGTCGAACGCGGCGGTCGCGGGACGGCTGTTCGTGACGGAGAAGGCGGTCAGCAAGCACATCAACAACATCTTCAGCAAGCTGGGCATGCCGCCGTCGGAGGACGACAATCGCCGGGTGCTGGCGGTGCTCGCCTACCTGAACGGCTGAGTCTGTCGGGCCGCTGAGGGCCGATGAGCACGCGATCCGGCGCGGTGGCGGGTGCGAGAGCCGCACCCGCCACCGCGCCAGGTGTCACGCGCGTGGCGCTCGGAGCGCCGCGCGGGCTGCGGTCAGCGGGGGAATGCCACCGGGCTGCGGTAGCCGTCCCGGTTGACGGCCCGTACGCCGAAGAAGACGTTGTCCTTGGACAGGTCGACGGTCGCGGTGGTGACGTCGCCCACCTCGATGACATGGGTCCAGTCCGGCTCGGTCGTCTCCCGCCAGACCACCTCGTAGCCGGCCAGGTCCTCCTCCGTGCCCCGCTGCCAGGTCAAGGTGGTGTCGTTGGTGAGCGAGCTGGTGAGCATCCTCGCGTTCCTCGGGGTGCCTGGTGCCTGGGCCAGCGACCACATCGTTGCGCCGTTGACCCGGGCGACTCGGGTGATGTAGTCGAAGTCGCAGAATTCGGGCAGGTCGCCGTACTGTTTGCCGTCCATGATGCGGACGTCCTGGTGCTGGTGGGCGAAGTCCTCGTTCGGCTCGGTGAACCGGCCCGCCGGCCAGCCCTCCTGCAGGAAGGGGATGTGGTCGCTGCCGCGCAGGTAGCGGTCCCGCCGGTAGATCACCCGAACCTGCATGCCGGTGATGCTGTGCGGGTTGACGTCGGTGACGAAGCGGGCGAGCTGACGGGACGCTCCATCGTTCTCGCCACCGACCGACTGCCGGTTGGTCGCCTGTTGCGGCGTCTCGGAGGTCGGCACCCCCTCGGCGAAGAGCCGGACGGTGCGGTTGTCACGGGCGCCGTCGTCAGCGGTGCTGCTCCCGATGATGTCGTTACTGAACATGCCTTGGACGTCGGCCCCGGCGGCCTTGAGCTGCTTCGCCATGTACGTCGAGCCGTAGAGGCCCTGCTCCTCACCGGCGACCGCGGCGAAGATGACGGTGGCTCTGGTACGCCTCGTGGCCAGCACCCGGGCGAGCTCCATGATCACCGCCACGCCGGAGGCGTCGTCGTCGGCGCCCGGTGCGTCGCTGACGGCGTCGTCGACGTTGCTGGCCCGGGAGTCGTAGTGTCCGGTGATGACATACACCCGGTTCGGGTCGGCGTCGCCGTGCAGGGTGGCGATCACGTTGGTGATCTGGGTCGGCACCGGAATCCGGGAGGCCCGTCCCTGCAGGTAGGACTGGAGCTCGACGGTCATCCGGCCACCGGAGGCGGCGGCGTAGGCGAGCATCTCCTGGTGGATCCAGTCCCGGGCGGCGCCGATGCCACGCGCCGGGTCGGTCTGGCTGGACAGGGTGTGGCGGGTCCCGAAGGCGGCCAGCCGCCGCACGATTGCCTCGATGCGCGCCCCGTCGACCTCGGCGAGGAGCCGCTTGAGCTCGTTGTCGGGATGCTGGGGCTTGGCCGGCTTGCCCGGTCCGTCGATGCGGTGCGCGCCGGGGGCCGCTGCGGCGGGGGCGCCGATCAGAGGTACGGCCACAGTGGCTGCGGCGGTGGCGGCGGACGCGGTCAGGAAGGTCCGGCGGGTGGACCTTGTGGGTTCCGCGCCGGTTGGCTGTGAGGAGGTCATGCGACGATCGTGACCACTGACCAGGATCGATGTCTATATCAATTGATCGAAATTTGAGATTGGCCCGGCCGGGACTGGCGGCAGCAAGCTGGGAGCCCGTCGTCGGATGACAACCGACGGGCGCGGGCGATGTTGGCGCATTCGGACGGTTGACGGAGTGTCAGCGAGCCGTCTGAAAAGGTGTGCCCACCGGCACTAACATTCACGCGGGGTAGCCACGAACACACCGGGGGAAATCAATGTTCGAGCGGCTGGGCACATTCGTCGTACGCAGAGCGTGGTGGGTGATAGCCGGCTGGCTGCTGGCGGCCACCGCCATCATCGCCACCACACCGTCGCTGAGCGACATCACCTCCGCCGACCAGGAGAGCTTCCTGCCGCACTCCTACGAGTCGGTGCAGGCCACCGAGCTCGGCAAGAAGGCGTTCCCGCAGCAGGTCACCGCCACGGCGGTCATCGTGGTCAAACGCGCCGACGGGCAGAAGCTCACGCCGGCGGACGAGGCGAAGGTGGGCCAGTTCGCCGAGTCGCTCAAGGCCAGGAACATCTCCCACACCTCCGGCTACCAGACCGGCCCGCCGGCGGTAGCGCCGGACAAGTCGGTGCAGGTGGTCAACGTCGGGCTCGACGCGCCCACCCCGGACGACCCGGCGCTGCTCGACGCCGTACGCGATCTGCGGGCGGCCATCGGCCCGGAGCTGGCCGGCAGCGGGCTGAGCGCGGGCGTGGCCGGCGACGTGGCGAGCTACGTCGACAACGAGGACACCTTCAACGGGGCCTTCACCGTGGTCGGCATCGCGACAATCATCCTGATCATCGGGCTGATCCTGGTCATCTTCCGCAGCCCCATCGCCGCGCTGCTACCCGTGGTGGTCATCAGCCTCGTCATGACCGTCACCACCGGGCTCGTCGCTGCGGCGGGCAAGGCGTTCGACCTCAACGTCAGTCAGGACCTGTCGACGATCCTGCTGATCGTGCTGTTCGGCATCGGCACCGACTACATCCTGTTCCTGCTCTTCCGCTACCGCGAGCGGCTGCGCGCCGGCGACGACAAGCGCACCGCGATGGCGATCACCGTCGCGCGGGTCGGCGAGGTCATCACCTCGGCCGCCGGGGCGGTCATCGTCGCGTTCCTCGTGCTGCTCCTCGCCTCCCTCGGCTTCTTCGGCTCGCTCGGCCCGGCGCTCGCGATCGCCGTCGCCGTCATGCTGGTCACCTCGCTCACCCTCATCCCGGCGCTCGTCTCGCTGCTGGGCCGGTACGTGTTCTGGCCGTCGAAGGCCTGGAAGCGCGCCCCCAAGGCCACCATGTCGCACCGGCTCGGGACCGTCATCGGACGCCGGCCGGCGCTCGTCGCGGCGGCCTCCGGCGCCCTGCTGGTCGCGCTCGCCGCCGGCGTGCTGACCTACAAGGCCGACTACGACTTCAGCGCCGGCTTCCCCCAGGACACCGAGTCGGCGAAGGCCGCCGCGGACATGCAGCACGGGTTCGCCGCCGGTGCCCTCGCCCCCACCGAGGTCTACCTGACCACCGGCAACGGCTCGCCACTGACCGAGCAACAGGTCAACGACTTCGCCGCCGCCGCGGCGAAGGCCCCGGGGGTCGGCCAGGTGCAGCCCGCGGAGCACGGCAACGACCCGAGCGTGGTACGGGTCAACCTGCTGCTCGACAAGAACCCGGTCTCCAACGAGGCGATCGACCTCGTCCGCGACGACCTGCGCGACGCCGTACACGCGGCGGCCCCACCAGGCACCCGCGCGCTGGTCGGCGGAGCCACCGCGATCTTCGCGGACATCAACTCGGCGAACAACCGCGACCTGTCGGTCATCCTGCCGGTGGCGGCCGCCCTGATCGCGCTCATCCTCGCGCTGCTGCTGCGCAGCCTGGTCGCGCCGATCTATCTCGTGATCGCGGTGCTGCTCAACTTCGGCGCCACGCTGGGCGCCACCGTCTACCTCTTCCAAGGACTGCAGGACAAGCCCGGCGTCACCTTCCAGCTACCGATCATCCTCTATCTCTTCGTCGTCGCGATCGGCACCGACTACAACATCCTGATGATCGCCCGACTACGTGAAGAAGCACGGGAGGGCAACGAGCCGCACCAGGCCGCCGCCATCGGCGTGGAACACGCCGGCCCGACCGTCGCGGCAGCCGGCCTCATCCTGGCCGGCACGTTCGGGGTGCTGATGCTCGCGCCGATCTCGTTCCTGCAGCAGATGGGCTTCGCGGTGGCGATCGGCATCGTGCTGTCGGCCTTCGTGATGGCGATGTTCTTCGTACCGGCGTTGACCGCGCTGATCGGGCACGGCGCGTGGTGGCCGGGACATGGGGACGTACGGCCGGTCAAGGGGGCACACGCCGCCCCGGAGCCGGCGGGGGCTGCGAACCCGTAGACACGTGAACGGGGGAGGCGGGGCGCTATCCGGCGTCCCGCTTCTCCTCGTCCCAGCGCGCCAGCGCGCCTGACAGCTCGTCCAGGAACGCGTCGACCTGCATGCGGTCGTACCCGCGCATGGCGGCCGGCAGGCTCTTGCGAGCCCGTTCGATCTCTGCCTTCGCACCGAGGCGCTTCAGCATCACGTCCGAGGCGAGCGCCTCCTGGCCCTCCTTGATGAGGCGATTCACCTGGGCCGGGTCATATCCGCGCAGCCCGATGGTGAAATCCGGCGAGTCGAAACGCTGCCGGGTCAGCTGCCGGAAATCCGTGAAGCGGCTGCCGCCGTAGTTGGCCAGGGCCGCCGCCACCTCGCTCGACGGCTCCCGGACGTCGTTCAGTTCGAGCAGCACGAAACAGGGACGGTCGTCCACGGGGCTGCGATGGGTCAGCGGACGATCGACAGTCGAGCCGCTGGCCGGTACGAGCAGCAACACGGCGGACGGTGCCTTGTTGCCGGCAAGGGTCGGCAGCGGCTGGTCGAGGATGAGTGCGTCGATCTCGGTCCACGGCACGCGGCGGTTGAGTCCGGGCTGCCGGACGGTCAGCCCTTCGGTGCCGATGTGGAACCGGAACGGCCGGACGCCAGTGAAGGCGAGCGTGCCGCCCATCAACAATCCGAAGGCGCCGAGGACCAATGCCAAGACTGCTCGGAAACCGCTGTAGGTCAGGCCGCAGAGCAGCGTGAAGACACCGAGCGCCAGAAATGTGATGCCACCGATCAGGGTGGATCGGCTCCTGCGAAGCTCCATGGCCCTGCCCCGCTCTCCCGACGGTTGTTGCGGAGATCATCGCACCAGAGCACAAGGGTGCAATGCCCTGCGGCCGGGCATGGAGCCTCTCGTAGGCGCTGGAGTCTGACGCAAGCAGACCGTCATCTGTTCACGCAGCAATCGCCCGGGCAGCGGCATACATGTCGGCGGGAAGTGCGTGCGCGAGCTTCCAAATAATGCGCATCGGGCGGTCACCGGTGTGCTCCTGGTACGTCATCGGCCCGGCGTAGAGGTAAGGCGGCACACCAAGGTCGCGATCCGCGACCTTGGTCTCTCGGACGAACAGGTGCACGGTCGACCCCAGCTTTTCGTGGTTGATGTAGCGCTGCCCGGTCGCCGATGCCGACGCCGTCGTGCTCTGCGACTCCCACTGGAACAAGGCTTCGGTGATGGCCCGGTCGGCGTACATGGTGGTGGGGGAGTAGTGCTGCTCGGACTTGACCAGGGTGACGAAGAAGAGGTCGGCCTGCTCGTTGGGCAGCCACTTCACGCCCTCCCGCAGCGACCCCGGGTTTGGCATCCCGAACGCGGCGCACGCCTCGTTGCGGCTATACCGGGCGTGCACCCGCAGCGGCACCTGCCCCAGCCCAACCGGCTCGGTGACCCGGTGGATCCGATCCCGCAACACCTCGGCGAGCTGGCGCAGCTCGGCGCACCGAGCCGGATCGGCCCACAGCCGTGCCAACCGCTCCTCCCGCTGCGACAGCGGCACGTTCGGCCCCCACAGGCTGAAGTGCAGCATGTCCAGCAGCCGCCCATCGGGCATCGGCCCGCCGGCCGCCGCCTCCTCCCACAGCACCAGCCGGTCGAGGTCGTCGGTGTGCAGCATCCGGCCGATCGCCCGGCCCAGCTCCCGGTCATTCGCCCCCGGCGTCGGCGTCTCCACCCCGGCGAGCCGCCGCAAGCCACTCCAGCCGCCCAACGACGCCGATCGGTACACATCCTCGACCTCCAGGCCGGTCTCCCGCAGGACCTCGGCCAGGTTCACGTCCCCAAGCTGCCGCAGCTCAGCCACCATGCTGTTCTTCGAAGATGGGACCGCCCGCTCCAAGTTGCGAAGCACCACCTCCTTGGCGACCCGGTCCAGCTCGATGTGGCACCCGCTCGGCAAGGTCGGGAAGTCCTGGGATACTGCGTCGTGTATCTCTCGGCGGCTGACTCCGGTCAGGGCTCGCCAGCGCAGGTCGAACCGGAAGTTGGCGTGCTGCCCGCCGATGAAGTCGAGCACGGTGAGACAGGGTTTGTCGTCGTCCAGGCGCAGGCCACGCCCAAGCTGCTGAAGAAAGATCGTGGCGCTCTCAGTGGGCCGCAGGAGGAAGATCGTGTCGACCATCGGCAGGTCGACACCCTCGTTGAACAGGTCGACGGTGAAGAGAACGCGCAGCTCGCCGGCCTTGAAGTCTCGGATCAGGCTGTGTTGCTCCGGCCGGCCGACCTCCGACGTGACGGCCGCCGACGGTACGCCATGCTGGGTAAACCAGTCGGCCATGAACTCGGCGTGCCCGATGCTCACACAGAAGCCGAGCGCCCGCATCCGTCCCACGTCAACGAGCCTCTGGGCAGCCCGCAGCACCAACCGCGCCCGCGCCTGGTTGCCGGTGTAGAGGCCTTCCAACTCCGACCGGTCGTAGCCCTGCCCGCGCTTCCACTGAAGATGTGACAGGTCCACGTCGTCATGCATCCCGAAGTAGTGGAAGGGTGCCAACAACTGCCGGTCCAGCGCCTCCCGTAGGTGCAGCTCGACAGCTGCATGCCCGTCGAACCACCGCCGCACGTCGCGGCCGTCCGCCCGGTCGGGGGTCGCGGTCAATCCGAGGAGTACACGTGGCCGGAGCCGTTCCAGCAGCCGGGCGTAGGTCTTCGCCTCGGCATGGTGGAACTCGTCCACGATCACCATGTCGAACTGCTTGGGGTCGACTTCCTGCCGATGCAGCGACTGGATCGAGGCGAAGACGTGCCGCCACTGCTTTGGCCTGTCCCCAGCGACCAACCTTTCGCCAAAGCTGCCGTCCCCCATCACCTGCCGGAACATCGACCGGCTCTGCTTCAGGATCTGCTCCTGATGCGCGACAAACAGCAGCGAATCGACATCCCCGGCCCTCTGTAACCGGCGGTAATCCAGCGCGGCGACCACTGTCTTGCCGGTCCCCGTGGCCATGACCACCAGGTTGCGCCGGCGGCCGTGCACCCGCCGCTCGGCATCCAGGTCAGACAGGATCTCGGCCTGGTACGGGTACGGTCGCACGTCCAGGTTCGCAATCTCGGTCGCCTCGTCGGCGCGCTCGCCCCGCAGCGCATACCCCAGCCGCTCGCCATCCTTCGCCGGGTCGTATGCCTCGAACGCCGGGTCGTTCCAATAGTCCTCGAATGTGGCTGCGAACGTGTCGATGACGTGCGGCTGCTCGACGTTCGAGATCCGAACGTTCCACTCCACCCCGTCGACCAGGGCGGCCTTCGACAGGTTGGACGATCCGACATACGCGGTGCTCATGCCGTTGTTGCGGCGGAACAGCCATGCCTTGGCGTGTAGGCGGGTGGTTCGGGTCTCGTAGGAGACCTTGATGTCGGCACCCAGCTCGGCGAGCCGGTCCAGGGCTCGCTGGTCGGTCGCGCCCAGGTATGTGGTCGTGATGACCCGGAGGCGGCCACCGTGGTCGATCAGCTCCCGGATGGCGGGCTCGATGAGGCGCAGGCCGTACCACTTGATGAACGCACACAGCAGGTCGACTGAGTCCGCCGAGGCCATCTCGTATGCGACCTCGTGGCCGATACGCGGCTGGTGGCGGCCGTTGACGAGTAGAGCGCCTGCGGATAGGGGAGTAGAAGGGCGGTATGGGAACGCAGGAGTGGCGGGCGGAGTCGGCGGGGCGGCGATGGCATGTAGCAGACGTTGACTGTCGACGATCTTGTCGCCTGACGCCGCCGCGCCCGGTGCGATTGTCTCAATGCTCGTGGCGATCTGATTAGCGATCGCAACCTGGCGGGCGAGATTGTCGTCGCTCCCAGGGACGGCAGCCAGTGCTCGGCGAGCAATGGCAGCCAGATAGTGGGCGAGCACGTCCGGTGCGTCGACGGGATCGAGTCTGGCGTGCTGGATCAGAGCGGGATCGAGCCTGCGCATGCCCTCTGCAACCTGCTGAGTGATCAAGTTTTCATAGATTCCACGCCCAAGATCCGTCACACTAATGAGCTAACCATCCGTCGGCGTATGCCGCTGCGCCTAAAGGAGCCGTGTCGGCATCCAGATGTCTACGGACATCATCCGTCCGATTGGCGGGACTACTACGGACGGCGATCTCTGTGGATCCCTCTGACGGCGTGGCATGGTCAGTATGTCCGGCGGCGTCCCGGCTCTTGCTCGTACCGCGGGGGAAATCGCCGGAGCGTGTATAAGTGACGCTGTCTGGGACCGCTGCTCGGGAGGGCTCACCAATATGCCGCGCCGCCAGCAATGGCACGATCTCCCCGTCGAGGTGCGGCGCGAGGTCGAGCGGCACGCCGGCACTGTCAGCCGTGCCGAGTCGCTGCCCGACGGCGCGTCCTGCGAACTCGCCGTAACCCTGCACACCCCCTCCGGGCGCATCTTCTGCAAGGGCGGACAGACGAACAGCCCAGGTGGCTGGCTTTATCGCAAGGAAGCCCGGATCAATCCGTGGCTCCCCGACGCGGCACCCCGGCTCCGCTGGGCCGTCGAACGTGACGGCTGGCTCCTGCTCGGCTTCGAACACGCATCCGGCCCACACCCCAGCCTGGAACCCGGTTCCCCGGATCTGGATGCGGTCGCGGATCTACTGGCGGCGCTCGCCCAGGCGCTCACGCCCTGCCCGCCCATTGAGGTGCAGTCGTTCATCGACCGCTGGCGCGGACTCATCGCCCCCGAGCTGGTCGATGGGGACACCCTCCTGCATACCGACATGACGCCCCGGAACTTTCTGCTCGGCGATCGGCTGCGGCTGGTCGACTGGTCCGCCCCGTGCCGGGGCGCCGCCTGGATCGACACCGCGTTCATGCTGGTCCGGCTCGTCCGAGCCGGGCACAGACCAGCCGAAGCCGAGCAGTGGACCGCCCGCATCCCCGCCTTTGTCGAGGCCGATGGTGAGGCGATCACCGCCTTCACCGGTGCCCTGGTCCGCCTCTGGGAACGGGCGCAGCGTACCGCCCCGGCACCGCACCGTGGGCCGCTCCTCGACGCTGCCCGACAGTGGCGCGCGTACCGCCTGGGATTGCCGCCTGCTACCCGAAGGCTTGGGCTCGATCGCGACCATCCGCCAGTCCAGCTGTGCCGTCAGGGGCGACGCAATGACGCCCGCTAGACGGGCCACTGGCCGGCTTCCGCCACCGAGGCGGCCTTCTGATAAATCCCGAGCACAGCCTCGCTGAGCGAAGGTGCGACTGCGATCGTGGTAGTCGAGTGGGTGTCATGGGCAGCGCCGTTTTCGTCGATGACGGCCGCTCCTGCCTCCCGCGCGATGGCAACACCTGCCGCCATGTCCCACGCATGGTTAGACAGGGTCAGCGCCGCGTCCAACTTGCCCTCGGCGAGCCATGCCAAGTCGAGCGCAGCGCTGCCAGTCATGCGCACTCTCTCAACTTCGGCGGCGAGTTGCGCGGTCAGGGCGAGTCGCAATCGGTTCCTGGCCTCAGCATCCGGGCCTACCGCGTAGTCGCCGATGGCGACGATTGCTTCGTTCAGGTGATTGGTGCGGCTGGCCCTGATCTCGCGCCCGTTCGCGTAGGCGCCGCCGCCCTTGGCGGCCTTATAGAGCGAGCCGAGGAAGGGCAGCTCGATGACGCCGAGGACCGACTCGGCCTCGTGCACAAGGGCGAGCGAGACGGCGCACATGGGCAGGCGGCGCACGAAGTTGGCTGTGCCGTCGATCGGATCAAGTACCCAGCGCATCTCGTCCGACCCGACCGATCCTTCCTCTTCACCGAGGAATCCGATTTCAGGCGTCTCCGTGGCCAGGAACGCCCGGACATCGCGTTCGATCGCGTAGTCCAGTTCCGATGCGACGTCGCGATCGCCCTTCTCCGTCAGCTTGCCCGGCGACCGATTACGCATCGCCTCAGCCGCACGCCTCGCAGCTTCTACCGCGATCGGTAGCAGGTCCCGGTAGTCCGTCACAATGCCCGCCCGCGCTGCCACTGCGACTCGAAGACCTGGTCAAACACCGGGTACAGCCCTGCGCCGGGCAGGTCTCGGCGAATGACGAAGGCGGGGGAGTCAACGCCTCGGCTCTCTGTCAGGTACGGCTGCGCCACACACAGATCGTCCACCAGCACGATGTTGAAGCGCAGAGTCTCGTCGTAGGTCGCCAGGTTCATACTGTCCCGCCTGTTGGCAGGGAGCCGGTCGCGCACCCGCAGCAACGTCTCGATGTTCAGCTTCGTTAGCGCCGAAAGCTGCCCGGTCGGAAAGCCTTCCTCTGCCTCGCGGGCCTGGATCGCCGAACCGGCCGGATCGAGAAACAGGCATCGAACCTGTGCGCCGCTCGCCAAGAGAGCCTGCCAGCGGCGGTCCGCGTAGTCCTGGCAGAGCATGTTGAGGGACAGGCCAACCGCCCGTATGTCCCGAGCCCCATCGAGGAGTTGATCGGCCGGTAGATGCGCGGAGAGCTGTGACCGGCTCGGGTAGACCGCCGTCAGGCCGGCCAAGCCGTCATGAAGTTGGGGCGACAGGCTTTGATCCAGCGTGTTGAGCGCGAGCAGCACGTCGCCGGGTGGCGTCTCGGTGGTCTCCCAGCGCAGCACCATCTCGGCGCTCGGCCGCCAACCGAGTGGTGCGGCCAGCAGTTCGGCGAAATCGGTCGGCGACTGGCCGGCGAGGGCGCGGAGGACTGCTACCCGCTTGCGGGCCACTGCTCCCAGGTCTGCGCGGCCAGCATCAGCCGGCAACCGTCGCTCGTTGACGTTGACCGCGAGGATGAACCGATCGCGTACATCCTCGGCCGCCTTGCTCAGTGCGGTATCGAGCGCGGCCTGCATCTCCGGTCTTGGGCGGATCGTGTCCTGCCCGGCTTCCCATTTCGACACGGTCCGTTCGGCGACGCCCAGGTGCGCGGAGAAGTCTTTGATACTCATCCGCAGGGCCTGGCGCAGTGCTCGCGTTTCCCAGCCGGTCCACCGGTGCACGGTCGTCATCGTGTCGCCTTCGGTCACATCGAGATCGGTCCTTGGGCAGCGTAGCGTCAGATGGTGCAGCACAGTTACCGACAGGGTGCAGCCAGTAGCCATGTTGTGGACCCGGGCGGCTGACCAGGGTGGACGCATGGCCCGGGGCGGGTGCTGGGCTCCCGGTGGTCCCGCCCTCCCCCGAAAGCGGATCCGCTGTCCCCGCCCGCCCCGGTGCCGCTCCACCTGTTAAGAGGGGCCCCTTCCTATACCGGATCCGTTAACAAGGGGCCCCTCCTTACCTCTCGGAGGCGCCCACCGATGTCCGCCGTACTCGCCGACTTTCCCGTCCTCGTCCCGGTCACCGACGAGGACCTGGCCCTCGCCGCACTGGCGGTCCGCGTCCACGCGCCGGAACCCTGGCCGCACGGCCTGCTCTGCCGCAGCGAACGCGTCCCGTACCCGTGCCGCCTGGCCCGTTGGGGCCACGGCACCCTCGAAGCCGCCGGCCTCACCGCTGAACAGCTCGCCGGGGACCAGCGCGAAACCGAGGACCGGAGCGAGGCCAGGGGCCAGACACGATGACCGAGCCGGAGGCACGCGAGGTGGCAGCCCACTGGCTGAGTCTGGTGGCGGCGGACGTGGAACTGTCCGCGTACCTGATCGGGGTGGACTGGAACCGGCTGAAGGCGCACCTGGCGCGGTCGCTGACCAGCGGGACCGGCGGCGAGCCCGAGATTCCGTCCCTGGGCTGGTCGGAGGCGCAGCATCGGCGCGCGACCGACTACCTGATGGGCGTCCTGAAAACGCGCCAGGAACGCAGCGCTGCCGGCTTCTGGGAGGCGGTGGAGGACCGCTGCCCGGGCCTGCTGCCGGAGCGGGAGGCTCCGCTGCTGCACGCCGCGCTGCGACAACTCACGATCAAAGACGACCGCCCCAACAGGTTGGCGCTGCTGGCGGTGCTCGGCCGCGCGTACCGTCGCTTCGGCCTGCGCCCGGACCACGCCGCCGTCATCGACGACGCCCTGCAAACCGCGGTGCCCTGGCCGAAGGTCGAGCGGGCCGCCGGGCTGACAGGCGACGGCCCGGCCTGGTGGCCGGCCGAGGTGATCGGCCACGACCGGGCCTGCGACGGCGTGGCCATCCTGACGGTACGGCCGTGGCGGCGGCTGCCCTACTGGCCGGGCCAGGCGGTGCCGGTGTGCACGCCGCGCCGGCCCGGCCTGTGGCGCTGGCTGTGCCCGGCGAACGCGCCCCGCCCGGACGGCACCGTCGAGCTGCACGTCCGCGCGGTCCCCGCCGGCACCGTCTCCACCAGCCTGGTTCACGAGGTACGCCCCGGCGAGCTGCTGCACTTCGGCCCACCCACGGATACCGGCCTCGAACTCGGCAAAGACAGTCACCTGCTGCTGATCGCCGGTGGGACCGGGCTGGCCCCGCTGCGTGCCCTGGTCGAGCAGGTCGCCGCCGCCCCGGACGGCCGGCCGGTGACCCTAATTGTCGGGGCCCGCGCGGTGGAGAGCCTGTACGACGCGGTCACCCTCGACCAGCTGCGCCACGACTGGCTGACGATCGTGCCGGCGTTCTCCCACGATCCGTTCGCCGAGCTGGGTGAGCGGGGTGACGCGCTCACCGTCGCCGTCGAGTATCTGCGCCCCGACCAGGCGGTGTACGTGTGCGGGCCGCCGGCGATGCTGGCCGGGTCACGGCTGCGGCTGCACGCCGCTGGGGTGCCCGCCGAGCGGATCCACCTGCCGGAACGGATCCCGTGGCGATGACCGTCTACCGCAGCCGCAACGCCCTGCGCGGGCCGCTCACGCCCGACCAGGTCGCCGCGTTCGCCTTGCCCTCCACTCGGCTGGGCCGGCGTGGCTACCAGGTAGACCACGTCGACGCGCTGCTGCACCGGCTCGCCTACGAGCTGGGGGAGCGGTCCCGCCAGCTCGCCGAGGTACGCGCCGAGAACCGGCGGATCAAGAACGCCCTGCGCAGCTGGCAGTCGACCGAGGCAGCGCGGAGGCTCGGTTACTGACCCCCCATCCGGTCATCGGAGTTCGGGTGCATCATCTGGCGTCGCCCCTTCATTGGGGGCCTGTCGCCCAGATCACGCCGGCCCGTCTCATCCGATTCGCGCCCGAGTTCCCCTGGATCGGTGACACCCCCTGGCTAGGGGTCGGCCCGCTCGATGCCTTCGACCAGGCGATCGGCCAGGTCGCCGAGCAGCCGGAGTTCGTCGGCGCTGAGCCGGTCGATGACGAGCCGGCGTACTTCGTTCACATGGTTGGGAGCGGTCGCGGCAAGCTTGGTATAGCCGAGGTCGGTGAGCGTCGCGACGGTGAAGCGACCGTTGGTCTGGTCGGGTGCGCGGTATACGTAGCCCCGTGCCTCCAGTCGCTTGACCAGGTGGGAGAGGCGCGAGAGCGAGGAGCTGGTCAGCTCGGCGAGCACGCTCATCCGGAGTTGGCGGTCGGGTTCTTCGGAGAGCCGGGCGAGCACGTGGTACTCCATGAAGCTCAGTTCGGCGTCCTGCTGCAGTTGTCGTTCCAGCGCCCATGGCAGTCGGACGGTCAGGGTCGCCAGCGTGCGCCAGGACGCCAGCTGGTCATCGTCCAGCCAGCGGGGTTCGGTGGTCCGCGTTGCGCTCTTCGGCTGCGGTGATTCTCGCCCCACGAGCTCAGCCTACCACTGGCTTGAACCTTCAAGTGCGGAGCGCTAGTGTCTTGGCTTGAACATTCAAGTCAAGGTGGGTAGGAGGTTGTCGTGCAGTTCGGAGTTTTCACCGTCGGAGACATCGCTCCCGATCCGATGACGGGCTACACCTACAGCGAGGCCGAGCGGATCCAGAACATGATCCGGGTGGCGCGGCGCGCCGACGAGGTCGGGCTCGACGTGTTCGCGCTCGGTGAACACCACAACCCACCGTTCGTGCCGTCGTCGCCGACGACGCTGCTGGGCTACATCGCGGCGGTCACCCGCAACATCATCCTGAGTACGTCGGTCACGCTGATGACCACCAACGACCCGGTGAAACTGGCCGAGGACTACGCGATGCTCCAGCATGTGGCCGGCGGCCGACTGGACCTGATGGTGGGCCGGGGCAACACGGTGCCGGTCTACCCGTGGTTCGGCAAGGACATCCGCCAGGGGATCGCGCTGGCGCTGGAGAACTACAACCTGCTGCACCGGCTGTGGCGCGAGGACGTGGTCGACTGGGAGGGCCGTTTCCGGACTCCGCTGCAGGGGTTCACCTCGACGCCGCGCCCGCTGGACGACGTACCGCCGTTCGTGTGGCACGGGTCGATCCGATCACCGGAGATCGCCGAACAGGCAGCCTTCTACGGCAACGGCTTCTTCGCCAACCACATCCTGGCGCCCAACCTGCACTTCAAGCCGTTGGTCGACCTGTACCGGCAGCGCTTCGAGCACTACGGGCACGGCACCGCCGAGCAGGCGATCGTCGGGCTGGGCGGCATGTCGTTCATCGCCAAGCGCTCCCAGGACGCGGTTGACGCGTTTCGGCCGTACTTCGAGAACTACCCGGTGTTCCGGGGCTCCCGGCTCGAAGACCATATGGAACGCACCCCGATCACCGTCGGCAGCCCGCAGCAGGTGATCGACAAGGTGCTCACCTTCCAGGAGGGGTTCGGCGACTACCAGCGTCAACTGTTCGCGGTCGACGGGTTGGCCCTGCCGATCGAGGTGGCGCTGGAGCAGGTCGAGCTACTGGGCACCGAAGTGGTGCCGGTGCTACGCAAGGAGATGAAAGCCCGGCGGGCTCCGGCCGTTCCCGACGCGCCCACGCACGCGTCGCTGGTTGCCGCGAAGTACGGCGACGCCGAGCCGCGGCAGCCTCGGCCGAACCCGAACCGAGGTGACAACCTGTCCGGCACCTCGCCGTACCAGGACAGCGATCCAAGCGTCCAGGCGAACTTCCCGGTGGCGTTCTGATGCACGCCCTCATGCCAGCGAGGACGCCCATCGGACCACCACGCCAGCTCAACGCAGGAGCCTGACATGAGTACTCCGCAAACCTCGGCCGTCACCATCGCCGTCGTCAGCGCGGGCGTCAGTGCCCCGTCATCGACCCGGCTGCTTGCCGAGCGCGCCGCACAGCGCACTCTCGACCTGCTCCATGCCGAGGGCTCCCAGGCCACGGTGACGATCATCGACCTGGCGCCGATCGCCCTCGACATCGCCCGATCGATCGTCGGCGGTTTCCCCACCGAACCCGTTCAAGCCGCCATCGACCGGCTGGCCTCCGCCGACGCTGTCATCGCGAGTACACCCGTCTACAAGGCCGGGATCAGCGGCCTGTTCAAGTCCTTCGCTGACCTCATCGACAACGACCTGCTGATCGCCAAACCCGTCATCCTCGGCGCCACCGGCGGCACCGGCCGCCACGCCATGGTCGTCGACGAGCAGCTGCGCCCGCTGTTCGCGTTCCTGCGCGCCATACCCGTCCCCACCTCGTTGTACGCCGCCCCCGAGGACTGGGGCTCCGCAGAGCTCGGCAGCCGGATCAACCGAGCGGCCACCGAACTCGTGCTGCTACTGCGCAGCGGCGCACCTCGCGAGATCGCCGACGACAACTGGCGCGCCTACCAGCACCAGTTCAACGGCAACGCGACCCGGACCGAGCGGTCCATCGAAGACGTGGACTTCGACACGGACCTGATGCGACTGGCCGCCGGCGGCCAGTCGGCCCGGAACTCAGAAGACTCCCATGATGACAGGAGCGCGTGATGTCTTCCGAGAACGACTTGCGTGAGTACCCAGCGCCAGGCATCACCGTCACCTGGGACGCCAGCCGCTGTCGACACGCCACCGAATGCGTTCGCGGCCTGCCGCTGGTCTTCGACCCCACCCGCCGGCCCTGGATCACGCCCGAGGCCGCCGCCGTGGACGACGTCATCGACGTGGTTGACCGCTGCCCCAGTTACGCCCTGGGCTACCGCGCCAACGACGGCCGGCAGCGGACCGCGCCGGAGGTCGTCGACAACACGGCGATGTCACGGTTCGAGATCCGCCTTGGCGAGACGCTCGCGGGGTTCGCGGAATATCAGCGGGCCAACGATCTCGTCGTGTTCAGCCATACTGAGATCCGCAAGGAACTGAAGGGCAACGGGCTCGCCACACGTCTGATCACCGAGTCACTCGACATGGTGCGGGCGCAGGACCTGCGGGTCCTGCCGCTGTGCCCGTTCGTCATCGCATTCATGGCCGCGCACCCCGAGTTCGCTGAGCTCGACTACCGACATCGTTAGGTCGAGAGCGGCGTCGACGCCTGCGGATCGAGTGCTGCGCGCCGCTCGCGGGTCCGCGTCATGCCGCCGGCTGTTACGCGCGGCGTCGCCGCTGTCACGCATAGGCGGGCAGCTGCACTGCCTCGGCGGTGCGCCGGGCCGCGTTCGCGACGAGCTGCTTGCCGGGCAGGTACGGGATGAGCCGCACGTACTGGTTCAGGAACGCGGTCAGCAGCCGGCCCTGCGGCACCATCCACCTGCTGATGCCCTGCCCTGATTTCTGCGCGCCCTCGACGTACGGGCGCATGATCTGCTCGTAGCGGGCGAAGGCCACCCGGTGGTCGCCGCCGGCCGCGGCGAGTTCGCCGGCCAGGACGTAGGCGCCGACGACGGCGAGGCCGGAGCCCATGCCGGACAGCAGGCAGGGAGAGTAGGCGGCGTCGCCGAGCAGGGCGACCCGTCCGGTCGACCAGCGATCCAGGCGAACCTGGGCGACGGAGTCGAGGTAGAGCTCCGGCGTCTCCCGCAGCGTGTCGAGCAGCCGGGGCGTCTCCCAGCCGACTCCGGCGAACGCGTCGGCGACGATCCGTTTCTGCGCGTCGAGGTCGCGCCGGTCGTAGTCCTGCTGCGGCGATCCGAAGAAGAGCATCGCCCTGGCCTCGGTGTTGTGCCGGGCGCTGGAGACGGTGACGACCTTGCTGGGCGTGCGGTAGGCCAGGCCCGTGTGGTCGAGGCCGAGGTAGTTGTCGACGGGGAAGATCGCGCAGTGCACGCCGAGGTGGCGCACGTACTGCGATTCGGGACCGAACGCCAGGTCGCGGACGGTGGAGTGCAGTCCGTCGGCGCCGATCACGAGGTCGAACCGACGTGCCGGGGCGTGTTCGAAGGTGACCGTGACGCCCTCCGGATCCTCGGCGATGGCGGTGATGGTGTCGCCGAACAGGTATTCGACGCCGTTCGGTGCGGTGGCGTCGTGGAGGATGCGGGCCAGGTCGCTGCGCAGGATCTCCACGTCGCCGGCGAACAGGTCGGCCGGCATGCTGCTGACCCGGTGCCCCTCGGCGTTCACGTAGTGCATGGCGCCCATGCCGGTGCGGTGGCGCTCGATCTCGTCCAGCACCCCCATGCGGCGCAGGACGGACAGGTGGGCCTCGCCGCGGAAGTCCACCGCGTGCCCGCCGTCGCGCAGCCCGGGGGCGCGCTCGACGACGGTAGCGGTGAACCCGTGACGGTGCAGCCAGTAGGCGAGGGCAGGGCCGGCGACGCCGGCACCGGAGATGAGCACTCGCATGACGAGCCTCCCGAGGTCGATTGCGTAACCCATACGCATCACTGCTTAAGGATTAAACATCACTGCTTATGGTATAAGCAAGAGGTGGGCGTGGATGGCGATTCCGGGGTGCCGGCGAGCATCGAGGCGGCGTGGGGGCTGCGTAGCCGCCCCAGCTACGGGCCCCGGCCCGGCCTGAGCCTGGAACAGATCGTCGACACCGCCGTGCGACTGGCCGCCACCGAGGGCCTGACGGCGGTGTCGATGGTGCGGGTCGGCAAGGAACTCGGCACCTCACCGATGGCGCTGTACCGCTACGTCGCCGCCAAGAACGAACTGCTGGACCTCATGCTCGACGCCGGGCTCGGCGCCCCGCCGGCCGACCCCGGCGACGCCACCGGCTGGCGCGACCGGCTCGACCGGTGGTCCCGCGACTACCTGGCCGGCCTGCTAGCGAACGCCTGGATGCTGCAGGTCCCGGTGACCGCCCCGCCGATCACCCCGAACCAGATCGCCTGGCTGGAGCGCGGCCTCGCCGCCCTGCACGGCACCGCCGTCGCCGAGCGGGAAAAGCTGTCGATCGTCATGCTGCTGTCGGGCTTCGTCCGCAGTTGGGCCGCCATGGCCGCCGGCCAGGCGGCCGACGACCGCAAACCGGTCGACTACGGCCAGGCCCTGACGCACCTCGCCGACCCGCGAAACTTTCCGGCGATCACCGCCGCCATCGCCGCCGGCGCCATCGACCACGACGCGACCTACGACCCCGACGCCGAGTTCACCTTCGGCCTGGACCGCGTCCTCGACGGCATCGCGGCACTCGTCGACCGGCGTACGTGACAGTCAGCGTGCAACCGCGGCGATCTCGTCCCCGTCTTGGCCTCACGTGTGGTGGGCCAGCGCTGGAACGTCAGGTGCGGGTCGGGCGGTGCGCGGTCGCGCGTCGACGGCGAGAACCGCCAGCGCGGCCAGCGCCAGCAGTCCGCCAACCAGCGCGAGCGACTGCGGCCCCGGGCCGGGCAGCAGGGCGCTGCCGAGCAACGATCCGACGCCGATACCGACGTTGAAGGCGGTGCTGACCCCGGCCGACGCGAGGTCGGTGCTGCCGGGGGCGAGCTGGAGCATCCGGCTCTGCACGGCGGTGCCGAACGCCGCGTAGGCGATGCCGATGCCGGCGAGCAGGACTGCCGTGGCGGGCTGGAGCGAGCCGAGCGCGTACAGGCCGAACAGGCTGGCCGTGCCGACGCCCAGCGGCGCCAGCAGCGAGGCGACCGGATGGGCGTCCAGGGTACGGGCGACGGTGATCGTGCCGGCGACGCCGGCCACGCCGGAGACGAACAGCAGCGGCGCCAGCGCGGCGGCGGTGAACCCGCTGACGTCGAGCAGGAACGGCGTGACGTACGTCTGCAGCGTCAGGAAGCCGGTGATGCCGAGGGCGGTGGCGACCAGGAGCATGGTGAAGCGTCGGGCGTGCGGTGCGGTGCCCCGGGCGGCACCCCCGGCGTCCGGCGGGTAGGACGGGATCAGCGCGACCACCGCGACGGCGATCGCCAGGCCGACCCCGGCCAGTGCCGCGAACGGTGTCCGCCAGCCGGCCTGCTGCCCGAGCCAGGTGCCCAGCGGGACCCCGAGCACCGGGGCGAGCGCCGCCCCCATCGAGAACAGCGCCACCACCCGGCCGCGCACGGCGGCCGGGAAGGGACCGGTCACGGTCGCCGAGGCGACGGACCAGAACAGTGCCTGAGCCAGCGCGGTGACCAGGCGGGCGCCGGCCAGCACGGCGTACGTCGACGCGAGCGCGGCCGCGACGTTCGCCACCGCGAACAGGACCATGGTGGCGCCGAGCAGTTGGCGGCGCGGGATCCGCTGGGTCAACCGGGCTAGCGGCACCGACGCCAGCACGACCACGACGGCGTACCCGCTGACCAGCAGGCCCACCTGCGAGCGCGACCGGTCCAGGTCGGGTGCGATGACGGTGAGCAGGCCGATGGGCAGTAGCTCGGTCGTGATGAACGCGAACGCGGCAAGGGCGAGTACGACGAGCGCGGCCCTGGCCCTGCCTGGCGAAACCTCCGGCGTCACATCGCACCCCTCCGTCGTCGCCGGATCGCCTCACGGCGCTTCGCGGCCACGGTGATCCTAGATCTTCGGTCGGGGGCGGCCATCTTGGTTTCAGGCAACTCGGACGGTAGGCGGGGTCTTCGCCATCGTTCGCCAGATGTGGTCGCTCACAGGGATTAACCGACGATCTCGACCGCTACGTTCCGTGTGTTACCTGTTACTGGGCGCGGAATCAAGCCTTGTTCGATGCATCTCCAGCCGTCTATGTTCGCCTCGCCTCGACTGTGGGGCGACAACGGGGAGGGCACTGTGCCGACGCACCGCTGGCAGTCTCGCGTGTTCATCACTCTGGCCGGCGAGAGGTTCGCCGGTTCGGTTCGCCGGTTGGCGATCGTGTTGGCGTTGGTCCTGGTGGCGACGTTGTCGGATGTGCCGGCGCGGCCGGCCCGCCCGGCGCAGGCGGCATCTTCCGCAGCGCCGGCGCCGAAGCCCAAGTGTCCCGATGACCGGCCAGACGAGGTGTCGGCGGCGGTCTCGGCGAAGCTGTGCGACGCCCGGGTGGAGGTCGCGAGCCGGCGGTCGGAGACGACGCAGGTGTTCGCGAACCCCGACGGCACCCTGACCGAGGAACAGGCCCTTGCCCCGGTGCGGGTGCGTGAGGGCGACCGCTGGGTGCCGGTGGATCTGACGTTGGAGCGCCGGGCGGACGGGTCGGTCGCGCCGAAGGCACACCCGCGCGCGCTCACCTTCTCCGGGCCCGCTTCCGATGCGGGGGAGCATGAGCTGGTCGCGGTGGGCGAGGGCGACGAGCGGGCGGCCCTGGCCTGGGCGGGACCGCTGCCGGAGCCGGTGCTGGACGGCCGCACGATCACGTACCCGGACGTGCTGCCAGGTGTGGACCTGGTGTTCCACACGCACGCGACCGGATACGAGCAGCATTTCGTGGTAAAGGACCGGGCAGGGCTGGCGCAGGTGCGCAAGCTGAGCCTCCCGATGCGGACCGGCAAGCTCAACGCGGTCGGTGACGGCATGGGCGGACTGGTCTTGAAAGACAAGGCCGGCCGGCAGGTCGGGCGGGCACAGACCCCGTTGATGTGGGACGCCGAGGTCGCCCCGCAGTCCCTGGAACACCTCAGGCACGGCCGGGTCGGGCTCCGTACGCTCGCCAAGGGCACCGGTCGTACGGTCATGGAGCTGACGCCAGACGCGGCCTTCCTGGCCCGCGCGGATCTGTCCTTCCCGGTGACGATCGACCCGCCGACCTCGCTGTCGCCGTCGTTCGACGCGTTCGTGCAGACGGACTACAGCAGCGACCAGTCCGGCTCCGTCGACCTGAAGCTGGGTTACTCGGACGACGGTGGTACGCGGACGGCGCGGTCGTACCTGCGGTTCAACACGACCGGGTTCGCGGGCAGCCGGATCATCACCGCAAAGTTGCGGCTGTGGAACTACCACTCGTGGTCGTGCACGGCGATGTCGTGGGAGGCGTGGCGCACCGACTACGTGGACTCGTCGGTGCGATGGACGAACCAGCCGACCGCACGGGTGAAGGTCGGCACGTCGACGGAGACGAAGGGCTACAACTCGTCCTGCAACGACGGCTACGTCTACATCGAGGTCGGTGGGGCGTTGCAGTACGCCGCCGACAACAACCAGACCAGCGCGAGTGTGATGCTGCGCGGGACCAGCGAGTCGGATCACCTGTCGTGGAAGCGGTTCGACTCGGCCGAGGGCACCCACCCGCCCCTGGTGTCGATCACCTACAACAGTGCGCCGGGCACCCCGTCGGCGCTGGCGGTCGCGCCCTGCTACACCCTGTGCGGAGCGGGTGCGCGCACGTCGGCCGTGCGGCCGACGTTGTCGGCGAAGCTGGCGGATGCGGATGCCGGGCAGGCGTTGCAGGCCGAGTACGAGGTGCGGAACAAGAACACCCAGGCAGTGGTGTCCTCGTCGGGGTTGCGGTCGGGTAGCCCGGCGTGGACGAACGGGTCCACCGCCGCCTGGCAGGCACCGATCGACCTGGTCAACGACACGGCGTACGAGTGGCGGGTGCGGGCCAAGGACCCGTACAGCTACGGCGCCTGGACCGGGTGGACGACGCTGACCGTGGACACCGTCAAGCCCGGGGTGCCGTTCGTGTCCGCCGGCATCTACAAGAACGACGGGCAGCCGCACGGCGGCGCGGAAGCGCCGGACACGTTCACCTTCACCCCGCCGTCGGGCACCAACGATCTCGCGGCGTTCGTCTACAAGATCGACTACGAGGCGTCGGCGACGACGATCGCGGCCACCGGTGCGACGTCGGTGACGTTGCGCCCGCGTGACGGGCGCCGCACGCTGACGGTGCAGGCGAAGGACTCCGCCGGCAACCTGTCCAGCGCGAACCTGTACGTGTTCGACGCGGGCAACGCGGCGCTGGCGCAGCCGCTGCCGGGGGCGACGATCGTCAAGCGCACCAAGCTGCAGATCACCACCCCGGTGGCCGGCTACACCCGGGCGTACTTCGAGTACCGGCGCGGCCCGGGCGGGGCGACGCTGCCGGTGCCGTCGGCGAACCTGACCTCGGCCACCGGCGCCCCGATCACCGCCACCGCGGCCAGCCCGGTCACGCTCTCGTCGCTCGGCGGGTACGCGATCTGGAACGCCACCGACACCCTCGGCCTGGTCGGCGGCGTGGTCGAGATCCGCGCCCAGATCTACACCGCCACCGGCGGCACCCCTGCCTACACCACCCCATGGGTACGGGTGACGGTCGACTCCAGCGGTGACGGCGCGGCAGGCGACGACATCGGTCCGGGCTCGGTGAACCTGCTCACCGGTGACTACGTGCTGTCGTCGACCGATGCGGACGAGTTGGGCCTGTCGGTGGGTCGGTCGTCGTCGTCGCGCAAGCCGACCGACGGCTACCAGCCGATGGGGCAGCTGCTGACCGCGAACCAGCAGCAGGTGTCTACCGACCTGGCCGGCTTCACGGTGCCGTCGACCTCGTCGGCGGCCCGGTCGACTGCGCGGGGGCAGGGTGAGGTGACCCCGGTCGCCTCGCTGGAGATCACCCCGGTCACCACGACCAGCAACGACACCTACGTGGCGGTCGGCGGGGACGGCGGCGGCATGCGGCTGGGCATGGTCGCGGGCCGCACGTACCGGGCGACGGGCTGGATCTACGTGCCGGCCGCGACCGGTCTGGTGCCCGAGTTCGGCGCGCGCGGCCTGCGGATCGTCGGCTTCTACAAGGTCGGCACCGCCTACACCGAGGTCGCCTCGCCGATGGCCGGCTACACGGACGGCTGGCAGGAACTGTCGGTGGACATGACCGTCCCGGCGGGGGCGACCGAGGCGTTCTTCCGCCTCTACAACGGCACGCAGGGCGGCTCCGGGAAGAAGGTGTACTGGGACAACCTGTCGGTCACCGAGATCGTGGCACCATTCGGCCCCGCCTGGTCCGGCGGCGCGACGGGTGGCGCGGCCGAGGTCGACTACACCACCGTCACCCTGCCCGAGCCGTCGCTGGCCCAGGTCAACACCATCGGCGGCGACTGGATCACGTTCGCGAAGAACCCGGACGGGGTCAGCTACACCCCGGAGCCGGGTTCCGAGGGCATGGTGCTGGCCAAGGTCGGCACCGCGTACCGGCTGACCGAGCTCGACGGCACGGTCACCGAGTTCACCGCGCAGAGCGGGATCTGGGCGGCCACGTCGTCGTGGACTCCGGAGTCCGTCAGCACGACGCGATACCTCTACGACACTGCTGGTAGTCGGCTGTTGCTGAAGAAGGTGATCAACCCGGTCGAGCCGGGGGTCGACGACACGAACAACTGCACCACCGCGACCCCGGCCCGTGGCTGTGAGGTCCTCGAATACGAGTACGCGACCACGACCACGTCGGGGCTGAGCCAGACCGTGTTCGGTGACTACACCGACCGGGTCTCCGGCGTGAAGCTGTGGACCTGGGACCCGAACACCTCGGCGATGACCGCCACCCAGACCGCGAAGTACGCGTACGACAACCTGGGCCAGCTCCGCGAGGTGTGGGACCCCCGGGTCACCCCGGCCCTGAAGACCAGCTACGAATACGTCGCAGGTCGGGTCAGCAAGGTCACCCCGGCCGGTGAGCTGCCCTGGCAGTTCGACTACGGCAACGCCGACGTCGACGCCGCGGCGCTGCGTTATGACCTGGACGCCGGCTCCGGCACCACCGTCGCCGACTCCTCGGGCAGCGGCCGTACCGGCACCATGGCCAGCGGCGTCACGTGGGGCCAGGGCAACGACCCGGACAACCCGGCCGACAAGGCGGCGTTGTTCACCGGAACGTCGGGCCAGCAGATCACCGTGGCCGGCACCGCCCTGTCAAACACCTCGTCCTACACCGTCTCCGCGTGGGTGCGGCTGACCGACAAGTCCGTCAACCGCACCGCGGTGTCCAAGAACGGCTCGTACACCAGCGGTTTCTTCCTCAACTACGTCCAGGCCACCGACCGGTGGGCGTTCTCCCGGATGGACACCGACAGCTCCACGTCGCTGCCGATCCGCGCCTCGTCCAACACCTCCCCGGTGCTCGGCCGGTGGACCCACCTCGCCGGCGTCTACGACACCGCCACCGGCAAGATGACCCTGTACGTCGACGGCGTTCCGCAGTCGACCACCGCCGCGACCGGCGGCTGGAACGCCACCGGCCCGTACGTGATCGGCCGGGCCCAGTGGAACGCCACCTTCACCAACACCTGGCACGGCGGCATCGACGACGTCCGGATCTACGGCAAGGCACTCACCGCCGACCAGGTCGCCACCCTGGCCGGGGACGAGAACGCCGGCCGGCTGCTGAAGGTCCGCCGCGCCGCTTTGCAGCAGGGGTCCAAGACCGTTACCGACGGCGAGCTCGCCACCAACGTCGTCTACAACGTGCCGCTCACCCAGGCCGCCGGCGGCCCCTACAACCTCGGCGCCGCCTCCATCGCCGCCTGGGGCCAGGTCGACCTGCCCACCGACGCCACCGCCGTGTTCGGGCCGGAGAACAACCCGGGCCGCAACCGGGCCACGCCGAGCGCCCCCGGCACCAGCGGCTACCCGTACGCCACCGTCCACTACCTCTCCGCCGGCGGTAAGGAGGTGAACACCGCCACCCCGGGCGGGCACATCGACACCCAGGAATACGACAAGTTCGGCAACGTGATCCGCACCCTGGAGGCCACGGACCGGGCGCTCGCGTTGGGCACCCTGCCAAACGCCAGCACCTACCTCGCCGAACTCGGGTTGGCCGGCTCCGATACCGCCAGCCGGGCCCTGGCCTTGTCGACGGTCAGCACGTACAGCTCTGACGGCATCGACCTGATCGACACCCTCGGCCCGACCTCGCTCATGGCCCTGGAAAACCCGGTCGCCGACCCGGACGGGGCCGGGCCGCTGGAAGCGATCTCGGCCGGCGAGACGGTGATCGGGCGGGCACACACGGTCAACACCTACGACGAGGGCAAGCCGGACGGCGCCACCTACCACCTCGTGACGACCGAGAGCGAGAGCGCGCAGATCGTTGGCTATCCCGACGCCGACGTACGGGTCAGCAAGAACGGCTACGACCCCCACAACGGCGGCACGTCCGGCTGGGTCCTGAAGACCCCGACCACGGTGATCGCCGACGCCGGGCCGGGCGGCCGGAACCTGACCGCCTACAGCGTGCACGACAGCGCGGGCCGGATCCTCAAGTCCTGGGGCATCGGATCGTCGGGCTCGGACGCGAAGGGCAGCCACACGATCTACTACACGGCCGGCCCGAACGCCAGCCAGGCATCCTGCGGGAACAAACCGGAGTGGGCCGGCCAGGCGTGCGTGACCAACGCCAACGGCACGATCACCGGTCACGACTCGGCGCGGATGCCCGGCAGCCTGCCGTGGCGCAACATCGAGCGGTACAACCGGTGGGGTGACCAGGAGAAGGTCGTCGACCACGTCGAGGCCACCTACCGGGTCAGCACCACCAACTACGACCCGGCCGGGCGGGTCATCTCCACCTGGGTCTCAAACGACCTCGGCGGATCCTTGGGCTCGGTGACCACGGTTCACGACACCGCCACGGGCAACGTGGTGCAGACCCTCTTCGACGGCACCACCATCACCCGCGAGTACGACTTGCTGGGCCGCCTCGCCGCGTACACCGACGCGGACGGTGGGCGGACCGTCAACGAGTTCGACCGGTACGGCAAGCCGTCGAAGGTGTCCGACCCGACCGGCTACTCCACCTTCACCTACGACCGGGCGGCCGAACCGCGGGGCCTGCTGACCAGTGTCACCGACAGCGTGGCCGGCACGTTCAACGCCAAGTACTCGCCCGACGGGCAGCTCACCGAGCTGAAGTACCCCGGGGGTCTGACCCGCACCGACCGGCTCAACGCCAACCTGCAACCGGTGGAGCGCAGCTACACCCGCGACTCCGACGGGGAGACGATCTTCTCCGAGTCGGTGGTGGCGAACACCGCCGGTCAGTGGGTAGACCACACCTATACCGGCGGCGCCAAGAACTACGGCTACGACCGCCTCGGCCGCCTGGTGAAGACCCGGCACGACAGCGCCATCACCGGCGGCTGCGTCACCCGCACCTACACCTACGACGACCGCTCCAACCGCACCCGCAAGTCCACCTACGCCCCCGGTGGAGACGGCACCTGCCAGGAGGACACGGCCGACGCGGAGGACGACCATAGCTACGACACCGCCGACCGCCTCATCGACCCCGGCTACGTCTACGACAAGTTCGGCCGCACCACCGCCCTGCCCGGCGGGCTGACCAACACCTACTACGCCAACGACCTGATCAAACAACAGCAGCTCGACGACACCCGCCAGACGTGGACCCTCGACCCCGCGTACCGGTTCCGGGCCTTCACCACCGAAACCCTCGTCGACGAGACCTGGACCAACACCACGTCCAGGCTCAACCACTACGGCGACGACTCCGACGAACCCCGCTGGATCGTCGAGGACACCAGCCTCGGCAATGTCACCCGTAACGTCTCCGGCCCCGACGGAGACCTCGTCGCCACCACCTCGGGCACCGGGGACGTACGCCTGCAGTTGACCAACCTGCACGGCGACATCGCGGTCACCATCGACCCCGGGCTGACCGAACCCGAGTTCTTCGACTACGACGAGTTTGGCGTCCCGATGGCCGGGCAGGCCAACCAGCGGTACGGCTGGCTCGGCGGCAAACAACGCTCCGCCGAAGCCCTCGGCGACGTCATCCTCATGGGCGTCCGCCTCTACAGCCCCGCCCTCGGACGATTCCTACAGGTCGACCCCATCGACGGCGGCAACGCCACCGCCTACGACTACTGCGCCGGCGACCCGGTCAACTGCACCGACCTCGACGGCAAATGGGGCTGGGGCAGCATCAAGAAGGGCCTGTCCAAGGTCGCCAAGGTCGCGTCGTACGCCTCCATGATCCCCGGCCCGATCGGCACCATCGCCGGCGTCGTCTCCGCCGTCTCCTACGCCGCCACCGGCAACTGGAAAGAAGCCGCCTGGGCCTTCGCCGGAGCCGCAGCCGCCGTCGTCGGCGCTGGCGCAGCCGTCAAGGGCGCCCGCCTCGCCGTCACCGCGATCCGCGCCTCCAGCAAGAGCGGCAGACTCGCCTCCGCAGGACAGAAGATCGCCCGCGCGGCGCGCAGGTGTAACAGCTTCGCCCCCGACACCCCGGTCCTGATGGCCGACGGCACCTACCAGACCATCCACACAATCCAGGTGGGCGACTGGGTCACCGCTACCGACCCCGAAACGGGCCAACGGCAGGCCCGACCCGTCCTGGCCGTCTTCGTCAGCGAGAACACCCGCCACATCGTCGACATCGACCTCGATCGTGGCCGCGAGGGTGTCCTCACCGCGACCGCCGAGCACCCGATCTGGGTTGATGGCAAGGGCTGGACCAACGCCATCCAGGTCGCGGCCGGGGACGCGATCATCGGCAGCCACGGCGAACGGGCCTTGGTCCAACACGTCCTCGACCGCGGTTGGCTGCCACGCCAGACCGTCTACAACCTCAACGTCGGCGACACCCACACCTACGTGGTCGCGGTTGACGGCGCTGAGCTTGTCGTACACAACTCAACTTGCTCGATCAAGGAACACCTTCGGCAGGTGAAGAAGTACGGAAAGGGCGGATACAAAGTCCTGCAGAATGGACGAGTCCGCTACTATGGCAAGGTTTCTCCCGCTAAGAATCCAGGCGAGTCGGCGGGGCGGAGGATGGTTCGGGAGTGGAATCCTGCCACCGGCAAGAAGCGGGACTGGCATGAAACCTTGGACCATTCGGGTCGGGTCAGGCAGGTTCGGATTATGAAGAACGGCAGGAAGGTTCATTATGTCTTCAACCGCATCGGGAGACTCATTGATCGGTGGTGATGAGGCAGGCCTGCCGAATCGAACTCAGATCCGCGATTGCCTCGTATCTTTGATCAATGGCACCCTGAGTGTCGATGCGGTAGCGACCTGGGCCCGCAGATGGCTTTTGGATGACGACGTTGATATCCGTGATGATGTGATTTTGGATGTGTTGGATACCCTTGCGGGGGCAGACATCGAGACGACTCCAGGTGTGCACCTTCACGGGCAGGAAGATTTCGAATCCTGGCTCACGGATTTTGACCTACAAGTAGATGCGGCTAGGGATATCTCATGATCCCGTCATGAGGTCAGCGGATGGCGCGCGACGACCGCACCTTCGAGGGGGCGACAAGAACGAAGCGTGCGGCGCACAGTGTGCTGATGCCAATCATCAAACGCCAAATGATGGTAGCTGGCGGAGGGCTGGGGGCTTGACATTGGCCAGGCGTTGCTCAATTGTGCGGCACCGGTGCACGCCGCTGCTGGGAGGCCGACGCGCGATCAGCGCCTCAACGCGTCCCGCAACTGACACGGTCTTCGATGAGGCGTACCAAGCGAGGCCGGGTGACCCATCGGTACGTGATGATGCAGGTAGCCGGGGCGAGGCAGGTCGTGCCGTGGCGGGCGGGACCGTATTGCCGGACGAGGTGGGGCTCAACGGCAGCGTAATAGACATCCCGGTGCTGCTCCGCCCAGTCGACCAGAGCTGGCATGTGCACGTTGCCGTGAATGGCAACCACAGGCATGGCTGCCAACGGCCCGCCAAAACTCGGACACGTGGCGGCAGATTCTGGACGGGCTGCGGTAGCGTCGCGCAACGAGATCAGAATGGGGCGATCATGGGGAAATTCAGCCGCCCGGAAGCGACGTCGGGGGAGATCGACAAACACCTCCGCCGGTTTCTCGGCAAGCCCTTCAGCACCCTCGACGAGGAACTTCCCGAGGGGGCACCGATCCGTCTGCACGGCTTCGCCGAGGTCCCGTTCGACGGTCAGGTGACCCTGGTGACCGACGGTCTGGCCGAATTTGCCCGACGGCGTGCCTGGGCCCGTCCGGACGGTTACGCCCAGGAGTTGCTCTTCGTCGTGGACGGCCGGTTCATGGGGCCGGAGATACTCGACTTCGTGATGTCCTGCGCGGTGCGCTACGCCGAGCAGGGGCGGTTGCTCTCCTGGGAGGAACCGGTCCGCCTGGACGTCGAGGTGCCGCTCAGCGCCGGGATGCGATTCCTGCTGCCGACCCCCGCGGCCCTGTTCGACGAGGACTTTCAGTTCGTGACCAGTTCGGCCGGAGAGACGAACTTCTGTCTGCTGGTACCCGCCTACGAGGTGGAGGCCGATCTTCTGACCTCCCGGGGACCGGAGCAGCTCTACGACGCTCTGGAAGAGCAGGACGTCGACATCTCCGACCTCCGACGGGAGGCGCTGCGGGCACGCATCTGAAGTCTCGTGACGCGCGTCAGCTCGCCGTCCAGGGCCGGAGCTTCTCCGGATTACGGACCGCCCAGATGTGTGTGATCCGGCCGTCCAGGACGTGGAACGCCATCACCGCCACCGTGACGCCGTCCTGCTGGGCGACCAGGCCGGGCTGGCCGTTGACCGTGCGTTCCACCATCGTCAGCTCGGGTGCCCGGCCGGCGAGGTCGACGGTGTAGCGGGCGACCTGCTCGCGGCCGTGGACCGGGTGGGTCAGGGCGCTGGCGAGGCCGCCCCCGTCGGCGACCGCCGTGACGTTCGGGTCGAGCAGGCCGATGAGGGCGTTGATGTCCTGGGCTTCCCAGGCCCGCTTGAAGTCCCTGACGACGCCGGCCTGCCGGGCGGACGGGGCCGCGAGCGCCTGCGACGCGCGGATCCGGCGGCGGGCCGACGAGGCCAGCTGGCGGCAGGCCGCCGGGGTACGGCCGACGACCTCGGCCACCTCGGCGAAGGAGTAGCGGAAGACGTCGTGCAGGACGAACGCGACGCGTTCGGCCGGGGTCATCGATTCGAGTACGACGAGGAAGGCCATGCTGATCGACTCGTCGAGGGTGACTCGCTCGGCCGGGTCGGCGGTCGTGCCGCCCAGCCGCCCGCTGAACCACTCGGCGTCACCGGGCAGCGGCTCGGGGACCCAGTCGCCGACGTAGCGTTCCCGCCGGGCGCGGGCCGAGCCGAGCAGGTCGAGGCAGACACGGCTGGCGACCGTGGTCAGCCAGGCGCCCGGGACGGCGATGGCTTCCTGCTGCCGCGGGGTCATCGCGTACCAGCGGGCGTAGGTCTCCTGCACGGCGTCCTCGGCCTCGGCCAGGGAGCCGAGCAGCCGGTACGCCAGATTGATCAGCCGCCGCCGCTCGCTCATGATCGCGCTCAGGCCCGGATCGGCGTGGCCGTCCGTTGGCCCGGACTGGATTCCCATGGTGTCGCCGGCTCCCCTCGGTCGCGACTGCCCTCACCGGGTACGACGAGACAGCGCGGCGAAGTGTGAGGTCGGCGCGCCGCCTGACATTCTCGGCGACCGTGTCGTCGGACTGACGAGGCGAGCCGCCAGGGCGCCGCCGAGATCCTGGGAGGGAAACCCATGTCCACGACCGCCACGACCACGCAGGACGACCTCCGGTCGCGTCTGCCCAACCCGATGCCGTTCTTCCCCGAGATGGGAGCGATCGCCGGCGGCATGTCCAAGGCCGTCCAGAACGGTTCGGTGCCGCGGGCCACCATCAGCCTGCTGCACCTGCGCGCCGGGCAGATCGTCGGCAGCACCTACCACACCGTCCGGGCGACCGGTGACCTCCGCGAGGCCGGGGAGGCGGAGGAGCGCATCACCGCCGTCGCGTCCTGGCGGGACGCCCCCTATTTCTCCGACGCCGAACGGGTCGCGCTGGAACTTGTGGAGGCGGTCCTGACCTCGAACCCGTCCGGGGAGCGCGTCCCCGACGAGCTGTACGCCAGGGCCACCGCCCACTACGACGACAAGGCGCTGTGGACGCTCACCCTGGCGATCGGCCAGATGTGCTTCTTCATCCCCGTCGCCCTCATCGCCAGGCCGATCCCCGGCCGGGCCATCGGGGAGAACTACAGCAACTGACGCCCCTACCGGCAACGTGACATCCGGCGCGCCCGCCACCCGGGACGGGGCGGGCGCGTTGGCCATACTGTGACGATGACCGGTGATTACGAACCGAGCGGGTCGGCGTGGGTCCGCGAGCACGTCGAGCAGATCATGCGTACCGGCACGACTGAGGGGGTCACGATCAGTGGCCGGCCCACCGTGCTGCTGACCTACCGGGGCACCAAAACCGGCAAGGTTCGCAAGACCCCGGTGATGCGGGTCGAGCACGGGGGCCACTACGCGGCTGTCGCGTCCATGGGCGGCGCGCCGACCAACCCGAAGTGGTATGCCAGCCTGGTCGCCGAGCCGGTGATCGAGCTTCAGGACGGCGCGGCGACCGGCGAGTACCGGGCCCGTGAGGTGTCCGGGGACGAGAAGGCCCTCTGGTGGGGGCGGGCCGTCGACGCGTACCCGGACTACGCCGACTACCAGCGCAAGACCGAGCGCCAGATCCCGGTCTTCGTGCTCGAACCGGTTTCCGCGTAACCCTGAGCCCGGGGGTTGCCCTGAGGGGCAGCCCCGGGGTCGAGCTGGTGGTCTTCCCCGATGTCCCTGCCGGCCGGCGTCACTAGCGTCGGTCGGCAGTGGACTGTCGACAGACGGGGAGGACGTCCGATGTTCCAGCACCATCCGCAGGGGGCCGCCCGATGAGGCCCCGCCGCCTGGTCGCGGCGGCCACCGCCGTCGGCCTGGTCGCCGCCGGCCTCACCGCCACCACCGGCCCCGCCGCCGCCAGCTCCGGCGACTACTCGGCCCTCATCCGGCGCGCCTCGTACGGCGTACCGCACATCACCGCCCAGGACTTCGCGAGCCTCGGCTACGGCGTCGGCTACGTCCAGGCCGAGGACAACATCTGCATCATCGCCGAGTCGATGGTCACCGTCCGCGCCGAACGGTCCCGGTTCTTCGGTACGACCGGCGAGGCCGCGGCCAACGTCACCAGCGACCTGTTCCAGCAGAAGGTCATCGACGACCGGGTCGTCGAGCGGCTGCTCACCGGCCCCCGCGACGGCGTGCACTCGCCCTCCGACGAGGTACGCGACCAGATGCGTGGCTTCGCCGCCGGCTACAACGCCTACCTGCGGCGTACCGGGGCGGGGCACCTGACCGATCCGGCGTGCGCCGGCAAGCCGTGGGTGCGGCCGATCACCGAGCTGGACCTGTGGCGAGCCCACTGGACGAGCATGGTCCGGGCCGGCTCCGGCGCGGTCACCGACGGCATCGTCGCCGCCGCCCCGCCCACCGGCGGCGCCCCGGCCCGCCCCGGCGAGATCACCGGCCAGCTCCCGGCACCCGAGGCCGCCGCCGTGGTCGCCGCCCGCGACGGCGCACCCGCCGGGGTGGGCAGCAACGCGTACGGGCTCGGCCGCGACGCCACCGCCAGCGGGGCGGGCATGGTGCTGGCCAACCCGCACTTCCCGTGGGACGGCCCGGACCGGTTCTATCGCATGCACCTGAAGGTCCCGGGCCGCTACGACGTCGAGGGCGCAGCCCTGGTCGGCGACCCGCTGATCGAGATCGGGCACAACGGCCGGGTGGCCTGGAGCCACACCGTCTCCACCGCCCACCGCTTCGCCTTCCACCAGTTGACCCTGGCCCCCGGCGACCCGACCACCTACCTCTACGACGGCAGGCCCCGGAAGATGACCGTCCGCACGGTCACCGTCCAGACCCCGGGCGGGCCGGTCAGCCGTACCCTCTACGACACCCACTTCGGCCCCGTCGTCGTGGTCCCCGGCGTCTTCGACTGGACCGCCGGCACCGCGTACGCGATCAGCGACCCCAACGCGGCCAACAACCGCGCCCTCGACGGCTGGCTGGCGATGGGGCGGGCCAAGTCGGTGGCCGACCTGCGGACGACGCTGGACCGGCGGCAGTTCCTGCCCTGGGTCAACGTCATCGCCGCCGACCGCGACGGCACCGCCCTCTACGCCGACCACTCCGTCGTGCCCCGGGTCACCGACGACCTCGCTGCCACCTGCATCCCCGCCACCTGGCGCGACCTGTACGCCGACAGTGGCCAGGCCGTCCTCGACGGCTCCCGCTCCCGGTGCGAGCTGGGCAGGGACCCGGACGCGGCGGTGCCGGGCATCCTCGGCCCGGCGCACCTGCCCACCCTGGTCCGCGGCGACTACGTGACCAACTCCAACGACAGCTACTGGCTGGCCAACCCGGCCCAGCCCCTGGAGGGCTTCCCCCGCATCATCGGCGACGAGCGCACCGCGCGCAGCCTGCGCACCCGGATCGGCGTCCACCAGGTGCGCCAGCGCCTCGCCGGCACCGACGGGCTTCCCGGCACCCGGTTCACCCCCGCCAACCTGTGGACGGTCACCCTCGGCAACCGCGCCTACGGCGGCGAGCTGGTCCGCGACGACCTGGTCGAACTGTGTACGGCCCACCCGGTCGCCACCGCCTCCGACGGCACCCGCGTCGACCTGACCGCCGCCTGCGCCGCCCTGCGCGGCTGGGACCTGCGGGTCGACCTGGACAGCCGGGGCGCGCACCTGTTCACCGAATTCGCCCTCGGCGGCCTGCGTTTCGCCGACGCGTTCGACCCGGCCGCCCCGCTCACCACGCCGAGCCGGCTCGCCGTCGACGACCCTCGGATCCGCACGGCGCTGGCCGACGCGGTCCGCGCGCTCGACGGGATCCCGCTCGACGCCCGTCTCGGCGACATCCAGACCGAACCGCGCGGCGACGAACGCATCCCGATCCACGGCGGGCACCCCGGGGCCGGTGTCTTCAACATGACCATCGACCCGCTGGTGCCCGGCGTCGGCTATCCGAAGGTGGTGCACGGCACGTCGTTCCTGATGGCCGTCGAGCTGGGCCGCAACGGGCCGTCCGGCCGGCAGATCCTCACCTACTCTCAGTCGGCCAACCCGAACTCGCCCTGGTACGCCGACCAGACCCGGCTGTACTCGGGCAAGGGCTACGACACCATCAAGTTCACCGAACAGCAGCTCAAGGCCGACCCGAACCTGGTCACCTACCGGGTGGGGGAGCGCCGCACATGAGCAGCAGGAATGAGCCGAGACGCCCGGACCGGGCGGCTCGACCAACGGAGAGGCCCCACATGCGACGTCCAACCCTCGTCATCGCGTTGCTCGCAACGCTTCTGGGCTCGGCATGTGTCGAGGTGTACGGCTCGAACCTCACCAACTCCGGCTGGGTGGAGCAGTCCACCTGCCACAACGCTCCGCCGCTCAAGGACAACCAGGTCTGGACCGTGACCTGGGGTCATCTCTGACCATCTGACTGCGGACATGGTGGCTGGCCGCCGGGGAACCGACCCGGCGGCCAGGGCCATTGCCGTCAGATGGTCAGTGCAGCAGCGTCAGTACGCTGCTCAGCCTGCTTGCGCCCGTGGCCGGCACGACGGCCGTCGCTACGCCGCTGGCCCAGTCGTCGCGTCCGATCGGTGACGTCGTCACCGGGAACGTCACGGAGGTGCGACCTGCCGGCACGACGACGCTTGCGGGCATCGTCACGGCCGGGTTGTAGCTCTCGATCGTCACGAGCGTGCCGTCCGTGGGTGCGGCTGAGGCCAGCGTGATCGTGCCGGTGGTCGAGCCGCCGCCCACCGGCATGGATCCCCGCGCGAACAGGAACGAGGTGATGCCCGGCGGGTACACGGCCGGGAGGAGTGCGATCATGCCGGTGACCGAGCTGCCCTCGGCCGTCGCCGTCACGTGGACACGCACGCCGTGCCCGCCCTCGATGCGGGTGGTCGAGACCGGGAAGCCGCGCGTCGACGCCCCGGCCGGGATCGTCATACTCGCTGGCACGGCCACGCGTGGGTCGGAGCTTTCGAGGGTCACGACGGTGGGCTCGTCCGCCGGTGCGTCGAGGTACACGGTTCCCCCGGCCGGGGATGAGAGCCCGCTGATCATCTGGAACGGCAGCCTCAGGTATTCGACGATGCCGGTGTCGGCCTGCGCGGGTGCCGCCGCCCCTGACCCGGTGGCGAGGCCCAGTGCGACGGCTACGGCAAGCAGTGCGAATCGCTTACGCATGATGTGCCCCCTGAATCAGCCCCGCGCCCATCGCGGGCTCCATTCGGCAACACGCCGCCGCGCGGGGTTCGGTTCAGCCGCGGCATGTTCGGCCACCGGCATCCCGACCACCGTCCGTACCGTCCGCCGACAACGCCGCTGCGGGGCACACCGCTTCTTCCACGCGTATCGTGGCGACACCGCCGCCTGCCGGAACGGCGGCCGATCCGGGAAGGTGATCAATGCTCACGGGGCTGACGCTGCCACCGGCGGTCGAGGCGGAACGCGTCATCACCGCCGTGCTGGCCGACCTGCGCGCCGGCGTACACCGGGGCGTGGTGGTCGACTCCCCGCCCGGCGCGGGCAAGTCCACGCTGGTGGTGCGGGCCGCCGTCGAACTGGCCGCCGCCGGCGAGCCGCTGATCATCGTGGCGCAGACCAACGAGCAGGTCGACGACCTCATCGACCGCCTCGCCCGCAAGGCCCCCGAGCTGCGGATCGGCCGGCTCTCCGCCACCGACTACCGGCCGTCCGAGCGGGTCGAGGGCCACGAGACGGTCCGGGTCGCCGCGAAGGTCGCCGACCTGGCCGGGTCGGCCGTCATCATCGGTACGGCCGCCAAATGGGCCACCGTCGCCGAGGGCGTCTGGCCGTGGGCGATCGTGGACGAGGCGTACCAGATGCGCTCGGACGCCCTGCTGCGCGTGGCCGGCCGGTTCGAGCGGGCGTTGTTCGTCGGTGACCCCGGGCAGCTCGACCCGTTCTCCACCGTCGACACCGCGCGCTGGACCGGCCTGACCTGGGACCCGATGCAGTCGGCGGTGGTCACGCTGCTGCGGCACAACCCGGAACTGCCGGTGCACCGGCTGCCGGTGTCCTGGCGGCTGCCCGCCACCGCGGCGCCGGTGGTGGCGGAGGCGTTCTATCCGTTCACCGGGTTCCGGTCCGGCACCGGGCTCGCCGACCGGGCGCTGTCGTTCACCGAACCCGGGCCCGGCGACGCGTACGACGCGACCGTGGAGGTGGCCGCCGCCACCGGCTGGGGACTCTACGAGCTGCCGGCCCGGCACACGCTGCGTACCGACGGCGAGGCTGCGGCGGCCTGCGCCGACCTCGCCCTGCGGATGCTGCGGCGGGGCGCCGTCGCGGTCTCCGAGCAGGCGCCCGGCGGCGCGCCCGTCACGGCGGACCGGATCGCCGTCGGCGCCGCCCACCGCGACCAGGCGGCGGCGATCCGGGCCCGGCTCGGTGCGGCCGGCGCGGGCATCACCGTCGACACCGCCAACCGGCTCCAGGGCCGGGAGTACGACGTGACGATCGTGCTGCACCCGCTCTCCGGGCGGCGCGACGCCACCGCGTTCCACCTGGAGTCGGGGCGGCTCTGCGTGCTCGCCTCCCGGCACCGGCACGCGTGCGTCGTGGTGGCGCGGGCCGGGATCGCCGAGCTGCTCGACGCGCACCCGTCGACCGAGCGGGTGCACCTGGACGTGCCGGTGAAGTTCCCCGACGGCTGGGCGGCCAACCAGGCGATGCTCACCCACCTCGCCGCGCACCACGCCGGCTGAATGAGACCGGCCCGGTGTGTTCTTGAGAACATTGTTCGCCATTTGCCGGACCGGCCGGAGGGTGTCGTAGCGCGCATCCGTTCCATGATCGGTATTGCCGCCCGGAGCTGGAGGACGCCGTGCAGCGGGGGACGGCCGAATCCCTGTTCCGGTTAGTAAAAAGGTGATCGAATTCGCAGCACCGAGAATCGACCCGGCCATGACAGGTAAAGCGAGCCTTACCTTAAGGTGGACTCGTGGCACGACGACACTCCGCCATCCCTCACCCTCACCGGCTGACCGACGACGCCGCACCGGCGCAGCAGCCGGTGGGTGTGTCGCTGCTCGCCGATCTGCGCCGGGGACACCGGGCCACGGTCGTCAGGGTGGCCGACGACGCGCACCCCGCCACCGCGCGCCGCCTGGAGGATCTCGGGTTCACCACCGGCACCGAGGTGGAGGTCGTGCGCCGCGCCCCCCTGCGCGACCCGGTCGTCTACCGCGTCAAGGACTACGAACTCTGCCTGCGCCGGGCCCAGGCGCAGTGCGTGCTGATCCAAGAAATCGCCTGATGGACGCCGGATGCCACAGCGACGGCGCCAGCGGTGCCGTTGACACCGCCCTGCCCCGCATCGCCCTCATCGGTAGCCCCAACGCCGGCAAGACCAGCATCTTCAACGCCCTGACCGGCCTGCACGCCAAGACCGGCAACTATCCGGGCGTGACGGTGTCCCGGTTCATCGGCAGCACCCGGATCGGCGACCAGCGCTACGTGATCGAGGACCTGCCGGGCACCTACAGCCTCGAGCCGATCAGCCCCGACGAGCAGGTCATGGTCGACGTCCTGCACGGCCGGCTGGACGGCGAGCAGCCCCCGGATGCACTGCTCGTCACCGTCGACGCCACCACCCTGCGACGTTCGCTGCGCTTCGTCGCGCAGGTGCTGCGGCTCGGCCTGCCCACCTGCGTCGTGGTCACGTTCACCGACGAACTGGCCGGCCGTCAGGGCCACCTGGACGTCGAGGCGTTCGAACAGGCCCTTGGCGTGCCGGTGCTCCGGGTGATCGGCAACCGCGGGCAGGGCATCGACCGGCTGCGCGACCGGATCGTGCAGTGGCGGACGTGGACCGCCCCGGCCCTGCCACCACCCGCCGACCCGGCGGAAACGGACGCCTGGGCGGAATCGGTGCTGACGTTCGCCGCGTACCGGGCACCCGGGCGGCACCGGATCACCCAGCGCGTCGACGCCGTGCTGCTGCATCCGGTCTGGGGCACGATCGTGTTCTTCGCCGTGATGGTCCTGTTCTTCCAGACCGTGTTCACCATCGCCGCACCCCTGCAGGGCTACGTCGAGACGTTCTTCGGATGGCTGTCCGGGCTGGTCGCCAGGCACATCGACAACCACTGGATAGCCGGGCTGCTCGGTGAGGCGCTGCTCGGCGGCATCGGCGCGGTTCTCGTCTTCGTGCCGCAGATCGTGCTGCTGTTCCTGCTGATCGCGTTGCTCGAAGGCGTCGGCTACATGTCCCGCGCCGCGTTCCTCATGGACCGGGTGATGGCCCGCGCCGGGCTGGAGGGCCGCGCGTTCGTGGCGCTGCTGTCATCGTTCGCCTGCGCCATCCCGGGCATCATGGCCACCCGTACGCTGCCGTCGGCCAAGGACCGGCTGGCCACGATGATGGCCGCGCCGCTGATGACCTGCTCGGCCCGCCTGCCCGTGTACGTGCTGCTGATCGGCCTGCTGGTGGACCCGAAGGCACGCGTCGGACCCTTCGGCGCCCAGGGCCTGGTCATGTTCGGCATGTACCTGCTCGGCGCGGTGTCCGCCATGACCGCCGCCTGGGTCTTCAAGAAGATCAGCGACCGCCGTGGCGTACTGATGCCGTTCTACATGGAGATGCCGCCCTACCGGCTGCCCTCGGTGCGGTCCGTCCTCGTCGCGATGGGCCACTCGGCGAAGTCGTTCCTGCGCAAGTGCACGACCATCATCGCCGTCACCACGGTCGCCCTCTGGCTGCTGCTGAACCTGCCCGTGCATTCCGTCTCCGAGTTGCGCGCACACGGAGTCGACCCCGGCGACCAGACGGCCGTGTCCGCCTACGTCGCCGACCACAGCTACGCCGCCGACCTCGGGCGCCTCGTCTCACCGGTGTTCGAACCACTCGGCTTCGACTGGCGGATCAACGTCGGCATCCTGTCGGCCCAGTCGGCCCGGGAGACGTTCGTCGCCACCCTCGGCCAGGTGGCCGCCGCCGACGACCCCGAGCAGCCGACCCAGGCGCTACGGTCGATGACCCACTCGGACGGGCCCCAAGCCGGTCAGCCCCTGTTCACCGCACCGACCATCGCGGCCCTGCTGGTCTACTTCGCCTTCGCGTTGCAGTGCATGGCCACCATCGGCGTGATGCGACGGGAAACCGGCGGCTGGAAGTGGCCGCTGATCGCGTTCAGCTACCTGACTGTCCTGGCCTGGGTGATGGCCTACCTGGCGCGAACGATCGTGGCGCTGCTGGGCGGCTGAGCGGTGCTGATCCCGATCCACCCCCAGCCGGTCCCGGACCGCCCGGACCAGCTGCGCTGGATCACCCCCGGCGGCGTACTGCCCTTCCGCGGCGTCGCCGCGACCGTGCCGGACCCGCTCGACACCCTGCTGCGTGACGGCACCCTCGAAGAGGTACGGGTGGAAACGGCAGCCGTCGTGACCACGCTGCGTCCCGGCCGCACCTGGTCCGGCGAAGGCACGCGCGTCCGCTCGGCCCTGCACGCGGCCCTCGCCGACCCCGCCGGGTGGCGGCCCGGCGGCGCGACCGGCGAGACCGACGACGCGCCACTACGAGAGGCGGCACACGCCCTGCTCGACGGGCAGGTCGGCGAGTTCGCCCGCTCACACGGCGGCCACATCGAGCTGGTCGGTGTCCACGACGGGACGGTCACCGTCCGCCTCGGCGGCGCCTGCCGCGGCTGCCCCGCCTCGCGGCTCACCCTGCGCCACCGGCTGGAAGACCAGCTCCGCCGACGCTGCCCGGACCTGGTCGCGGTCAACGACGTCGCCGACCAGAGCTGAACTCAGCCGGGCAGCTGGAATTCCCCGTGGGCCAGGACTTCTGAAGCACTATTGAAATGTGACTGCGCCGGTGCCACTGGAATCCGTACCGTTCTCCGAGCTGCTGCGCCGGCCCGGGGAGACCACCGAGCGGCTGAGCCGCGCCCGGGCAGTCCGCCTGAGGCGCCGCGATGCCGGGGACCTCGTGCTGATGTCCGCCGACCGTGCCGAGGCCGAGGGTGAGGTGGTGGACCTGACCGCCCGGATTCTCGCTCGGCTCATGGACACTGTCCCGGACCTGGTAAGCGAATTGCTGCCCACCGTCCTACCCTGGGTGAGGTTTCTGCCTCCGGCCGACATCGCGACGATGGCACGCGAGTTGGCCAGCACGGCGCAGTCCGCAGCGTCGATCGGCAACACCGCGCCGCTCTCGCAGCTGCTCACCGAATGGCGCCACACCGCCGAGGTGTATGCCGACCCTGAGCTGCACACGGCTCTGTCCCGCCGCCCGCTCGACGACTTCGGGTCGGTGCCCCGGCCGGTCGACGAGTGAGCGCGAAGCGCCGCTGAGCATCCGGCGGCGCGGGGTTGGTGCTCTCGCTCCAACCCCGCGCCGTGCGGATACTGCTCGAGATCACCCGCACTGATGCCACAGAGGACGCATCACCGCTGTGGCGCGTGAGCTGCCGCTCGGGAGGTCCGGGTCAGTTGCCGCGCTGGTGTAGCAGGAGGTCGGCGACCACCGGTCGGTGGTCGGACGCCTCGGTCGCCATGGTGTCCGTGCCCACCACGGTGATGTCCGGCGAGACACTGATGACGTCGATCCGGCTCACCGGGTTGATCGCCGGGTACGTCTTGGCACCGGTCGGCGCGGTGTCCCGCAGGTCCTGCCAGAGGCCGGCCAGTTCGGGCGCCCCCGGCTGGGCGTTGAGGTCGCCGACCAGCACCTTCGGCCCGGAGTCGGCGGCCAGGATGTTCAGCGTGTCCGCGACCTGCATGCGCCGCACGGTCGGGTCCGCCCGGTAGTCGAGGTGCGTGGAGTACACGTGCACGTGCGCGCCCCGCACGTTGATCGTCACCTCGGCGAAGCCCGGCGCCGGTTCGGGCACCGGGTTGGGCACCTGGGTGGAGAGCCGGGTGAGGTCGTTGTTGACCGCGTCGAGGATCGGGTAACGGCTGAGCACCGCGACCCCGTACTGCCGGCGCGGCGCACCGGCGGTCAGCGGGTCGAAGTCGTAGATCGGCGCGAAGAAGGCCCGCATGCCCAGCCGCCCGGCGAGTTCCTGGGCCTCGTCGACGAAGTCGCTGCGGCCGTCCCAGTGGACGTCGACCTCCTGCAGGCCGACCACGTCGGCGTTGAGCGACCGGATCGCCTCGGCGGTCCGGTCGAGGTCGAAGACGTTGTCCTCGCCGGCCCCGGCGTGGATGTTGTAGGTGGCCACCCGCAGCGCCACGGGTGGCGCGGCCGATCCCGCGGGCTCGGCCGCGCCGGCCGGGGCGGCCAACGACAGCGGTGCCAGCGCGGCGGCGATCGCGGCGCCGACCAGGGCACGGCGGTGAATGCTCAGACTCAACGGATCCTCCAGATCGGACGGCGGACAGGATGAGGCGTTTCCTCCGGTACGAGCACGGTGCATGGTTCGCCCAGGTAGGGGCGTAAACGACGCTAAACGCCGATCATGAAGCCGGCGATGATCTCTTGCCGAAGGCGGTGTGGCCAGCCGGTTGCGCCTCGGTGGCGGGCGCCGCACGCGACGAGCCGGGCGGCCCGGCCACGGAGACCGGACCGCCCGGGTGTCGCCGGAGAAGGATCAGCAGGACTGGATCCAGCGGGACCGCACGCCCGCGTCCAGCGTCACCTCGTCGCCCGCCGCCACGGTGACCCAGTCGGTGTAGCCGTAGTTGGCGCCACCGGTCGCGTTCCAGTAGTAGACGAGGTCCGAGTCGACCGAGTCGATGAAGTCGTGCGGGTAGTGCACGTGGAACTGCACCCGGTAGCTGCCCGGGCGGACGTACGTGATGAAGGTGCCGTCGGGGTTGATGGTGGTCAGTTCGGCTCCGCCGGGCTGGTCGGGAGGCGACGCCACGTTGATGCGGGAGATCCCCTCGTTGCCGACCGGAGCGCCCACCTCGCAGGAGTCCCACACGCGGTTGTTGTTGCCGTCCACCCAGACGGTGCCGCGGATGATCGCTCCCTGTTCGACGGTGACGGTGTGCCGCGCCGTGTTGTTCTCCAGGGTCGTCTCCGGCGTCGTCGTCGCCGCGGTCGCCTCCACCGTCACGACGTCGCCGACCGTGGTGGTGGTGAGGGTCCCGCCGTAGTTCAGCGACTCGCTCGTCTCGCCCGGCCGCAGCGGGCCGCGGAGACACCGCCAGCCGGTCTGTCCGTCGGCGACGCCGTCGCCGAACGTGCAGTCCCACCCCTCGCTCCACCGCTCGCTGCCCTGCATCCCGGTCGGCACCGGGATGGTGACGGTCACCTCGCCCGAGGGGGAGTTCCCGGTGTTCCGGACCGACGTGGAGACATCCACGGACCCGGTGGGGAGCGCAGCCTGGGTGGTGTCGGCGGGCACGAATTCGAGATCCACCGTGCTGGGGATGTAGCGCACGCTGGCCCGGCCGGTGTTGTTGGTGGTCGACGACTCCGCGCCGGCGCTCGCCGTGGCGGTCACGGTCACCGCGTCACCGGCGGTCCCGGCCGGGAGCCCGAACGGGATGGCCAGCGGGTCGGCGACCTGGCCGGCGGCCAGCGGGGCGCGGGTGCAGGTCGCGGTGCCCAGCAGGTCACAGTGCCAGCTCGGCGGCACCACGAATCCGTCGGTGGCGAACCAGGCGCCGGCCGGGAGCGTGAACGCCACGCTCACGTTCTGGCTGGCCTTCGTGCCGGCGTTGCGGACGTCGAGGGTGAGGATCGACCAGCCGCCGCTGGCGGGCACCTCGACGGGGGAGACCGAGGCGGCGACCAGGAGGTCGGCCCGGGCGGGGGCGGCATTGGCCGGGGCGGCGGGGAGCAGGGCGGCGCCGAGTGCGGCCAGTGTGCCGACCGCGAGGCCGCTTCGGAGCAGACGATGACGGGGGGAGCGGGGATGAATGGACATCAGGTCCTATCGTCGGAGGGATCGACCGGGCGGTCGCCCGATCCTCGGGATCATCGGCGTCGTACACATAGATGAGCGCCAAGATCATGCCGGCCGTTACGCGGCACCGGCGGGGTCTGGCCTCCACAATGGAAGGTCTTTGATGCTCGACGACATCGACGTTCTGCGTGCTGCGGTGGCGGGCTATCGGGCGGCGGCGACGGCCACCGGTGTCCCCTGGCCCGATGGCGGCGACCGGAACGAGGGACTGCCGGCGGATGTGCTGTGCCGGGTCTTCGACGTGGACCGCATCCCCGAACAGTTGCTCTGGCTCCGCTCCCACGGCCTGCCGGTCGAACTGGTCCTGCCGGACGGGGCGTTCCTGCTGAAATGGAACGACGCCGAGGAGTTGCTGGAATACCTGTCCTTCTCGGTTGCGATCCCCTTCCACTGGCGGCATCAGCTGCCGCTGTTCTTCACCGACCATCTCCTCTTCACGTTCGTGCTCGCCGGCGACAACGCGGGGGAGATCTGGCGCTACCAGATCGACGCCGACGACTGGAACCCGATGCGCGCCGCCCCCAGCCTGGCCGCGCTGTTCACCCAGTGGACCAACGGGTTCGCGGCGGAGGCGTACTCCCGCTCGCCCTACGACAACTGGCTTCACATCGGTTACGACGGCGGCGACCCGATCGACCTGCTCCTGGAGCGGGACCTTGATCCCCTCGCCTTCCCCGTGTACGTCTCGTTGGGCACGCACGAGGGGTTGATCCGGGCCCGGCAACGGGAATGCGGTGTCGACATCGACCGGGCCGACGAGTTCGAGTCCCTCGAAGAGCTGCAGGAGGCCATCGCCGCGGCCTGCGCGTCGCTGCGCGGGTGACCCGGCGGCACGCGCTCCGGCGGGGCTTCCCGATCCCCCTGATGTGAATCGCGGCAAGGCTTACAGGGGTCGATGGATGGCCGGTTCGTGGCGTAGCCTAAGGAGGAGGCGAGGATAAGTGAACTCCGGGTAGTGGGGGCGGCGATGAGTCGACGAGTGCTCGTGGCGGGCGTGGGCATGGTCCCGTTCGCCACCCCGAGGACCAGCCAGACCTACGACGTGCTGGGCGAGCAGGCGACACGGGCCGCGCTCGCGGATGCCGGCGTCGACTATGCGCACCTGCGCCAGGCGTACGTCGGCTACGTGTACGGCGACTCGACGTGCGGGCAGGCCGCCCTCTACCGGGTCGGCCAGACCGGCATCCCGATCGTGAACGTCAACAACAACTGCTCGACCGGGTCGTCCGCGCTGTTCCTGGCCCGGCAGGCGGTCGAGTCCGGCGCGGTGGACTGCGTACTGGTGCTGGGGTTCGAGCAGATGCGGCGCGGCGCGTTGACGGCACAGTGGTCGGACCGGCCCACCCCGTTCGACCGGTTCGACGAGGTCTCGAACCGGATCCAGGGCGGCAGCGACGCGCCGCTGGCCGCCCGGTACTTCGGCGGTGCGGGCGCGGCGTACGCGCAGCGGTTCGGCACCCGGCCGGAGACCTTCGCCAAGATCGCGGTCAAGGCCCGCCAGCACGCGGCCAACAACCCCTACGCGGTGTTCCGGGACCCGGTCACCGTCGAGGAGGTCCTCGCCTCACCGCACATCCACGGCCCGCTGACCCGCCTGCAGTGCTGCCCGCCGACCTGCGGCGCGGCGGCCGCGGTGCTGTGCAGCGAGGACTTCGCCCGCGCCCACGGACTGCGCGGCGACGTGGCGATCCGGGCGCAGGCGATGACCACCGACCAGCCGTCGACGTTCGACAGCGGCGACCTGCGGGCCCTCGTCGGCTACGACATGACCCGGGCCGCCGCCCACCAGGTCTACGAGAGCTCCGGCGTGGGCCCCGAGGACCTGCGCGTGGTGGAACTGCACGACTGCTTCACCACCAACGAACTGCTGACCTACGAGGCGATCGGCCTGACCCCGGAGGGCACCGCCGAGAAGTTCATCGACGACGGCGACAACACCTACGGCGGCCGGGTGGTGACGAACCCCTCCGGCGGCCTGCTGTCGAAGGGGCACCCGCTGGGCGCGACCGGGCTGGCGCAGTGCGCCGAACTGGTCTGGCAGCTGCGCGGCCAGGCCCAGGCGCGGCAGGTGGCCGACGCCACCGTGGCGTTGCAGCACAACATCGGCCTCGGCGGCGCCGCCGTCGTGACCCTCTACGAGAGGCTGAGCTGACCGATGCCCGTCGACCCGGACCAGGCCAGGGCGCTGGCGTTCGCGCCGATCACCGTCACCGTCGAACCCGGCCGGCTGCGGTTCTTCGCCAAGGCCATCGGCGAGACCGACCCGGTCTACGTCGACCTGGCCGCCGCCCGGCAGGCCGGCCACCCCGACCTGCCCGTACCACCCACCTTCTTCTTCAGCCTCGAGATGGAGGGGCCGGACCCGTGGGGGTACCTCGCCGAGCTCGGCGTCGACCTGCGCCAGGTCCTGCACGGCGAGCAGTCGTTCACCTACCACTCGATGGTGCACGCCGGTGACACCGTCGCGCTGCGCACCCGGATCGTCGACGTGTACGCCAAAAAGGGCGGCGCGCTGGAGTTCCTGGTCCGCCGGACCGACGTCACGCGCGGGGGTGACCTGGTGGCCGAGGCGACCTCGGTGATCGTCGTACGAAACCCGGAGGTGCCCCGATGACCACGGCAGACATCCAGGTCGGCACCGAGCTGCCGCCGCTGCGACTCCCGCCGCTGTCCCGGACCACGCTGGCGCTCTTCGCCGGCGCCTCCGGCGACCACAACCCGATGCACATCGACCTCGACGTGGCCCGCTCCGCCGGGCTCGACGACGTGTTCGCCCACGGCATGCTCTCCATGGCGTACCTGGGTCGGCTGCTGACCAACTGGGTGCCGCAGGACCGGATCCGCTCCTACCGGGTGCGCTTCGCCGCGATCACCCCGGTGCACGCCGCGCCGACCTGCACCGGCCGGGTCGTCGCCGTCGCGGACGGGCTGGCCACCGTCGAACTCGCCGTCACCCTCGCCGACGGCACCACCACGCTGACCGGCGAGGCGGTCGTCGCCATCAGCTGACCGGTCAACGACCTCACCTGACATCCGCGAACGAAAGGCGTGCGGCCCATGGCAAAGCTCGACGGAAAGGTCGCGATCGTCTCCGGCTCCGGCCGCGGCATCGGCCGGGAGATCGCCCGCAAACTCGCCGCCGAGGGCGCCGCGGTGGTGGTCAACGACCTCGACGACGCGCCGGCGAAACAGACCGTCGCCGACATCGTGGCCGCGGGCGCCCGGGCGGTCGCCTGCGTCGGCAGCGTCACCGAGGACGGCTTCGCGCAACGGTTCGTCCACACGGCGGTGGACGGCCTCGGCGGCCTGGACATCATCGTCAACAACGCCGGCTACACCTGGGACACCGTGATCCAGAAGATGACTGACGAACAGTGGAACGCCATCCTCGAGGTGCATCTCACGGCGCCGTTCCGGATCCTGCGCGCCGCCCAGCCGGTGATCTCCGCCGCCGTCAAGCGGGCCCAGGCGGCCGGTGAACCGGTGCCCACCCGCAAGGTCGTCAACATCTCCTCCGTCGCCGGGCTCAGCGGCAACGCCGGCCAGGCCAACTACGCGGCGGCCAAGGCGGGCGTCACCGGCCTGACCAAGGCGCTGGCCAAGGAGTGGGGCCGCTACAACGTCACCGTCAACACGGTCGCGTTCGGGCTGATCAGGACCCGGCTCACCGAGGCGGCCGCCGGCGGCGACAGCACCATCGACGTACAGGGCCGGCAGATCAGGGTCGGCGTCAACCCCGACCTGATGTCGGCCGCGGAGCGCATGATCCCGCTCGGCCGGGCCGGCACGCCGGCCGACGCGGCCGGCGCGGTCTACCTGCTGACCATCCCCGAGTCCGACTACGTCACCGGCCAGACCCTGGTCTGCGGCGGCGGCTTCACCCTCTGACCTCCCCGCCGTGGCACCGCAACCCGCCGCGCCGGCCTCTCCCGCCCGGGGCACCCGGCCCCGCAACCGGCGGGCGCTGATCCTCGCCGCCGCCACCGAACTGTTCTACCGGCGCGGCTACGACCAGCTCACCATGGGCGACCTGGCCGAGGCGGTCGGCATCGGCCCGTCCGCCCTGTACCGGCACTTCACCGGCAAGCAGCACCTGCTGCGCGAGGTGCTCACCGACGGCCTCGCGCCGGCGCGGCGGGTCCTGACCGAACTCGACGTGGCCGACCGGGCGGCCGCCCTGCGCCGCCTGGGCGCCCTCGCCGTCGACCACCGGCCGCTCGGCCTGCTGTGGCAGCGGGAGGCCCGGCACCTGACCAACGAGGACCGGGCCGCCTTCCGCGGCGACCTGCACCAGATCGGCGCGCTGCTCACCGGCCACGTACGCACCCTCCGCCCGGGCATCGACCCGGCCGCCGCCGAACTGCTCGCCTGGTCGATGATCGGCGTCCTGACCAGCATCTCCTTCCACCGGGTCGAGCTGCCCCGCCCCGGCTACGACGACCTGCTCGCCGAACTGGCCGGCGCCGTGCTGGACACGCCACTGCCGGACGGCTTCACCGCCGCGCCACCGCCCCGCCCCGGCTTCGTCGCCCTGGTCCCGGCCTCGCGCCGCGAGGCGCTGCTCAACGAGGCCGTACGGATGTTCGCCGCGCACGGCTACACCGAGGTCGGCATCGAGGAGATCGCCGCCGCGGTCGGTATCTCCGGCCCGAGCGTCTACCACCACTTCCCCAGCAAGCTCGACCTGCTGGTCACCGCCCTCCGGCGCGGCGCCGCCGCCCTGCTCACCGATGTCTCCGCCGTCTACCGCACCGCGACCGGCGCCGGCGACGGGCTCGGCAGGCTGGTCCGCTCCTACCTCGGTTTCACCCAGGCCCACCACGAGCTGGTCGACCTGCTGATCACCGAGGTCGACCACCTGCCGGACGACGAACGCCGGCACAGCCGCCAGACCCAACGTGACTACCTCGACGAATGGGTGCACCTGCTGCGCGCCGTGCATCCCGGCCTCGACCCCGCCGCCGCCCGGGTCCGGGTCCAGGCCGTGCTCACCGTCGCCAACGACGCCGCCCGCACCCCCCGGGTACGCGCGAACCCGGCCCTGCCGGCGGCACTGGAGGCCATCGCCACCCAGCTGCTGCACCTGCCCGACTGAGCCCGGACCTGTTGCGCGGTTCTGCCCGACCGCCAGGGGTGTTCCTGGTGGCCGGGCAGACGTGGCGCCGGGCGGCGGCCGGGGTCAGCGGGAGATCTCCTCCAGCGTGCGCCGGCGGGTCTCGATGCCCGCGACCAGCACGACGACGAGGGCGACGGCCGACGCGATCACGAACGACAGGAACACCGAACCGGCACCGAGGCTGGTCCCGAGCAGCGCCCCGACCAGCAGCGGCGAGAGGATGCTGGCCAGCCGGTTGATGCTGCTGCACGCCGAGGTGGCCCAGGCACGCATCCGGGTGGGATACAGCTCGGCGGTGTACAGGTACAGCGTGCTGGTCGGGGCGGTGGCGCCGACGGCGAACACCACCGCCGCCGCGAGCAGCATCGGCCACCGGTGCACGCCCATCAGCCCGACGCCGACGAAGCCCACCAGCGCGCCCCCGGTCATGATGACGAAGCTCCAGGTCAGCAGCGGTTTACGCCCGACCCGATCGGCCAGGAACGCGGTCACGTAGACCATGGCCAGTTGCAGCGCGCCGACCAGGACGGTCAACGCCAGCGCCTGCGTCGTCCGCAGGCCGCCGACCCGGACGTACAGCGTCGGCATCCACACGGCGTAGCCGTAGCCGACGAAGAAGGTCAGGAACCAGATCGCCGCCAGCATCAGGGTGCGCCGCCGGTAGGCCGGGGCGAGGAGTTCACCGAGCCGCAGGCTGCCCCGGGCCGCCGGCGGAGCCGCCCGGGGTGGTGCCAGCTCGACCCCACGTGCCCTGGCCTGCTGTTCCATCCGCGCCACGTACGCCTCGGCCTCGGCGCGGCGGCCCCGCTGCGCCAGCCAGCGGGCCGATTCGGGCAGGCGCAGCCAGGCGTAGCCCGCGACGATCACCGGCAGGGCGCCGACCGCGAGCAGCACCCGCCAGCCGGCGTCCTCGCCGAAGCTGCGCAGCGCGACGATCCCGACGATCGGGGCCGCGAGCAGCCCCCAGTTGAAGGTGGACTGGTAGGCGACCGCGACCCGGCCCCGGTTGCGGGCGCCCAGGTATTCGTTGATCAGGGTCGCCGCCACCGGCACCTCCGCGCCGAGGCCGAGGCCCTGCACCGCGCGGAGCAGGCCGAGGCTGGTGGGGCTCCAGGCGGCGGCGCACACGGCGGAGAAGACGCCGAAGGTGACGAGGGAGAGGATGAACGCCGGCCGTCGCCCGAACCGGTCGGCGAGCGCGCCGATTATCAGCGCCCCGAGGAACTGCCCCAGGTAGCCGGCGGAGACGAGGATGCCGGCCTCGGCGGTGCTGATGTCGAAGTACGCGATGACGACGGTCAGGATGACCGCGATGCTGGTCGAGTCGAACCCGTCGAAGAAGGTGCCGACACCGAGCGTGCCGGCGAGCCGGTAGTGGAACGGAACCACCGGGATGCGGTCGATACGGGCGGGGATGTCGTCGGTTTCCGGGGGCGCGCTGCCGGTCGGTACGTCGGGGACCGACGCTGTCTGTCGAAGCTGACCTCTCTGCTGCATCGGGGGCTCCTCGCGCTGGTGGTGGCGCTACACCCGGCGCGCCTGCCCGGCCCAGTACTCCTCGCGCAGCTCACGCTTGAGCACCTTGCCGACGGCGGACCGGGGAAGTTGACGGAACAGGACCTCCTTCGGTGCCTTGACGCTGCCGACGCGTTGCCTGCACAGTGCGATCAGGTCCGCGGCGTCGACCTCGGCGCCGGGCTTGACCTCGACGACCGCGGTGACGCGCTCGCCCCACTTCTCGTCCGGGAGCCCGATCACGGCGCAGTCCCTGACCGCCGGATGGGCCCAGATGACCTGCTCGACCTCGCTGGGGAAGACGTTGAAGCCGCCGGAGATGATCAGGTCGCGCTTGCGGTCGACGAGGTAGACGTAGCCGTCGTCGTCCTGGTAGCCGACATCGCCGGTGGCCTGCCAGCCGCCGTCGAGCTGGACCGCGGCGGTCTGCTCCGGCTCGTGCAGGTAGCCGCTCATCCGCAGCGAGCTGCGTACGACGATCTCGCCGGGCTCGCCTGTCGGGCAGGGCCCGTCGTCACCCCGGACGGCGACGTTGGCGACGACGGTCTGCCGTCCGCAGCTGGCCAGCCGCTGGTGCAGGGCCGGGTCGGCCAGGGCCTCGGCATGCTCCTCCGGGCTGAGGTAGGTGCACATCATCGGCAGCTCGGTCTGCCCGTAGAACTGGGCCAGCACCGGCCCGAAGACGTCCAGCGCCTCCTCCAGTTTCGCCACCGACATCGGCGCCGCGCCGTACAGCAGGTAGCGCAGGCTGGACAGGTCGCGGCGGCGCACTCCGGGGTCGGCGAGGAGGGCGTAGATCGCCGTCGGCGGCAGGAACAGCCGGGTGACCCGGTTGCGTTCGATCGAGTCCAGGATCTCGGCGGGCACCACCGTGCCGTGCACGATGTTGGTGCCGCCCATGGAGAGGACCGGGAACACCACGGCACCGGCGGCGTGCGTCATCGGCGCGGCGACCAGGTGCACGGGGTCCCGCTCCGGCATGTGGGCGAGGAACGCCGCGACCATCGTGGCGAAGGCGCGGTGGGAGATCCGTACGACCTTGGAGCGTCCGGTGGTGCCGCCGGTGCCGATCAGCGCGGCGATCGCCTCCTCGTCGAGCGGGGGCAGGGTGATCCGGCTCTCCGCCGGCGCCAGCCAGTCCTCCAGGGTCGGGTCGTCGCCGACCGGCGCGTCCATCGCCACGAAGTGCTCGACCGATGGCACGCTCAGCCGTACCCGTTCCACCGCCGAGCCGGGCCCGGCCGCGTAGAGCAGGGCGCGGGCCCCGACGGTGTCCAGCAGGGTGGCGATCTCCTCCGGTGTCGACCGGGCGTTGACCGCCACCCAGGTGCAGCCCGCCCGCAGCACGCCGAGCACGCAGGGGAAGACGATCGGGGAGTTGGGGCTGGCCACCGCCACGGGGGTGCCCGGGGCGACGCCGTCGCGCCGCAGCGCCGCCGCGACGCGGTGGGTGATGGCCTCCGCCTCGGCGTAGGTGACGGCGCCGGTCCCGTCGGGGCGGACGAACGCGGTCCCGCCGGGATTGAGCCGTACGCCGCGGTCGAAGAACTCGATCAGGTGCATCGGACTCGGACCTCCACTCGTTCAGGCCGCGGTCGCCGCGACGCACCGGTTGGCCTGCTCGCCGAGGCCCGCGATCGCGGTCCGCAGCGTCTGGCCGGCGGAGAGGAACACGGGGGGCTTGCGGGCCGCGCCGATCCCGGCCGGCGTGCCGGTGGCGATGAGATCGCCCGGCACGAGGGTGATGATCGAGCTGACGTACGAGATGATCTCGCCGACCGGGAACAACATGGCGCCGGTGGTGGCCTTCTGCACGACGGTCTCGTCCACGGCGCAGGTCATGTCGAGGTCGCGCGCGTGGTCCACCTCGTCCGGGGTGACCAGGAACGGACCCACCGGAGTGGACGCCTCGAAGGTCTTGCCCTGCAGGAACTGCGAGGTCCGAAGCTGCCAGTCGCGCATCGTGACGTCGTTGACGACGGTGTAGCCGGCCACGGCAGCCAGGGCCTGTCGCGGGTCGGCGTGCCGCACCGGGCTGCCGATGACCACGCCGAGCTCGACCTCCCAGTCGACGGCGTGCGAGTGCGGCGGCAACATGATGTCGTCGTACGGGCCGATGAGGCTGCGGCTGTACTTCGCGAAGATCGTCAGGTGCTCCGGTGTCGGCAGCCCGACCTCGGCGATGTGATCGGCGTAGTTGACCCCGACGCAGATGATCTTCTCCGGGCGCGGCGTGAGGGGTGCGAACTCGACCTCCGCCAGCGGTACGGCCGGCGAGGAGGGACCCGCTGCGCGCTCCCGCCAGTCCGGCCCGGAGGCGAGGAGTTCGCCGACATCCCGGAACGGCAGCAGGATGACCTGGTCGGCGGTCACCCGCCCGGCGTACGTGCCGCCGTCCAGGCGGATCGTCGTCAGTCGCATGCTCTGTCCTTTCTGGCCGCCACGCGACGGCTGCCGGTGGCGACAGGCGGCGGATGGATCCAAGGCTGCACATGCTTGACCGTGAACTGTAGACGAACTACCGGGATCTGGATACAGTTGCGGCTCGATCGGATGCAAGCCTTTCCGGCGGTGGACTGTCGAAGGAGACGACGACATGGCGATCAGAGCCGCAGTCGACATCGGAGGCACCTTCACCGACGTCGTCGCCTACCACGAACAGACCGGCGAACTGCTCCTGGGAAAGGCCCTCAGCACCCCCCGCGACCTGATCCGGGGAGTGTTCGACGGGCTCACCGCCGCCGAGGTGCCGCTCGACGAACTCGCCTTCCTCATCCACGGCAGCACGATCGTGGTCAACGCCCTGGTCGAGCGCCGAGGCGCGCGTACCGCGCTGGTCACCACGGCCGGATTCCGCGACGTCTACGAGATCGGCCGGATCAACCGCCCCGACGCCTTCAACCTCTCCTTCACCCGGCACCGGCCGCTCGTGCCCCGCGACCTGATCTTCGAGGTCCCGGAACGGATGGCGGCCGACGGCACCGTGCTGCGGCCGCTGGACGAGGAGCAGGCCCGGGCGACCGCCCGTAAGCTGGCCCGGCTCGGCGTCGAGGCGGTCGCCGTGCTGCTCCTGCACGCGTATCGCAACCCCGAGCACGAGCGCCGGCTCGGCCAGATCCTGCGCGACGAACTGCCCACCAGCTACGTCACGCTGTCGCACGAGATCAGCCGCGAATATCGCGAGTTCGAACGCACCTCCACCGTCGTCGCCAACGCCTTCGTCGGGCCGATCGTCAGCGACTACCTCGGCCGCCTGGCCGGGCGGCTACGCCACGAGGGTGCCCGTACCTCGCTGGCGGTCATGCAGTCCAACGGCGGGGTCACCGACGTGGCCACCGCGTCGTCGCAGTGCGTACAGATGCTGGAATCCGGTCCGGCCGGCGGCGTCGTCGGCACGATCGCGCTCTGCGAGGCCCTGGCTTTCCGCGAGGCCATCGCGTTCGACATGGGCGGAACCACCGCGAAGTCCGCCGTCATCCGGGACCTCACCTTCCCCGTCGCCAGCGACTACTTCCTGGGCGGATACCGCACCGGGCTGCCCATCCGGATCCCCTGCCTGGACATCGTCGAGGTCGGCACCGGCGGCGGCAGCGTCGCCTGGCTCGACGACGCCGACGGGATCCACGTCGGGCCACGCAGCGCCGGCGCCGAACCCGGACCGGCCTGCTACGGGCGCGGCGGCACCGAACCGACCATCACCGACGCCGCCGTGGTCCTCGGCCACCTGGCGCCGGACGGAATCCTCTCCGGCGGCCTGCCGCTCGACGGCCCCGCCGCGCACCGCGCGGTGGCGGCGCTCGCCGGCCGGCTCGGCCTCGACACCACCACCACGGCGGCCGGAATCATCGCCATCGGCGCCGCGGCCATGGCCAACTCGGTCCGGGCGGTCACCACCGAACGGGGACTGGATCCGCGCGACTTCGCCCTGTTCGCCTACGGCGGCAACGGGCCCCTGCACATCTCGCTGGTGGCTCGCGAGCTCGCGATCACCCGCGTCGTCGTCCCGCCCATGCCGGCGCTCTTCTCCGCGCTCGGCATGCTCATGGCCGACGCCCGGCTCGACCTGGTGCAGACCGGCGTGCGGACCCTCGGCGGCACCGACGCCACGGAGATCGAGGAGGCGTACCGGAGGTTGGAGGCCGAGTGCGAGCGCAAGCTCCGCGCCAGCGCCGTCGACGTCGACCAACTGGACTTCCTGCGCGCCGCCGACATGCGCTACGTCGGCCAGGAACACACCGTGACCCTCCCGGCGCCACCGCTGCTCCCCGGCGGCGACGGCACCGACGCGTTGAAACGGGCCTTCGACGCGGCACACGAGCAGCGCTACAGCCACAGCGCCCCCGGCGAGCCCGCCCAGGTGGTCAGCCTGCGGGTGTCCGTGGTCGGCAAACTTGGCAAACCCGACATCGCGAAGGTCGCCGCGGGGGACGCCGCGCCGCCCCCGCAGGCCCGCACCGGTACGCGCGACGTGGTCTTCGACCCGGCCGGCGGCGCGGTGCCGACCGCCGTCTTCGACCGCGCGCACCTGCTCGCCGGCAACCTCGTCACCGGGCCGGCCGCGATCGAGGAGCCGACCACCACCACCCTGCTACGCCCCGGCGACCGAGCCCTCGTCGACGAGTTCGGGAACCTCCTGGTCGAGATCGGAGCCTGACGTGACCCCACTCGCCGCCGCGACACCCGGGCCGACCGGGGTCGACCCGATCACCGCGGAAATCATCCGGGCCGGCTTCGTCTCCATCACCGAGGAGATGAAGACCAACCTCATGCGCACCGCCTACAACCTCATCATCTACGAGGCCCAGGACTTCACCGTCGGCCTCTTCGACCCCGAGGGCCGGCCCATCTCCATCGGGCTCGGCCTGCCGATGTTCATGGGCGGCCTGTCCGACGCGATCAAGGCGAAGCTGGCGTTCTACGGGCCCGACGGCATCAAGCCCGGCGACATCCTGCTCACCAACGACGCCTATATCGTCGGCAGCCACCTCAACCACATGATCTTCACGCTGCCCGTCTTCCACGACGGCGAACTGGTCGCCTTCGCCTCCTCCATGGCGCACTGGATCGACGTGGGCGGCGTGCTCGGCGGCACGACCACGGACATCTACGCCGAGGGCCTCCAGGTGCCGATCGTGAAGATCTTCAAGGAGGGCGTCCAGGACGACGAGCTGACCCGGCTGATCGCCACGAACGTCCGCTTCCCCGACCTCGCCATGGGCGACCTGCGGGCACAGGTCGCCGCCATCCGCACCGGCGAGACCCGCCTGCGCGCCATGCTCGTCCGCTACGGCGTTGAGGCGGTCAAGGCGAGCATCGCGGACCTCTTCCGCCGTGGCGAGGAACTCGCGCGACGGGCGGTCGCCCGCATCCCCGACGGGACGTACGAGGCCGAGGCGTTCATGGACGACGACGGGGTCAACCCCGGACGCCGGATTCCGGTACGGGTCCGGGTGCTCGTCCGGGGCGACACGTTCACCGTCGACCTCAGCGACATGAGCCCCCAGGTCGCCGGATACTTCAACTCCGGCGCCACCGCCGGGCGCTCCGCGGCCCAGGTCGCCTTCAAGTGCCTCACCTCGCCACTCGAAGCGCCGATCAACGAGGGCTCGCTGCGCCCGTTGGAGGTGATCCTGCCGCCCGGCACCGTGGTCAGCGCCACCAAGCCGGCGGCGATGCGGTGGTGGATGACGTACCCCATGACCGTGGTCGACTGCGTCTTCCGGGCGATGGCCGGCGTGCTGCCCGACGCCAGCATCGCCGGCCACCACGCCGAACTCGGCATGACCCACACCTACGGCGTGGACCAGCGGACCGGCCGGTTCTTCCAGTTCGTCGGCGGACCGCAGGGCGGCGGCTGGGGCGCCACCGCGCGGGCCGACGGCCAGAACGCCACGATCTGCGTCAACGACGGCGACACCCACAACGCCCCCGTCGAGGTGCTCGAGGTCAAGTACCCGATGGTCACGATCGACGAGTACGCCCTGCGCGCGGACTCCGGCGGCGCCGGACGCCACCGGGGCGGCCTGGGCACCCGACTGCGCGTACGGCTGAACACGCCCGCGCACGTCGACACGTGGATCGAGCGCACCGTGTGCGCCCCCTGGGGACTCGCCGGCGGCGGGGACGCCGCGCCGAACCGGGTGTGGATCGAGCGGGCCGACGGGGAGCGGGTCGAGTTCGCCAACGGGAAGGTCACCGCCCTCGGGCTGGCCGCCGGGGACAGCCACGTCGTGGAACTCGGTGGTGGCGGTGGCTTCGGGGCAGCGCACCAGCGTCCCGTCGAGGAGGTCCTCGCCGACGTCCGCGCCGGCTACGTCTCGGTGGGCGCCGCGCGCACCGCGTACGGGGTCGCCGTCGTCGGTAACCGGGACGACGGTTTCGACGTGGACCACGCCGCCACCGAAGCCCTCCGGGGCTCGTGTATTCACGATCCACAGAGGTGCGTACAATCAGTCACCGACTAGGTCCGGTCCGCTCATGGTCCAGGGAGGTACCCGGCTCGTGGGTACGGTGACAAGCGCAGGCGACCCCACGACCGTCGACGACAAGGCGGGATCAGGCGCCGGAACGCGCACCGTCTACGACGCGCTGCGCCGGCTCATCCTCGACGGCGAGCTCGAGCCCGGCACGGAGATCTCCCAACCGGAACTGAGCCGCCGGCTCGCGGTGAGCCGGACCCCGCTGCGCGAGGCGCTGCGCCTGCTGGAACGCGAACGACTCGTCGTCGACACCGGCCCCTACCGCTCGATCCGGGTCAGTTCGCTGAGCCCGGCCGACCTCGACGACCTCTACGCCCTCCGGGTCATGGGGGAGGGCCTGGCGATCTGGCTGACCGTGCCGATGCTCCGCGCCGCCGACATCGAGCGGCTGGCGCAGGACGCCGAGCTCAGCGCCACGGAGGACGCCGAGGCCCACCGCCGCTTCCACGCCGGTCTCCGGATCGGCGCGGGCCCCCGGCTGGTCGAGCACCTCCAGCAGCTCTCCGACCACGCCGAGCGGTACCAACGTTCCTTCGTGAAGCACGAGCCCGACCGGGCGTTCGTCGCCGCCAAGCTGGCCGAGCACCGCGAGATCGTGGCCGCCTGCGCGGCGGGCGACCGCCAGCGTGCCCGCGAGCTGCTCGTCGACCACATCGCCGGCACCGCGATGGCCCTGATGACCGCGGAACGGCACGCACCGTTCACGCTGCCGTCGGCGGTGGCGATGGCCAAGGGCGCCTGACCCGGAGCCCGAGTGGCGACCAGGAGGGCCGCCGCGCCGGCCGGTCCGGCGAGCCGGACGCCCCGGTGCGGCCAGCGCGCACCGGGGCGTCGGTCGATCGTCAGCCGGCCCGGTAGGCCTTGATGATCGTCTGCTCGATCCCGCTACCGCCGTCGGCGGCCACCTTCACCCGCAGCGACACCGCCTTCCCGGCGGCCGGCTCCGGCAGCGTGGCAGTGAAGTCGCCGTCGCCGCCGGCCCGGACGGGGACCGACTGCCAGGTGCCGCCGTCGTCGGTGGAGGTCCACAGCTCGAACGCCGTCACCCGCTGCTTCGCCACGCCGTGCGACTGGTGCACGGTGAAACCGGCCGTGCCGCCGGTCGGGTGGTTGGCGGCGTCCAGCGGCAGCGCGTAGTCGACCGACAGCAGCGGCACCGGGACGCTGCTGTGGTCCGACGGCCCGGTGGACCGGAACGTCCAGGCGGTGCTCACCTTGGTCGACACCGGCAGCAGCGCGCCCATGTCCAGGTCGTAGCTGAGCCGGTAGTCGCCCGCCTGCTGCGGGATGGTGAAGTCGCCGGACGACCCGGCGTACGCGCCGACCAGGCGCCCGTCGCGGTGCAGGGTCAGCTTCCGCTTCGCCAACTCCTCGAACTCGTCCCAGCCGAGGCAGTCGAAACGCTGGTGCTGGTCGGCCAGCTCGACCAGGTCGACGTGCAGATTGCCCCGGGTACGGCGGATCGGCTGAGGCACGCAGCCGCTGTACGACGTCGCGGGATCGTCGTACCAGTCCGGGCGGAGCGGTTGGCGCACCCAGGTCTTGGTCTGCCGGCTGCCCGGCGCGTACTGCCGGTGCGGCTCCTGCGTCACCGCCTCGTAGTCGCCGTTCGGGCCGGAGTAGAACGCCTCGTCGTCGTAGAAGAACGAGCCCGGCGAGAGGTAGTCCACCCGGTCGGTCGGGACGTTCTCGGTGTAGGCGTCGAGGAGGTTCAGCCCGTCGGCGGTCCAGGCGTACCGCTTGTGGCTGGTGGTCGAGCCCGGCTTGTCCAGCCGGTGGAAACGCTGGTCGATCCGGGCATACGTGGCCAGCTCGCTCGTGGTCACCCGCTGCGTCAGATTCGCGGGAATGCCGCCGGGCAGCGCCCGGATCACCTCGTAGAGGAACGGGCTGGGCTGTTCACCGGGCGCCCGCAGGCTGACGCTCGTGTACGCCTCGAACCGGCCGACCTTCGGCTTGGCCATCGGCACCGCGTACACGCCCCAGTCGCGGGCCTCGGCACCCCAGGCGTACGCGAAGTCCTGGCTGACCAGGGTCCCGTCCGGCGCGTACTGCTGGTAGGTGATGCTCAGCTGGCTGGCCTCGGTCGACACGCCGTCGACGTTCGCCCGCAACTGCTCGGCCCGCCCGGCGTCGGCGACCAACGCGGTGTCGCGGTCGACCAGCACCTCCGGGTCACCGACCAGCGCCATCCGGGTCGCCCAGGTGTCCCAGTCGGTCTCCATCTGGTAGCCCGCGACGGTGTACCGGCCGGCCGGCACCCGTACGGCCGCGGGCTCGTCCGGCGCCACGTTGGTGAACTCGGCGAAGATCGTCGGGTCGTCGAGGTTCACCACCCGCACCCCGCCGAACTGGACGACACCGGCAGGCGCGTCGGGCAGCTTCGTCGCGCTCAGCGTCAGCTCATAGCTCCGCGGTTCCACGTAGAACGTGACCGGGGTGACGGCCGCGAACCCGCCGGCGGCCCGGGCGGTGACGACCGCGGTGTACAGGCCCGGCTTCGCGGCGAGCCGGGCCCGGTCGATCCGCAGGGTGACCTGCGCGGTGCCGCGCGGAGTGACCGTCAGCTGGCTGGCCGAGAGCGCCCCGGCGGCGGCCGGCGCGGTCGTGCCGTCGCGGTGCCGGATGGTCAGGCCCAGGTCCAGGCGCAGCGCTCGCACCTCGGTGTTGTGCCAGGCCAGCGCCGTCGACGCGGTGCCGGACTGCGGGTAGTCGAAGGTGCCGAGGTTGATCAGGTCCTGCCCGGCGACCACTCCGGTGAGCGCCCGCGCGGCGTTGAGCCGACCGGCGCCCACCGCGTAGCTGTCCGCGCCGGCCAGCGGGTCGGCCGCACCGACCAGGGCCGCCTTGAGCTGGTCGGCCCGCCAGTCCGGGTGCCGTTGCGCGAGCAGCGCCGCCGCCCCGGCGACGTGCGGAGTTGCCATCGAGGTGCCCGAGGCGCTGGTGTACCGGGCGTCGAGCGCGTTGCCCATCAGGGTGCCCGCGGCCCGCGCGGCCACGATGCCCACGCCCGGAGCCACCAGCTCCGGCTTGGCCGCACGGGTGTTGACCAGCGGCCCCCGGCTGGAGAAGTCGGCCAGCGCGTCGTTGCGGTCCACCGCGCCCACGGTGAGGGCGGTGCTCGCCGCGGCGGGCGCGGCGATCCAGCCGTCGATCGGGCCGTCGTTGCCGGCGGCCACGACGAAGAGCGTGCCGTGCTGCCGGGTCAACTCGTCGACGGTGAGGGACATCGGGTCGCTGCCGTCGCTCGGCCCGTCGCCGCCCAGGCTCAGGTTCACCACGTCGGCCCGTGCCGCCGCCCATTCCATCCCGGCGATGACCTGGGACTCGGTGCCGTACCCGTCGTCGTCGAGGACCTTGCCGACCAGGAGCTTCGCGCCGGGGGCTACGCCGCGGCGCTCGCCGCTGGCCGCCGCCCCGGTGCCGGCGATCGTTGCCGCGACGTGCGTGCCGTGTCCCATGTGGTCCACGGCGTCCCCGCCCGGCATGCTGAAGTCCGCCCGTTCCAGCACCTGGCCCACCAGGTCCGGATGGGTGAAGTCGGCGCCGGTGTCCAGCACGGCCACCCGGGTGCCCGCCCCGGTGACCCCGCTCTGCCACGCCGCCGGGGCGGCGATCTGCGTCAGGTTGCGGTCCAGGGCCGGGGTGGTCGGCGTCCCGGCCGTCCCGGTGGCCGGTGCGGTGGTGGCTGCCGCCGGCACCGCTGTCGCGTGTACCCGGCGGTCCAGCCACACCTTGGGGCCGGCCTGCGCGGCCTGCGCCGCCCGCGACGTCAGGGTACGTATGAGTCCCTCCCCGCTCCGCTTCGGCTGCCGCCCGGCGACCGCGCCGATGGACGGCAGCGCCCGACGCCGGCCCAGGCCGGCGGTCAACGGGTCCGCGGCGAGCGTGCCCGCCCCGGCGTCGCCCGGCCGCACGATCAGCGGCAGTTCCTGGCTGCGCGCGTCGTCGTAGCCGTCCATGATCAGCGCCGTCACGTCGAACAGCGACTCGTCGAGCGTCGAACCGAGCAGCCCGGCGACCTCCGCGGGCACGACCCGCAGGTGGCCGTCCGGCCCGCAGCCGCGATGCTGCACCCCGTGCGGCTTCGCCGGCCGTACGGTGACCGCCGGGCAGGCCGAGCCCCGCCCGGAGACGGTCACCACGTCACCGGTCAGCAGCGTCAGCGTGTACGTCTTGCCGACCGGCAGCACCGGCCCGCCCCGGTCGGTGCCGGCCTGCTGCCGGGCCGCCGGCTGCGTCGGGGGCTGCGCCAGCACGCTGCCCCCGCCGATGCCGAGACTCACCACGGTCGCACCCGCGATCACCCCGAGTCGTCTCGGGAACATGCGTCTACGTCCTGTCAACACGGTTCCTCCGCATTCGTCACTCCTGCCACGGTTCCTTCGCATTCGTCGCTCGTGCGTGGAGACTCCACATAGGAGACGGAACCCGGGCGTGATCGGTTGTAGCGACGGAGGAGGAGTCTCGGGACCGGGGGAAGCCGGCACGGACCCGACGGAGGCGTACAACCGTTTCCGACCGGCGGCCGTCTGTAGGGGGGAACCGATGGAGGTAACCGGATGCCCGACGCATCGGAACAGGACTACATCGACTACGTCAGCGCGCGACTACCGATGCTGCACCGGCTGGCGTACTCGCTGTGCGGAGACAGCGACCAGGCCGACGACCTGGTGCAGGAGACGGCGGTCCGGCTCTTCGAGCGCTGGTCGCGGGCGTCGCGAGCCGAGCAGATCGACGCGTACGTCAGGACCATCCTGGTGCGGCTCTTCCTGGACAGCCAGCGAAAGGGCTGGTGGCGGATCCGGCTCTTCGCCGCGCCCCCGGACGTACGCCGAACCGAGGACCGGGGCACCGAGGAGCGGACGGTGCTGCGGGACGCGCTGGCGAAGGTGCCGCCGCGCCAGCGGGCCGTCCTGGTCCTGCGGTTCCTGCACGACCTGCCGGTCGACGAGGCGGCCCGGATCCTGGGCTGCTCGGCCGGCACGGTGAAGAGCCAGACATCGCACGGCCTTGCCGCGATGCGCCGACTGCTCGGCAACCGGGAGTTGATGGAGACGGGAGCGGTGTCATGAAATCAGATGAGGAAGACTTCGCCGGACTGCTGCGCGAGCTCGACGACGGACCCGCCCGCCCGGCCCGGGTGGACCTGGCCACGGCGATCCGCGAGGCACGCCGTCGCCGGCGCAACCGCCGTACGCTCACCGCCTCCGTCGCCGGGGTGGCGACGCTCGCCCTGACGGCGGTGCCGCTGGCCGTACGGGCCGAGCGGTCGCCCGACCCGGGGCTGGCGATGACGCCGGGGGCATCCGCCAGCGCCAACCTTCCGCCCTCGGCCGGAGAATCGGCCGACCCCAGCCGTCCGCCGGCCCCCGCGGCACCGAGCAACTGCAACGTCGAGGTGCTGCCCGTTCCGAACGGGTACCGCAAGAGCCTGGTCACCGGCGGCGACCCGACCGGCCGGTACCTGCTCGGCCGCTCGTACCCGACCAGGAAGTACACCTATCCGGTGATCATCTGGGACGGTGACCGGGCGACCGAGGTGCGGATACCCGGCAACGACCAGCGGTTGTCCGACATCAATCCCTCCGGCGTCGCCGTCGGTGTGGCGTACACCGGCGACCAGCCGCAGCCGTACGTGGTGCGGTCCGGCAAGGCCACCCGGCTGCCCGGGGTGACGGCGGGCGAGGCGACGGCGATCAGCGACGACGGCCGGATCGTCGGGGCCCGGCAGGTCGGCGAGCGGCAGCTGCCGGTGCTGTGGTCCGGGCCGGACCAGCCAGCCGTCGACCTGCCGCTGCCCGGCCCGACGTGGCAAGGGATCGCCATCGGCGTCGACTCCGACGGCACGGTCGTCGGCAGGATCCAGAACGGTTCGGCGCGCGAGTTCCAGGCGGTCGTCTGGCGGTCCGGCGGCAAACCCGAGCTGCTGCCGCCGCCGCGGATGGCCGGCGTCACGGCGACCGGCTTCATACCCACCTCCTTCCGCAACGGATGGATCACTGGCAAAGCGTTCCGGGACAAGGGCCGCGAACGGCAGTTGCATGCGGTCCGCTACCACCTGGCCCGTGGCGAGTACGTACCGATGCCGGCCGAGATCATCACGTACGACGGCAACGGCCAGGGCTGGATGGTCGGCTCGATCGACCACATCGACGTCGGACTCCTGACCGACGCCGGGCTCGTGCCGCTGCCGGACCTCGACGGGCGCACCGGCCACTACGGCGCGATCGCGACGAGCGTGAGCGATGACGGGCGGGTGATCGGCGGCCAGCTCGACACGAAGCCGAACCTGCAGGACGTCGAGATGCGGGCGGTCCGCTGGCGCTGCCACTGACACAGCCTCTCCGGCGCCCGGGATGACACCCGGGCGCCGGAGCCGTACCCGGACCTGAACGGTTGCCGCCCGCGACGCCGACGCGGTGATCGGGTCCCGGCGGACCCGCGGGGCGTGGCAGCCCCGCCGCAGCGACCAACTCGGCCAGGCGACGCGGCGGTCAGGCGCCGACGGCGACGGCGACGCCGAGGGCGAGCATGCCGATGCCGGTCGCGGCCTGCAGGAGCCGTTGCGTGGCCGGTCGGCTCACCCGTTCCCGCCCCTTGTCCAGGGCCCAGACATACATGCTGAACCAGACACCCGAGATGGTCGCCCAGATCATCCCGAGGGCGACCGACGAGACGAGGACAGGCCCGTCGGCGGTGACGAACTGCGGGATGAGCGACACGGCGACCACACCGGCCTTCGGGTTGCCGAGGCTGGTCGCCACCCCGATGAGAAAACTGTTCCGCCCCCTGCCGGCCGGCCGCGGCGACGGTTCCCCGCCGGAACGCCCGCCGCCTGGGCGTTCGGCAGGCCGCATGGGCGGTTCGCTGCCTCGGCGTTCGGCGAGCCGTAGGGGTGGCTCGCGCAGGGCCCACAGCGACTGCACGCCCAGCCCGCACAGGACCGCCGCGCCGCCGATCCGGATCGCCAGGTAGGCGTGTGGATTGGCCAGCAACACCGCGGACAGGCCGACAGCGGCGACGGCCGCCCAGATCAGAATGCCGGCGGACGCGCCGGCCACCGTGAGCAGGCCACCGCGACGGCCGAAGGCCAGCGTCTGTCGGGTGATCGAGGCGTTGTTGGCGCCGGGCAGCACGGCCAGCAGGACCACCGTGGTGACGAAGGCGACGAGGTGCGTTGGCATGAGCGTCCCGTTTCGTGCAGCGGTTTCAGGGGCGGCTCCAGCGTGCTGGCTCTCCGGCCATCACAGAAGTTACGAACCTTGGCGTAGGCCGTAAGATTTCTTTATGCATGGCGATCCCGGTCAACTACAGCTGCTCGCGTTGATCCGGGCGCACGGTTCCCTCGCCGGCGCCGCCCACGAGCTCGGGGTGACCCCGGCCGCGGTCTCCGGACAGCTCGCCCGCGCCGAAGCCGACTGGAACACCCCGCTGGTCGTCCGCGGCCCACGCGGCGCCAGGCTGACCGAGCCGGGGCACGTCCTCGCCGACGCCGGCGACGCCGTCATCGAGCAGTGCACCCGGGCCGCGGACCGGGTCAGCGCCATGCTCGGCCCGCTGTCGCGCCGGCTGCGTATCGGCACGTTCCAGGCCGCCGCCCAGCACCTGCTGCCACCGGCGCTGACCGCGCTGCGCCACCAGCGCCGCGACGCCGAACTGACCATCGTGGAGATCACCTCGGACCGGGGCGTCGACCTGGTCGACACCGGGCAGCTCGACGTCGCCGTGATCGCCAGCTACGGCACCACCCGCGCCGTGCCACCGACCGTGCGTACCCACCCGCTGTTGACCGACCCGATGGCCCTGTGCCTGCCCGAGGACCATCCGCTGATCCGCCGCCAGCGCACCCCGCGCGGGCTGCGCCTCGACCAGCTGGCCGACGACCCGTGGATCGTCATCGTCGCCGGGCACGCCGCCCGCCGCCAGCTCGATCAGGCCGCCACCGACGCCGGGTTCACGCCGTGCGTGCAGTTCGAGACCGAGAACTACAACGTCGCCCAGTCGCTGGTCGGCACCGGCATCGGCGTCACGATGCTCTCCCGGCTGACCATCACTCCCACGCCCGGCGCGGTGCACCGCGAGCTGACCAGGCCCCGCCTGAGCAGGCGGATTCACGCCGTGACCGCGTCCACCGCGCTGACCCCGCTCGCCGAGCACTTCGTCGCGCTGCTCTCCGAGGTCAGCACCGAACTCGCCGACAGATGGGCCGCCACCCCGGTCGGCGTATGAGGAACTGCCGATCGGATCAGTCGCCGGCGTTGATGATTTTTCTGAGCGATTCCGTGTAGGCGGTGAAGGCGCTTCGGCCGTCGGGAGTCAGCCTCACCCAGGTCCGGCCCCTGCGCCCGATGCCGCCCTTGACGATCTGCACGAATCCGGCGGCTTCCAACGTGGTCAGATGCTTGGACAGCAGTGAATCGCTGACCTCGATGGTGTCGCGGAGGAACCGGAAATCCGCCTTCTCCACCCCGGCGAGCGCGGCGATGATCGACAGCCGGACCGGGGCGTGGATGACGTCGACGAGGCCGTGACGCGGGTGGTGGCCCTGCTCGGTCATCGGCGCAACACCCACGCCGCCCCGACGAGCGCTGGCAGACCGGGCACGAGCGCGACGATCATCAGCCACGGTGACAGGCCGGGGGGCACCCACTCCAGTGCGAAGCTGGCAGCGATAAGGAGGGGGAGCTGACACCACCAGACCAACTTGCCCCGGCGGGTCGAGCCCCAGCTGATCACACCGGCTCGCCAATGTAGGACTGCTCCGGCCAGCACCAGCGCCACCGCGAAAGCCAGGATCCAGTTCGAATGCCGGGGGTGCAGGTGCAGCAGGAGTATGTAGGTCGGGAACAGTGCAGCAGATGCAACGTATTCGAGAGCTTCCCACCGGCGGCCGACGCGCACCCGACGGGTGACGCGATGGATTTCACCGAGGGCGGCAGCGGCGTCAAGCGGAGCGGGGCCAGTGCCCGGAGTGGAGGGCATCTCGGCGTCATGGGGGGTCACGTGGCGAAGGTAGCAACTACTTGAATGCCGTTCAAGTATTCGCCCGATGGTGGCAGTGATCGTCTCCGTATGCGGTACGTGGGGGTGTCGGTGGGGGTCGGAGACCACCGTTGGCGGGACGTGGAGTGGATCATCCAGGAACGACTTGGCGGGTTGTGGCCGGTGACCGACCACAACCCGCCAATTCCGCCGAGCGCCCTGGTCAGGGGGTGGCGAGTGCCCTGGTCAGGGCGTGGCGAGCGCCTCGGTCGGGGCGAGGCGGGCGGCCCGGATCGCCGGGTACAACCCGGCCAGCGCACCGATCAGCAGGGTCGCACCGACCCCGCCGCCCACCGCCCACGGCGGCACCACCGTCGGCCACGACTGCGAGAGCGCGTAGCCACCGGTCACCCCGCTACCCAGCAGCACCCCGCCGAGCCCGCCGAGGGCGGACAGCAGCAGCGACTCGGCCAGGAACTGGGTGCGTACCTGGCCGCGGGTGGCGCCGAGCGAGCGGCGCAGGCCGATCTCCGGGCGGCGTTCCAGCACCGAGATGACCATCGTGTTCGCCACCCCGACGCCACCGACCAGCAGGGCGACCGCGCCGAGTCCGAGCAGCAGCCCGGTGAACGCCTCGTCGGTGGCCTGCTTCGCGGCGAGCGCGTCGGAGGGCCGCGACACCTTCACCTCGTTCGGCGCCTCCGGGTTCGCGGTGGCGCCGAGCACCGACCGGACCGCCTCGACCGCGGTGTCCGCCGTCCGGGCGTACACCGTGGTCGGGTGCCCGTCGAAGCTGAGGTACGACGTCGCCGCGTCCCAGCCGACCAGCGCGGACAGGTCCAACTCCGGAGCCAGGGGCGCGGGCGCCAGGATGCCCACCACGGTGAACCATCGCCCGCCGAGCTGCACCTGCACGTCCGGTCCGGCGGCACCGATCCCGAGCCGCCGGGCCGTGGTGGCGCCGAGCACCACCGCCGGGTAGCGGGCGGTCGCGGCGTTCAGCCAGGTGCCGCTGACCACCTCCAGCCCCACCGTGTCCCGCAGCTCCAGGCTCACCGCCCGGGCGGCGATCCCACCGGTCTCACCCCGGGCGATCTGATCCGACCGGTACACCCGCGCCTCGGAGAGCAACCCGGTGGCGGCGACGGTCCGCACCGGCCCGATCCGCCCGATCATCGCCGTCGACTCGGTCGGCAGCTGGGCGTCGCCGCCGAAGAGCCCACTGCCCGGGGCGACGGTGAGCAGGTTGGTGCCGAGCTCGGCGAGCGTGCGGTCCAACTCCGCCCGCGACGACGCGGAGATCCCGACGACCGAGACCATCGCGGCGATCCCGATCGCGATGCCCAACGCGGACAGGACGGCCCGCAGCGGCCGGGTACGCAACCCGACCCCGCCGACCCGCACGACGTCCCGCGGCCGCATCCGGGCCGGCACCAACCGCACCGGTTTGCGCTCGCTCATGCCGTCGCCTCGCTTCGCTCGCCGACGCCATGAGGCACCACTGCGCTGAGCTGTCTGATTCGCTCGCTGCGCTCGCTCATGCCGTCGCCTCGCTTCGCTCACCGACGCCATGAGGCACCACTGCGCTGAGCTGTCTGATTCGCTCGCTGCGCTCGCTCATGCCGTCGCCTCGCTTCGCTCGCCGACGCCATGAGGCACCACTGCGCCGAGCTGTCTGATTCGCTCGCTGCGCTCGCTCATGCCGGCACCCCCAGGGAACGCTGGTCGGCCACGATCCGGCCGTCCCGCATCTGCACCCGCCGGGGCAGCTCGGCCGCGATCTCCAGGTCGTGGGTGATCACCACGATGGTGGTCCCGGCCTCGTGCAGCTCGCGCAGCAACGCCAGCACCCCGGCACCGGACGCGGAGTCCAGGTTGCCGGTCGGCTCGTCGGCGAGCAGCAGCGCGGGCGCACCCACGACCGCGCGGGCGATCGCCACCCGCTGCCGCTCGCCGCCGGACAGCTCGTGCGGCCGGTGGTCGAGCCGGTGTCCCAACCCGACCCGGACCAGCGCGGCCTCCGCGCGCCGCCGCCGCTCCCGCAGGGGTACGCCCGAGTAGAGCAGCCCGTCGGCCACGTTGTCCCGCACCGGCACGTTCGCGGCCAGGTGGAACTGCTGGAAGACGAAGCCGATCCGGGACGACCGGAGCGCGGAGAGCTGCCGGTCAGCGAGGTCCGCCACGTCGTACCCGTCGATGCGTACCCGGCCCGAGGAGGGTCGGTCCAGGGTGCCGATCAGGTGCAGCATGGTCGACTTGCCCGACCCGGAGGGGCCGACGATGGCGACCAGCTCGCCGTATCCGATGGTCAGCGAGACTCCGTCGACCGCTCGTACGCCGCCGGGGTAGACCTTGCTCACCTCGGCCAGCTCGACAACCGCGTCACCGGTCACGTCGGCATCCCCACCGTCGCCCCCTCGGCGAGGTCGGCACCGGAGACCTCCACCCGGCCGGACGCGAACAGCCCGGTCTCGACGGCGACGATCCGGGTGGAGGAGCCCTCGACCAGTTGCACGCCGTACCCGCCCTCGGCGAGCGCCAGCAGCGCGGCGACCGGCACGGTGAGCACGTCCTTGCGCTCGGCGGCGGTGAACGCCACCTTGGCCGAGGCCTGCTCGAAGCCGGTCAACGCCTTCGGGTCGGCCACCGTCACGGTGACCTCGATCTTGGTCTCCGGATCGCTGGAACCGCCCGCCCCGCCGCTGCCGGCCTCGATCACCGTCTCGGTGCCGGTGATCGTGCCGGGGACGTCCTTGCCGTTGGGCAGCGAGACGCTCACCTTGGCGCCCCGCTTCGCCAGCCGCTCGTCGTCCACGGCGAGGGAGACCGTCACCACCCGGGCGGTGCCCGTGTAGGTGAGCACCGCCTGGCCGGGCTGCGCCGGGTCGCCGAGGTCCGCCTTGTGGCTGTCCACCCGGACCGCCCCGTCGGCGTAGACCACCCGGCCCAGCTCGACCCGCCCGGTCTCGGGCAGGCCCAGGTCCTCCTGCCAGTGCCGCACCGCGTCCGCGGTGGCCGACGTGTAGTCGTCGTCGACGGTGAACCCGGTGTAGCCCAGCGCCTTCAGGTTCGTCTCGAACTGCCGCACGTCGGCGCCGGACATGCCGGGCCCCAGTGTCCGGTACGCCGGCAGCGAACCGTACAGCAGCACCACCTTGGCGTTGTCGACCGCGAACAGCGGCTTGCCCCGGGTCACCTGGCCGCCGGTGGCGGCCAGCGAGGTGAGGGTGCCGCCCGTGCGCGGCGTCGCGCTGTGCGTGGCGCCGTAGCCGAGTTCCCCGTCGAAGCTCTCCGAGTCGACCAGGGTCTGCCGGTTGACCTGGGCGGTCGCCGGCGGCAGCCCACCGCTGGCCGCCGTACCCCCGTTGCGTCCGTCGGCCCCGACCGCGACCGCGGCCCCCGCGGCGGCGGCGACCACCACCGCGGAGGCGACCACCAGCGAGGTACGGCCGCGACGGCGGCGACGCTTCCGCCCGCCGTCCGACGGTGCCGTGCCGGCCGGCGCGGTTGCGGCGGACGCCGCCTCGGCCGGCGCGGTGGTGCCGGCGCTCACGCTGTCCGTCTCGGTTCGCGACTGCGGGGCCCGCAGATCCCGCTCACTTGTCGTGCTCACTGAGTCCTCTTCATGATCATCGGCGCACCGTCCTGCCGGCACTTCTCCAGCGCGGCCTGCACCGACGGGCTCTGCGGGTCGAAGCCGGCGTCGCCCTTGAGTTCGATGGCGCCGTCCGGGCCCGGGTCCGGGAAGTTCGGCACCCCGTTCTCCCGCATGCACTTGGCGAGCTGGCGCACCTTCTCCACCTGCTCCGGGTCGAGCTTGACCTGCTTGCCCCCGTTGGGCATCAGGTCGCGGCACTTCTCCATGGCCGCCTGCGCCTTGTCCCGGTCCTGCCCGGCCGGGATCTTGACGCGGAATCCGCCGCCCCCGCCGGGCTCCGGGTCCGGGAAGTCGGGCATCCCGTTCTCCCGCATGCACTTGGCGAACTCGCGCTGCCGGTCCTCGTCGCTGACCTGCATCACGCTGGCACTGGGCGAGGCAGTGGCACCGCCGCCGCCGGCCGTGGCCACCTGATCGCCGTCCTGGTCCGTACGCGCGCAGCCGGTGATCGAGAGCCCGAGCAGCAGGGGCAGGACGAGCAGTGATCTTGACGCCCGTAGGCGCATGACACGACTCCTTCCGCAGGGCCGGCGCGGATCGCCGGCCGATAGGGACGAGTTGACCGCAGCGGCGGTATCCGGGGCGTAACCGCCGGCGTTAACGGCGGCGTTACCCGAGGCCGGGGCACCATGGGACGGTGCGAGTGCTTGTGGTCGAGGACGAGACGCTGCTGGCCGACTCCATCGCCGAGTGGCTGCGCCGGGAGTCGTTCGCGGTGGATGTCGCGTACGACGGTGACGCCGCGCTGGAACGGCTCGGAGTCACCGACTACGACGTCGTGGTGCTCGACCGGGACCTGCCGGTGGTGCACGGCGACGACGTCTGCCGGGCGGTGGTGGACGGCGGCGGCGAGACGCGGGTGCTGATGCTGACCGCCGCCGCCGCGGTACGCGACCGGGTGGCCGGCCTGGCCCTCGGCGCCGACGACTACCTGGTCAAACCGTTCGCGCTGGTCGAACTGTCGGCCCGGGTGCACGCGCTGGGCCGGCGCGCCCGGCCGGCGGTCCCGCCGAAACTGAGCCGGGCCGGCATCGTGGTCGACCCGGCCCGGCGGGAGGTCTACCGCGACGGCCGGTACGTCGCGCTGTCCCGCAAGGAGTTCGCGGTGCTGGCGGAGCTGGTACGCGCCGGCGGGGCGGTGGTCTCCGCCGAGGAGCTGCTCGAGCGGGCCTGGGACGAGCACATCGACCCGTTCACCAACGTGGTACGGGTGACCGTGATGAAGCTGCGCCGCAAACTCGGCGACCCGCAGGTGGTCGAGACGGTGCCGGGAGTGGGGTATCAGATCCGGTGAAGCGACTGACCATCCGCGCGCGCCTGACCCTGGTCCACGGCGGTCTCCTGCTGCTCGCCGGCACCATCCTGCTCGGCGTCACGTACGTGCTGGTCGACCAGCGGCTGCGGCAGCCGTTGAACGGTGTCTTCGCCCAGGGCAAGGTCGTCCAGACGTCCCCGTTGGGCAGGACGCCCAACCCGGCCGGCGCGGCCGAGCAGGTGCGAGTCCTGCTCCAGGCGGCCCAGGACGAGGCCAAACGGACCGCCCTGGAGTCGCTGCTCACCCAGGGTGGCCTCGCGTTGCTGCTGATCTCGGCGGTCGCGCTCGGCTTCGGCTGGTTGATCGCCGGGCGGGCGCTGCAACCGCTGCACCAGATCACCGGCACCGCCCGGCGGATCGCCGCCGTCGGCGCGGCCGGGCGGGGCCTGCACGAGCGGATCGCGTTGCACGGTCCCCGGGACGAGGTGAAGGAGCTGGCCGACACGTTCGACCTGATGCTGGAGCGGCTCGACCGGTCCTTCGACGGCCAGCGGCGGTTCGTGGCGAACGCGTCGCACGAGCTGCGTACCCCACTGGCGCTCAACCGGTCGCTGCTGGAGGTGGCGATGTCCCGGCCGGGCGCCCCGGCCGAGCTGCGGCAGCTCGGCGAGACCCTGCTGGCGATCAACGAACGCCACGAGCGGCTCATCGACGGGCTGCTCACTCTCGCCGACTCGGAGCAGCAGGTGGTCGAGCGTACGCCGGTGGACCTCGCGGAGATCGCCGGCCACGTCCTCGACCAGACGGCCGCCGGTGCGGCGGAGCTGACCGTACGCCGGCAACTCGCGCCCGCGCCCACGGCCGGCGACCCCGTGCTGCTGGAGCGGCTGACGCAGAACCTGATGGAGAACGCGGTCCGGCACAACCTGCCGGCCGGCGGCGAGATCGAGGTGAGCACCGGAATCGTCGAGGGCCGGGCCACCCTGGTGGTCGCCAACACCGGACCCGTGGTGCCCAGCTACGACATCGAGACGATCTTCCAACCGTTCCGGCGGCTACGCCACGAGCGGGTGGCCGCCCCCCGGCCGAGCGGCGATCGCGACCGGGCCGGTGCGGGGCGCGGTTTCGGGCTCGGCCTGTCGATCGTGCGGGCGGTGGCCCAGGCGCACGGCGGCGCCGTGCACGCCTACCCCCGAAACGGCGGCGGACTCGTCGTGACCGTGGTCCTGCCGCCCCTGAACGCGAGCGTTCCGGCGCAACTGTCGCTGCCACAGGAACACCGATTCACGCCACCGTCGATCACCGACAGCACTGCCAACCTCCCGTCACACAGCGCATTCAACTGATCACTTCTGGTCGATAGCGTCGAGGCACTGCCGTCGACGAAAGGCCGGCGATGAACCACAACCAACACCCGCTCCCGCGCCGGCGACTCCTCGCCGGCGCGGCGGCGGCCTCGGCGGTCACCGTGACCGGCCTGGCCGCCACCTCGACCGCCGCCGCGGCGAGCCCCACCCACGCCGCAACCCCGCTGCTCACCCGGGACCGGATCGGCTCGGCCCTGCTCCACGCGCCGGGCGGCGGCCCGGCACCGGCCCGTCTCCAGGCCGACTTCCACGACCGGCTCGTCGCCTGGCTCGCCTTTTGGTCGGCGAACTCACCCGCCGCCTGGAGCACGCCCGTCCAGATCGAGGGCCGGGCGGACCGGTTCGGCGCGGCGCTCACCCTGCACGCCATCCGCTACCGGAGCGACGACGACCTGCACGACGGGTTCGCCGCCGCCCGCCCGGACGGCAGCCACTGGGCGACCCTGGCGAGCCTGCACCACCACTTCCCGGTGGTGACCCCGCTGGCCGGCGGCGCGATCCAGGTCGGCGACCGTCACCGAAACCGGCACCCATCGGTTCTGGCTCGACGCGCCCGACGCAGTCCTGTGGGAGGCGGACACCGGCTTACACCAGTGAAGGGCCCTGCGCAGAATCCGGATGGCGCTCACTTACCCGGGGCCTGGTAGGTCAACCTCATCCCGGTCGCCTCGTCGACCTCCTCCGGTGTCAGCAGCGGGGTGACACGCGTCTGGACCCCGCCCGCCGCCCGCACGGCGACGGTCAGCGCGGCTGCCGTCTTGTGGTCCGGCAGGTCGCACACCACGTAGGTGTCGTACTTCCCGAACGAGAAGTGCACGGACTCGGTCTGGCCGCCGATGGCCGCGACGGTGCTTCGGATCACCTCGGCGCGCTTGGAACCACCATCGTTGACCAGCCCTCTGACCCCGTCGGTGGTGAAGGTCGACTCCAACAGGAATTTCGGCATCTCAGCGGGTTCCCTGGCGTTGGACCCGCTCGCCGCGCTCGACCCTGGCCCGGCCGTGGTCACGCTCGGTGCCCGAGGTCCCGGTCGCGGCCCGCAGGTGTCGCCGGTCCGGGGCACGTTCGACCTCGGAGCCCTGCCGGCCCCGAGCCCCGCTGCCGGGATTCCGCCCTGCGCGCGCCGATTCGCCGCCGGGGTCGTGCTTGTTCGCCTTGTGACTACCCATGCGGAGCGCGTACCCGTCACGCGCGCGCCTAGTCGTCACGCTTCTTGTCGGACCGTTCCGCTACCGTTCGGAGCCTCATGGAGCCGCAGTTCGGCGAGGCGATCATCGGGCGGGAGCACCCCGCCGGGCTGCTGCGCGCCGAGGTCGACCGGGTGGCCGCGAGCCATGGGGGCCTCGTCCTGGTCGCCGGGGAGCCCGGCATCGGCAAGACCACGCTGGTGACCGCGGCGGCGGAGGAGGCCCGGCGGCGGGGTGCCCTCGTACTCGGCGCCGCCTGCTGGGATTCCGACAGCGCGCCCGGCTACTGGCCGTGGGTGCAGGTGCTGCGCGGCCTGCGCCGCTCTTCCGACGACTGGGCCCTGGCCGGGGAGGCCGCCGGGCCCGGGCTCGCGGTGCTGCTCGGCGAGACCGCCGGCGGCGACGTCGCGACCGATGGCGGGGACGACGGGGACCGGGAGGAGTTCGCCCTTCACGACGCGGTGACCACCGCCCTGGTCGCGGCCTCCCAACGCCGGCCGGTTGTGGTCGTCCTCGACGACCTGCACTGGGCCGACCCCGCCTCGATGCGGCTGCTGCAGTTCGCCACCCAGCACACCTGGTTCGAACGACTGCTGCTGATCGGCACCTACCGCGACGCGGAGGTCGAGTCCGGCGACCACCGGCTGCGCCCGCTGCTGATGCCGCTGACCGCGAAGGCCACCACCATCACCCTCACCGGGCTGTCCCGCGACGAGGTGGCCGCGCTGATGACCCGCACGGCGGGGAGCGAGCCCGACGCCGGTCTCATCGACGAGGTGCACCGGCGCACCGGCGGCAACCCGTTCTTCGTCGAGGAGACCGCCCGGCTGTGGCGCGCCGACGGCCAGGTCAGCACCATCGCCCCCGGCGTACGGGAGGCCGTGCGGCGGCGGCTGGCCCAACTGCCCGGCCCGGTGGTCGAGGCGCTCACCGTCGCCGCCGTGCTCGGTCGCCACTTCCACCGCCAGGTCCTGGCCGCCTGCGTACCCACCCCGGCGGCGCAGGCCGACCGGCTCCTCGACCGTGCGGTGACCGCCCGGCTCGTCCTCTCCCGGGGCGGCGGCCGGTTCGCCTTCGCCCACGACCTGGTCCGGGAAACCATCTACGACGGGCTGCCCGACGACGAGCGCCGCGCCCGGCACACCACTGTCGTCCGGGCCGTCGACCACGCGGCGGCACTCGCCGACCGGCTGATCCCCGCCGACCTGGCCCGCCACGCCTGGCTCGCCGGTGCCGACCTCGACCCGTCCCGGGCCGCCGACCTGCTGGTGGCCGCCGCCCGGGACGCGGGCGGCCGGCTGGCCGTGGAGGAATCGGCCCTGCACTTCCGCCGCGCGCTGGAGGTGGCCGAGGAGCCGGCCCAACGGGTCAGGATCATGGTCGAGCTCGCCCAGTTGCTGCTCCACGTCATCGGTGACGAGGCCCAGCGGCTGCTCGCCGACGCCGCGGCGCTCGCCCTCACCCTCGACGATCCGGTGGTGCTGGCCCGGGTCGCGCTCAGTGTCCACCGGCACCGGGCCTTCACCGGTCAGCTCAGCGACGCGGAGGAGCTGCTGCGCGAGGCGTACCGGCGGCTCATCGGCGAACCCGAGGGCAGCCCGCCGCTCAGCACCGTCGTCGCCGACCTCATCACCGCCACCGAGACGCTCGCCCGCCGCGGCCGCGACGACGAGGCTCTCACCTTCAGCCTGTGGGCCCGCCACGACACCACCTGGGGGCTCGGCACCGCCGCCGACCGGGCCGCGCTCACCGCCGAGATCCGCGACGTGGCCCGCCGCACCGGCGACCGGGAGACCGAGCTGTGGTCGACCTCGCTGCGCTGGGTCGCGCTGCTGGAACTCGGAGACCCCCGCTACCACCAGGAGCTCACCGCGTTCGTCACGGCCGGCCGGGACGGCGACGTGGCCCGACACCGGATGGCCGCGGCCATCGACGGCGGCATCATCGCCGGATTCCGGGGCGACTTCGCCGAGGCCGACCGGTCCTTCGCCGAGCTGGCCGACTTCGGCGAGTGGGAGCACTCCGACCACGCGTTCATCCGCCACCATCTGCGCTGGGCGCGGCTGCTGCTGCAGGGACGGTTCGACGAGATCGACACACTGCTCGACGGGCTGGACCCGACGAACTGGTCCCACCTGGAGCTGATCCGGGCGATCACCGCCGCCGAGCGGGGCGACGGCGACACGGCCGCGCGGCTGACCGCCGGCATCGAGGCCGCCGGCACGACCTACGCCCGGGCGATGTCCCCGCTGTGGCTGCGCCTGCGCGCGCAGGCCGCCGCCGCGGCCCGCGACCCGGGCCTGTGCGCGCCGGTGCGAGAGGCGCTGGCACCACACCGCGGCCAGTGGATGGCCGCACTGTTCGGCTGCGACATCGGTGGCGCGGTCGATCACTGGCTGGCCGTCGTCGACGCGGCCGAGGAGCGTTGGGACGACGCGATCGCCGGGTTCGAGGCGGCCCGCCGCGCCGCCGACCGGATGGGCGCCCGGCCGTGGTCGCTGATCAGCCGCGCGGCGCTGGTGGACGCCCTGGCTGGGCGCGGCCGTCCGGGCGACAGGGAGGCTGCCGCCGAGCTGAGCGCCGCCACGGTGGCCGAGGCGCGGGCGCTCGGCATGACGCAGGTGCTGCACCGGCTGGGCGTACCGGCCGCGCACGACACCACCGACCCGGCCGGCGCCGGGGACGGCTCGTCGGCGGCCACGCCCCGGCCGGGTCACCCGGTCGCCACTGCTGTTGCCATGCCGGGGGCGCCCGGCGCGGCTCCGGTCGCCGACCACGAGTTCCGTCGCGACGGCGCCGTGTGGCGGCTCGCGTACGCCGGCACCGTGGTGCACCTGCCCGACGCCAAGGGCCTGCACGACCTGCGCCTGCTGCTGAGCCGCCCGGGCGTCGACGTGCCCGCGGTCGAGCTGCTCGACCCCGCCGCCGGGCCGGAACTGGTCGCCGCCCGGCGCCTCGGCGGCGACCCGGTCCTCGACGACGAGGCCAAGGCCCGCTACCGGCGCCACCTGCAACGGCTCGACGACGAGATCGACCGGGCCGCCGGACGCGGCGACGAGACGAAGGTGGCGGCCCTCGACGCCGAGCGTGCCGCGCTGCTGGACGAGCTACGCGCCGCAGCCGGGCTGGCCGGCCGCAGCCGCCGGCTCGGCGACGAGGCCGAACGGGCCCGCAAAGCGGTCACCGCCCGGATCCGCGACACCCTGCGCCGTCTCGACGACCGGCACCCGGCGCTCGCCGACCACCTGCGCGTCACCGTCTCCACCGGCAGCTCCTGCCGCTACCTGCCGCCCGAGCCGCCACCCTGGCGCTTGTAGGTGGTGGCACGCAGGCTGCCAGGGCCCGGCATGATCGACCTGTCCGAGTACGCAGGTGGTCGACGGGGGCGGTCAGCGGCGTCCCAGGACCTCGGCGATCCGGCTGAACCCGTCCGTGCCGTGGCCCAGCCCGATCGTGCGGCGGGCCAAGCCCTCCGCCGCGCGCATCACGCCAGCGTCGATACCGTGCGCCTCGGAGGCGTGGACGATATGGGCCATCGACGACGCGGCCGAGGTAATTGGGTTGATCTCACCGGAGTAGGTCCCGTCCGCCACGTCCTCGGCGAACTGTTCGAAGAGCGGCGGGATGATCGCGCCGATGCCCTTGGCGAACGGCGCCAGCTCACGTGCGGTGACACCCTCGGCCCGGGCCACTGCCAGGGCGTGCACGTAGCCCGCCATCGCGGTCCAGAAGATGTCGAGCAGCGCGATGTCGTACGTGGCCGCCCGGCCGATCTCCTCCCCGAGGTGGGTGTGGCTGCCGCCCAGCCCGTCCAGCATCGGCCGGTGCTGTTGGTAGAGCTCCTTCGGGCCGCTATGGATGAAGACCCCGGCCGGCGTCCCGATGGTCGGGGCCGGGGTCATGACCGCGCCGTCCAGGTAGCCGATGCCGTGGGCGGCCGCCCAGTCGGCGGTGTCCCGGGCCCGGCCCGGCGTGTCGGCGGTCAGGTTCACCACCGCGCGTCCCTTGAGCCCGTCGGTGACCGCCTCCTTGCGGAGGATGGCGTCGCTGGCGTCGTAGTTCACCACGCAGATCACGGCCAACCCGCTCGCGGCGACAGCCTCCTCTGCCGATTCGGCGCCGACCGCACCCCGCTCGACCAGTTCGCGGTCTCGGCCGGGTGTCCGGTTCCAGATCGTGGTCCGCGCGCCAGCGTCCAGGAAGGCGCCGGCCAGCGCCTGTCCCATCGGGCCCAGTCCGAGCACGGTGACAGACTTTTCGGTGTCCGAGGACATGGTTCAACTCCTCATGGGCGAATACCAGCATCTAGTGACGAATGGGGCAGAGATGACGCGCAGGCGTGCCCAGGACCCGAACGTGTGTGGAGTGACCGCCGCGATCGCCGTGATCGACGGCAAGTGGAAGACGGTTCTCCTCTGGCTGCTCGAATCCGGCCCGCGCCGCCCTGGAGAACTGCGCCGGAGCCTGCCCGGCCTCACCGAGAAGGTGCTGACTCAGGCCCTCCGGGAGATGGAGGCCGACGGGCTGGTGCACCGGGAGGTGCACGACGTGCTGCCGCTGAGGACCGAATACACCCTGACCGCGTTCGGCCGTGAGCTCTCCGAGGCGTTGGCGCCCCTCTCCGACTGGGGCCACCGCCGCCTGGCGATGCTCACCAACACCCGACCGGCGTCCTGAACCATCGCCACCTCCGCCTCATCCCTGTCACCGGCGGTCCCCCGACCGCTCATGACCAGCTTGGTCTCGCCGTCGACCGCCGCCAAGTACCCACAAAAAGGTGGCTACCGTGGCAGCTCCCCAGAGGACGGACGACGGGCGCCCCGGTCCAGGGCGCCCGTCATCAGCCGGGAGGTCAGCGGCGGTTGTAGCGGTACATCGTCAGCGTGCCGAAGACCACCACGAACCCGGCGCTCCACAGCAGCAGCCACATCGTGTTCGTCGCGTCGGGCGAGCCGGCCATCGCCGCGCGTACCGAGGCCACCAGGTGGGTGACCGGGTTGACCTTGACGAACGCCTGCAGCCAGCCCGGCATGGTGCTCGGGTTGACGAACACGTTGCTCAGGAAGGTCAACGGGAACAGCACCATCATGCTGACCCCCATCACCGACTTCTCGCTGCGCAGCACCAGGCCGAAGAACGTCCAGACCCAGGAGAACGCGAACGAGAAGACCACCAGCAGGCCGATGCCGGCCAGCACCCCGAGCGGCCCACCGTCGGGCCGGAACCCGAGCGCCAGCCCGACGCCGAGGATGACCACCGCGGCGAGGATGTAACGCAGCACGTCACCGAAGATCATCCCGACCAGCGCGGCCGGCCGCCAGACCGGCAGCGTCCGGATCCGGTCGAAGACGCCCTTCTCGATGTCGTTGTTGAGGCCGACACCGGTGTACATGGTGATCATCACGACGCTGGTCACCATGATGCCGGGCAGGAAGAACTGCAGGTAGTCCCGCGGGCTGCCGGCGAGCGCACCGCCGAACAGGTAGGTGAACATCAGCACCATGATGATCGGGAACGCGGTCACGTCGAACAGCTGCTCCGGCACGTGCTTGATCTTCAACAGCGCCCGCCAGCCGAACGTGAGCGACGCCGACAGCGCGCCCGGCCTCGGTGGCCGGGCACCCGGCGCGAGGACCGTCGCCAACGCCTCGGCCGACGGTACGTAGACGGACGGTGCCCGCTCGCTGGTGGTCGCGGTGTCGCTCATCGGGCTGCCTCCAGCTTGTCGTCCCGCTCGTCGGCCGCGACGGCGGGGTGGTCGGTGAGAGCCAGGAACACCTCGTCCAGGCTTGGCTGGCCGAGGGAGAAGTCGTCGACGACGATGCCGGCGCGGGCCAGTTCCCCGAGCGCCCGAGCCGCCTGCTCGTTGGCCTCCAGGTCGGTGCCCTCCTCGCCGACCCGGGCCGTCATCGCGACCGGATCCGCTTCCAGCTGCACCGGCACGCCCAGCGCCGCCTGGAGCAGCTTCTCGGCCTCCGGCCGCTGGCCCGCGTCGCGCAGCCGCACGTGGACGGTGCCGGAGCCGACGGACGACTTCAGTTCGCCCGGGGTGCCCTCGGCGATCACCTTGCCGTGGTCGATCACCGCGATGCGGCCGGCGAGATGGTCGGCCTCGTCCAGGTACTGCGTGGTCAGCAGCACCGTGGTGCCATGCGCCACCACCGCCCGGATGATCTCCCACACCTGGTTGCGGCTGCGCGGGTCCAGCCCGGTGGTCGGCTCGTCCAGGAAGAGCAGGTCCGGGGTGTTGAGGATGCTCGCCGCGATGTCGATCCGCCGCCGCATCCCGCCCGAGTACTTCTTCACCTGGCGCCCCGCCGCCTCGGTCAGGCCGAACGCGGCGAGCAGGCTCTCCGCCCTCGTCCGGGACGCCGGCTTGGGCAGCCCGAGCAGGCGTCCCAGCAGGACCAGGTTCTCCATCCCGGTCAGGTCCTCGTCCAGCGAGGCGTACTGGCCGGTCAGGCTGACCCGGGCGCGTACCGCGTCCGCCTCGCTCACGACGTCGTGGCCGAAGACCCGCGCCCGCCCACCGTCGGGCCGCAGCAGCGTGGCCAGCACCCGCACCGCCGTGGTCTTGCCGGCGCCGTTCGGGCCGAGCAACCCGTAGACGGTGCCGGCCGGGACCTGGAGGTCCAGGCCGCCGAGCGCGCGGGTCGCGCCGAACGACCGGACCAGACCGTCGGCCTCGACGGCCAGGCCGGTGTTCCGTTTACCCATGATCACTACCTTCCTCATCGATCTTCAGGAGACGTACGGGCGCGCGGCCCGGCCCTCGCGCAGCGCCAGACCCCACCAGCAGAGCTCGTCGAGGAGCACTCGAGCGTCCTGGCGCAGTTGGTCCTCGCCCTGCGGCGTCGGCTCACCGCAGAGCAGATCGACGCCGACGAAGTCGCGAACCGTCACGGCGTGCAGGGCGGTGAAGACCGTCCGGAGCTGGTCGACCGCGTGCAGGCCGACCGAACGGCAGCCGTACGACACGAAGCCGACCGGCTTGGCCTGCCACTCGTCGTACGCGTAGTCGATCGCCTGTTTCAACGAGGCCGGGAAGCTGTGGTTGTACTCGGGGGTGACCACGACAAAGGCCTCCGCCCGGCTCACCTGCTCGGCGAACGACCGCATGCTCGCCGTGGGCTCGGCGGGGTAGCTGGCGGGGAAGTCGTACGCGGCCAGGTCGACCACCGCCACCGCCAGGTCGTCGCGCTGCCGCGCCTGGTCGGCGAACCAGCGGCCGATCCGGTCGCCCAACCGCCCCTCGCGGGTGCTGCCGATGATCACGGCGAGCTGTAGCGGTGCCATGTTCCCTCCCCCGGCTGCGTCAGGCCTCACCCATCAGGCGCGAGACAACAGCGGGCAGCCGCTAGATGAGATCTGGCGGAGCCGCGGAAGGAGGACCGGAGTGTCGGTGGTGGCTGCTTGAATCACCGCCGGAGTGAGGGAGAAGCATGACCGAGGTGCGCGTCGCGCGATGGAGCAGCGACGATCTGGAGCTGCTGCGGCAGCTCAACAGCCACGACGTGCGCGAGCACACCGGCGGGCCGGAGACCGACGAGGAGGTGGCCGCCCGCCACGAGCGGTACCTGGCCGGCCCGGGGCCGCGCAGCGGGCACATGTACACCGTGGTGCTCCCCGGCGGGGAGAAGGTGGGCAGCGTCGGCTTCTGGGAACGGGATTGGCGCGGCGAGCAGGTGTACGAGATGGGCTGGGCGATCCTGCCCGCGTACCAGGGGCGGGGGCTGGCCACCGCGGCGGTGCGTGTGGTGATCGCGGAGGCCGCGACGCGCGGCGACCGGTGCGCCGCGCACGCCTACCCGTCGGTCGACAACCCGGCGTCCAACGCCGTCTGCCGCAAGGCGGGCTTCACGCTGCTCGGTGAGACCGAGTTCGAATATCCGCCGGGGCACCGGATGCGCTCCAACGACTGGCGGGTCGACCTGACTGGGTGACGGTCCCGGCGCGACGACCCCGGAGGCCGCCGCGCCGGGACCGGCGGGTCAGCGGGCCGCGTCGAGCCGGACGCGCTGCTCCGACGTCAGCGCCAGGTCCACCGCCGCCAGGCTCTCGTCGAGTTGCGCCACCGACGACGCGCCGACCAGGGCGATCGCCGGGATGTCCCCGCCCATCAGCCAGGCCAGCACCACCTGGTTGACCGTCGCGCCGGTCTCCGCCGCCACCGCCCGCAGCGCCGCCAGCCGGGCCGGGGTGCTCGGCAGGTCGTACTCGACGCCCAGCCGCTCCGGCCGGGAGTACCCGCCCTTCAGCAGCGGCGAGTACGCGACCAGCGCGAGCTGCGGCTCGGCCCGCAGGTAGCTGGCCAGGTCCGGGCCGACCCAGCCGACGTCGCCGTCCGGGTCAAGCTCGATCGGCAGGTCGACCCGGCTGGGCAGATAGCTGCGGTGATACTGCAGCACCTCGTACCCGGGCAGGCCGGCCGCGGCGGCGATGGTCCGGGCCCGCTCCACCCGCCAGGCGCGGTGGTTGCTCGCGCCCAGCAGCCCGACCGAGCCCTCGCCGACCAGCTCCGCGAACCCCTCCACGGTCTCCTGCAGCGGCACGGTCCGGTCCTCGATGTGCGCGTAGAGCAGGTCCAGCCGGTCCACGCCGAGCCGGTCCCGGCTGCGCTCGGCCGACTCGCGGATCACCTTCGCCGACAGTCCCTCCGGATTGTCCACATAGCTGGTACCCGGGGCGAGGGGCCGCGCGCCAAGCTTGGTGGCGATGACCACCTCGGCGCCGACGCCGCGGCTGCGCCGCCAGCGGCCGAGCAGTTCCTCGCTCTCCCCGCCCTGGCCCCCGTTCTGCCAGAACGCGTAGTTGTCCGAGGTGTCGATGAAGGTGCCGCCCGCCTCGACGTACCGGTCGAGGATGGCGTACGAGGTGGCCTCGTCGGTGGCGGTGCCGAAGAGCATCGCGCCGAGGCTGAGCACGCTGACCTCGCGACGGGTCGCCGGGTCGGTGCCGATGGTGCGGTATCTCATGGTTCCTCCCCGTGGAATGAGAGCCGGACACCGACCACCTTCGACCTTCGAGCGCGCTCGAAGTCAAGCCCTCACCACGGAAGCGTCCCGTAGCCGCCGCCGGCGTCCATCTGGTAGCCCCACAGCAGCCCGCTCGGCCCGTCCGCCGACAGTGTCGCCAGGTGCACGCTGACCTCCGCGCCCTCCTCCGCCGTCCGGAAACCGGAGTGGTTGTTGAAGTCGGTCGCGCAGTAGCCGGGATTGGCCGCGTTCACCTTGATCGGAGTGTCCCGCAGCTCCTTGGCGTACATAGCGGTGACCATGTTCAGCGCCGCCTTCGACGACGGGTACGGCACCGACGTCAGCTCGAACAGGGCACCCTGCGGGTCGGTCATCACCGCGATCGAGCCGACCTCGCTGGAGACGTTCACGATCCGGGCGGCCGGGGCCTTGTGCAGCAGCGGCAGGAAGGCGTTGGTCACCGCGACCACGCCGAACACGTTCGTCTCGAACACCTCGCGCAGCGTGCCGAGGGTGGTCTCGCTGGGCAGCGCCGATCCATCCGCCCGGACGATGCCAGCATTGTTGACCAGCACGTCCAGGTGACCGTGTTCCCGCTCGACCAGCTCGGCGGCGGCCGCGACCGACGCGCCGTCGGTGACGTCCAGCGGCACGAACCGGGCGTCCGTGCCCTCGGCGCGCAGCGCGCGTTCCGCCTCGCGGCCCCGCGCGGCGTCCCGCGCGCCGAGCAACACCGTCCACCCGTGCGCGCCGAGCTGCCGGGCGGTGGCCAGCCCGATTCCCCTGTTGGCCCCGGTGATCAGGGCGATCGTCGTCATGGCAACGAGCCTGCTGCCGGCACCGGACGACCGGGAGAGGCGCGCCGAGGCTGGTACCGGCGGTACCACCCTGGACCGGCGGGGTTGCGGCAGGCTGGACGGCATGACCACGCTGCGCCGCGACGAACTGGCCGGCTTCCTGCGTACCCGCCGCGCCCGGTTGCGCCCCGCCGAGGTCGGCCTTCCCGAGGGGGTACGCCGCCGCACGCCGGGCCTGCGCCGGCAGGAGGTCGCCCAACTCGCGGGCATGTCCATCGACTACTACATCCGGCTGGAACAGGGGCGGGGCCCACACCCGTCCCGTCAGGTGCTCGCCGCACTGGCCCGGGCACTGCTGCTCAGCCGCGACGAGCGGGCGTACCTGTTCCGGATCGCCGGGGAGAGCCCGCCGGAGCCGGTCGGACCGAGCCGACAGGTGCCGCCGGGGCTGCGACACCTGCTGGACGTGATGACGGAGACGCCGGCCTACCTGGTCGACGCCGCGTACGAGGTGCTGGCGTGGAACCGGCTGGCCACCTGGTTCGTCGGCGAACTGTCGGCGGTGCCCGCGGAGGAACGCAACATGGTCCGCCGGATGTTCGGGCGGCAGGTCCCGCACTCGTACTGGGACGATCCGGAGACGCTGCGCTTCGCCCGTACCACGATGGCCGACCTGCGCGCCGCGTACGGCCGCTACCCCGCCGACCCGGCGATATCCGCGCTGGTGACCGAGCTGCTCGGGACCTCGCCACGGTTCGTCGAGCTGTGGGCCGAACACGAGGTGGGGGAGCGTCGCCCCACCGTCAAGCGGGTCGAGCACCCCGAGCTGGGCCCGCTGGAGTTCGAGTGCCGGGTGCTGCACGTGCCCGAGACCGACCAGCGGCTGATCGTCTACGTCCCTGAGCCGGGCTCGCCGACCCAGGCGGCCTTCCGCCGGATCGGCGAGCGCATCTCGCGTTAGGTCAGCTCGGGACGTAGTCGAAGGTGTCCGGGTTCGGACCCTGCCGGCCGTCCTCGCCCCGGTCCAGGCTGCGGATCCGGTCCATCGTGGCGTCGTCGAGCTCGAAGTCGAAGATCTGGAAGTTCTCCTCGACCCGCTTCGGGGTGGTCGACTTCGGGAAGACGATGTCGCCGCGCTGCACGTGCCAGCGCAGCACGACCTGGGCCGGGGTGCGGCCGACCTCGTCGGCGATGTCGACGATCGTCGGGTCGTCGAGCACCCTGCCCTGCGCGATCGGCGACCACGCCTGGGTGAGGATGTTGTGCGTCGCGCCGTACGCGCGCACCTCGTCGTTGCCGAAGTAGGGGTGCGCCTCCACCTGGTTCACCGCCGGTGTCAGCTCCGCCTCGGCGGCGAGCCGCTGCAGGTGCGGCACCTGGAAGTTCGACACGCCGATCGACTTCGCCCGGCCGTCGCGCTGGAACTCCTCCAGCACCTTCCAGGTGGAGACGAAGTCGCCGTCGTACCGGGTCGGCAGCGGCCAGTGGATCAGGAACAGGTCGAGGTAGTCGAACTTCAGCGCCTGCAACGTCGACTCGAACGCCCGGCGGGCGTCGTCGGGGCGGTGGAAGCCGTTGTTCAGCTTGCTGGTGACGAAGACCTCGCCGCGGTCCAGTCCGGCGGCCCGGATCGCCTGCCCCACCTCGGCCTCGTTGCCGTACATCTCGGCGGTGTCGATGTGCCGGTAGCCGACCTCGAGGGCGGTGCCGACCGCCCGGGCGGTGTCCTTCGGCTCGATCTGGAACACGCCGAAGCCGAGCTGCGGGATCCGGTTGCCGTCATTGAAGGCGATCATGGGAACGGAGTTCACGCCTCGATCATGACACCTGAAGTTCACCCAAGGTTGGCTATCTGGTTGGTTCACCCCTGCTACCAAGACCTCGATCCGGATGGGTCCTCGACAGGACAGGAACGAGGTACAGGTGCGGGCCAGAAGACTCCCGACGCTGATCGCGGCAGTTGCGGTGCTGCTCACCGGCTGCACGACGAACGAGCCGACGAAAGATCGGAGCGGCGCGCCGACCAGCGGCACCCTGCGGATGGTCGCCGGCAGCGAACAGCAGAGCGTCGTCGAAACGATCGTCAAGCCCTGGTGCGACAGCCACCACTACCGCTGCGACGTCACCTTCAAGGGCTCGGTGGACCAGGCCCGGCTGCTCACCGCCGGCAGCACCGACTACGACGCGTACTGGTTCGCCTCCAGCGTCTTCCTCCAGCTGGGCGACCGGGCCAGCACGCTGCGCGACGTCCAACCGATGTTCCTCACCCCGGTGGTCTTCGCCGCCTGGCGTTCCGAGATGGACAAGCTCGGCTTCGCCGGCCGCTCCGACGTCCCGATCGCCGACATTCTGCGCGCCGTCGAGTCGGGCCGGACCAAGGTGTGGATCACCAACCCCACCCAGTCCAACTCCGGCGCCACCGTGCTCTTCGGCTTCCTCAACTACTTCGCCGGCAACGGCCCCGGCACGCCACTGACCCAGCAACAGCTCGACTCGCCCGCCGTCGAGCAGGGCGTCAGCCGCTTCGTCAAGGCGATGGACCAGACCCCACCCTCCACCGGCACCCTGATGACCGACTGCCTGGCCCACCCCGACCAGTGCCGGGCCATGTTCACCTACGAGGACCTGGTCATCGAGCGCAACGCCGAGCTGGTCAAGGCCGGCAAGGAACCGCTGCTGGTGGCCTACCCCCGGGGATCCCTGGCGGTCAGCGACGCCCCGCTGGGCTTCCTGCCGCAGGCCGGCAACGACAACGCTCACCAGATCTTCAGCGAGCTGCAGAACCACCTGCTCAAGGACGCGGACGCGCAGGCCGCGCTGCTCAAGCTGGGCCGCCGGCCGGCCACCGGCGTCGGGCTCACCCTCGACAAGCCCGACCCGAACGTCTTCAACCCGGCCTGGGGCATCCAGGGCACCATCAACGAGCAGGCCATCCAGTTCCCGGCCGCGACGGTCATCCAGGCGGCGCTGGACCGCTACCAGACCCGCTACCGCCGGCCGGTCGCCGTCCACTACTGCCTCGACGGCAGCGGCTCGATGGCCGACAACGACGGCTGGAAGGGCGTCCAGGCCGCCGCCGGGCAGGTCTTCGACCCCGACCAGGCGGCCCTGAACTTCCTGCAGACCCACCCCGAGGACAACACCACGGTCAGCGTCTTCAACGGCGACATCACCGGCGGCAGCCCCTGGACGGTCCAGGGCAACGACCCGGCCGCGCTGCGCGACCTGGCCCGCAAGGTCACCGGCTACCGCCCCGACGGCGGCACCGACATGTACGCCTGCCTGATCCGCGCGGCCGACGAGCTCGCCCGCCCCCAGCACGGCGACCGCAAGCGGCTGGTCGTGCTGATGACCGACGGACAGTCCGACACCCGGCGGCACGACCCCGCCGTCGCCGCGCTGCGATCGGCTGGCGTACCGGTGGTCGCGATCGCCTTCGGCCGGGACGCCGACCCGACCCAGCTCAAGGAGGTGGCCGAGGCCACCAACGGCACCTTCGTCCGGCAGGACGACCTGGTGGCGGCCCTGCGGCAGGCGGCGGGCTACAAGTGAGGCACCGCCTGGCCGCACCAATCGCGCTGGCCGCCGCCGTCGGCACCTTCGCGCTGGTCTTCGCGTTCACCGGCAGCCTGCTCTGGTCGCCGCTGCTCGCCGCCGCCGTCGCGCTCGGGCTCTACCTGATGCTCGACGACCGCACCGCCGTCCGGGCCCAGCAGGACAGCTACGCCGACGAGGCCCGTGACCGGGTCGACGAGGCGCTGCGGGTGCTGCGCGGCATCGAGCGGCTCGCTCGGGACGTGCGCCAGCCGGAGGCCCGCCGCGCCCTGGAGGACGCCTGCCGGTACGTCCCGGAGCTGTTCGACCGGGTCCGCGACCACTCACCGGACAGCCTCTACTCCACGGCGTCCCGGATGGGCGGGCACCTGCGCAGCCTCGACGGCGTCGTCCGGCAGTACCTGGACATCCAGCGTCAGCCGGTGCTCTACCGCGACCCGGAGCGCCTGCGCCACGACGGTGAGGAGGCGTTCCGGCGCTTCGCCGACTTCGCGCTGGAGAGCGTCCGGCTGATCAACCAGGGCGACATCGCGCAGTACACCGCGAACCTGGACACCGTCGCCCCACCGAGCCTGCCCGAACTGGGCCGATGAAGGAGTCACGTTGAGACTGCCCAGCACCCGGTTCCTGATCGGGCTGGTCATGGTGATCGTCGTCTGCGTCGCGGCGGCGGTGCTGTGGCGCCGCTACTCGGACACCCCGGAGACCGCCGCCGCCCCCACCACCGTCACCTGTGTGGGCGGCTCGGAGAAGTCCGAGCTGATGGCCGACGACGAGGTCAAGCGGATCCTGCGCGAGAGCTACCGGCTGGAGGTCGCCTTCCAGCCCCTCGGCTCCTACGACCAGGTGCAGCTGAGCACCGACGACATCAAGGCGCGCAAGCTGGACTGCCTCTGGCCGTCCAGCGCCAGCGCCCAGAGCGTCTTCGAGGCCCAGCACGCCGGGGCCTTCCCCGACTACCGGGCAGAGAACCTGCTCCAGTCGCCCGAGGTCATCTACGCCGGCCCGCGCGGCACCGACGCGCTCGTACGCAAGGGCATCGTGCAGCGCCGCGGCGACCGGTACTTCGTCGTCGACATGAAGCGGCTGCTGCTCAACCACGTCATCAAGCGCGACACCTGGGAGGCGTTCGGCGCCGCCGAGCTGCGCGGCCCGATCACCGTGGCCAGCACCGACCCCGCCAAGTCCAACAGCGGATTCACCCTGGCCCAGCTCGAACTCAACATCATCGCCACCGCCGACGGGTTCTCCGCCCCGAGCCTCGCCCAGGCCCGCCAGGCGCTGCCCACCATGCGCGCCCTGCACGACGCGCAGGGCCTGCAGTCGCGCAGCTCCGACTCAGGGTTCCGGGAATGGCTCACCCAGGGCGGCGAGTTCAAGGCCCCGCTGTACGCCGGATACGAGAACCAGATCATCCAGCAGGTGGTGCAGAGCGGCGACAACAGCGCCAACCTGCTGAAGAACGTCCGGGTGCTCTATCCCGACCCGACCATCCACAGCGACCACCCGGTGCTCGCCCTCGACCCGGCCGCCGGCCGGCTCATCGACGCGCTGAAGGACCCGAAGATCCAGACCATCGCCTGGCAGCGGTACGGCTTCCGATCGGCCGTGCAGGTCGGCGCGAACGACATCGGCGACTTCCCGGACATTCCGCTCGCTGACCAGGTGCGGGCCGCACCCGCGCCCGCCGCCGACGTGACGCTCGCGCTGCTCAGCTGCATGAAGGACGCCACCACCTGCAAGTGAAAGGGACCAACCCGATGAGCGAGGGACTCCAGATCGACTTCGGCAGCATCGTCGGCGGCCCGGCCGAGCCGCCCGCCGGCGCCGCCGACTCGGCCATCAGCACCGCGCTGGCCACCGCCGAACCGAAGACCTTCTCCTGTGCGGAGCTGCTCACCACCGCGCAGCGGGAGCAGGCCGCGCAGGCCGCGCGCCAGCTCTACCCGACGATGCTGGCCAACACCGACGCGCTGGCGAACTTCGGCAACCAGGCGCTGGACCAGGTCAACGCGCAGGTCAGCCGGATCTTCCGGGAGGTCGGCCGGGTCGACATCCCGGAACTGACCAGCATCATGCACGAGATCAACGACCGGATGCGCAACTTCCGCCGCAAGTACGACCCCAGCGACCCCAAGGTGCGGGAGACCTTCAACAAGTTCTCCGACGCCATCCGCGGCCTGTTCCGCAAGGGCCGGGACCTGCTGGAAATGCTCTTCGAGGAGGCCCGCAGCGTCGAGCAGCAGCTCGACCGGGTCGCCGGGCAGCTCAGCGACAAGCAGATGGAGCTGCGCCGCAACGTGGTGCTCTGCGACGAGCTGTACAAGGCCAACGAGGCGGCCATCGGGCAGCTCGTCGGCGCCATCGCGGTGATGGAGCTGGTCCGCGACGTGGCCCTGGCCGACGCCCGGTCCATCACCGTCACGCCGGGCGCGCCCGACGAACGGGACCAGCAGGAACGGCTCTCCCTGGTCACCGAGTTCGTGCAGGCGCTGGAGGTGCGGATCAACGAGTTCCAGCAGCGCCTCTTCGTCGCCTGGTCCACCTCGCCGCAGGTCCGCAACATCCGGACCCTCAACTACGGCCTGGGTCAGCGGCTCGCCCTGCTGATGAACCTGACCATCCCGACCATGAAGCTCACCATCGCCCAGTGGGCGCTGCTGTTGCAGGCCAACCAGGCGGCCGACATGCAGCAGGCGGTCGCGGACGGCGCCAACGACGTGCTGTCGGCGTACGCGGCGGCGTCGAAGACCGCGGTGCCGCAGATCGCGAAGGTGATCCAGACCCCCACCATCCGCCCGGAGACCATCATCGAGGTGGCCGACTCGATCGACGCGCAGGCCAGGGGCCTGGAGGAGGCCGTCCGCTACGGCCAGCAGAAGCGGGCCGAGGTGGTCACCGCCATCGTCACCGCCAACCAGTCCATGTCGGAGTCCTCGCAGCGGCTGAGCCGTACCGTGGTCGACCTGGTCACCCGGGCGAAGGAGCCGGTGGCGCTGCCCGCCGGGCCGCAGCTGCCGGCCTCGGTGCTGGAGCAGGCCCCGGCGGTCGTCCCCGCCCCGCGCTGACCGTCGCCGCCACACCCCGGCCGGTCAGCCGGCCGGGGTGTGGCCGGCCTCGAACAGCACCGGCCACGGCCGGGTCGCCGGCGCGATCGTCGCGGCCGGTGCCGGCTCGGCGACGGCCACCGCCCCGCCGGCCAGCAGCACCCCCGAAGCTACGTCAACCGGCGTCCGGCCGCGGGTCAGCCCGCGGTCAGGTCCCGCAGGGCGCGCACCGACTTCCAGTTGCGGGTGGTGGCCACCACGCCGAGCTTCTTCTCCAGGTACGCGTTGGTGAACTTCGATCGGCCGTACCCGCCCTCGGGGTAGTGCAGGAAGACCTCCCGCCCGGCGACCGCGTACTCCACGTTCTCCCCGCCGGGGACGGTCAGCGCCGCCACCTTCGCCCTCGCCGGCGCGGCGGACAGGAACGCCACCAGCAGCCGGGTCGGATCGTCCTGCCGGCCGGCGTACGGGTTGCCGTCGACCACGGCCGCCAGTTCGGCGTCGCTGCGCACCAGCGCCGGCACGGTCAGCCCCAGCTCGGACGCGATCGCCCGCTCGATGCCCTCGGCCAGGATCTCGGCCCTCGTCGGGGGACTCGTGAAGACCACGTTGCCGCTCTGCAGGTAGGTTTTCACGTCCTCGTGCCCGAGGTCGCTGACCAGGCGACGCAGGTCGGCCATCGCGATCCGGGTGGTGCCGACGTTGACGCCCCGCAGCAGGGCGGCGTAGCGGGTCATCCCGGGTCTCCTCGCCTCGACGTCGCTGCCGCCCAGCCTATGGCCCGCGGGCGGCGCGCGTCAGCGCTGGCGGACGGCGGTGGAGTTGAGACGGAAGCCGATGGTGCGGTCGACGATCCGTTCGACCAGCTCCGCCTTCCGCAGCCCGGCCACCCCGCGCAGCCCGGCCCGGGCGGCGAGGGCACGCAGTTGCCGGGTCGTCCAGGACGCCAGGTACGCCGTACCCTCGTCGCGCCGCGACATGGCGGCGAGCGCGGCGTGTGCCCCCTCGACGTCCACCCCGGCGGGCGCGGGGGACGCGGCGCGGGGGACCGGCTCGGCGGCCGCCGGCCGGCGGCCCGCCGCGACGGGCGAGTCGGCGGCCGGCAGCAGGGCGAGCCGGGCGCGTCCCTCGGCCAGGGCGGCCACCTCCGCGGCCGAGAGACCGGCCAGGAACTCGGCCACCCGGCCGAGCAGCGTCCGCGTCAGCTCGGTCATGCGTCCGCCCCGGCTGCCACGGTGACGGCGGGCGAGGAAGGCTTCTTCGCCGAACCTGGCTGAAGGCTGTCCATGAACTCGGTGGTGATCTGGCGTAGTTCCTCGCGGATCGGCGAGGTGGTCCGGTCCCGCAGCACCACCGGCACCCCGCGGGGGGTGTTCGTGGCGAACAGGGTCACGTTCTCTCGCAGCGCGGTGGGGAACACCGGTACGCCCAGTGCGCGTACCTGATCCATGTAGCCCTGGTGCGCCGCGATCGGCTGCTGCGACTTCAGATGGATCATGGTGAACACCACGCCGGCAATGTCCGGGGCCACCTTGTGGTGGCGGCGGATCTTCGCGAACCGGCGGGAGTCCGCGTTGTACCGGTCGACCAGCTCGCGGACGTTGCCGTGCAGGTAGTCGATGCCCAGGGTGGACAGGTAGTCGGCCTTCGCCGGGATGAGCAGGTGGTCGCTGGCAATGATGGCCGACTGGGTGACCACGTTGAAGTTCGGCGGGCAGTCGATGAGCACCAGGTCGTACGGGTCCAGCGCCGGGTCGTGCAGCCCTTGGTCGAGCGAACCGCGGACGCGGAACAGCTCGGCGTCGTACTCGTCGCCGTCGGCCACGCCCCGGGCCAGGGCCAGGTCGATGTCGACGAGCTGGAGATGGGAGGCGATCAGGTCGAGCCGCCCGGCACCCTTCAGCTGCGCGTTCGCGGGGCCGGGGGAGACCACCAGCTCCCCGAGGGTCACCGCCGGGTTGTCCCCGCGCTGGCCGTCGTACCAGCGTTTGACCGTGCGCTCGTCGCGCAGTCGCTCCCGCCAGTCGTCCGGCTCGTAGAAGCTGAACGTCAGGCTGGCCTGCGGATCGAGGTCGATCAGCAGCACCTTCATCCCCCGGCTGGCCAGCTCGGCCCCGAGGTTGGCGGTCATCGTGGTCTTGCCGACCCCGCCCTTGTAATTGATCACCGATACGACGTACATCGACACCTCCCCGACCGGGAACGGTAACGGGCGGCCGATGCCCGCGCTGCACCGCCCAGCTACCGCATGCTCCCCGACGGGCCTCCGTCGCCGTTCCGGTCGGGCTGGCCCGGGATCAGTCGCCAGTACTGCCGCTTGCTCTCGTCCCGGACCACCACGCCGAGCCGGGCCAGCTCGCCGCGTAACTCCCGGGCCTCCCCGCCCTTGCCGCCGTCGAGCGCCCGCTGCCGGGCCCGCAACACCGCCTCCGCCCCCGCCGGCAGCCCCGGCAGCCCCTCCACCCACCGCCGGTACGCCGCCTCGTAGGGATCATGGTCCCGCCACGGCCAGCCCTGGCCGGTGAACGCGGCACGCAGCCCGCCGTGGTCCAGGTCGGACCGCTCCCGCGCCAGCTCCGCGCCGTCGGCGTCGAGCAGCACCAGCGCCTTGTCGTCGAGGAAGACGCCCGTCACCGCGGTCCGCGCGATGTCCCGGCCGTGGCCGTCGCGGTGCAGCCGTACCTCGGTCGGGCCCACCGTCACCGTCAACCGTTCCCGGACGCCGAGGTACGCGAGCACCAGCCCGGCCAGCGCCGTCACCCCTGCGCCGCCCGGGTACGCCCGCTCGGCGGGCAGCCGGGCCAGCAGCTCGAACCAGCCCTGGAACGGCACCCAGGGCAGGTCGGCCAGCCAGCCCGACGCGGCGGTCAGCGCCATGCCCAGCCCGGCCCCGAGCAGCGGGAAGCCGACCCACATCACCACCAGTTCCCCGGCGCCTCCGCTGACCACGGTGGCGCTGCCGTACCCCTGCGGCGACACGGTCAGGACACCTCCCGCCGCAGCGTCCGGACCAGCCCGGCGGCCAGCGGTACGACCACCCAGACCAGCAGCGACACCGCCAGCCGTGCCCACTGCCCGGCGGTCACGTGGGGCCCGAAGAAGGGCTCCATCGTCACGCTGGTGTCCAGCCAGCGGGCCGGTCCGCGCAGCGCCGAGACCATCTCGCCGAGGATCGTCCAGAGGGTGGGCAGCAGCAGGTAGGTGACGATCGCCAGCGGCGTGTTGAGCAGCAGCAGCCCGAACGCCGCGCCCATCAGCACGCCGGCGACCTGCAGGACGACCGCGTGCAGGAGCAGGGACGCCTCGAACGACCAGCCGCCGGCGCCGCCGGTGGCCCGGGCGATCAGCGTGGCGACAGCCGCCACGGCGAGGCTGACCAGCACCGAGGCCAGCGCGGCCAGCACCATCGCGGCGAGCTTCGCGACGATCACCCGGTCCCGGCGTGGCACCAGCGTGAACGTGGTCAGCGCGGTCCGCTGCGACCACTCGGCGGTGATCGACAGGATGCCCAGCACCGGCAGCAGCAGCCCGACCGGCAGCAGCGACGGGACGAAGAAGTGGGTGAAGTTCTGCCATTCGGCGTCGCGGACGATGAGCTGCACGGTGGTGATGCCGGCGGCGAGCAGGCCGATGGTGATCAGCAGCCAGTAGCCGGCCCGGGTGTCGGCGAGCTTGCGCACCTCCACCGCGGTCAGCCGGAGCAGGGACGGCCGGTGCCGTTCCGCCGGGTGGGCGACGGCGGGCGCGGCGGGTGCGGGTGCGGTGGTGGTCATCGGAGGTCCTTCCGGGCCGACGTGTCGGAGGTGAGGGTGAGGAAGAGCTGTTCGAGGCCGGCGCTGCCGGCCGGACGCAGCTCGGTCAGCGCGACGCCGGCGTCGGCGGCGGCCTGGCCGACCGCCTCGGCCTCGGCCCGCACCAGCAGGCCGTCGGTGGCCTGGGTGGGGACGAGCCCGGCCCGGTCCAGCGCGACCCGTAGGGCAGCCTGGTCGCGGGCCCGGACCAGGGTGCCGGCGCCGGCGAGCAGCTCGTCCTTGCCGCCCTGGGCGACCACCCGCCCCTTGCCGATCACCACCAGCCGGTCGGCGACCGCCTCCACCTCCCGCAGCAGGTGCGACGAGAGCAGCACGGTGCCGCCCCGGTCGGCGAAGTCGCGCAGCAGGCCGCGCATCCAGACGATGCCCTCCGGGTCGAGGCCGTTGGCCGGCTCGTCGAGGACGAGGATCCGGGGGTCACCCAGCAGGGCCAGCGCCAGGCCGAGCCGCTGCCGCATCCCCAGCGAGTACGCCCGCACCCGGCGCTTCGCCGCGGCCTGGTTCAGGCCGACCAGGTCGAGCTTCGCGGCGACCTCCCGCCGGTCGACCCCCATGGTCCAGGCGGCGACGGTCAGCACCTCCCGGCCGGTGCGGCCGGCGTGCTGCGCCGACGCGTCGAGGAGAACCCCGATCGCCCGGCCCGGGTTGGCCAGCTGCCGGTAGGGCAGCCCGGCGACGGTGGCGCTGCCCGAGGTCGGCGGGGTCAGGCCACACAGCATCCGCATCGTGGTGGACTTGCCGGCACCGTTCGGGCCGAGGAAGCCGGTCACCGTGCCCGGCTCGCAGCGGAACGAGACGTCGTCGACGGCCTGGTGGTCGCCGTACCGTTTGGTGAGGTGTTCGACGGTGATCATGCCGGTCAGCCTGCGCGCGCCGCCCGGCCATCCGCTGCGGCCGGCGGTCGACGGCGCGGCTACCTCGGTCTACGGTCAGGTCTCGACTTTGGTAGCTGTCGACACCGCCAACGGCCTCCCTAGCATGGAGGGATGACCAGCTCGGCCGTATCGGAGTATCCCTGGCTGCTGCCGGGTGCCCTCGCCTCGCCGGCGAAGGCGGCGCGGCGGACGATGCGGGACTGGCTGGTCGACAGCCTCTGCTTCATGCTCGCCGTCGGCTGGCTGTTGTTCGCCGCCGCCGATGCCCGGTCACCCAAGCCCCAGATCGCGCTGAACACCGGCCCGGCCTGGCTCGTCCAGGTCGACCTCGTGCTGGGCGTGCTGGTCTGCGGGGCGCTCTGGTTCCGCCGGCGCTGGCCGGTCGGCCTCGCCGTGGCCATGTTGCCGCTGACCCTCTGCTCGGCCACCGCCGCCGTAGCGCTGCTGATCGTCATCTTCACCGTCGTGGTGCACCAGCCGTTCCCGATCGCGGCGTCGCTGACGGGCGCGCACCTGCTCACCACGGCCGTCTTCAACCAGCTCCGTCCGGACCCGACCATGTCGTTCTGGCCCGCGATGATCTTTACGGCGGTGATCCTCGGCCTGGTCATGGCGTGGGGGATGTTCGTCCGGGCCCGTCGCCAACTGGTGCTCTCGCTGCGAGACCGCGCCGAACGGGCCGAGGCCGAGCAGCAGCTGCGGATGGCGCAGGCCCGGCACCTGGAGCGCACCCGGATCGCCCGGGAGATGCACGACGTCCTCGCGCACCGGATCTCGCTGCTCAGCCTGCACGCCGGAGCACTGGAGTTTCGCCCGGACGCGCCGCCGGAGGAGATCGCCCGGGCGGCCGGGGTGATCCGCGGCAGCGCGCACAGCGTCCTGCAGGACCTGCGTGAGGTGATCGGGGTGCTGCGCACCGACGGTGAGGCCACCCAGTCGCAGGATCCCGAGCGCCCGCAGCCGACGCTGGCCGACGTGCCGGCGCTGGTCGAGGAGTCGCGGACGGCGGCGATGCGGGTCACCATCAGTGATCGGGTCGCCGCGCCGGAGGCGGTGCCGGGGGCGATCGGGCGCACCGCGTACCGGATCGTGCAGGAGGGGTTGACCAACGCCCGTAAGCACGCGGCGGGCACCACGGTCGCCGTCGGGCTGGCCGGCGGGCCGGGCGACGGCCTCACCGTCGAGATCCGTAACCGGTGGCCGGTAGGCGACGTAGCCGGGCCGGCGATTCCCGGCACCGGCACCGGCCTGATCGGCATCGGCGAGCGGGTCAACCTGGCCGGCGGCCGCCTGGAGTACGGGCGCGACGACACCGGCGACTTCCGGCTCGCCGCCTGGCTGCCGTGGCCGGCGTGACGGCCGGCGCCGGGGCCGGCGTGGCACCGGTGCGGGTGCTGATCGTCGACGACGACGCGCTGGTCCGTGCCGGTCTGTCGATGATCCTCGGCGGGGCACCGGACGTGCGGGTCGTCGGGGAGGCGAGCGACGGCGCCGAGGTGCCGGCCGCCGTCGAGGCGTACGCGCCGGACGTCGTGTTGATGGACATCCGGATGCCCTGGGTGGACGGGCTGACCGCCACCGAGGCACTTCGGGCGTTGCCCGAGCCGCCCGAGGTGCTGGTGCTGACCACGTTCGACGCCGACGACCAGGTGCTGCGGGCCCTACGTGCCGGAGCCGCCGGATTCCTGCTCAAGGACACGCCACCCGCCGAGATCGTCCAGGCGATCCGCCGGGTCGCGGCGGGGGAGGCGACCCTGTCGCCGGCGGTCACCCGCAAACTGATCACGCACGTGACCGCCGCCGCCCCGGCAGGGGCCGGGTGGGACCCCCGCCGGGAGCGGGCGGTGCGGCTGCTGGACGGGCTCAGCGAGCGGGAGCGGGAGGTCGCGGTCGCGCTCGGGCAGGGCCGGACCAATGCCGAGATCGCCGTGGAGCTGTTCATGAGCGTAGCGACGGTGAAGGCGTACGTGTCGCGCCTGCTGACCAAGCTCGACCTGAACAACCGGGTGCAGGTGGCCCTGCTCGTCCACGACGCCGGCCTGGTCTGACCGGCACCGCCGGTTCAGATTCCGCAGCGCGAGGCGGACCAGACGGTCGTGTTCGCGGTCTTGTCGGCGTTGTTCTCCCGGCGGGAGTCCACGTGGACGTGGGTGCTGTGGTCGGGGTAGCCGGGGCCGAAGATCCCGCTGAAGCCGTGGCTGCGGGCCTCCTGGGCGATCCGGCACAGCGACGAGCTGGCCGAGCTCAGATCGGCTGCGGTGCCGTAGAGGTGCTGGCTGTCCGACGCGCCGCCGACCTTCCGGTTGCAGGCGGAACTGCGGAAGCCGCTGTTCACGTGGATGGGCTTGTCGCCGAGGCGGTGGCGCAGCGCCTCCAGCTTCCACATCAGGCGCAGCGCGTTCGTCCGGGTCGCGCTCGCCGAGAGCGGGCCGCCGCTCCAGCCGCCGCCCGTGCCGCAGCCGTTGTCCAGCTCGCTGTAGCTGAAGTGGCTCGGGGTGCAGTCGTTGTCCTGCAGCGCGTAGATCTTGGCGAAGGTCTGCGGGCCGGCGATGCCGTCGACGCGCAGCCCGTACGCCGACTGGAACCGCCGGACCGCGGCGGCCGTCTCGGGGCCGTACTTGCCGTCGATGCGGACGATGTTCCGGTACGCGGGCCAGCCGGCCACCCGGATCTGCAACTGCCGGACGTCGTCCCCGGAGCTGCCCGGGGACAGGGTCCGTTTCCAGGTGTAGCAGCCGTCGGCGTAGGCCGCCGGCGCGGCGACGACCGTGGCGACGGCAGCGCCCGGTACAGCCAGCGCCAACGCGACGACCAGCCGTTTCAGCAAATTGACACGCACGGGATTTCTCCTGTCACGAGTGAGATTGGGGAGCGATCCGGGCATCGGCCGGGACGCCCTGACTCACCCACCCTGGCATCGTTTGATGCGACCAGCAGGTAATTATCCGAATTAGTCTCATAGCCGCAGTTCGCGGAGGATTTGTGCAAGTTGCGCCGAATCCTGGGACTCGCCCACCTGGGCCCTCCGCGCCTAAGGGCGCCCAGAGGGGATGAAAACGCCGTTACGGCGCGGCCAAGGGTGATGTCGCGGGGCGACCCGTGGCCGGTAACGTCTGCGCCGGGGCCGGGGACGGCTACCCCAGGCGGCCTTCGCGGGCGGGGGAGGTGGGCGTTGGCGCGAGGTGGCGTCTTCTGCGTCGAAGGACAGTGGCACCGGGACCTCAACGAGCGCGGTTCCGTCCTGCCCACCCTGGAACTGCTCGAACGGCTGGGCCGGATCCGCTTCATCCACAAGGACGCCGCCACCCGCGACGAGCTCTTCTACTTCATCGACCGCTGGCTGCTCAAGCAGTACGCCGACTACCGGGTCGGCTTCTTCGCCATGCACGGCGAGCCCAGCCGGCTCTGCCTCACCGACTGGGACTCGGTGGAGCTGACCGACGTCGCCGAGCGGATGGCCGGCCGCTGCGAGGGCCGGCGGCTCTACTTCGGCAGCTGCTCGGTGCTGCGCGCCTCCGACGCCACCTTGCGGGACTTCCTCGACGTGACCGGGGCGGCACTGGTCTGCGGCTTCACCCGGGACGTGGACTGGGTCGAGTCGGCCGCGTTCGAGACCGTGCTGCTCGACGTTCTGGCCAACGGGCAGCGGCACAACGCCGCCGAACTGCGGATGGGCTCCGCGCACTGGGCGCCGCTCGCCGCGTACCTCGGGTTTCGGGTGATCTACGCCAACGGCCGCGCCTGGCGGGCGGCGGCCCGCCCCCGGGTGCCCGCCCAGCCGGCCCCGGGCCGGGCGCCCGCCCGTCCCCGCTGACGCCCGTCGTTCACCGCCGGCCTGACGTGCGGCGGAACCTGGCGTGCGGCGCGCCCGGCGTGCGGCGGAACCTGGCGTGCGGCGGGCCCGGCGTGCGGCGCACCTGGCGCGCGGCGCACCTGGTAGAACCGACGCATGGCACGCACTATCGCGACCAACACCCGGGTCGACCGGGACGCCCTGATCGAGTTCCTCCGCCCCCGGCACCGGGTCGTGCTGATGACGACCCGCTCCGACGGCCGGCCGCAGTCCTCCCCGGTCTCCGGCGGGGTCGACGCCGACGGTCGGCTGGTCATCTCCACCTACCCCCAGCGGGCCAAGGCGGCCAATATCCGCCGCGACCCCCGGGTCTCCGCCTGCGTGCTCTCCGACGAGTGGAACGGCCCCTGGGTGCAGGTGGACGGCACCGCCGAGGTGCTCGACCTGCCCGAGGCCCTGGAGCCGCTGGTGGAATACTTCCGCAGCATCTCCGGCGAGCACCCCGACTGGGACGAGTACCGCCAGGCCATGGTGCGGCAGGGCAAGTCGCTGATCCGGATCACCATCGACGCCTGGAGCCCGATCGCCACCGGCGGCTTCCCCGCCCGACTGGCTGACTGACCGACCGGGCCGCGTGGACCGTGCGGCTCAGTACGCCGCGGTGAAGCGCGCGTTGCTGAACCGGGGCCGCTCGATCTCGTCGACGATCGCCACCGCCAGGTCCTCGTAGGTGAGCACCGACCGGCCCTGGTCGTCGGTCACCGGATGGTCGGTGCCGGTGCGGTAATGGCCGGTCCGCTCGCCCGGGTGGAACTCCAGCGGCGGCGGGGAGACGTACGTCCAGGTCACCCCGTCGGCCGAGGACTGGTAGACGGCCAGCGCGTCGGCCTGACCCAACGCCGCCTCCCGGTACTCCTCGGGAAAGTCCGGCTCGTCCAGGTACGGGGTGCCCTTCGGCGTCAGCAGCGTCGCCCCGCCGCCGACGTGGATCACCCGGGGCGGGTCGGGCACCTCGTGCAGCGTGTCGACCAGCGTCCGGGCCGCGTCGCACCACAGCTCCCGATCGCCACCGCCGATCGCCACCACGAACACGTCGGCGTCCTCGGCCAGCTCCCGTACACTGCGCGCCGAGGTCGCGTCACCCGTCACCGTACGCACCCCGGCCGGCAGGTAGCTGGTCGCCTCCGGGCGGCGTACCGCCGCGGTGACCCGGTGACCCCGCTCGACCGCCTCGGCGGCGATCCGCGAACCCGCGGTCCCGCCGGCACCGAACACGACGATGTTGCCCATGGCCTGTCCGCCCTTTCCGCCCGACGTCCCGCCCCTCATCAGGCTAGGGAGCCGACCAGTCGGCCGGTGCCGGATCGGCCATCCCGCCGTTCCCAGGCCGAAAGCCGCGACCCGGGTCCAGCGGCCGTTCCGACCGTCGCCGGGGCGCGCCGCCACCGGGCGGCGCGCCCCGGGTGGGGTCAGTCGATCAGCGCGGAGTAGACGAGCTGGCGCAGCTGCGAGCGCAGCGGGTACGTGCTGGAGGGCATGAGCTGGGTGAACAGCAGCGCGGTGAGTTCCTCCGCCGGGTCCACCCAGAACGCGGTGCTGGCCAGACCACCCCAGTAGTACTCGCCGACGCTGCTCGGCACCCGAGTCGGCACCGGGTCCAGCACCACCGCGAACCCGAGGCCGAAGCCGATGCCGTCGATCACCGTCTCGGCGAAGCCCTCCGGCTCGAACGAGGCGAGGTCGCGCCCGCCGGGCAGGTGGTTGCGGGTCATGAAGCGCACCGTCCGGGGCCCCAGCAGGCGTACCCCGTCCAGCTCGCCACCGCGCAGCAGGAACTGGGTGAACCGGTGGTAGTCGGCGGCCGTGGAGATCAGCCCGCCGCCGCCGGAGAACCAGCCCGGCTCGGTCAGCGCGGCACCGCCGATGCCGTCCTGGCGCATCGTCTGCCCGGTGGTCGGGTGCGGTGCGTAGAGCGCGGCCAGCCGCTTGGCGTCCGGCTCGTCGACCCACCAGCGGGTGTCGGTCATGCCCAGCGGCCGCAGGATCCGCTCGGCGAGGAACTCGTCCAGGCGCCGCCCGGAGACCACCTCGACCAGCCGGCCCAGCACGTCGGTGGAGACCCCGTAGTTCCAGCTCGTACCCGGCTGGAAGAGCAGCGGCAACCGGGCCAGGCCGGCGGCGGCCGCCGCCAGGTCCATGCCGGGCGGCACGCTCAGGTCGAAACCCGCCGCCCGGTACAGGCCGTCGACCACCGTGCTCTGCGCGAAGCCGTACGTCAGGCCGGCGGTGTGGGTGAGCAGGTGCCAGACCCGGATCGGCTCGACCGCCGGCACCGTGTACGGCTTGAGGACCGAGCCCTTGTCGTAGACCCGGACGTCGGCGAACTCCGGCAGCCAGCGGCTGATCGGATCGTTCAGCTCGAACCGGCCCTCCTCCCAGAGCATCATCGCCGCGACAGAGGTGATCGGCTTGGTCATCGAGTAGATGCGCCACAGGGTGTCCGGCTCCACCGGCGCGCCGGCCTCCCGGTCGCGCAGCCCGTAGGTCGAGGAGTGTGCGATCTCGCCCCGGCGGGTCACCACGATCTGCCAGCCGGCGAGCCGGCCGTCGTCGACGTACCTGCCGAAGTGCTCGTCGATCCGCGCCAGCCGGGCGGGGTCGAAGCCGATACGGTCCGGGTCGGTGCTCACTGCGACGCTCACGACGCCGAACCTACCGGCCGGTATGTCCACCGGGAAGTGTCGGCGGGCCACACTAATCTGGCCTGATGTCGCAGCTCACCGAGGACGTCACCTACCGCAACGAGGACTGGTATGCCGAGGAACTGGTCGAGCGGCACTTCGTCCGCTGCTCCTTCTTCCACGTCGACCTCACCGAGGCGGTCAGCCAGGGGGCGGTCTTCACCGAGTGCGTCTTCGGCAACGTCGCCCTGAACGCCTCCCGGCACACCGACTCGGCCTTCACCCGCTGCACCTTCAAGCGGTGCAACCTCTTCGAGGCCGAGTTCACCGGCTGCAAGCTGGTCGGCAGCAGCTTCGAGCAGTGCGACCTGCGCCCGTTGCGGGTCAGCGGCGGCGACTGGTCCTTTGTCGCCATGCCCCGGGCGGACCTGCGCGGGGTGCGTGTCACCGACGTACGCATGCGCGAGGTCGACCTGACCGGCGCGGACCTGAGCGGTGCCACCGTCACCGGGGTCGACCTCTCCGGCGCCCAGTTGCACGCCGCCAAGCTGCTCGGCGCCGACCTGCGCGGCAGCGACCTGACCGCGCTGGACCCGACGACGGTCGAGCGGGCCGGGGCGGTCATCGACGCCGGGCAGGCGATCGTGCTGGCCCAGGCGCTGGGCTTCGAGATCCGTTAGGTGCCGCGCCGAACCTGTCCCGGTACCCGGCGGTGGGGACTGCGAAACACCGGTCCGGTGCTCGCGTAATCCGTTCGGGGCCAGCTCCGGTGGCCTCGATGTCGAATGACCGTGCTCTATTTGACGGATGCCCGCACAGGGGGCACCGTAGGCCATGAGGGGCGTTCGACCTGCCCTGTTTTGTGTGGCGACGACTGATTTGCCATCCCGGGTCCGGGCCGGCCGCGCAGGCCGCGTCGACCCGTCCGTGATCCCGAAGCAGCCACGAGGAGCTCCGCGATGCTGACCATGACCGACAACGCCGTCCTGGTGATCCGCGACCTGACCGAGCAGCAGGATGTCGCCGATGGCGGCGGGCTGCGTATCGCCGCCGACGCCGCGGCCGGTTCGCTCTCCATCGAGCTGGTGCCGCAGCCGGTGCAGGGCGACCAGGTGGTCGACAACCAGGGGGCCCGGATCTTCCTCGACTCCGACGCCGCCCAACTGCTCAACGACACCTCCGTCGACGCGGTCGTCGACGAGGAGGGCATCGTGCAGTTCGGCTTCACCTCCAAGGAGTGACGGCCGGGGCTCACCCGGCCCGACGGGCCTGCCCGTCGGTGGGCAGGCCGGCCAGCGTGGGCGGTATCCCACCGGCGAGCACCGTGACCGAGCGCCAGACGTGCCGGCGGGCGCCGCCCGGCCATCTTGGACAGGCACCATAATTCGATGTAGCGGGACGTTCACGTTCCGTCCCACGTCTGCCGTTGACAGCCATCGGCCGGGGGTGATGGCATGGGCGGGCGCGCGTAGCCGGGCATTCCACGGGCACCCCGTCACGACCTGTTGAGTCGGCCCTGCGCAGGGTCGACCCGCCCGGAAGGCTTCCCATGTCGACCTCGCGCCCCCGCCTGCGACTCGTCGCGGCCCTGGCCGCCGCCGCGACCGCGCTGCTCGTCGCCGGCCAACTCCCCGCCCTCGCCGTCGGTGACCCGCCCGCCCCGGTGACCGGCAACGCCACCCACTTCGACAGCCTCGGCTCCCCGTACGGGGGCTGCGGCCTGCCGCAGTCCGAACTGGACTCCCCCGACTTCGTCGCTCTCAACGTCTACAACATGCCCGGCGACTACTCGTCCTTCCCGACCCGGCCGCTGCCGCCCTCCGAGGCGGGCCGGACCGGGCTGTGGAACAACGGCCTCAACTGCGGGCGGTTCGTCAAGGTGACCATCGGCGACTACTGCACCGGGGTCAACGACGGCGCACCCGGGCAGGCGTTCTGCCGCAACGGATCCTGGGTGTCCGACGGGTACAACGGCGCCACCCTCACCATGGTGGTCGCCGACTCCTGCGGTGACGGCAACGCCTGGTGCCGGGACGACCCCTACCACCTGGACCTGGCCACGGCCTCGCTGAACCGCTTCGTCCGCAACGGCACCCCGGTCGGGGACATGAACCCGAACCACTGGAACAACCGGCACGTCTCCTGGTCGTTCGTGCCCGCGCCGAACTACAACGGCGACATCCGGATCGGCTTCCTACGAGGTGCACAGCGATACTGGCCGGCGATCGCGGTGTCCCACCTGGCCAACGGCCTCCACGGCGTGGAGTACCTGGCCGACGGCGTCTGGAAGACCGCCACGATGAACAGCGACATGGGCCAGTCGTACGTCATCGGGGCGACCACCTCGGGCGGCACCGACTTCCAGATCCGGGTCCGCGACGCCGCCGACACGCTGATCAACAACGGCCGGGTGTACCGGTTCTCGCTGCCCGGCTCCTGCGGCAGCACCTGCTCGGCCGCGTACACCCCGGTCAGCTACACCACCTCGGGCGGATCGACGGCGTCGCCCACCGCCACCCCGACGGCCTCACCCACCGCCACGGCCTCGCCCACGCCCACCGCCACCCCGACGGCGTCGCCGACCGGCACGCCGCCGCCCGCCGCCGGGTGCGCGGCCGACTACCGGGTGACCGGGACGTGGTCCGGCGGCTTCCAGGCCGAGGTGAGCGTCCGCAACAGCGGCACGACCCCGATCGCCGGCTGGAGCACCACCTTCGGCTTCCCGGGCTCGCAGCGCCTGTCCAGCACCTGGAACGCCACCGCGAGCCAGTCCGGGCAGCAGGTGACCGCGACCGACGTGGGCTGGAACGGCAGCCTCCCGCCCGGTGGCACGGCCAGCTGGGGATTCGTGGCGACCGGCGACAGCCAACCACCGACCGGGCTGCGCTGCACCGCCCGCTGACGGACCGGGGTCCGGGCGGATGTCCGCCCGGGCCCCGGACCTGGCGCGGAGCCGCTCAGCCGTCGGAGCGTCGGCGGTCCCCGCCGTGGTCGTCGTCGCTGCCGCTGCGGGTCCCGTGGTCGTCGTCGCGGGCGTCGTCGCTGCCGCTGCGGGTGCCACCATGGTCGTCGTACCGGTCGTCGCTGCCGGTGCGGTCGCCGCCGTGGTCGTCGGCGGGGGTGCGGTCGCTGCTCCGGTCGTCGGTCGGCGTCCGCTCGAGCTTCACCACCGTGCCGTCGCCCCGGTCGACCTTGACCTCGTGCCGGGTGGCGCCGTTGACCACCTTGACGCTCCACACCGGACGCCCGTGTTCCGTCTCGGCCTCGATCTCCACGATCCGGCCGCCGCCGGCACGGGCGAGCGCGATCTCGCCGGCCCGCGTCCGGCTCACCGCTCCGCCGCCGGCTTCGGTGGCGGAGCCGCTCGGCGCGGCCCCGCCGCGGGTCGGATCGTCGTCCGGCTTGGGATTGTCGTCGCCTGTCGGGCCGGCGGTCACCGCGGTGAGCGCGGTGCCGGGGGCCGGCTGGTCGGCGGCGGTCACGCCGAGCGCGACACCGGCCACCGCGAGCACCGCGGCCCCTCCGGCCGCCGCCAGGACCAGGGAAGTTCGTCGCATCGTCTCCACCTCTCCTCGGTTGTGTCATCGAGGATCGGCCCGGCGGGGATAGCGGCGCGCTGCCCGGCGGATAAGCGCGGGTTAAGGTCGCGGCGGCCCGAGCCGGAGCAGTACGACCGCACCACCGTCGGGTCCGCCGCGCAGTTCCAGCCGGCCGCCACCGGCCCGCGCGGCCCGATCGGCGATGTCCAGGCCCAGCCCGGTCGAACCGGCCCGGCTGGCACCCCGCCGCACCGGTCCGGCCGGCATCCCCGGGCCGGAGTCGGCCACGGTCAGCGCCACCTGTCCCGCGTCCCGGGTGAGCCGGACGCTGAACGGGGTGCCGTCCGGCGTGTGCGCGAAGACGTTGCCCAACAGTGCGTCCACCGCCGCGGCCAGCTCGTCGTCGGTCACCCCCACCGGCAGCGGGCCGGGCGCGAGATCGAGAGTCACCGTCCGTCCGGTGTCCTCGGCGAGGACGGACCAGAACGCCACCCGCTCGCCGACGACGGCCGCCGCGTCGCAGCCGGCCCGGCCGTCCCGCGTCGAGCTGCGCCAGCGGGCCTGCTGGATCAGGCCGGTGACCGCCCGTTCCAGGCCGTCCACCGCCGTGGTCAGCCGGGCCGCGTCGTCCGGGTCGCGCAGCGACTCGGCCTCCAGCCGCAGCGCGGTCAGCGGGGTGCGCAGCCGGTGGGACAGGTCGGCCACCTGCTCCCGCTCCTCGCGCAGCAGCACCTGGATCCGTGCGGCCAGGTGGTTCAGCGCCCCGGCGACCTCCCGCAGCTCGGTGGGGCCGGCCGCGGTGACCCGGGCGTCGAGTTCGGCGTTGGCGAGCCGGTGGGAGACCGCGGAGAGCTCGGTGATCGGCCGTACCAGGGTTCGGGCCAGCCGGTCGGCGACGACCAACCCGACCAGCACCAGCAGCACCCCGAGCAGGGCGAGCACCAGCCAGGACCGGGTCACCCCGGCGGTGAGCTGGGACCGGGGGACCACCGTGCGGATCACCGCCGTCCCGTCCGGGCGGCCCTGGACCGCGATCACCACCTCCCGGCCGTCGGCCGACTCGGCGGTCAGGCTCTGCCCCCGCGCGGCGAGCGCCACCGCCGGCGTACGCGGCACCGGCGCGCCGAGCACGGTGCCGTCCGGCAGGAACACGCTGACCTGCCGGCCCGAGTCCGTGCCGAGCTGCTCGACGGTCAACCGGACGGTGGCCGGGTCGGCCGTGCCGACCACCGGCACCAGGCTCTGCGCGTCGGCGGTGGCCCGCACGGTCGCCCGGTCCGCGGCGACGGTGCGCAGCAGCAGCGCCAGTGGCACCAGGAAGGCGGTCAGGACGAGCACGCTGACCGCGGCGACGAGCAGCGCCAGCCGGCCCCTCACCGGGCGGCTCCCGGCGCCTCCAGCCGCACCCCCACACCCCGTACGGTGTGCAGGTAGCGCGGTTCCTGGGCGCTCTCGCCCAGCTTGCGCCGCAGCCAGGACAGGTGCACGTCGACGGTCTTGTCGGCACCGCCGTACGGGATCCGCCAGACCTCGGTGAGCAGCTCCCGCTTGGTGACCACCTGCCCGGGGCGCCCGGCGAGGTGGTGCAGCAGGTCGAACTCGCGCGGGGTCAGCTCGACCGCGTTCCCGTCCAGGCTCACCTGCCGGGAGCGCGGGTCGATCCGCAGCCCGCCGACCACGACGGTCGGGTCCCCGGTCGCGGCGTCCCCGGCCGACCGGCGCAGCACGGCCCGGACCCGGGCGTCCAGCTGTGCCGCCGTGAACGGTTTCACCAGGTAGTCGTCGGCCCCGGCGTCGAGCATCCGGACGATCTCGGCCTCGTCGTCGCGCGCGGTGGCCACGATGAGGGGCACCGAGCTGACCGCGCGCAGCATCCGCAGCAGCTCCCGACCGTCCAGATCGGGCAGCCCCAGGTCGAGCACGACGAGGTCGGGCCGGTCGTCGAGCGCGTCGCGCAGCCCGGTCATCGCGGTGGAGGCCGCGGCGACCGCGTGGCCGCGCTCCCGCAGGGCCCGGATCAACGGGGTACGGATCGTCAGGTCGTCCTCGATGAGCAGCAGCCGCGCCACAGGTTGCACGGTAGTCGTCGCTCCGCTCCGGGTCATTCCTTGTCCGGTTTGCGGAGGCGATTCGGTCTCCGGCGGGAGGGCCCGATCGAGTCCGCGCACATCACGGTTGGGTTAAAGATGCGGTTCAAGCTGGTCGGATCGGGGGCGTGGGCGGTGCGGCCAGCCGGACCGGGATGATCGTTTGATTCGGTCGGGACCATTGTCCGCCCTGGCTACATCGATCTTGACAGCTCCTGAGAGTCGGATCACACTTCCGCCCAGCTATGGCTGCCGAGGTCGGGCCGGAACCCCCACCGGGTCGGCCCTCGGGACCTCCCTGCCAGGAAGGGACTCTCATGAGGAGTACAAGGAAACCGATCAGGCGGGGCCGCTTGCTGGCTCTGCTCGCGCTACCGCTGGCGCTGGCCGTCAGTGCACCTGGCCTTGCGAATCCGACGTCGGACAGCGCGGTGACCCCCGACAGGTCGTCGACCGGCGAACAGAACGGCGTCGGGCTGATGCGTATCGTCGTCGCCGACAAGTCGGGCATCGACCGGCTCAACGAGCTGGGCGTCGACCTCGCCGAGTACGTCAAGCCGGTCGACAACGGCATCGAGGTGCACGCGATCCTCAGCCCGGAGGAGAGCCAGTCGCTTCGGGACATGGGCTTCGACGTACAGGACGCCATCTCCGACCAGAGCGACTACACGGAGAACGTGTCCGAGCGGGCCGCCTCGGTCCGGGCCCTGCAGGCCCTGGCCGCCAGCACCGACAACCTGACGGTGCTGCGGTCCGAGTGGTTCACCAGCCTCGACAACCAGCTCTTCCTCAACGTCGAGGTCAAGTCGAGCGCCGGCGCCGACTCGACGACGGTGCTGACGGTGAGCTGGGACAGCGGGGCGGGCACCGCGATCGGCTCCGGCGGCACCAGCACGCTGTCCCGGTTCACCGACGCCGGCCAGTACATGTACCACCGGTTCAGCAACCCGCTGGCCATCGACGCCGCGCCGACCAAGGCCACCATCACCAGCAACAAGGGTGGCTCGGTCACGGTCGACGTGAGCAAGTGGCTGGGTAGCCCGCGCAAGGCCACCGGTGACCACCCGTACGTGTCGGACTTCGTCGACCACTACATGGACCCGACCGAGGTCACCGCCCGGTTCACCTCGCTGGCCGCGGAGTTCCCGAAGCTCGCCCAGATCGTCGACCTGCCGTACAAGACGAACGGCTACCGGCGCCAGGCGCAGGCGCAGTTCGGCACCGTGGCGGCGAGCACCGTCTACGTCAGCTCGAAGGCGTACGGCTCCGAGGGCGGCAACGACATCAGCATGTCGCTGGTCAACGCGGGCGCGAACGCCCCGCTGACCGTCGGCGTGTCCGGCAAGGCCGTCACGGTGAACGTGGCGACCAACGGTTCCGGCGCGGTCACCAGCACCGCGGCGCAGGTCGTCGCCGCGGTCAACGGCAACGCCGACGCCGCCAAGCTGCTCACGGCCAGCCTCTACCGGGGCAACGCCGGCACCGGCGTGGTTGCCGCGGCCGGCGTCACCAAGCTGACCGACAACCTGAAGGCCCCGGCGAGCGTGTCCCGCGACCCGTTCCAGATGAAGGTGCTGCGGATCGGCAAGCACCGGGACGGCTCGAAGGTCGGCGTCTTCCTCTACTGCCAGGAGCACGCCCGGGAGTGGGTGACCCCGCTGGTCTGCGTGGAGTCGGCCGAGCGGCTGCTGCGCAACTACGCGCAGGACCCGAACACCCGCAAGATCGTCGATGACCTGGACATCTTCATCCTGCCGGTGGTCAACCCGGACGGCGCGCACTACAGCATGTACGACTACAACATGCAGCGGAAGAACATGACCAACTACTGCCCGGCGTCGTCCGCGGACCCGGGTAACCGCAACGCCTGGGGCGTGGACATCAACCGCAACTTCTCGGTCGGTTCCGCCTTCGACGGCTACAACGGCGGGGGCACGAGCTGCACCGGCGAGACGTACTCCGGCCCGAGCGAGCTGTCCGAGCCGGAGGCGCGCAACGAGGTGTGGCTGGTCGACAACTTCCCGAACATCAAGCTGTCGATGAACACCCACTCCTACGGCGGCTACTTCATGTGGCCTCCGGGGGCGTACAAGACCGCCGGCCGGGAGGTGCTGCCGCGGGTGGACCAGGGCACCGAGGCCTTCTTCTGGACCTCCTCGGACTACATCCTCTCCCGGGTGCAGGAATACCGGGGCACCGCGATCTGGCCGGGCCGCACCGGACCGGTGACCGACGTGCTCTACTCGGCGGCCGGTAACAGCGCCGACGAGCACTGGTACAACCGGGGCATCATCGGCTGGGACTTCGAGGTCGGCGCGGACGTCTACAACCCGACGACCAAGCGGTTCACCGCGGTCGGCTTCCAGCCGTCGTTCGCCGAGGGACACGAGGAGGCGATGGAGTTCGCCAACGGCAACATCGGCATCCTCGAGGTCGCCCGGGCGTACGCGACGGACAAGATCCAGCCGAAGACCGCGGTGAAGATCGTCGGGCAGGAGCCGGGCGGCACCACCTTCACCTTCACCACCAGCGAGCCGGCGAACGTGTACTACACGCTCGACGGCAGCCGGCCGACGTTCGACTCGCCCAAGCTGGCCCTCGCCGGGATGCGGGAGGGTGTCCAGAACATCACGGTGAACAGCACCACGACGGTCAACTGGTTCTCCGTCGACATCGCCGGCAACGTCGAGAGCAACTACAAGCCGGACGGCAACGGCAAGAACTACAACAAGCAGACCGTGACCGTCCAAAAATAACGGGTTTCGATAGAACAGCGGTGGCCGCCGACCCCGGGTCGGCGGCCACCGGCCTTTTCCGCGGCACCCGCCTCGACGTCGGGTACGACCGTGCCCATCGCCGCTTCTCATCCGGAGCAACCGATGCACACCCACACCCACACCCGGCCCGCACCCACGCCGCCGGTCGACCCGGCGCGGGACGCCGCCCGTCGGCGCCGGATCCTGGTGCTCCTGACCCTGATCGTGGCACCGATGGCCGCGGCGACCCTGCTCGGGATGGCGCTGCTCTGGCCGGGCGGAGAACCGGCGAGCAGCAGCGCCACCGCGAGTACGCCCAGCCTCAGCCATCCCGAGGCGACGGTGCGGAGCGTGTCGACGTACGACTGCCCGGCGGCGAACCAACGCCCGGGCCCGGACGGCCAGCAACAGATGGTGACCTGCGCGTCGGTGCAGGCAAGGCTGGAGACCGGTCCGGAGAGCGGCGCAGACGTGGCGGTCGACGTATCGGCGGAGGCCTACCGCGCCGGCCTCGGACCCGGCGACCGGATCAAGCTGATCCGCGTCTTCAACCACCAGAGCGGCCCGGCCGTGTACGCCTTCTACGACTATTCGCGAACCACACCTCTCACACTGCTCGCGGCGGTCTTCGCCGTGGCCGTCATCGCGGTGGCCCGGATGCGCGGGCTGAAAGCCCTGATCGGGCTCGGCTTCGCCTACCTGGTCATCGTCAAGTTCATGCTGCCCGCGTTGCTGGTCGGCGAATCCGGCCTGCTGGTCGGCGTGGTGGGCTCGGCGGCGATCATGTTCGTCGTCCTCTACCTGGCCCACGGCTTCTCGGCCCGCACCACCACCGCGCTGATCGGTACGCTGTTCGGCCTGCTGGCCACGGCCGGCATCGGGCTCTGGGCGACCTCCGCCGCGCACCTGACGGGCCTCGGTGACCACGACAACACCGCGCTCGCCCTGTTCGACACCCGGATCAGCCTGCCGGAGATCGTGCTCTGCGGCGTCATCGTGGCCGGACTCGGCGTGCTCAACGACGTCACCATCACCCAGTCCTCGGCCGTGTGGGAGCTGCACGAGGTGGGTTCGAACAGTTCCGCCCGAGCACTGTTCGGCAGCGCCATGCGGATCGGCCGCGACCACATCGCCTCGACCGTCTACACCATGGCCTTCGCGTACGCCGGGGCCGCCCTGCCCGTCATGCTGCTGATCAACGCCTACGACCGTCCGCTGCTCAACGTGCTCACCACGGCCCAGATCGCCGAGGAGATCGTCCGGACGCTGGTCGCCTCCATCGGTCTGGTGCTCGCGATCCCGCTCACCACGGCGGTGGCCGTCGCGGTCGTCAAGGCAGTCGGGAGGGCGACGCCCGTCCCTGCCCCGACTCCCGACGAGTCGCCGGAGCTCTCTTAACCTTCCCCGGTGCCGGCCTTAACCTTCCCTCGGGGACACTCGGCGTATGGGCCGTCGACCGATCCTCACCGCCGTCGGATGGTTGGCCACCACCGTCGCCGCCACGCTCGTCGGGCTGGGCGCGATCCGGCTGGTCGGTGACGGCATCACCGGCACCCCCGGTGGCGTACGCGACCAGCGGGAGGTCGCCCGCGCGCTCGCGTCGACGGAGCCGGCACCCCTCGTGTCGAGCAGCGGTCCGACCCCGACGGACGTCCCGGCGAGCCGGTCGCCGGCCGGCAGCCCGACCGCCGCCGCGGCCCGGCGGAGTTTCACCACCCCCGGTGGTACAGCGGTGGCCGAATGCGGGCCGGCCGGCGTGCACCTGGTCACCTGGTCGCCCGGCCAGGGCTACCGGGTCAAGGACACTCCCGACCGGGGGCCGGACGATCACGTCGAGGTCCGGTTCGAGGGCCCGGCGGGTGAGTACGAACTGAAGCTGCGGTGCGTCGGTGGGCGGTCGGTGGCCGAGACCCACGACTGAGTCCACGTCCGACGGTCCGGCGTCCGGCGGGGCGGGCGCGGGAACGAGCGCACGGCGCCGCCCGACCGGGGGTCGTAACGTCGCCGCGCTCTGGCCGTCTCCCACCACCGCAGCCGTACGGCGGTACGACAGCGGGGACTTGGCTCGACCGGCCCAAGCACGGGCCGGTCCTGGGCCACCAATCCCCGTTGAGTAGGGGATCCAAACCACGCAGAGGTGGCAAATTCCACGATCTGCGCGTCCCGGCGTGACCGGCGCGTGGACCGGGTATGAGCCCGCCATGGAGCATTTCACGATCGCGACCGTTGCCGAGCAGAGCCCGGACTTCCGCCGCGTGCTCTGGACCGGCGGGCACACCCAGTTGGTGATCATGACGATTCCGCCCGGCGGGGAGATCGGCGAGGAGGTCCACGAGGGCATCGACCAGATCCTCACCTTCGTCAGCGGCACCGGCGAGGCCCGGGTGGCCGGCGAGAAGAAGGCCGTGGTCTCCGGCGACCTGGTGGTCGTGCCGGCCGGCACGAAGCACAACTTCGTCAACACCGGGCCCAACCCGCTCGTCCTCTACACCGTCTATGGCCCGCCCGACCACGCCGACGGCGCCGTGCACCGGACCAAGCAGGAGGCGGAAGCCGCCGAGGCGTCCGGCCAGGACCAGCCGCCCACCGCCTGACCCTGTTGACAGGGGACCCCTGCCCTACCGGAGGCGTTAAGAAGGGGCCCTTCCTTACACCAGCGGTACGCCGGCGACGTCCACCGTGTCCGGGTACTTCAGCCCCGCGCCGGTGTTCAACACCACCACCCGCTCGCCGGCCCGGATCCATCCTCCGGCGCGCAGTTGTCGGGCGGCGGTGAGGCAGGCCGCCCCCTCCGGGCAGAGCAGCAGGCCCTCCCGGGCGGCGAAGTCCCGCAGGTCGGCGAGGATCTCGGTGTCGTCGACGGCGACGGCGGTCCCGCCGGTGTCCCGCAGCGCGGTCAGGATCAGCTCGTCGCCGAGCGGGGACGGCACGGTGATGCCGAACGCCAGCGTGTGCGCGTCCGCCCACGGGGTGGCCCGTGGCTCGCCGGCCGCGAACGCCCGCACGATCGGCGCGCAGCCGGTGGACTGCACCGCGACGAGGCGGGGCAGCCTGTCCTCCACCCAGCCCAGCTTCCGCAGCTCGTGCAGCGCCTTGTGGATGCCGATCAGCCCGACCCCGCCGCCGGTCGGATAGATGATCACATCAGGTACCTGCCAGCCGAGCTGCTCGACGATCTCGTACCCCATGGTCTTCTTGCCTTCCAGGCGGTACGGCTCGCGCAGCGTGCCGGCGTCGAAGATCCGCCCGCCCGACTCGGCGACCAGCCCGGCCACCCACCGGCCGGCGTCGCTGATCAGGCCGTCCACCAGGCGCAGGTCGGCCCCGGCGGCGACGCACTCCCGCCGGCAGATGGCGGGCGCGTCGAGCGGCATGGCGATGGTCGCGCCCAGTCCGGCCCGAGTCGCGTACGTCGCCCAGGCCGCCCCGGCGTTGCCGTTGGTCGGCATGGCGATCCGCTCGACGCCCAGCTCCCGGGCCCGGCTCACCCCCACCGCCGCGCCCCGGGCCTTGAACGACCCGGTCGGGGTCAGCCCCTCGTCCTTCACGATCAGGTCCGGGATCCCGATCTCGGCGCCGTACCCGGGGGCGCGCAGCAGCGGCGTCCAGCCCTCACCGAGGGTGGTCACGAAGCGGGGGTCGGCCACCGGCAGCAGCTCCCGGTAGCGCCACAGGTCGGCCGGCCGGAGACAGAACTGCTCGGGGGTGACCGACGCGGCCACCGCGGCCAGGTCGTAGCGGGCCAACAGCGGGGACCCACAGTCGCACAGGTTCTGCGGCTGGTCCGCCGGATGCTCCCGGTCGCAGCGCGGGCACTCCAGGTGCGTCAGGTGCACGATGGTCCTCAGCTCGTGTCGATGCTCAGCCAGTGCCGGCTCCGCCGATCCGGCTCGTACGGGGAGTCGAGGCGCTTGGCCACGACACCCGGGAGCCCCTGCTCAGCGGCGGTCCGCAGGGCGTCCGCGCCGACGCCTGGGAACCACGGCGGAGTCTGCCAGTGCCGGCCGGCGAGCGCCAGACCGTCGAGCAGCTCGCGGCGCTGCGCGTACGGCACGTCGAGGGTGGCCACGCCCTCCAGCCAGAGCAGGTCGACGGCGAGGAACTGGCCGTCCCGCTTCGTGGGCGCCCTGACCCGCCCGGCCGGGTCGATGCGGACCAGCACGCCGTCCAGCACCGCCTCGGTGGGCGCCAGCTCCTCGGCCATCGCGCGCAGCCACGGGTACGCCCCGGTGATCTCCTCGTCGGTCTCGTCCAGCAGCCGCAGCCGGCCGCCCGAGACGTATGCCATCGCCCGAACGCCGTCCCAGCGCAGCTCGTAGCCCCACGCGGCCTCGTCCCTCGGCAGCCGGGCGGCCGGGGTGGGGTGCAACGGGCGGATCAGCTCGGGCATCGGCGTCCAGCCGTCCGGGGCCGGGTCGGTGCGCCGGACCATCCAGTCCCGGCCCCGGCCGCCGGTGGCGAACAGCACGTACCGGCCGCTCGTCCGCTTCCCGTCGAGCACCACGATTACCTCGTCGTCGCGCCACTTCTCGGCGCGGTACGTCCCGGTGTCGTGGATGGTCATCCGCCCGCCGCCGTACTCGCCGGCCGGGATCTCTCCGTGGAAGGTCAGGTACTCCATCGGGTGGTCCTCGGTGTGCACGGCGAGATGGTTGCGGCCTGGGTCGCGGGGCAGGCCGCGGGGCACCGCCCAGGACGCCAACACGCCGTCGTGCTCCAACCGCAGGTCCCAGTGCAGGCTCCGGGCGTGGTGCTGCTGGATGACGAAGCGCGGCTCGCCCCGGGAGGGCCGCCTCCGCTGCGGGGCCGGTTCGGGCACCGGCTCGGGGGTACCCGCCGCGTCCCGCTTCCGCCGGTACTCCTCCAGCCGGTCAGCCACTCCCGCATTGTCCGGCACCCCGGGTACGTCGGCACGGCGGATCGTCCGGTTCCTGCCATGTCGTAACGGTCCGCGGCCCTGCCGGCGACCGGCGGTATGGCTGGGGCGATCACGGGTACAACAGCCGCCATGACCAGTCCTGAACAGCCCACCGTCGTGCTCCCCGGCGAGGTCCGGATGCCGCTGCTCGGCTTCGGCACCTGGCAGGCCACCGGCAAGGCCGGGTATGACGCCGTGCTCGCCGCCCTCGACGCCGGCTACCGGCACATCGACACCGCCACCATGTACGGCAACGAGCGGGAGGTCGGCCGGGCGGTCAAGGAGAGCGGGCTACGCCGGGAGGACGTCTTCATCACCACGAAGCTGCCGCCCGAGGCGGTGGGCCGGGAACGGGAGACCATCGAGGCGAGCCTGGCCGCCCTGGACACCGACTACGTCGATCTCTGGCTGATCCACTGGCCGCCGACCTCGGCGGGCGAGGGCATCCCGGTCTGGCGGGAGCTGCTCGCCGCCCGTGACGAGGACATGGCCCGGGCCGTCGGGGTGAGCAACCACGGCATCAGCCAGATCGACGAGCTGATCCAGGCCACCGAGGAGAACCCGGCGGTCAACCAGATCCGGTGGAGCCCGGCACTGTACGACCGGCAGGTGCACGCCGCGCACCGGGACCGCGGCGTGGTGCTGGAGGGCTACAGCCCGCTCCGGGCCACCGACCTGTCCGATCCGGTGCTGGTCCGGATCGCCGCGGCGCACAACGCCTCGCCCGCGCAGGTGGTGCTCCGCTGGCACATCGACCACGAGATCGTGGTGATTCCCAAGTCGGTCCATCCGGAGCGGATCCGGGCCAACGCCGACGTCTTCGGCTTCTCGCTGACCGCCGAGGAGATGCGCGACATCGACGCCCTCAGCGGCTGAGCCCGGCGGAAAGGGCCGGCGGAGTGTCGGGTGCGGCCATCCACAGTGGCCATTTCGATTCTCTACACCTGCCGGCGCCGATGCGACCACCGGGGCGCGATCCGCTTGGATCGCGCCCCGGGGGCCGTTACCGGGTCAGGAGCGGGAGCAGGCCGTTCCGTTGAGCGAGAAGCTGGTCGGCGACGAGTACGTGCCGCTCAGCGTGCCCTGGTAGCCGAAGGAGGCCGAGGCGCCCGGCGCGAGGGTGCCGTTGTGGCTGACGTTCTTGGCGGTCACCGCGGAACCGCTCTGGGTGACGGTGGCGTTCCACGCGCTGGTGATCTGCTGGCCGCTCGGCAGGTTGTAGGTCAGCGTCCAGCCGTTGATCGTCGATGAGCCGTTGTTGGTGATCTGCACGTCGGCGGTGAAGCCGTTGTTCCAGGAGTTCGGGGTGTACTTCACCGCGCAGCCGCCGGCCGGCGGGTTGGTCGGCGGGGGCGTGGTCGGGGGCGCGGTGGTCGGCGGGGCCGTCGTCGGCGGGGTGGTGCCGCCACCGGTGTTGACGCTCTGCGAGAACGAGCTCACGGCCAGGCCCACGCCGCCCTGCCACGGCTCGAAGCCGGCCTGGATGCTGGTCAGGTACCAGTCGGTGGTGATCGCGCCGCGGCTGCGGGTGTCGTTGATGAACGTCATGGCGTCGAAGCTCAGGCTGGGGATCGCCGACGACGACACGTACGAGATGACGTTGTTCGAGCCGTTGCTGCCCCGCCAGACCTCCCAGCTGCGCCCGGCGAGGTTGGCGGTGCCCACCACGGAGCCGATCGGCTGGATCGGGCCCTGCCGGTTGAACCAGATCATGATCTCCATCTGGTTCACCCCGTCCTTCTTCGGGCTGGGGTCGAGCCAGATGTCGTACGCGGCGTCGTAGACGGCACCGCTGACGTAGTTGTAGTTGATGCTGGCCGGGGCGCTGCTGATGTTCTTCACCTGCACCGGCAGGTTGGTGCCGGGCGAGCAGTTCGTGTAGTGGCAGCCCACGTAGATGGACGGGTAGGAGACCGGCGCGCCGCTGGTGTTCCCCGTGCCGTCCTGCCGGGTGATGGAGAAGCCGGTGGAGGTGACGTTGATGCACTGCTGCGCGCTGGTGCCCCAGCGGTTGTTCTGCACGACGTACTTGCCGCCGATGGTGGTGGAGCCGTACTGGTCGCAGATCTGCGTGTCGGCGGAGGCGGTGCCGCCGAGAGCGACGGCGACGAGCGTGCCGGCGGCCATCAGGCCGACGGCCGCAAGGGCCCTCAGGGATCGCTTCATGATGCTCCTTGGCTTCGGCGCGCGGCGCCGGTGTTCGGGACGGGACGGGGGCCGGGAGCGCTCCCAAGCCCAGTCATCACATTTACATGCTTGAAACTGTGGCGCAACGGGGTGGGGCACCCGAACCGGCGGTGCGTTCACCCTTCCGAACGACGTTCTAGAAGTCCTCGCCGAGCAGCGCACGCGCCGCGCGTACCTGGGTCGCCGCCGCGCGCAACGCCACCGCCACCCGGCGCTGCGTCGCCGGCCCGAACCGGCTGACCGGCGCCACCACCGCGAGCGCGTCCACCGCGGGATCGCGCAGGGGCACCGCCACCGCCACCCCGGCCAACCCCGGCCCGCTCTCCTCTTCCTCCACCGCCCAGCCCCGCCGGCGGACGGCGGCGAGCTGGGCGCGCAGATCCTCGGGGCGGGTGGTGGTCCGCTCGGTGAGCGCCGGCAGCGGCCAGCTGAGCAGCCGGTCCACCGCGTCGTCCGGCAGTTGGGCGAGCAGCGCCCGGCCCGCCGCGGTGGCGTGCGCCGGCAGCCGGGCGCCGAGCGGCACGTGCGGTCGCAGCGCGTGGGGCGAATCGCGCTTGGCCAGCACCACCATCGCGTCGCCGTCGCGCCGGCACAGCACCACCGTCTCGCCGAGCCGGGCGGCGAGCTGGTCCAGCAGCATTCCGAGCGACCCGCCCGCGTCCGCGCCGGCCAGATACGCCGCCCCGACCTGGAGCGACCGCAGGCCCAGGCCGAAGCGGGTCCCGGTCGGATCGGCGGCGATCCACCCGCGGGCGAGCAGGGTGTGCAGGATGCCGTGCAGGCTGCTCTTGGGGATGCCCAGGCTACGGCTCAGCTCCACCAGCGACCGCGGTCCGGCCGGGTCGGCGAGGGCCTCCAGCACGTCGAGGGCGCGGCCCGCCGACTTCACCGGGTGCCGTGCCTCGCCTGCCGCCACGGCGGCCACTCTAGTGACCATCGATACGTCCGGGGAGTCTCCGGCGCTGACGGAATGACGTTCAGCAGGCCGCTCAGGGTTTCCGGAAGGCGGGAGAGGCGGTCGGGGCGAGCCGATCGGCCCTGGTGTGTACCGATTGCGGCGAGTAATGTCTTGCCTTCAACGCGTGCCGAACCCCTCCCGGAGGCGTCCCCAACGATGGGTGGTTCCCCCCTGCGCATCCTCGTCGTCGGCGCGGGCATCGCCGGTCTCGCCGTGGCCCGGGCACTGCGCCTGGCGGGATTCCGGCCCGACGTCACCGAGAAGCTGCCCCCCACCGAGCGGGGCGACACCGGCCTGTACCTGCCGGGCAACGCGGCGCGGGCGCTGCGCCAACTCGACCTGGACGGCCCGGTGCGACCGCTCGGCCACGTCATCCACCGCCAGCGTTTCCTCGACGCCGTCGGCGCGCCGCTCTGCGAGGTCGACCTCGACGCCCTCTGGGCCGGGGTGGGGGAATGCCGCGCCCTGCCCCGCGCCGAGCTGCACCGGGTGCTGCTCACCGGGGCCGGCGGCGCCGTCCGGCACGGTGCCGAGATCAGCACCGTCGAGCCGCTGCCCGGCGGCGTCGCGGTCGGCTTCACCGACGGCACCTCCGGGGAGTACGACCTGGTCATCGGTGCCGATGGACCGCGCTCGACGGTACGCACCCTGGCCGCGCTCGGCGGCCCGCCGCGCCCCGTCGGGCAGGTGGTCTACCGGGCGGTGGTCCGGGGCGGCCCGCCGGTCGGGGATTGGACCGCCCTGCTCGGCGAGCGCGCCGGCTTCCTGGTGGTGCCGATCGGCGCCGGCGCGCTGTACTGCTACGCCGACGAGGCCGGCACCGCCCTGCCGGCCGACCCGCCGGCCCGGCTGCGCGAACTGTTCGGCGGCTACGGCGGCCCGGTCCCCGACGTGCTCGACGCGTTGGAGACGGTGCACGCCGAGCTGACCGAGGAGGTCGAGCTGGGCCGCTGGTTCCACGGCCGGGTGCTGCTCGTCGGCGACGCCGCGCACGCCACCGCGCCGACCCTGTCCCAGGGGGCCGCGATGGCGCTGGAGGACGCCGTGGTGCTCGCCGAGTCTCTGCGGGCCGCCGGCAGCGTGGAGGCCGCCCTGATCGCGTACGAGAGCCGGCGACGGCCGCGTACCCGATGGGTGCGGGACCGGACCCGGGACCGCAACCGAACCCGCGACGTGCCGCCCGCGCTGCGCGACCCGTTGTTGCGCGGGCGCGGCGGGCGCATCTTCCAGGAGCACTACCGGCTTCTCGTGGACCCGCTCTGAGGCGCGGCGCCGGGCGGCGGTGATCGTAGCCGCCCACCCCCGGCGGCGTTGCCACCTACCGGGGACTATCCTCCTTGCGGATGACGGCTGCGCAGATGACCAGCGTTTGCCGAGCGGGACAACCCAGAACCGGAGGCCACTCGTGACCACCGTCGCACCCAAGCCGGTCGTGACCCGGCCCTGGCCGGTCCGCGAGCCGGTCAAGGGGTCGGCCCTCGCGCGGCTGCTGCGCACCACGGACGCGAAGCAGATCGGGATCATGTACATGGTCACCGCGTTCGCGTTCTTCATGATCGGTGGCCTGATGGCCCTGATCATGCGCGCCGAGCTGGCGCAGCCGGGCATGCAGTTCCTGTCGCCCGAGCAGTACAACCAGCTCTTCACCATGCACGGCACGATCATGCTGCTGTTCTTCGCGACGCCGATCGTGTTCGCCTTCGCGAACTACATCGTGCCGCTGCAGATCGGCGCGCCCGACGTGTCGTTCCCCCGGCTGAACGCGTTCGCCTACTGGCTGTACCTGTTCGGCGGCACCATGGCCACCGCCGGCTTCATCGCCCCGGGCGGCGCGGCCGACTTCGGCTGGACGGCGTACGCGCCGCTGAGCACCGCTGAGCACTCGCCGGGCGTCGGCGGCAACCTGTGGGTGATCGGCCTGGTCGTCTCCGGCCTGGGCACCATCCTCGGCGCGGTCAACCTGATCACCACGATCCTGACCCTGCGCGCCCCCGGCATGACCATGTTCCGGATGCCGATCTTCACCTGGAACATGCTGGTCACCAGCCTGCTGGCCATCCTGATCTTCCCGCTGCTGGCCGCCGCGCTGCTGGCGGTCGCCGCGGACCGCCTGATCGGCACCCACGTGTACGACCCGGCCACCGGTGGCCCGATGCTGTACCAGCACCTGTTCTGGTTCTTCGGGCACCCCGAGGTCTACATCATCGCGCTGCCGTTCTTCGGCATCATCTCCGAGATCATCCCGGTCTTCTCCCGGAAGCCGATCTTCGGCTACAAGGGCCTCGTCGCCGCGACCATCTCCATCGCCGCCCTGTCGATGAGCGTGTGGGCGCACCACATGTTCGCCACCGGCCAGGTGCTGCTGCCGTTCTTCAGCTTCCTCAGCTATCTGATCGCCGTGCCGACCGGTATGAAGTTCTTCAACTGGATCGGCACCATGTGGCGAGGCCAGATCACCTTCGAGACGCCGATGCTCTTCGCCGTCGGCTTCCTGGTCACCTTCCTCTTCGGCGGTCTGACCGGCGTGCTGCTCGCCAGCCCGCCGCTGGACTTCCACATCCACGACTCGTACTTCGTGGTGGCGCACTTCCACTACGTGCTCTTCGGCACGATCGTGTTCGCCGTCTTCGGCGGCATCTACTTCTGGTTCCCGAAGATGTTCGGCCGGATGCTCGACGAGCGGCTGGGCAAGATTCACTTCTGGCTCACCATGGTCGGCTTCCACACCACCTTCCTGGTGCAGCACTGGCTGGGCAACGAGGGCATGCCCCGCCGGTACGCCGACTACCTCCCGAGCGACGGCTTCACCAACCTGAACGTGGTCTCCACCATCGGCGCGTTCATCACCGGTATCTCGACCCTGCCGTTCATCTACAACTGCTGGAAGTCGTACAAGGCCGGTCCGGTGGTCGAGGTCGACGACCCGTGGGGCTACGGCAACTCGCTCGAGTGGGCCACCACCTCGCCGCCGCCGCTGCGCAACTTCGACCGGATGCCGCGGATCCGCTCCGAGCGGCCGGCGTTCGACCTCAAGTTCCCGGAGCTGGCCGCCGGGGTGCCCGCCCTGGCCGGCCCGCCGGAGGGTGGCGCCAAGCCGCTGACCAGCGAGGCCGACGGCGGTGCCAGCTACCTGGAGGACACCAGCGGCAACCGCGACCAGCGCTGACCGATCGCAGGGCAGGGGCCCCTTCTCACCGGGAACGGTGGGAAGGGGCCCCTCTCGTCATGCCCGCCCATCCCCTCGGGCCGCCCGCCTCACTCCCTCGGCCTGCCGGCCTCGCCCTCCGGCCGCCGGCCGCGCCCTTCGGCCTGCCCGCCTCGCCCTTCGGCCTGCCCGCCTCGCCCTTCGGCCGCCCGCCTCGCCCTTCGGCCGCCCGCCTCGCCCTTCGGCCGCCCGCCTCGCCCTTCGGCCGCCCGCCTCGCCCTTCGGCCTGCCCGCCTCATGGTCAACTCAATGTGCGGCAAGAGGTGGTCTCGTCGTCGGATTTGACCCCCATATGCCGCGCGTGGAGTCGATCAAGCCCTGCCCTGAGGCAGCGCGCCGGCCGAAGGCTGCCCGGTCGCGGCAGGCCGGCGTCGGGGCGCGGCAGGCCGGGCGCGTCGGGGCGTGGCCGGTCGGGGGCGTCGGGGCATGGCAGGGCAGGCGCGTCGGGGCGTGGCAGGTCGGGGCGTGGCCGGTCGGCGCGGGGGTGGTGGGCGGTCAGGCCGCTGGCGCGTAGGTGTCGAGGAACTGGGTCACCCGGTCGCGGATCTCGACGCTGCCACCTTCGCCAAGCAGATCCACCCCGTGCGCGCTGGTCGGCACCAACACCAACTGCCGCTGCGTGCTCGGTGGGGTGGCGGCATACATTTGTCGGGCCCACTCCGCGAAGCCCGGCTCCAGCTCACCCGCGCCGTACAGGACCGGGACGGTGATTTTCGGGGCCGCCGCGGCGGCGTCCGCGTCCTGGTAGGTGGCGGGTGGTGAGAGCGCGACGACTGCGACCGGCGCCGGGCTGAGGGTCGGCGCGGCGGCCAGCACCGCGGCACCGCCCATCGAACCGCCGGCCAGCACGATCCGGCTGGCACCGTCAGCCCGCAACGCGCCAGCCGCCGCCTCCACCTGCCGGGCCAACGGCACCCCGTGGCCCCGCGAGTTGCCGTACCCGGCGAAGTCGAAGGCGAGCACCCGGTAGCCCCGGTCGGCCAGCGTGCGGCCGAAGGGCAGCCACTGGCAGACGTCGCCGGGAGTCATGTGCGCCAGCACCACCCCGGTGCTCCCGGCGCCGAGGACGACCCCGCCCAGTTCGGCGTCGATCTCCCCGCCGAACTCGATCTGCCGGCCGCTCCCGGCGAACTCGGGGCAGTCACTGCCCGCGTTGAGTCCAGTTGCCTTCGGCTCGGGCGGTGGGTCGGCGCTGCACGAGACCATCCCGACGGAGAGGGCCACGGCGATCAGGCGTAGGGCAGCGGGCTTCATGGCGGCTCCTCGGGACGTGATGGAAGCGCTCCCATTCTCCCCGTCCGCAGGCCCCGCGCGGCATCCCGCACGCGCCTAACGTGTCGAAGCCGTTACCACCGGCCCGGCCGCCGGGCCCGCCGGCACCGGCGCTTCTTCCCGCCCGTCGACCGCCCCCGGCCCGTCGACCGCCCCCGGCCCGTCGACCGCCCCCGGCCCGTCGACCGCCCCCGGCCCGTCGACCGCCCCCGGCCGGTCCGCTGCCACTGGCCCGTCGGCTGCCACTGGCCCGTCGGCTGCCACTGGCCCGTCGGCTGCCACTGGCCCGTCGGCTGCCACTGGCCCGTCGGCCGCCGCCCGCCGCTCGCGTAGCTCGACGAGCAGCACGACGAGCGCGACGAGCAGCCCGATCGCGCCGGTCACCGCGAAGCCCCAGAGCGGTGTCCGGGCGTCGATCACCGCACCGGCCAGCGGGGCGCCCACCGCGATCCCGACCGTCACGGCCGAGCCGTGCAGGCCCATCGCCTCACCGCGTACGCCCGCCGGGGCGAGCCGGCTGACCGCGTCGGAGGTCGAGGCGATGGTCGGCGCGCAGAGCGCCCCGGCCGGGAGCAGCGCCAGACAGAGCAGCCACCAGTGCGCCCCGCCCAGTCCCACCGGGATCGTGGCGAGGCTGAGCGCCGCCATCAGGAGCAGCGGGGAGAAGGTACGGCTGACCGCGCCGTACGCGAATCCGCCGACCAACGACGCCACCGCCCACACGGTCAGCACGGCACCGGTCCACCCAACCTCGCCGCCGGCGCGCAGCATGGCGACCACCGCCACGTCCGTGCCGCCGAGCACCAGGGTTGCGGCGAGGCTCACCGCCAGCACAGCGAGCAGGCGGGGCGTCAGCCACTCGCGGCGGGGCACCTTCCGGTACGGGCCGGCCGGCTCGTCGGTACCCCGGGTGGGCGGGTTGAGCAGCCAGAAACAGATCCCAGAGGAGACGATCCCGGCGCCGACCGCCCACATGGTGACGCGCGGGGAGATGGCGGTCACCAACGCCACGGCCAGCGCCGGGCCGACCATGAACGACAGCTCCACCGACATCGAGTCCAGCGCGTACGCCGGGCGGCGCCGCTCGGCCGGCACCAGTGCGGCGACCGACTGGCGGACCACCGAGAAGACCGGCAGCGCGACCAGCCCGGCCAGGAACGCGGCCGGCAGCAGCACCAGGTACGACAATGCCGGCGCGACGCCCCAGAAGACGCCTTCGGCGATCGTGGTCAGGACGAGCACCGGGCGCAGCCCGCGCCGGTCGACCAGCCGCCCGAGCAGCGGGGAGCCGAACGCGGCGCCGACGGTCGACGCGGCGCCGACCAGCCCGGCGGCGGCGTACCCCCGGTCGAGGTCTAGCAGGACGTGGAAGGTGAGCGTCACCCCGGTCGCGGTGAGCGGGATGCGGGCCAGCACCGACACGAGCAGCAGCGACCGGAGACCGGGCAGGGCGAGCGCCTCCCGGTAAGGCTTCAAGTTCACGACGGTGCGTACCTCCGGCGGTCATCCTCGGGCCGGGGTACGACAGTCGCAAGCGATTACCCGGTCAAGCGGTCCTGATCACAGGCGTGCCGACCAGGGTGGCCCCGGCACCCTCCATGGCCCGCAGCGCCACGTCCAGCGTGTCGGGCGCGACGGCGGCGGTGAGGTCCAGCAGCACCGCGGTCCGAAACCCCTCCCGGGCGGCGTCCACGGCGGTCGCCCGTACGCAGTGGTCGGTCGCGATCCCGACCACGTCCACCCGGTCGACGTCGTGCCGGCGCAGCCAGTCGGCCAGGCACTCGCCGCCCTCCGCGTGCCCCTCGAAGCCGGAGTACGCGGCCGCGTGCTCGCCCTTGTGGAAGATCGCCTCCACCCGGCCGGTCTCCAGGTCGGGGTGGAACTCCGACCCGGGGGTGCCGACCACGCAGTGCCGCGGCCAGGAGTCGACGTAGTTCGGCGGGTCGCCGAAGTGCGCGCCCGGGTCGATGTGGAAGTCCTTCGTCGCCACCACGTGGTCCCAACGGCCCGGCTCGGCGGCGAGCAGCCGGGAGATGCCGGCCGCCACGCCCGCCCCGCCGGCCACCGCGAGGGAGCCGCCCTCGCAGAAGTCGTTCTGCACGTCCACCACGATCAAGGCGTTGCTCACCACGGCCTCCTCAGCCTGCTGGTACGACGGTCACCGGGACGGCCGGGTCGCCGCCGGACAGCTTCAGACCCTCCCAGGGTATGGAGATCAGGCACTGCCGCAGGTGCTCCCGCGATTCGTCGAGGGTGGGTCGCGCGACCGGCTCGCCCTCGACGACGAAGGAGTGCTGGAGCAGCCGGTCGTTGGGCTGCCGGTCCGGCACCCCCTGCGGCACGACGATCTCCTCGGTGGCGGTGCCGCTCGGCTTGTGCCGGCGTACGGCCACCTTCCGGCCGCCGATGGTGGCCTTGTGCTCCGAGCGCTTGACCACCGGGCGCCCCTCCACCTCGACCAGCTTGTAGACCAGCCCGGCGGTCGGCGCGCCCGAGCCGGTCACCACGGCGGTGCCGGCGCCGTACATGTCGACCGGCTCGGCGGCGAGCGCCGCGATGGCGTACTCGTCGAGGTCGCCCGAGACGATGATCTTCGTCTCGGTGGCGCCGAGCGAGTCGAGCAGTTCCCGGCACTGCTGGGCGATCACCGCCAGGTCGCCCGAGTCGATCCGGACCGCCCGCAGCTCCGGCCCGGCCACCGCGATCGCGTTGCGGATGCCCTCGACGATGTCGTACGTGTCGACCAGCAGCGTGGTGTCCTTGCCCAGCGTGGCGACCTGCGAGGCGAACGCCGCCCGCTCGTCGTCGTGCAGCAGGGTGAACGCGTGCGCGGCGGTGCCGGCGGTCGGGATGCCGTACCGCTGGCCGGCGGCCAGGTTGGAGGTGAACCGGAACCCGGCCAGGTACGCGGCCCGGGCCGCGGCCACCGCCGCCTCCTCGTGCGCCCGGCGGGAGCCCATCTCGATCAGCGTCCGGCCCCGGGCGGCGGTGACCATCCGGGCGGCCGCCGCGGCGACCGCGCAGTCGTGGTTCAGCACCGAGAGCACCAGCGTCTCCAGCACCACGCACTCGGCGAAACCGCCGGAGACGGTGAGCAGCGGGGAGTTGGGGAAGAACAGCTCACCCTCGGCGTACCCGTCGACGTCGCCGGTGAAGCGGTAGTTGGCCAGCCACTCGGCGGCCCGGTCGTCCACCACCCCGGCCCGACGCAGGAAGTCGACCTCCTCGGCGTCGAACCGGAACTCCCGGATCAGGTCGATCAGCCGGCCGGTCCCGGCCACCACGCCGTAACGGCGGCCCGCCGGCAGCCGCCGGGTGAACGCCTCGAAGACGCAGCGGCGGTCGGCGGTGCCGTCGCGCAGGGCGGCGCTGACCATGGTCAGCTCGTAGTGGTCGGTCAGCAGTGCGGGGCGAACGGTGCTCACGACACCCACCCTAAGAGTTCACGCCGAATCGGTGCCGTCCTGGCCCGGCAACGACCACAGTGCGGCCCGCAGCTCGCCCCGGCCGGCCACCCCGAGCTTGGCGTAGACCCGCTGGAGGTGGTTCTCCACCGTGCGCGTCGACAGGAAGAGCCGCTCGGCGATGGCCCGGCTGGTCTCCCCGTCGGCGGCGAGCCGGGCGACCTCCCACTCGCGTTCGCTCAGCGCCGGCCGGAGCAGCCGCAGCGCCGGCGTGTCGACCTGGTCGCAGCGGCGCAGCAGGGCGGCGAGCCGTTCCCGGGCCGGGCCGGTCGTGCCGGCGCGACCGCGCATCCGGTGCAGCGCCATCGCGGTCGCCTCGGCCGCGTACACGGTCAGGTCCCGGGCGGCGAGTTCGTCGGCGACGGCGAGCAGGTCGGCGGGGGAGTTCTCGACCACGGCGCGGGCGTATCGGGCGACCAGCGGCGGCAGCGTCCCGTCGACCCGCTCGGAGAGTTCGGCGAGCCGCTGCGCCACGGTACGCCGACCGCCGTCGGTGCACGTGGGGCCGACCGGGGCGGCGGCCCGGTCGAGGCGGACCAGGTCGAGCAGGACCAGCAGCTCGTGACCGGCGAGACCGTCCTCGCGCAGCCGGTCGGCCAGCGCGCTGAGCTGCTTGGTGGCCGCCGGCAGGTCACCGGCGACCGCGTGCGCCGCGCCCCGGGCCTGCTCCAGCCACGGGTACAGCACCGCCATGCCCGGCGCGTGGATGCGGTCCGCCTCGGCCATCGCCGCCGCCGTGTGCGCCGCGTCGCCGCGCAGCGCCGCCGCCTGGGCGCGCTCGGCGTGCGCCAGCCCGGCGTAGACCCGGCTGGTGGCCAGCACCGCGCAGGCCCCGAGGCTGGTCTTGAGCGCCTCGTCGCCGCGCCCGCGCAGCCGCGCCGCGTACGCCCGGAGGATGGCCAGGTAGCCGGTGCCGAGCCGGAAGTCGCCCGCGTCGGCCAGGTCGGCGAACTCGTCGGCCACGATCGCGTCGATGCCGGCCAGGTCGCCGGAGAGCGCCAGCCGGGTGCCTCGGGCCAGCTCCATCGCGAGCTGGAGGTACGGCATGTCGCCCCGCCAGCGGGCAACCTCAGCCTGCACCCGGGCGATCGCGGTGTCGCTGCGCAGGTACTGGCCCTGCGCGGCGTGCAGGTGGGCGATCGTGCACCGGGCCAGTTCCCGGGCGGCCGTCGGCGCGGCCGGCCGATCCAGCACCGCCTGGGCGAGTCGCAGCGCGGCGCCGGTGTCCAACCGGTGCAACCGCATGATCGCCTCGAAGGCGCGGACCCGGGCCTGGTCGGCCAGGTCGGTCAGCTCGTCGCCGCGCGCGGAGATCGCCTCCACCGTGGACTCCTGGCTGAGGCCCCAGTAGCTGACCATGGCGCGGACGGTCAACCAGCGGCTGTACCGCGGGCCGTCGCGGACCGCCCCGGCGACCGAGTCGAGCACCTGGATCGCCTCCTCGGGCCGGTCGCCGAACATCAGGATGGTGGCGAGCAGTTCGGCCGCGCCGGGACCGCCGTCGGCCTCCAGCGCGGCCCGGGCCAGCCGGGTCGCCAGCGGCACGTCGTACCGGCCGAAGGCCTGGGCCGCCGCGCCGAGCAGCAGCGCCGGATCCTGCGCCGTACCCGAGTCGAGCCGCCAGACCGCGACCCGCAGCAGGTCGTCCCGGCGGCGGGTGCCGACCCGCTCCAGCAGCCCGGCCAGCGTGGCCTGCAGCCGGCGGGTGCGGCTGACCGGGCACTGCCGGCGCATCACCTCGCCGTACAGCGGGTGGGCCAGCCGGACGTTCAACCGCCGGTCGTCGTGCACCAGGCTGATCAGGCCGCGCTCCTCGGCGGCCTCCACGTCGGCGGGGTCGACCGCCTTCTCCAGCAGTTGCAGGCCGAGCGGCTCGCCGAAGGCGACCAACTCGACCACCGACCGCACGCCGGGGGTGAGCCGGCCGATCCGGGTGTCGATCAGGTCGGTGAGGCTGGGCGCCAGCTCCAGCCGGCCGGTCCACGTCCAGATCCCGTACGTCTGACTCAGCTCGTCGCCCCCGGACGCGGCCAGCACCAGTTCGCGCAGCAGCAGCGGGTTGCCCGCGGAGAGCCGGAACAGCCGCTCGGCGGACGTCGCGTCGACCGGCCCGCCCAGGATCGCGGCGAGCAGCCCGGTGGTCTCGGTCGGACCCAACGGGCCCAGCTCGATCAGGTTGACCAGGTCGTCGCTCCACAGTGCGCGGATCGGCAGCGGGATCTGCTCGCCGTCGCGCAGGGTCCCGATCACGGTGGCGTTCTCCGCGCGGGCGATCAGGTGGACCAGCGCCGCCGAGGGCGGGTCGAGCAGGTTTACGTCGTCGATGGCGAGCACGATCGGCCGGCCGGCGGCCTGTTCCTGGAGCACGTCCGCGGCCCAGCGGAGGATGCCGGCGGGGGAGAGCCCGTGCGGCTGCTCGGCGGGGAGCATCTGGACCAGCCCGCCGAAGGGCAGCGCCGCGGTGGTGGCGCTGGCCGCGACGAACCAGACGGCGTACCGGTCGGTGGGGAGGTTGGCCACCCCCTCGCGCAGCAGGCGGCTCTTGCCGACCCCGGGCTTGCCGCTGAACAGCAGTCCGCGCACCTCGGGGTCGCCGACCGCCGACAACAGACGGTTGAGCTCCGCTGTCCGGCCGACGAAGTCCCACCGACTCATCGATGCAGCATATCGACGGTAATCCGGCCGCGTGCGGATCGTCACGCAACGAGATTGAGTAACCTGTTCATCACGCATGAGTATCCGGGGTGTTCGGTGCCGGGTGTACGACGCTCGTACTCTTCGGGCATCCGGGTCGATGACCGGATTTCCCATGCGGCCGGCTCGGCGTCCGGTCGCCCGATCGGGAGGCCGCGAAATGAAGCCGGGTCACCCCTCGGTTGGTGTGCCCCGTCCGGGTGGGCCGGCCGGGTCCTCGCCCTCCGCGCCGCTGCCCAACCGGCTCGGGGCGGTCGCCCCCGGCCCCGACGACCCGCTGACCGTCGTCGTCGCGGGTCCGGCCGGTGCCGGCCGCCGCGAACTGCTCGCCGACCTGCTCGGGCTGGAGCCCGGGATGCTGACCGTGCCGGCCGGCAGCTACCTGCTCGTCAACCACGCCAAGGCGCCGAGCCGAGCCGCCTACGTGCCGGGCTACCGCCAGCCGCACTCGTACGGCCCGGACCCGCTCGCCGCCGGTCCGGCGCTCGCCCGACCGCCCCGCCGGGTGGAGCTGGGCCTGCCCGACCCGTTGCTGCGCCACTTCGCGATGCTCGACACGCCGGACACCGGCTCGCTCGGTGTCGCTGCCACCCGGGTGCTGCTCGACGCGGTGAGCCGGGCCGGCGCCCTGCTGTTCGTGATCTCCGCCGACCAGCCGTTCGCCGCCGCCGAGCTGGACCTGCTGGCCGAGGTGGCCCGCGCCCGGGTCGAGGTGATCTTCGCGGTCACCCCAGGCGCCGGCTGGGCGACCGTGGCGGACGGGCCGACGGCGACGAACGACACGCGGGTGTCCGTGCCGCCCGCGCCGTCGGCGGCGGAGCATCGGGTCGACCCGGTGCAGGTCTCGGTCGGGGCGCACCGCGCCGCCCTGTTGTCCGCGGTGCCCGCCCTCGGCGCGGCCCGCTGGTACCCGGTGCGACAGCCCGACCAGCCGGCCCTGCGCTTCGCCCTGGTGGGCTGGGCGGCGGACGAGGGGCTGCGGCGGGCCAGCGCCCAGCCGCCGGAGCCGCCCGGCGCGCACGGTCGGGTCTCCGTCGTGCCGGGAACCGACTCCGGCGACGTCGCCGAGCGACTGGACCGCCGGGCCCGCGCCTGCGCCCAGCGGATCCGCCAGCACATCGCGCTGGAGCTGGCCAGCATCCACCTCCGGGTGGTGCAGGAGATCGTCTTCGGGGTCGGCTGCGCCGGTCTGCCGCAGCTGTTCGACCAGGAGATGGGGGCGCTGTCGCTGCTCGCCACCGCGCGGTGCGACGAGGCGGTCCGCGGCGTCGTCGACGAGGCGGCGGCCCGCGTCTTCGGTGCGCCCCTGGCCGAGGGGGTACGCCGCCGGATCGTCCACGCCGTCCGCTGGGGCCTCGCCGACCATCCGGCCGGCCGGGATCTGGACCGGGTGTTCCTGGTCACCAGCACGGCCGAGGTGGCCGGGCTCTCCGGTGACGGCGCGCTCGACGCCCTGGCCGCCTTTCCCGGCGCGGTACGCGACGAGGTGCTGCCCGCGCTCGGGGTGGCGCTCTCCGGCGGCTGTTGGCAGCAGTGGAACGTGCCCGACGGCGCCGACCCGAACGCCGCGCGCTCCTGGGCGCAGCGGGCGTTGCGCGAGGTCGAGCTGGAACTGACCCGCGAGGTGTCGCGACGCTTCGAGGCGGTCCGGCTCTCGCTGGGCGTGGTGCTCATCGATGCTGTCGACCACGGCATTCTGCTCGGCTGAGGCCGGCGCCGCGGGCCGGTTGCCCGGGTCGCCGTACCCGGCGCGGGCGGGTGAACCGGACCGGCCCGGCGTTCCGATTCATCGGTCGCCCGGATCCGGTGGCACGATGGGGGGCATGGCGGCTCCGCAGGTTGCGCCGGTCGAGACGCCGGACACCGATGAGGTGCCGGTCTCCGACCGGCCGTGGGTGACGATTGTCTGGGACGATCCGGTCAACCTCATGACCTACGTCACCTGGGTCTTCCAGAAGCTCTTCGGGTACAGCCGGGAGAAGGCCGAGCAGCTCATGCTGGACGTGCACCACAAGGGCAAGGCGGTGGTCTCCAGCGGGGCCCGCGAGCGGATGGAACACGACGCGTCGCAGTTGCACGCGTACGGGCTCTGGGCGACGGTGGACCGCTCGTGAGCGAGGGAACCGTCAGGCTCGGCGCGGTGATGGTTCACGCCGGCGCCGACCGCAGGGAGGCGTTGGCGTGAGCATGTTCCGCCGATCCGGCGACCGTTACGTGTCCAACTTCGCCGTGGACGAGGTGCGGGTGCTGCGCAAGGTCGCCTCCGAGGTGGTCGGCCTGCTCACCGACGGCTTCGACCACGGCGATCCGGTGGTCGGCCGGCTCTTTCCCGAGGTCTACCCGGAGGACGCGGCGAGCACCGCCGAGTTCCGCCGCTACACGGAGGGGGACCTCAAGACCGCCAAGATCGACCAGGCCGGCGCGATCCTCGCCGTGCTGCCCTCCGGGGAGGTCGGCGGTGAGGTGCGCCTGGACGCCGAGGCGGCCGAGGCGTGGCTGCGCGCGCTCAACGACGCCCGGCTGGCGATGGCGGTCCGGCTGGAGATCAAGGACGGCACCGACGCGGAGGAGGAGCTCGACGAGGCGATGGCGATGGATCCGACCTCGTCAAGGGTTTTCCAACTGTCGGTATACCAGTACCTGGGATATTTGCAGGAATCCCTGCTCAACTCCCTGATCGACTGAGTCGTGACGGTTGCCACCTCGCCGCCCACGACCGGCAGCGCTAGGCTGGTCGGCGTGCTGAGCATCGACCGGTCGATCATCGACGCGATCGTGGCCCACGCGCGTCGGGACCACCCGGACGAGGCGTGCGGCGTGGTCGCCGGTCCCGCCGGCAGCGACACCCCGACCCGGCACATCCCGATGGAGAACTCCGCCCGCTCCATGACGTTCTACGAGTTCGACTCGATGGAGCAGCTGCGGGTGTGGCGGGAGATGGACGATCGCGACGAGGAGCCGGTCGTCATCTACCACTCGCACACCGCGACGGAGGCCTATCCGTCCCGTACGGACATCTCCTTCGCCGGTGAGCCGGGAGCGCACTACCTGCTCGTCTCGACCCGTGAGCCCGACACGGAGGAGATCCGCTCCTTCCGCATCGTCGACGGCGTGGTCACCGAGGAGCCGGTTCGGATCGTGGATGCCGCCGTGGACCCGCACGCCGTCCAGTCCTACATGTTCGGGCAGAGCCCGGCGACGGTCGATTACGAGTGTTCCGGCAGCTGATTTCTCCAGCGCCGGCATCTCTTCTCTCTTCCCGTCACCTGGCACGACCCGAACAAGGAGCACACGATGGCCATCGAGGTCCGTATCCCCACCATCCTGCGTAGCTACACCGGCGGCGCCAAGGCCGTCGAGGGCACCGGCGACACGCTGAGCGACCTGCTCGCCGACCTGGACTCCCGGCACGCCGGCCTGAAGGCCCGGCTGGTCACCGACGCTGGCGTGCTGCACCGCTTCGTCAACGTCTACGTCAACGACGAGGACGTCCGTTTCCTGGGCGCGCTCGACGCCAAGCTCAACGACGGCGACAGCGTCACCATCCTGCCGGCCGTGGCCGGCGGCGCGTTCGGCTTCGCCGCGGCGGCGGCGATCGCCCAGCACGGCGCCGCGATCGCCCGGCACCCCGTCGCGCCGCGCACCCGCTGACGGGCGGCGCGTCATGGCGCGGTACGAAAGCCTGCTCGACGCGTGTGGCGGCACGCCCCTGGTCGGGCTGCCCCGGCTCTCGCCCACCGTGTCAGACGGGGCGCCGCCGGTGCGGCTCTGGGTGAAGCTGGAGGACCGGAACCCTACCGGCAGCATCAAGGACCGGGCGGCCCTGTACATGGTCCGCGCGGCCGAGGCGGCCGGCCGGCTCCGTGCGGGAGACACCATCCTGGAGCCGACCAGCGGCAACACCGGCATCTCGCTGGCCATGGTGGCGAAGCTGCGTGGCTACCGGCTGGTCTGCGTGATGCCGGAGAACGTCTCCACCGAGCGGGTGCAGCTGCTGCGGATGTACGGCGCGGAGATCATCTTCTCGCCGGCCGCCGGCGGCTCGAACCAGGCCGTGGCCACGGCGAAGCAGATCGCTGCCGAGCACCCCGACTGGGTGATGCTCTACCAGTACGGCAACGAGGCGAACGCCCGGGCGCACTACGAGACCACCGGGCCGGAGCTGCTGCACGACCTGCCCACGATCACCCACTTCGTGGCCGGCCTGGGCACCACCGGCACCCTGATGGGCACCGGGCGCTACCTGCGGGAGAAGGTGGACGGCATCCAGATCGTCGCCGCCGAGCCCCGCTACGGCGAACTGGTCTACGGCCTGCGCAACATCGACGAGGGTTACGTGCCCGAGCTCTACGACGCCGGGGTCCTCTCCCGGCGTTTCTCGGTCGGCACCCGGGACGCGGTGCTGCGGACCCGGCAACTCGTCGAGGTGGAGGGGATCTTCGCCGGCTTCTCCACCGGCGCGATCCTGCACGCCGCCCTCGCGGTGGCCCACGAGGCGGTACGGGACGGCCGCGGGGCCGACGTCGCGTTCGTGGTCGCCGACGGCGGCTGGAAATACCTCTCGACCGGGGCGTACGGCGGCACCCTCGCGGACGCCGAGGACGCCCTGGAGGGGCAGCTCTGGGCCTGACGGCTCGCGGGTCGGGTCGGTCGGCGGCACCCCGTCGGCCGGCCCGACTCTTTCGTGCCCGAGCGAGACGTGTACGGGTGTCACGTTGATGACAACTTCCGGTAGATGATTCTTGCCGACCGGGCCCGACGCGTAGGCTGCGCACCGTGGCGCACGCGTCGGTAGAGATCATCGGCGGGGTGACTGCCGGCGTGTCGGCTACGAAGCGTGACAACGGGGCGACCGGATGAGACTGACCGTCCTCGGCTGTGCAGGCAGCTTCCCCGGCCCCGAGTCCCCCTGCTCGGCATACCTCCTCGAGGCGGAGGGCTTCCGGCTCCTGATCGACTTCGGTTCGGGGGCGCTCTCCACCCTCCAGCGCTACGTCGGGCTGCACACCCCCGACGCGATCCTCCTCACCCACCTGCACTGCGACCACATGCTCGACGCCGTGTCGTACGTGGTGGTGCGCCGCTACGCCCCGGACGGCCCGTACCCTCCCCTGCCGATGTACGCGCCCTCCGGCGCGCCGGACCGGCTGGCCGCCGCCTACGGGCAGGAGGACGGCACCGTCGACGACGTCTACCAGTTCTATGGACTGCAGCCGGGCACCTTCCCGATCGGCCCGTTCACCGTCACTGTCGACCGGATGAACCACCCGGTCGAGACGTACGGCGTGCGACTGGAACACGGCGGCCGGGTCTTCTGCTACTCGGCGGACACCGCGCCCTGCGACGCGCTGCTGCGTCTGGCCCAGGCCGCCGACCTGTTCCTCTGCGAGGCCAGCTACCTCGACGGGGTGGAGAACCCGCCGGACCTGCACCTGACCGGCCGGGAGGCCGGCGAGGCGGCGACCAAGGCCGGGGTCGGCCAACTGCTGCTCACCCACCTGGTCCCGGCCTGGGGCAGCGAGGCGCTCACCGTCGAGGCGGCGGCCGCGGCGTACGCCGGACCGCTGGAAGTGGCCCGCGCCGGCGCCTGCTACGACGTCTGACCTGCCGGCAGCGCGTCGCGTTGCCGTAGTGTTCGCCGGCCGGTCAGCGGCCGGTCGCCTGGCGCATTCGTCCGGGCCGCACCCTCGGGCCATGCGGATCGCCATCGTGACCGAGTCGTTTCCGCCGGACGTGAACGGCGTGGCGAACTCCGTCCTCCGGACCGCCGAGCACCTCCTGGCGCGGGGCCATGAGCCGCTGGTCATCGCCCCGGCGCCAGCCGGACGCCGGCGTCGGCCGGCGGAGCAGCACCCTTATCCCGTGGTGCGAATCCCGAGCCTGCCGCTGCCGCGCTACCAGGGCTTCCGGCTCGGGGTGCCGGCCGCCGGGCTGGCCGACGCGCTGCTCGGCCACCAGCCGCACGTCGTCCACCTCGCCAGCCCGTTCATCCTGGGCGCGGCGGGGGCGACCCTGGCCGGCCGGCACGACCTCCCGGTCGTCGCGGTCTACCAGACCGACGTCGCCTCCTACGCCCGCGCGTACCGGGTGGGCTGGGGTGAGGCGGCGGCCTGGCGTCGACTCCGCGAGATCCACAACAGCGCGCACCGCAACCTCGCCCCCTCCACCCGGGCCGCCGCCGACCTGATCGCCAACGGGATCCAGCGGATCTGGCTCTGGCGTCGCGGCGTCGACGCCGAGCTGTTCCACCCGACCCGGCGCTGCGAATCCCTGCATCGGGCCCTGGCACCCGGCGGTGAACTCCTCGTCGGCTACGTGGGCCGGCTCGCCCCGGAGAAGCAGGTCGATCTGCTCGCGGCGACGGCCCAGCTGCCCGGCGTACGGGTCGTGGTGGCCGGTGACGGTCCGGCCCGCCGGCAGCTCGAACGCGCCCTGCCCGAGGTGCGCTTCCTCGGCGTCCAGCGCGGTGCGGCACTGGCCCGGCTCTACGCCAGCCTCGACGTCTTCGTCCACACCGGATCGCACGAGACGTTCGGGCAGACCCTGCAGGAGGCCGCCGCCAGCGGGGTGCCGGTGGTGGCGCCGGCCAGCGGCGGTCCGGTGGACCTGGTCGAGTCGGGCGTGACCGGCCTGCTGGTGCCGCCCGGTGACGGGGACGCGGTCGCCGCCGCGGTCGCGGAACTCGCCGCCGATCCCGCCCGCCGCACCGCGTACGGCCAGGCCGCCCGGGAGGCGGTCAGCCGCCGCAGCTGGAGCGCGGTGGGAGACGAGCTGATCGGGCACTACCACGCGGTCGTCGCCGGTACGCCGGCCGCCGGCCTGGCCGCACACGGATGAGCGGCCGGCCGATGCGCATCGTTCGGGTGGCGAACTTCGTCACCGGCCGATCCGGTGGTCTGCGTACCGCGCTGCGGCACCTCGGCGAGGGCTACCTCGCCGCCGGCCACGAGCCGGTGCTGGTGATCCCCGGCGAGCGGTACGGCGACACCCGCCAGCCGTGGGGCCGGGAGATCACCCTGCCCGGGCCGGAGCTGCCCGGCAGCGGCGGCTACCGGCTGCTGACCGACCGGCGCCGGCTGGCCCGGACGCTCAGCGACCTGGTTCCCGACCGGCTGGAGGTGTCGGACCGGAGCACGCTGCGGTGGACCGGCCGCTGGGCCCGCGACCACGGGGTGCCGTCGGTGATGGTCTCCCACGAGAGCCTGGCCGGGCTGCTCGGGCAGTGGCGGGTGCCGGCCGGCGCGGCCCGCCGGATCGCCGACCGGCTCAACCGGGAGACCCTGCACCGGTACGACCGGGTGGTCTGCACCACCCGATGGGCGGCCGAGGAGTTCGAGCGGCTCGACGACACGCCCGTCGAGCTGGTGCCGCTCGGCGTCGACCTGACCACGTTCCACCCCGGGCGCGCCGACCCGGCGCTGCGCGAGCGGTACGCCGACCACACCGAGGTGCTGTTGGTCCACTGCGCCCGGCTGTCGGTGGAGAAACGCCCCGAGCTGGCGATCGGCGCCCTCGCCCGGCTGCGCGGTGCCGGCGTACCCGCGGTGCTGGTGATGGCCGGCGACGGGCCGCAGCGGGCCACCCTGGCCCGGCGCGCGGCGGGCCTGCCGGTGCACTTCACCGGCTTCCTGCCCGACCGGACGCGCCTCGCCGCGCTGCTGGCCAGCGCGGACGTGGTGTTGGCGCCCGGCCCGGTGGAGACGTTCGGCCTGGCCGGGCTGGAGGCGCTCGCCTGCGGCACCCCAGTGGTGGCCAACGCGGCCAGCGCCCTGCCCGAGGTGATCGGGTCGGGCGGGCTCGCCGCCTACGGCACCCCGTCGGCGATCGCCGAGGCCGTCACCCGGCTGCTGGACCGCCCGGAGGCGGACCGGCGCGAGGCGGCCCGGCGCCGGGCCGAGGAGTTCAGCTGGCCCGCGGCGACCGCCGGTTTCCTCCGCGCGCACGGCGTCGAGCCCGGACAGCCGTCCGGCGCCACCGCACCGGAGACGCCCGCCACGCCCTGATCCGCGCCACGCCCTGATCCGCGCCACGCCCTGATCCGCGCCACGCCCTGATCCGCGCCACGCCCTGATCCGCGCCACGCCGGCCCGCGCCCGCCGGCCCGCGCCCGCCGGCCCGCGCCCGCCGGCCCGTCGTCCGCCGGCAGCCCGGTCGCCGGCCGGGCTGGTGCTCGGCGCCGACGCCCGGGCCCACCCCGCAACGGTCACCGCCAGCCACCGCATAGGGTGCATGCATGGCGCGACCTGACGGGCGGCAGCCCGACCAACTCCGACCGGTGACCCTGACCCGGGGCTGGAGCACCCACCCGGAGGGCTCGGTCCTCGTCGAGTTCGGGGCGACCCGGGTGTTGTGCACGGCCAGCGTGACCGAGGGGGTGCCCCGCTGGCGCAAGGGTTCCGGGCTGGGCTGGGTCACCGCCGAGTACGCGATGCTGCCCCGGGCCACGAACACCCGCTCGGATCGGGAGAGCGTCAAGGGAAAGGTCGGTGGGCGTACCCACGAGATCTCCCGGCTGATCGGCCGCAGCCTGCGTGCCTGCGTGGACCTGAAGGCCCTCGGCGAGAACTCCGTCGTGCTCGACTGCGACGTGCTCCAGGCCGACGGCGGCACCCGGACCGCCGCGATCACCGGCGCGTACGTGGCGCTGCACGACGCGGTGACCTGGCTGGCCGAGCGCAAGGCCCTGACCGGCAAGGTGGAGAAGGTGATGCACCGTTCGGTTGCCGCGGTCAGCGTCGGCATCGTCGAGGGCGAGCCGAGGCTGGACCTCTGCTACGCCGAGGACGTGACCGCCGAGGTCGACATGAACGTGGTCTGCACCGGCACCGGCGACTTCGTCGAGGTGCAGGGGACGGGCGAGGCCGGCGTCTTCGCCCGGGAACAACTCGACGCCCTGCTGGACCTCGGCGTCATGGGCTGTCTGGAACTGGCCGACGCGCAGCGGAAGGCGCTCGATTCATGAACAAGGTGCTCCTCGCCACCCGGAACCGCAAGAAGCTCGTCGAGCTGCAGCGGATCCTCGACGGCGCGCTCGGCGCGCACCGGATCGCCCTGCTCGGCCTCGATGACGTCGAGGCGTACCCGGAGCTGCCGGAGACCGGCCTGACCTTCGGCGAGAACGCGTTGATCAAGGCCCGGGAGGGATGCCGGCGTACCGGCCTGCCGACCATCGCCGACGACTCCGGGCTGGCCGTGGACGCGCTCAACGGCATGCCGGGCGTGTTCAGCGCCCGCTGGTCCGGCCGGCACGGCGACGACCAGGCCAACCTGCAGCTGGTCCTGGACCAGATCGCCGATCTGCCCGACGAGCACCGCGCCGCGTCGTTCGTCTGCGCCGTGGCGCTGGTGCTGCCCGGCGGCAAGGAGCACCTGGTCGACGGCCGCCAGGCCGGCCGGCTGCTGCGGGCGCCGCGCGGCGACGGCGGCTTCGGGTACGACCCGATCTTCCTCGGCGAGGGGCAGGAGCGGACCAACGCGGAGCTGACGCCGGCGGAGAAGGACGCGGTCAGCCACCGGGGCAAGGCGCTGCGCGAGCTGGCCAAGCTGGCCGCCAAGGTGCTCCCGCAGACGGTCTGACCGGGCTTCCGCCGTCATGCAGGGCGTGTTCAACGGCTTCGCGGTCATCAGATTCCTTCCGTGGATACCCCGGCCTTCAGGCCGGGGAGGAAACGGAACGCCTGTCGGGGCAGGGCAGGGATAGCTGATTCGCCGCCCCAGGCGGATCGGCGTGCGTCCACATGCAACCGCAGGGTTCCCGAACAGGTGTGCTAACGTGTGGGCCGTGGCCAGGGCGGTGAAGCGGGCGTTCAGGTACCGCTTCTACCCGACCGATACGCAGGCCGCTGAGCTTGCTCGGACGTTCGGGTGTGTGCGGAAGGTGTACAACCTGGCGTTGGCCGCACGCGCCGAGGCGTGGACGCTGCGGCAGGAGAGGGTCACCTACCACGCCACGTCGGCGATGCTGACCGGTTGGAAGAAGACCGAGGACCTGGCGTTCCTCGGCGAGGTGTCCTCGGTGCCGTTGCAGCAGACGCTGCGGCACCTGCAGACCGCGTTCACGAACTTCTTCGCCAAGCGTGCCCGCTATCCGACGTTCAAAAGCAAGAAGAAGTCGCGGCGTTCGGCGGAGTACACCCGCAGTGCGTTCCGATGGCGCGACGGCACGCTGACCCTGGCGAAGATGGACACGCCGCTGGCGATCGTGTGGTCCCGGCCGCTGCCCGAGGGCGCGACCCCGTCGACGGTGACCGTCTCCCAGGATCCGGCCGGGCGTTGGTTCGTGTCCCTGCTCTGCGACGACCTGATCCCCGACGCCCCCGCCACCACCGCGGCGGTCGGGATCGACGCCGGGCTGGACAGTCTGCTCACCCTCTCCACCGGGGAGAAGATCACCAACCCGAGGTATGAGCGGGCCGACCGGGCCCGACTGGCCCGCGCCCAACAGCACCTCGCCCGCAAACAGAAGGGCTCGGCGAACCGGGCCAAAGCCCGCCTGAAGGTGGCCCGGGTCCACGCCCGGATTGTCGACCGGCGGCGGGACCATCTGCACAAGGTGACCACTCGACTCGTTCGTGACACCCAAACGATCGTGATCGAGGACCTGACCGTACGGAACATGATCAAGAATCACCGCCTGGCCCGGGCGATCTCGGATGCGGGGTGGCGGCAGTTCCGCACCATGTTGGAGTACAAGGCCGACTGGTACGGCCGTGACCTGATCACGGTCGACCGCTGGTACCCGTCCTCCAAACTCTGCTCGACCTGCGGCACCCTCGCTGAGCAGATGCCGCTCGCCGTGCGGTCGTGGACATGCCGCTGCGGCGCCGTCCACGACCGGGACGTCAACGCGGCACGTAACCTTCTGGCCGCCGGGCTGGCGGTGACTGCCTGCGGAGCTGGTGTAAGACCTCAACGGGAAACCTCCCGAACGGGGCGACCGGCGGTGAAACAGGAAACCTCGTGGGCGACCACGGGACTCCCCTTCCTTAGGAAGGGGAGGATGTCAAGGTCCTGGAGAACACGACCGGGGTCGGGGCGACGTTCGCTGGTCGCCGTCGTCACCCAGCCGCTCACCAACCCGGTCACCGTCGGCTGCGCGCTCGGCCTCACCGTCGGGCTCGCCGGCTGGGCGCCACCCGCGCCGTTGATGCGACCCGTGGAGCTGGTCGCCGCGATGGCGGTGCCGACCGCACTGCTCGCGTACGGTCTCTCGCTGCACGGCTCCGCGGTGCCCGGCTCGGGCGACACCGGGCCGGAGGTGCGGCTCGCGGTCGCGCTGAAGGCGCTGGCCCAGCCGGCGGTCGCGTACCTGGTCGCCCGGTTCGGGCTGGGCATGTCGCACGTGCTCGTGCTGGCCTGCACGGTCACCGCCGCGCTGCCGACCGCGCAGAACGTCTTCATCTACGCCGCCCACTACGGCCGGGGCATGGTCCTGGCGCGCGACTCGGTGCTGCTGTCGACCGTGGCGGCGCTACCCGTGCTGATCGGCGTCTCGCTACTGGCTACCTGACCACGCTCCGCCCGCCGAGGCGTCCGGCGCGCCGGCCAAGGTCGTGCTCGATCCAGGAAGTAGTGGCCTCGCGCCACCGGTGAGGCCACTACTTCCACGATTGAGCGCGATCTTGCGCGGGGTCCGGCACGGCGGGGCCGGCGCTACTTCCGCGATTGAGCGCGATCTTGCCCGGGCCCGGGCGCGGTGGGGCCGGCGCGCGCTCAGCCGGCTGGCGTGGCCGGTAGGCACGGCCGGTCGGGTCAACGGGCGAGGAAGTGCCAGCCCAGCCAGAGCCAGACGCCGAGCACCACGGCCCGGCCGGCGGCCGTGCGCAGCGCGGCGGTCAGCGCCTCGGCCAGCGGGGCACGGGCCGGTCCGGCACTTCGCCGGCCGGCCACGTCCACGGCCAGCATCACCAGCAGGATGGCGGCGAAGCCGGCGGCGATCAGCGCCCGGGCGGTCACCGGGTCACCAGCCAGGCACCGGTGCCGAGCCAGAGCAGATAGCCGGCCACCCGGCCGGGGTAGGTGTCGAGCAGCGGGTCGGTGAGGATGCTGAACGTCGGGTGCGCCTCGTCGTTGCCGGCCAGGAACGCGCCCAGCTCCCACAGGCAGAACAGCACCCCGAGGCCGAGCCAGGCGACGGCGGCGCGCCGCCCGACCTGCCGCAGCTGACCGGGGGCGCGCCGCAGGCCCACGGCGAGGAGCACCCCGCCGGGCAGCAGCACGGCGGCGGCCGCCGTGCCGGTGAGCGGCCGGGCGAACGCCGCGACCAGGGCGTATCCGATGACGGCCGGCCAGAGCAGCCGGCGCCACCAGGGCGGCGACGCCAGCGTGGCGACGGACGTCGGTTCCACCCTTCCAGTCTGGACCGGCTCGGGCGGAATCCGCTCAGCCGAGTGGCCCGACCTCCCGTTCGATCGCGGCGCGCAGCTCGGGGCCGCGTACCACGTCCCGGGCGGCCTCCATGAGCGGGGCGAGGAACACGTCCGGCCCGGGCTCGCCCACCACGTCGGCGAGGGCGGCCAGCGCGGCCCGCCCGGCCGGCGACGGGGCCAGCGGCGCCCGGAGCTGAAGTCCGCGTACGGCGGCCAGCAGCTCCACCGCGAGCAGGCTGGCCAGGTTGTCCAGCACGGTACGCAGCTTCTTGGCCGCCGCCCAGCCCATCGAGACGTGGTCCTCCTGCATGCCGCTGGTGGGCAGCGAGTCCACCGACGCGGGCGCGGCGAGCCGCCGGTTCTCCGCGACGATCCCGGCCGCCGTGTACTGGGCGATCATCAGCCCGGAGTTGACCCCGGCGTCGGGGGAGAGGAAAGCGGGCAGGTCCCGGGAGCGGGTGACGTCGAGCAGCCGGTCCACCCGGCGCTCGGCGATCGCGCCCACCTCGGCAGCGGCGATGGCCAGGTAGTCGGCGGCGAAGCCGAGCGGCGCGCCGTGGAAGTTGCCGGTCGACTCGACCCGCCCGTCCGGCAGCACCACCGGGTTGTCGACCACGGACCGCAGCTCCCGCCCGGCCACGGTCGCCACGAAGTCGAGGGTGTCCCGGGCCGCGCCGGCCACCTGCGGGGCGCACCGCATCGAGTACGCGTCCTGCACCGCGTGCGCCAGGTCGTGGCGGTGCGAGTCCATCACCACCGAGTCCTGCAACAGCCGGTGGATGTTGGCCGCCGAGGCCGCCTGGCCGGGGTGCGGCCGGATGGCGTGCAGCTCGGGCAGGAACGGCCGTTCCGAGCCGAGCATCGCCTCGATCGCCAGCGCGGCGGTCACGTCGGCCATGGCGAACAGGTGCCCGGCATCGTGGATGGCCAGCAGCAGCATGCCGAGCATGCCGTCGGTGCCGTTGATCAGCGCCAGCCCCTCCTTGGCGGCCAGCTCGATAGGCGCCAGTCCGACCCGGCGCAGCGCCTCGCCGCCGGGAATCCGCTCCCCGGCCGGGCCGAGCACCCAGCCCTCGCCGAGCAGCACCAGCGCGCAGTGCGCCAGCGGGGCCAGGTCGCCGGAGGCGCCGAGCGAGCCGTGCTCCGGCACCCACGGGGTGACCTCGTGGTTGAGCAGGTCCACCAGGGCCTCGGCGACCAGCGGCCGGACCCCGGAGCGGCCCAGGGCGAGCGAGCGTACCCGCAGCAGCATCATCGCGCGGACCACCTCGCGGGGCATCGGCGCGCCGACGCCGGCAGCGTGCGAGCGGATCAGCGCGTGCTGCAGCTCGGCCCGCCGTTCGGGCGCCACGAAGGTGTTCGCGAGGGCCCCGAATCCGGTGGAGACGCCGTAGACGGGCCGGCCGGCCGCCTCGATGCCGTCCACGATGGACCGGCTGGCCGTCATCGCCGACACGGCGGCCGGGTCGAGGACGACCTTGGCGGTGCCGCGGGCGACGGCGAGCACGTCGGCGGGGGAGATCCCGGTGGGCTGGATGGTCACGATCGACATTGGGGCACTCCGTTGTGCAGAACCTGGCGGATCAAGGGCACACCGGGCCGGTAGGCCAGGTGCAGGTGGGACGGGGCGTCGAGGATCATGAGGTCGGCCCGGCTGCCGCGCTCCAACCGGCCGACGTCGTGGCGGCGCAGCGCCGCCGCCCCGCCGGCGGTCGCGGCCCAGACCGCCTCCGCCGGGGTCATCCGCATCTCGCGTACGGCGAGCGCGATGCAGAACGGCATCGACGAGGTGTACGACGACCCGGGGTTGCAGTCGGTGGCCAGCGCCACGGTGACGTCCGCGTCGAGCAGCCGTCGGGCGTCCGGGTACGGCGACCGGGTGGAGAACTCCGCCCCCGGCAGCAGGGTGGCGACGGTGGCGGTGTGCCTGCCCTCGGCGCACATGCAGCCGACCCGCTGCGAGGCGAGCGCGTCGATGTCGGCGTCGGACAGGTGGGTGCAGTGGTCGACGCTGGCCGCGCCCAGCTCCACCCCGAGTCGCACGCCCGGCCCGGGGCCGAGCTGGTTGGCGTGCACTCGTACACCCAGCCCGACGGCCTGCCCGCAGGCGAGGATCGCCCGGGCGTGGTCCACGTCGAAGGCGCCCCGCTCGCAGAACACGTCGATCCACCGGGCGTACGGTGCGGCGGCGGCCAGCATCGGCCCGCACACCATGCCGACGTAGTCGTCGGGGCGGTCGGCGTACTCGGCGGGCACGACGTGCGCCCCGAGGAACGTGGTGTCCTCGGTGAACTCGGCGGCGACGCGCAGCGAGCGGGCCTCGTCGGCGACGGTGAGGCCGTACCCGCTCTTGATCTCGATGGTGGTGGTGCCCTGCCGCATCGCCTCGGCGCGCAGCCGTCGGACGGTGGCCCGCAGTTCGTCGTCGGAGGCGGCGCGGGTGGCGCCGACGGTGGTGCGGATGCCGCCCCCGGTGTACGGCTCGCCGGCCATCCGGGCGGCGAACTCGGCGGCCCGGTCCCCGGCGAAGACCAGGTGGGCGTGGCTGTCCACGAAGCCGGGCAGCACCGCCGCCCCCTCGGCGTCGATCCGCCGGTCGGCGGCCGGGGCGTCGCGGGCCGGCCCGATCCAGGCCACCACGCCGTCCTCGACCAGCAGCGCCGCGTTCCGCCGGATGCCCAGCGGCCCGCCCTCGCCCGCCCCGAAGGAGTTGGTGACCAGCTCGCCGATGTTGGTCACCAGCAGGCTGCTCGAGTTCCGCACCGCCGGCCGCGCCGGGTCGCCCGGCCGCACCGGCCGCTGTGGGAAGCCGGTCAAGAGGTCACCTCCTCGATGGCGGCGCGCAGCTCGGCCGGCACGTCGACGGTCAGGTGCCGGCCGTCGGCGACCACGGTCCGCCCGTCGACCACCACGTTCGTGACGTCGGCCGCGGTGGCCGCGAAGAACGCGCCGACCGGCGGCACCCCGGCCGTCCGGGCGCTGTCCAGCCGTACGGTGACCAGGTCGGCCCGGTCGCCGACCGACAGCCGGCCGGCGTCCCCCCAGCCCAACGCGGCGTGCCCGCCGACGGTGGCGGCGGTGACCAGTTCGGCGGCGGTGAAGTGCCCCCGCCTGCGGGTTCGCAGCCGCTCGTCCAGCTCCACCGCGCGGGCCTCCTCGAAGAGGTCCACCACCGCGTGGCTGTCGCTGCCGAGGCTGAGCGGGCTGCCCGCCTCGGCCATCCGGCGGGCCGGCCCGATCCCGTCGGCGAGGTCCCGCTCCGTGGTCGGGCAGAGGCAGACCCCGGTCCGGCTCTCCCCGAGCAGCGCCACGTCGGCGCCGGTCGGGTGGGTGGCGTGCACCGCGGTGGTGTGCCGGCCGAGCACCCCGTGGTCGGCCAGCAGCCGGGTCGGGGTGCAGCCGTGCACGGCCCGACAGGCGTCGTTCTCGGCCGGTTGCTCGGAGAGGTGCACGTGCAGCGGCACACCGGCACGGTCGGCCAGACTGGCGACGGTGGCGAGCTGCCCCGCCGGCACGGCACGGACCGAGTGGATGGCCGCGCCGACGCGGGCGTGGTCGTCCTCCGGACGGAAGGCGGCCACCCGCTCCGCCCAGCGCAGCGCGTTGCCGTCGCCGAACCGCCGCTGCGGCCCGACCAGTGGGTCTCCGTCCACGCTCGCGGTCAGGTACGCGGTGTCCAGCAGCGTGATCCGGACGCCGGCGTGCGCGGCCGCCTCGACCAGCGCCGCCGACATCGCGTTCGGGTCGGCGTACGGGGTGCCGTCCGGGGCGTGGTGCAGGTAGTGGAACTCGCCGACGCAGGTGATCCCGGCGAGCGCCATCTCGGCGTACGCGGCCCGGGCCAGGGCCAGGTACGAGTCGGGGTCGAGCCGGGCGGCCACCGAGTACATGACGTCCCGCCAGCTCCAGAAGTCGCCCCGCCCGCCGTGGGTACGCCCGCGCAGCGCCCGGTGGAAGGCGTGCGAGTGGGCGTTGGCCAGGCCGGGCACGGTGAGCCCGGGCAGGCGTACCGCGTCGCCCAGCACCTCGACGCCGGCGGCCGGCCGGCCCGAGCCGACCAGTGGGGTGACCGCGGTGATCCGGCCGTCCTCGGCCTCGATCAGCACGTCGGCCGTGGGCTCGGCGTGCCCGGGCAGCCAGGCGTACTCGGCCAGCCAGCGGGTGGCGGTCACCGGCCTCGCCTCCTGTCGAGCTGAGTGGTCAGCGGCATGCCAGCTCCTCCAGCACCCGGGCCAGGGCGACCACCCCGGCGGCGCAGTCGGCGTCGGTGGCGGACTCGGCGGGGGAGTGCGACACCCCGCTCGGGTTCCGCACGAACAGCATCGCGGTGGGCAGGTGCGCGGCGAGCACCCCGGCGTCGTGTCCCGCCCCGGTGGGCAGCACCGGCGCGTCCAGCAGCGCCGCCAGCCGCTCGGCCAGCCCGCCGTCGAACGCGACGAGCGGGGTCGCCGACTCCTGCGTACAGGTCAGCTCGGTGCCGTCCCGCCGCGCCCGCTCGGTGGCCTTGGCCTGTACCGCATCGACCAGGCCGTGCAGCGTCTCCGGCTCGGCCGCCCGGGCGTCCAGCCAGCCGGTCACCTTCGCCGGGATCGCGTTGGTGGCGTTCGGCTCGACCGACACCCGGCCCACGGTGGCGTGCGCGCCGCGCAGCCGGGCCTCCTTGTTCGCGGCGAGCACCGTGAACGCGTAGGTGAGCATCGGGTCGCGGCGGTCGGCCATCCGGGTCGTACCCGCGTGGTTGGCCTCGCCGTGGAAGTCGAACCGCCACCGGCCGTGCGGCCAGATCGCGCTGGCCACGGCGACCGGCGCGGCCTGGTCGACCAGCGCCCGGCCCTGCTCGACGTGCAGCTCCACGAAGGCCGTGAAGCGGCCGAGCAGCGCCGGGTCGGCGCCCGCCGGACGGTCGCCCAGCGCCTCGGCGAAGCTCACCCCGGCCGCGTCGCGCAGCCCGGCCGCGCGGTCCACCGCGATCTCCCCGGTGAGCAGCCGCGATCCCAGGCAGGGTACGCCGAACCGGGCACCCTCCTCCTCCACGAACGCGGCCACCGCCACCGGCCGGGCCGGGGCGACCCCGGCGGCCCGCAGCTCGTCCACGGCGAGGAACGCGCTGACGATGCCGAGCGGCCCGTCGTACGCCCCGCCGTGCGGCACCGAGTCGAAGTGGCTGCCGGTCAGCACCGCGTCGCCGGCGTCCGGGTCGCCCCACCAGGCGAACAGGTTCCCGTTGCCGTCCTCGGCGACCGGCATGCCCCGCCGCCCGGCCTGTTCCCGGAACCAGTTCCGCAGCCACAGCTCCGGCTCGGTGAACGCGTACCGCAGGTAGCCGCCGCTGCCCGCGTCCCGCCCCACCGGCGCGATCCTGTCCCACAGCTCCCGGAACCTGTTGGGAAGGGTCCCTTCCGCTACCGAATGCGTCAGCAAGGGCCCTCCCTCACGCCTCGGCCATGGGAACGCGGACGTCGGTGCGGGCGGCGACCTCACGGGCGTCGTCGTACCCGGCGTCGACGTGCCGGATGACGCCCATGGCCGGGTCGTTGGTGAGCACCCGCTCGATCTTCTGCCCGGCGAGGGCGGTGCCGTCGGCGACGCAGACCTGGCCGGCGTGGATCGAACGGCCGATGCCCACTCCGCCGCCGTGGTGGATGGATACCCACGACGCTCCGCTGGCGGTGTTGACCAGCGCGTTGAGCAGCGGCCAGTCGGCGATCGCGTCGGAGCCGTCGGCCATCGCCTCGGTCTCCCGGTAGGGGCTCGCCACGCTGCCGCAGTCGAGGTGGTCGCGGCCGATCACCACCGGCGCGCTCAGCTCGCCGGAGGCGACCATCTCGTTGAACCGCACCCCGGCCTTGTCCCGTTCGCCGTAGCCGAGCCAGCAGATCCGGGCCGGCAGGCCCTGGAAGGCGACCCGCTCGCCGGCCATCCGGATCCACCGGGCCAGCGACTCGTTCTCCGGGAACAGGTCGAGGATGGCCCGGTCGGTGGCCGCGATGTCGGCCGGGTCGCCGGAGAGCGCCGCCCAGCGGAACGGGCCCTTGCCCTCGCAGAACAGCGGCCGGATGTACGCCGGCACGAAGCCGGGAAAGTCGAAGGCGCGCTCGTACCCGCCGAGCTTCGCCTCGCCACGGATCGAGTTGCCGTAGTCGAAGACCTCCGCGCCCGCGTCGAGGAAGCCGACCATCGCCTCGACGTGCTTGGCCATCGAGGCCCGCGCCTGGTCGGTGAACTCGGCCGGCTTCGCCTTCGCGTAGTCCCGGGCGTCGGCCAGCTCCACCCCCTCCGGCAGGTACGACAGCGGGTCGTGCGCGCTGGTCTGGTCGGTGACGATGTCGATCGCGACGCCCCGGCGCAGCAGCTCCGGGAAGATCGTGGCGGCGTTGCCGACCACGCCGACGCTCAGCGCCCGCCGGTCCCGCTTCGCGGCGAGCGCCCGCTCCACCGCGTCGTCCAGCGAGTCGGCGATCTCGTCCAGGTAGCGGTCGTGCGCGCGGCGCTCCAGCCGGCTGCGGTCCACGTCCACGATCAGGCAGGCGCCGCCGTTCATGGTGACCGCGAGGGGCTGCGCCCCGCCCATCCCACCGCAGCCGCCGGTCAGCGTCAGGGTGCCGGCCAGGCTTCCGTTGAATCGCTTTTCGGCCACCGCGGCGAACGTCTCGTAGGTGCCCTGCAGGATGCCCTGGGTGCCGATGTAGATCCAGGAGCCGGCCGTCATCTGCCCGTACATGGTCAGGCCGAGCTGCTCCAGCCGGCGGAACTCCGGCCAGGTGGCCCAGTCGCCGACCAGGTTGGAGTTGGCCAGCAGCACCCGGGGCGCCCACTCGTGGGTCCGCATGACGCCGACCGGGCGGCCGGACTGCACCAGCATCGTCTCGTCGTCGCGCAGTTCGGTCAGCGTCCGGACCAGCGCGTGGTACGACGGCCAGTCCCGCGCGGCCTTTCCGGTGCCGCCGTAGACCACCAGGTCCTCGGGGCGCTCGGCCACCTCGGGGTCGAGGTTGTTCATCAGCATCCGCAGCGCGGCCTCCTGCGGCCACCCCTTCGCGGTGCGGGTGCTGCCGCGGGCGGCGCGGACAGGCTGGTGCTGCATCTCGTACTCCTCTCAGCCGAGGAACAACTGTCGGCGGGCGGCGGACGACTCGAATGCCTCGAGCCGGGCCTGGGTCTCGGCCGGGGCGGCGTCGCAGATTGCCTGGAGCACCACCATGGCCAGGGTCATCGGGGCGGTGTGCAGGTCGAAGACCAGGTCGGTGCCGACGGCGGCGGGCAGCACCACCTCGGCGTGTTCGGTGGCCGGGCTCACCGGGGAGTCGGTGATCGCCACGACGGTCAGCCCGGCCTCCCGGGCCTCGCGCAGCGCGTCCAGGGTCTCCCTGGGGTAGCGGGGCAGCACGAAGGCCAGCAGCGCGCTCGCCCCGGCGGCGGCGGCCTGTTCGAGCCGGTCGGCGAGGAGGCTGCCCCCGTCGTCGAGCACCCGTACGTCCGGGTGCACCTTCGCCGCGAAGTACGCGAAGTACGCCGCGAGGGGCGCGGCGGCGCGCAGCCCGAGCACCGGCAGTGGACGGCTGGCCGCCAGCAGCTTCCCGACCGCGGCGATCCGGTCGGCGTCGGCGAGCTGCCCGGCGAGCCGGTCGAGGTTGCCCAGCTCGGTGCGGACCGCCCGTTGGAGGGCGTTGCCGGCGTCGGCCGGGTCGCCGCCGCCGGTGGCGGAGAGTTCCCGCAGCCGGCGGCGCAGCGCGGGGTAGCCGTCGTGGCCGAGCGCCATCGCGAACCGGGTCACCGACGGCTGGCTGACCCCGGCCAGCTCGGCGACCTCCGCCGCCGACAGGTAGGCCGCCGCGCCCGCGTGCTGGACCAGGCAGTGCGCGATCCGCCGCTGAGTCGGAGTGAGCCGTACGCCGTGGAACAGGTCGAGCAGGCGGTCGGTGGGTGCCGCACCGCTTTCATTCATGCCGTGACTCTATGCATGAAAACTTTCAGAGCGCAAGGGTGCCGGCCCCTGGCCGCCCACCGGCGCACGATGTGAGGACCTTTCTCTGTACTATCCGCGCGGCGGGCGAACGGAGGAGGCAGGTCATGCAGCCGGTGACAGCGGCCCCTGCGGTCTCGCCACCGCCGGCCGACGCGCCCCCGCGGCGCGGCTTCCGAACGGACATCGAGGGCCTGCGCGCCCTCGCCGTCCTGCTGGTCGTGCTCTGGCACGCGGGTGTTCCGTTCATCTCCGGCGGATTCGTCGGGGTCGACGTCTTCTTCGTCATCTCCGGATACCTGATCACCAGCGGGATGGTGGCGGAGGTGGCGGCCCGGGGACGCCTGTCGCTCAGCAGATTCTGGGCGAGACGGGCAAAGCGGTTGCTGCCCAGTTCCGCGCTCGTCCTGCTCGCCTCCCTGGTCCTCACGTACCTCTTCCTGCCGGACATCCGGTGGAGGGACACGGCGTGGGACGCGGTGAGCAGCGCCATCTACATGATCAACTGGCGGCTCGCCGACCTGTCCGTCGACTATCTCGCCGCCGAGCAGGCCCCGAGCATCGTTCAGCACTTCTGGTCCCTCGCGGTCGAGGAACAGTTCTACCTGCTGTGGCCGGTGCTGCTGGTGGCCGTCGCCTGGGTGGCGCGACGGCGCGGCGCGGCGCAGCCGCGGTTCGTCCGGCTCGCCCTGGCGGTGGTCGGTGCCCTCTGGTTGGCCTCCTTCGCCTGGTCGGTGCTGCTGGTCCAGACCGAACCCGGCCGGGCCTACTTCGTCACCACCACCCGGATCTGGGAACTCGCGGTCGGCGCGCTGCTCGCCCTGTGGCCGTTGCGCCGGCCGACCGGCGCCGCGGCCTCGGCGTCCGGCTGGATCGGCATCGCCGCCATCGTGGGCTCGGCGGTGGCGCTCGACAACTCGATGCCCTTCCCGGGCGCGCTGGCGCTGCCCGCGACCATCGGGACCGCACTCGTCATCGCGGCCGGCCCGGACGCCCGGTACGGCCCGGTAGCGGTCCTGCGCATGCCGCCGATGCAGTTCCTCGGCGGCATCTCGTACACCCTGTATCTCTGGCACTGGCCGCTGATCGTGGCGTTCACCGCGCGGACGGACGATCCCGGCGTCGTGCTGCCGGCCGCAGCGGTGGCCCTCTCGGTCCTGCTCGCGTACCTGACGAGCCGACTGGTGGAACGGCCGATCTGGCACTCCCGGAAGCTCTCGGTGCGCCCCCGGGTCGCGCTCGCCGTCGGGCTGGCCTGCACCGCGCTGTCGGTCTGCGCGGGCGTGGTGTTCCACAGCATCACCGCCGTGGGCCCCACCGGCGCGACCCCGCTGAACGCCCGGGGCGCCGCCGTGCTGACGCCCGGCGACCCGGGCGCGGGTGTTCCCGTCGACGACGTGCCGTCGATCGTGCCCGAGCCCGCGGCGGCCCGTGCCGACCTTCCCTCGGTCTACGCCGACGGCTGCCACGCCGACTCGAACGAGACCAAGGTCCTGCGGTGCACCTACGGGGCGCCCGACGCCACGTTCACCATCGCCCTGGCCGGTGACTCCCACGCCGCCCAGTGGACGCCCGCGCTGCGGTCCATCGCGGAACGGCGGAACTGGAAGCTGGTGACGTACACGAAGTCGGGATGCCCCGCCATCGACGCCCTGGTGGCCACGGGCACCAACGAGCGCCCGTACGAGACGTGCGTGACCTGGAACCGGTCGCTGCGGCGCGCGGTCGCCGAGGACCGCCCGGACATGATCGTCACCACCAGCTACAACTACTCCGTCTATTCCGACGGCAGGGTGCTGCACGGGGCGCAGAACCGGACGGCACTGGTGGAGGCGATGCGGCGGACCTGGCACGGGCTCGCGGACGTGGCGCCGGTGGTGGTCGTGCGGGACACCCCCGCGCCGGGACGGGACATCGCCGAGTGCGTCTCCACCCACCGGGAGGAACTGACCAGGTGCGCCGTGCCCCGGGACGAGGCCCTGGCCGGCATCGGCCCGGTCCAGGTCGACGCGGCCGAGGGGCAGACCGGCGTACGCGTGGTCGACCTCAACGACGCCATCTGCCCGGCCGACCGGTGCGCGCCGGTCATCGGTGGAGTGCTCGTCTATCGCGACGCCAACCACCTGACCGCGACCTACGCGCGGACCCTCGCCGACCGGCTCGACGCGCAGCTGCGGGTGCCGACCGAATAAGCGGGACCGGGACCCCGGGCCGGCGATGGTTCCCCAGACCGAACCGATTGCCGACATTGGCTGTTCGGCGCGTTCACAGCCGGCGACCGGAGGCGGTGCCACAAGCGTCGCCTCTGTACTATCCGCAGGGCGGATGAGCAGAGGAGTCGTGGCATGCAGCCGGTCGGTCCATACAGGTTCACCGAGGCACTGGGCGTGTGCCAGGTGGGCACGGCGTGGTGGGCCGTCGACGGGCAGGACCGGCTGGTGACGGTGGCGATGCTCGACGGCGCCGCGGCCACCGACCAGCCCTGGCGGGAGGCCTTCGCCAACGCCGCCAACGCGATGGCGCTGACCGCGGGCGGCCAGCGTTACGTCAACGCCGACTTCGCCGCCGCGAAGCCCTGGGTGGCGTACCCGTCGGAGGAGGGGATGGGGGCGCAGCGGCTGTTCCAGACCCTCGGCATGGACCTGCACCCGGCGGAATCCGAGGCCGAGGTCCTGATCCCCGAGACCGGCACCGTCGCCGAGCCGCCGGAGCCGGTCTCCGGCGTGCCGACCTCCGGCACGCCCAGTCCCACCTCCGGCGCACCGCTGCCGTGGGCGATGCACGCCGCGGTGCCCCAGCAGGTCTCGTCCCCGCCGCAGCCGGTTTCCCCCGCACCCCAGCAGGTGTCCCCGGCCCCGCTGCCCGAACAGGCGCAGCCGGTCAGTCTCCCGCCGCAGGACCCGTTCACCTCGCCCGTGCCCCGGATCACGCCCTCCGAGCCGCCCCGCCGCCGCATCGCCCCGGTCGACGGGCCGCCGCGGCGTTCGCGGGTCTGGCTCCAGGCGGTCGTCGCGCTGGTGCTGCTGCTCGGCGGTGGCGCCATCGGCTTCGGTTGGGGGAGCAGCCGCGGGGGTACGCCGGAACCGTCCCCCACCCCCTCCCTGGCGGTCTACGAGGCGACTCAGTTCTCTATCAACAAGTCCAAGTTCGACGGGGCCCTCGCGCAACTGGCCGAGCCGTGGCTCACCCGGATGGGCGGCTGTGCCGCCGACACCGACACCGGCGGCCCTGACCTGCCCCCTGACGAGCAGCGGCACGTCTTCTGCCGGTACGGCGGCGTCTCGGTGCACTTCGCGCTCTACGACTCGCCGGCCAAGGAGGACGCCGCCCGCGCCTACCGTGGGCAGCTCAGCCTCACCGGCACCGCGCTCGCTCCCGGCCTGCGCGAGGCGACCCGCACCAAGGGCGGCGTCACCGGCGCGGCCGGCAGCTACGTCGAGTACGCCTTCAAGAGCGGTGACGACCGTCCGATGTGCGGTATCTGGTGGGACCGGGACGACAGCGTCGGCGCGTTCTACCTCGAGACGCTCTGCGAGGCGGGCATCGCCGGGAACTGGGACGCGTTGCGTGACCTCTGGCGCCGTAGCAGCTGAACTCCGTCCGAACGGACGTTGACAGGCGTTTCCGCAAACGAATGAATGAGCGGGCACTGCCATCCACATCGGAAGCATTGGTCAAGCGGGGGATCATGACTTTTGTGGAGGACCTGAGTCCTGCCGTCAACCGGGTCGTTCGTCCACCCTTGCTGGCGGGCCGGTCGGTCGCCATGGTCCACGAGTGGTTCGGGGCCACCGGCGGAGCGGAGAGCACCTTCGTCGCCATGGCCGACCTGGTGCCGCACGCGCAGCGCTTCGTGCTCTGGGCGGACCGGGACGTCCCCGTGGACCAGCTCCGGTTGCGGCAGTCCTGGATGGCCAGAACGCCGTTGACCCGTAGCAAGGCGCTCGCCCTGCCGTTCATGCCGTTGGTTTGGCGCGGGTGGGACGTCGGCCCCGTCGACGTCGTCATCTCCTCCAGCCACGCCTTCGCGCACACCGCCAGGTTCGGTCCTCCGGAGCGGACGCGGCACCTCAGCTACGTCCACTCGCCCGCCCGCTATGTCTGGAGCCCGGGTCTGGACTCGCGGGGGAAGAATCCGCTGCTCGCCCTACCCCGACGGGCGCTCCAGTCCGTCGACGTCAGGCTCAGCCGGCACGTACACGCCTACGCGGCGAACTCGCGCGAGGTCCAGCAGCGGATCCGGCGGTTCTGGAACCGCGACGCGGTGGTCATCCACCCGCCGGTCGACGTGGATTTCTTCGCCGCGGCACCGCCCCCCGAGCGCGCCCAGCCGCGTGAGTATCTGCTGGGCGTCGGGCGGTGGGTGCCCTACAAGAACTTCGACCTGATGATGGAGACCGCCGCCGAGGCCGGACTTCCGCTGATCATCGCAGGCTCCGGACCGGAGGAGAGCCGGCTGCGGCGGGCCGCAAAGCGGGTCTCGGCGCAGGTGACGTTCGAGCGGCGGCCGACCCGGGAGCGACTGCGCGAGCTTTACTGGGGCGCGCAGGCGCTGCTGTTCCCCACTCACGAGGACTTCGGCATCGTGCCCGTCGAGGCACAGGCCTGCGGCACCCCGGTGATCGGCCTGCGTGGCGGTGGCCTCCTCGAGACCGTCCGCGACGGCGAGACCGGTCACCTGGTCGAGTCGATGGAGCCCAGGGCGTACGCCGCCGCCGTACGGCGCGCGGCGGACCTCTGGGCCGACCGGATCCAGCGCCACGCTGCGGAATTCTCCCGGGCGAGGTTCGCGGCACGCATGTCGAAGTGGATCGCGCATGAGTCGAGCTAGCCGGCCACCGGCGAGTGTCGTCGTCGACTGCAGCGGAGTCGGCGCCGGTGGGATCACCCGGGTGCTCACCGAACTGGTCCGCCACTGGCCGGCCGGCTGGCGGCTGCGGATCGTCGCCGCCCCGTCCTCCTGGGACGTCCCGTCCGAGCACGCCGCCGACATCGAGATCGTCAGCCGACAGAAGGGCGGCCGGGCCGGGACGATCGCCTCCGCCACGGCAGCGTTGTGGCGAGCCACCGGGCGCGCCCCGGGCGGGGCGGGCGTGGTGCTGTCGCTGAGCCCATCCGCCGCGATGCTGGGCAGCCGGCTCCCGGTCGTCACTGTGTTGCACGACCTCGCGTTCAAACTCTGGCCCCATGACCTGGCTACCTCCGTACGCCAGTACCGGCGGGTCAGCTACGCCGCCGCGATCCGCCGGTCCGAGCGCCTGTTCTGCGTGAGCGCGCGCACCCAGCACGACCTGCTCGGGTTGTACGGGGTGCCACCGGAGCGCGCGAGGGTCTGGCACCCGGGCAGCGACCTGACCGTCCTCCCCGGCGGGTTACCCGAGCCGCTCGCCCGGATCCGGGAGCGCGGCGAGCGGTACCTCCTCATCACTGGCCACGCGGCGCACAAGGGCGTCGAACTGGCGGTGGATGCGCTGCCCGAGCTGCCCGGCTACGCGCTGGTGGTGCTGACCGGCGGGCAGCCGGTCGACCGGTTCCGGGAGGCGGCGGAGAGGTCGACGGCGAGAGACCGGATCGTCATGCTGGAACGGCTCTCGGACGCCGGGTACGCCGCTGCGCTGGCCGACGCCGCCGTCTTCCTCATGCCCAGTCACTTCGAGGGCTACGGCCTGCCGGCGGCGGAGGCGTTGCGGGTCGGCACGCCGACGGTCGTCTCGCCCGATCCCGCGCTGCACGAGGCCACCGGTGGCCGGGCCGTGCGGATGACCTCCTGGTCGGCAAGATCCCTCGTGGCGGCCGTGCGCGCGGCCGAGCAGGCGCCGCGTCCGGCCGTCGGCCAGGGAGGCCGGTCCTGGCAGGAGGCGACGGCCGATCTGGTCGCGCTGCTCGACGGATCGCCGTCCGACGACCGGCGGCCCGTGCCGGCCGGCGCAGGAGGATAGGAACACTCCCGTGCGTATCGCCATGGTGCACTCCTCCTTCGCCGTCCGGGGCGGTGCGGAACAGTATGTTCGCGACCTGTCCCGGGCGCTGGCCGCGCGGGGGCACGAGGTCCGGATCTTCAGCCGGGCGTCCGCCAACGCGCAGCCGGACGACCAGCCGGTCGGAACCCGGCTCTCGGATCGGCTGGGGCGAGGGCCACGGCTGCTGCGGAAGATGTTCGGCCACCTGGGCGACCTGATCGACCCGACCGGTCTGCGGGTCGGTGACCTGCGCTCCTTCGCCCCCGACGTGGTGCACGTGCACAACTGGCAGGGGATCGGGGTGCTACCCGTCGCGAGCCTGGCCACCGAGTATCCGACCTGCCACACCGTCCACGACTATGCGCTGTGCGACCCGAACAACGCCTTGGCCAACCGCGGCCGGACCGATATCGGGGACCGGTTGCTGCGGGTCCGCTCGGCCTGGCTGGTGTGGCGGCTGCGACGGGTCACCCTGCTCTGGCCCGCGCAGCGCACCCGGGACATCGTGCGGAAGCACGTGCCCGGCGAGGCCCGACTCACCGGCCGGATCGTGCCACTGGCCGTCTGCACCACCGGCGAGCGGCCGGTGGAGTGGCCGCCTGGAGATCCGAAGGTCTTCCTGTTTCTCGGTGCGCTCACCGAGCACAAAGGCATCGACCTGCTGATCGACGCCTGGCGGGACGTCGCGGCCACGATCGACGCCACCTTGCTGATCGCCGGGGACGGCGCGTACCGCGCCGCCGTCGAGGAGGCGACCCGTGCCCTGCCGAGCCTGTGGTACCTCGGCTACCTCGACGGGCCGGGGAAGGAGGAGGCCCTGCGGCGTGCCGGCTGGCTCGTCCTGCCCAGCCAGTGGGCGGAGAACTACCCGATCTCGTGCTGTGAGGCGCTGATGGCCGGGCGTCCAATCATCTCCAGCCGGGTGGCCCGGCCGCCGATGGCATCCGACGGGTCCGTCCGCACGTTCGGTGACCGGGCGGAGTTGACCAGCGTGCTGCGTCAGGCGGCGACGCTGCCGGACCACGAGTACCGCACCGCAGCCTCCTCCGCCGCCTACGACGGTCAGCAGCTCGACTGGGACCGCCACGTCGATGCGATCCTCGACACCTACGAGGCGATCCAGACGCGCACCGACCTGCCCGGCCTTCTCCACGACGAGGTGACCATCCGATGACATCCGAGACCGACACCCGGCGCCCCGGTGCTCCGGCCCCGGTCGGCCCCGAGGACCCCGCAGTGGTGCGGGAACACGACGGCGCGATCGTCTCCCGGCTGGGCCGCTGGTGGCTGCCGATCGCCGCCGCGGTGGCCCCCCCGCAGCGCCGCCGGTGGCTGCTGATCGCCGCCCCGGTGCTGCTGGCCGCCATGGTCGCCGGGCCGTTCGCCGGCTTCTCTCCGGTCCTGCCCGTCGTGCTGGTCGTGCTGGTCGTCCTCGCGGTTCGCACCGTGCCTGGACTGGCGTTCGTGATGATCGTCCTCACCGCGCCGCTGGGGCTCTGGTTCCTCGGCGTGGAGGGGCTGGTGGGCAACGCCTTCGGCGGCCGAGAGTACGCACTGAGTATCTCGGCGACCCTGGTTGCCGGCGTGCTCTTCGCCAAGACGGTGCTACGGCAGGGCTGGTGGAACCGCCGCCGCCACCACCTCACCGCCGGGGTGGCGCTGCTGCTCCTCGCGGCGTGGAGCCTGATCGGGATCGCCCACCACGGGGTGGCGCAGACGGCCGTGGGTGTGCGACTCCTGGTCGTGCCCCTGATGATCGTCCTGGTGCTCGTCGCGCTCGCGCTGCCCCGGATCACCACCCTCGTCACCGTCATGTCCTGGCTGCTCGTGGCCAACGCGGTCGCGGCGGTCGCCGAACTGGCGGTGGGGCCGGCCCGCCTCGTGGAGTGGGGCTTCGAGGAAGGCCGGGCGGTCCGCTACATCGGGGAGACGTTCCGGGTGCCCGGCCTCACCGAGTTCAACGCCGAACTGGGCATCCTGGCCGGCGCGTACCTGCTGGGCTACGTGACGCTCTGGTTGACCAGGGGAGCACGCCCCACGCTGTGGTCCTGGCACGCCGGCGCCGCCGCCGCCGTCCTCTGCCTCGCCCTCAGCACGAGCCGCTCGGGGGCGCTGCTGGTGGCGGCCGGCGTGCTGGCCTGCGTGGTGTCGAACCGGTCGGGCGGGGCCGCTGCCCGTCGTGCCCGGCTGGTGGCCCTGGGAGTGGTCGGGGCCCTGGCCGCCGCCTTCGGCGCGCTGGGTGCCACCGGAGCCACGAGCATGTTCGACCGGTTCACCAACTGGTCGCATCTGTTGGGCGACCTCACGCTGTGGGGCGGGGGTATCGGCAGCGCCGGCGCCGCGACGAGTTCCCGGATCGCCTCCGGAGACCAGATCTTCGTCGACAACTACTACGTCAGCCTGGCGTTGCAGTTCGGCCCGGTGGTGGCGGTCGCCGTCGTGACGGCCCTCGGATTCGCGCTGGTACACCTCTGGCGACGAGCGGCGGACGAGCCGACTGCGGGGCTGCACCTTGCGATCCTGGCCGGCTTGGCCTGCGCCTGCCTGGTGCTGGAGGCGTGGGAGTACCCGGGCGCGATGATGTGCCTGGCGCTGTTCGTCGCGTACGGCCGGCGTCTGGGGGCCGGTCCCACGCCCGCCGGGGCGCCGGCTCAGCTGCCCGGGCACCGGTGAGCTGTGCGGTCCCTCGCGGCCCAGGTGGCGCGCCTGCAACGCGCGCAGTTGTCGGTCCAGGCGCTGACCCGTCTGTGCAGCATCTCCGTCTTCCTGCTGGCGTCCCGGTGGGACGGGGACCACCTCGCGCTCGTCGCGCTCCAGGGCATCCTGCTGGCGATCCCGTACACGCTGATCGAGGCGCTGGTCGGTCGGCCGCTCGCCACGGACATCGTGCCGCACGACTGGGACCTGGGCCGGTGGGCGGGCCAGGTGGCGCTGGCGGTCGCCCTGCCCGTCGCTGTCGTCGGCTACGTGTCCGCGTCCGTTGCCCTGCCGCAGACCACCGTCGCCGAACGCATGCTGATGCTCGCGCCGGTGATCCTGCAACTGGCGATCGAGGCGGTGTTCTGGGCCACCACCCGCGCCCGCTCACCGCAGCACGCCAACCTCATCCCGCAGCTGACGGCGGTCGGCACCATCCTTGGCGCGGTCACTTGCGTGGCCGTGGACCTGCCGGTGTACGTCGCCGCCGTGCCGGCACAGACCGCCGTGCTGCTCTGGTGCCTCCTACGCCGGCCGCCCGCCGACGCTGGCCGTGTACGCCCAACCGTGCGGCGCAGCCTCTCGCTCGGCGCGATGTACTGCTACGCCGGGGCGGTGGACCTGTCGTATTCCATCGCTCTGCCGTCCGTGGCCGGCTCGGTGGCCGGGCCAGCGTCGGTGACGGTGCTTCGGGCGATGGATCTGGCCTTCGGGCCGTTCCACGTGGCCCTCTCGGCGAGTACCCGGGAAGATGTCGTGGCGGGGCGAAAGAGCCGTTGGCTGACGGGCGCCCGAGCCATGACAGTGGCCACCCTGGTTGCGGTCTGCGTGATCGTCCTCGGCAGCCGGCAGGTCCGGGGACTGCTGGCCGAGGACTTCGCCAGCTTGGGTGTAGCCGTGCTCGCCGCCTACTGCGGTTACAAGGCGCTCGTCATGGTCTCCGCCTGGCTCTCCACCCGACACATGATCTGGGCACCGCCACGCCGGTACCTGGGCTCGGCCGTCGGTTCCCGCACAATCGCGTTCGCCGGGGTGGCCGCCGCGGTCGTCTGGGCCGGCGGACTCTCCGACCTGGTCCTGCTGCTGCTGGTCGCCGAGGCGCTGGTGGTCGGCTGGTTCCTCGTGCGCATGCGGCTCGGCGGGACCGGTCGGGACAGCGATTCCGCCTCGGTCGCCGTCCTGCCGGCGGGCGGCGTGCCGGTCGGGCGGTAGCCGAATCGGGACCCCCCGACGCTCACGGCTCGGTGCTGATCACCCGTACCGCGCCGTTCGGGAACAGGGCACACAGCTGCGTCTTGCCGTTCGCCTCGCGGGCGAACACCCGGACGCTCCCGTCGTCCGGTGGCGACGGGGTGGCCTGGGTGCGCAGGTCGAAGGCGGGGCTGACGACGAGGTTCTTCTCCGGATTCCCCAACTCCTGGATGATCTCAACCTGGGTCGTACGGGCCGGCTTGCCCATCCAGCCGCGACCCGATCCGGGGATGTGCCGTCCTTGCTCGTCCGCGGCACCGGGCTGCCAGACGCTGGCCCGGACGATGGACGCGCCACGGTCGCCGCCGAAGTCGACGGCCGCGGTGCCGCAGTTCACGATCCGGGTGTCCACGACACAGCCGGCCGGCTCGTCGGCCTGGGTAGCGGGGGCGAACTGCACCCCGATCTCCTGCGGGTGGTTGTAACCCAGCACGAAGCCGGACATCCAGCGGCAGTCGTTGCGGGAGATGCGTACCCCGACGCCCCCGTTGAGGTCGGCGTAGCAGTTGACGCAACCGAGGGCCGGGGCGGCCAGGTCGAAGGAGAGGTCCTGGCGGAGGCCCCAGGCGTGGCAGTTCACCATGAACGTCCCGTGGGACTCCCCGGCGAGCCGGAACCCGGCTCCGCCGTTCTGGGAGGCCAGGCAGTTGAGGAACAGGGAGTCGTGCGGACCGGCGAAGTGGAAACCGTGCCCGTCGTTCTCGCGTGCGCGCACCGCCGACAGGCGTGACTCCATCTGCTGGCCGGTCGGCAGCGCGGCGGTCGGTCCCCATTCGCTGACGACCCCGTCGTTGCGGCAGTTGAAGACGATCACCTCGGTCAGCTCGTAGCCGTAGCCGTAGATCCGAAGGCCGTACCCGCCGTGCGGGTTCTGCTGCTTGTTCCCGTCCACGGCGAGGTCGCGCACACTGAACAGGGTGATGCCGTCGTCCGAGCGGGTGCCGGCCAGCTTGGCGTAGCCGTCCGATTCGATGACCGCCGAGTTCGCGCCCGCGCGGAGCTTGAGTGTCGTCGCGTCGCCGCCGGAGCCCCTGAGGTGAACCCGTGAGTACAGGGTCAGCGTGCGGGTGAGGTATGTGCCCGGTGGGAAGAAGACGATGCCGCCGGTCCCACGCGCGGCGTCGATGGCCTTCTGGAGGGATTTGGTGTCGTCGGTCTCGCCGTCCCCGACGGCGCCGTGTTCTTTGACGTCGATGACGGACCCGCTGGCTCCGTCCGAGAAGAGGTTGCTGGCGGCCGCACCGACCAGGACCGTGGAGCCCACTCCCGCGGTGATGGCCCCACCGCGAAGCAGCGCCGCCCGTCGCGAGACTCCCCCGAATCTCCGTTCGTGGGCGGCATCCTCTTGGGCCATGTGCTTTCCTCCCCGACAGCGGGTGCCACTGCCCACGGCACCCGCACCCCGTTACCGCAGTGGACGCCCAGCTGCGGCCGCGACCGATGATTCCATGTCGACGACATGCTGCGGTAGGCGGCTGGGGCGGGACCTGGAGCCCCGCCGATCCGTCGGTCCCCTACTGGCCGGCCTGAAGCACATCGGCGACCGAGTCGCGGCGTACGGCGTCGAAGAGTACCTTCGCCTTGGCCTTGTCGGCGAAGACGACACTTTGGTCGCCGACCCGGCCGGTGCCCTTCGTCGGGCAGGTGAAGAAGCTCAGGTTGCCGCTGCGCAGATGCCGAAGCTCGGTGGCGAAGTCCAGGATGGACAGCGACTTGTCCACGGACACCGCGTTGCTGGTCGCCTTGACGAAGGCGTTGAGCTTCGCCGGGTTCGACAGCGTGCCGCCGGAGGCGGCCTTGTCGAGGATCGCCTTGATCACCTGCTGCTGGTGTCGGATCCGGGCGAAGTCCCCGTCGGCGAAGGCGTAGCGCTCCCGGGCGTAGTCCAGCGCGGCGGCCCCGTCGAGGGTCTGCCGCCCCTGGCGGAACGTCCGCCTGCTGTCCGGGTTGAGTGAGTGGGTCGAGGTGAAGCTCTTCTCGACGTCGATCTCGATGCCGCCGAGGGCCTCGACGATCTCCTTGAACCCGGCGAAGTCCACCATCGTCACGTGGTCGATCCGGACCCCGGTGAAGTTCTCCACGGTCTGCACCATCAGCGGCACACCGCCCCACGCGAACGCCGCGTTGATCTTGGCGTCCCGATCACCGTGCTGGCCGTTTTTCGAGCGCGGCACGTGTAGCCAGGTGTCGCGCGGAATCGAGATCAGCTGGGCGCTCGACCGGTCCTGCGGCAGGTGGGCCAGGATGATCGTGTCACTGCGGGAACCCCCGCTGCTCTCCGGGTCACGGGAGTCGCTACCCAGGATCATGATGTTCAACGCGTCCTTGACCACCACCGGCGGACGGGCCTGCTCGGGCACGTCCGTGAAGGCGTCCACCCGCTCGATCGTGGACTCCACCGAGCGCAGGTAGAAAGCCGCCGCGCCGGCGCCACCCACGCCGATCAAGGCAATCACCAGCAGCACGATCAGGGCGATCCGGCGCCCTCGGCGACGGCGTGGTGGCACCGGGGCGACATCGTCCAGTGCGGACGGTACGGACTCCGGCCGCACTGCTCCCGGCTCGGCGATCTGCTGGCGATCCGACATGGGACGATGCTACTTATTCGAGTACGGTCGCGCGGGCCCCGGCACCGCCCGCCGGACGGTAAACAACATTTCTCCCGCCGGCCACCGCCTGACCTGGTAAAACCGCTCTCGTGGACGCAACGAAGCTCCGTCGGGCCATCGCCCGTACCCGCCTGGCACCGGTCGCCGCCTTCCCGACGCGGCTGGCTCGGGTCGCCCGGTACGACAGCAGGCTGCTGGGCGCCTCAGCCCGTTGGCTGTTCACCTCCCGGGAACATCACAACTACACGTACGACCTGACCAAGCTGAGTAAGCAGCAGCTGGCCTGGTTCGTCAGCGTGGTGTGCGAGGTGCCGGTCGGGCAGGTGCGGGGCTGGTTCGCCGAGTTGGAGGGCGACGACACGCTTCGCGGGCACATCGAGGCCGCCACCGCCGCCTCGGCCCGGCGTGGCCTGGCCGACCGGCAGGTCCGCTACGCCCGCCGGATCGGCTGGTACGCCATGGTCCGCGCCCGCCGGCCGGCACACGTCGTCGAGACCGGCGTGGACAAGGGGCTCGGCAGCTGCGTCCTGGCCGCCGCCCTGCTGCGCAACACCGCCGAGGGGCACCCCGGCCGGCTCACCTCGCTCGACATCAATCCCGAGGCCGGCTACCTCGCCCGTGCCACCCCGTGGGCCGATGTGGTCGACCTGGTCATCGGGGACTCCATCGCCTCGATCCGCGCGCTGGACCGCCCGGTCGACATCTTCCTGCATGACAGCGACCACAGCCGGGGCCACGAGAAGAACGAGTTCGACGCGGTCGAGGCGAAGCTCGCCGCAGGGGCGATGCTGCTCACCGACAACGCCACCGTCACCAACGTGCTCGCCGAGCACGCCGAGCGGGCCGGCCGCCGCTTCCTCGCGTACCGGGAGACCCCGGCCGGGCACTGGTATCCGGGCGACGGGATCGGCGTGGCCTGGTGAGCCGGCACGCCGAGATCCCTGGGCCGGGACGGCCGGTGCGGTCAGGCCGCGCCGCGGCCGTTCAGGTCGAGCCACATGAAGACCTCGTCCCGGTCGTCACCGGGAGCCAGGCGCAGCGCGGCGGGCAGCCTACCGACCTCCCGATAGCCGAGCGGGCCGTAGAACGCGCCCAATCCCTGGCCGTCCCGGACCGTCACCTGCAACGCCTCCAGGCCCAGCTCGTGGCCGATCCGCTCGGCCTCGCGCATCAGCGCCGCCCCGTACCCACGGCCCTGGGTGTCCGGGTGCACCATCACCCGCTTGAGTGGCCGCCAGTGTGCCTGCAGGTTGAACCGGTTGTCGGCGATGACCAGGAAGGCGACCGGTCGGTCTTCTTCGTAGCCGACCAGCAGCCGGTCCAGCCCGTCGGCGAGGCCGGCGAAGGTCTCCTCGGCGACGGGACGGACCTCGGCTGCGGTGACCGGGGCGACGAAGCCCACCGCGCCGCCGGCGTTGGTGACGTCCACCCAGAGGGCGACGATCTGCTCGCGCAGCTCGGGGGTGAGCACGGGGTCGATGACGAAGCGCAGGTTCACGCCGGCCATCCTGCGCGAATGGCGCGGTACGAACCCGCCCTCGTGACCTTCACGACACCGTCGCTGGTGCGGGAGGGGGGTTTCGAACCCCCACGTCCTCTCGGACACAGGCACCTAAGGCCTGCGCGTCTGCCGTTCCGCCACTCCCGCCGACCCGATGAGTTTAGAGCGTCGCGTCGAGACGGTGTGAAGTCCGGTCCGCCGCGGAATTCTCCACACCGGCTCGTGGCGGGGCCACGCTCGGACCCTGGCCGCCCCCTGCGACAACCTCAGTCCAGGCCGAGGTCGCGGCGCAGCTTCGCGACGTGCCCGGTGGCCCGGACGTTGTAGAGCGCCCGTTCGATCTTCCCGTCCTCGTCGATGACGAAGGTGGAGCGGATCACCCCGGTCACGGTCCGGCCGTACATCTGCTTCTCGCCGTACGCGCCGTACGCGGTCAGCACAGCCTTGTCGGTGTCGGCGACCAGCGGGAAGGTGACGGCGTCCCGCTCGCGGAACTTGGCCAGCTTCGCGGGCTTGTCGGGGGAGATGCCGACCACCTCGTAGCCCGCGGCCTGGAGCGAGGCGAGCGAGTCCCGGAAGTCGCAGGCCTGCTTGGTGCAGCCGGGCGTCATGGCGGCCGGATACGCGTACAGGATGACCTTGCGGCCGCGCAGGTCGGCGAGGGAGAGCGTCCCGTCGCTGTCGGTCGGGAGGGTGAACTCGGGGGCGGGGTCGCCGGGGCTGAGGCGGTCGGTCATGGCGGAGACGATACCGCCGGTGTGCCGCCCGGGCGTGGCGGCGACGCGCCACCGCGTGATGATCACCATGGCTTGTTGCAATATATTGGCAACAGTGGTCGGCCACAAATAAGCTCAGCGGTGACGGCGTGGACCGCCCCGCCGGGCCCCGGGAGGTGGCGTGGAAACCCTGGCGATGCACATCTCGAATGGGATCATCAACGGTCCCATCGCCGCGATCTTCGCGGTGCTCGCGGTCGCTGTGCTCACCTTCTGCGTGCTGCGCGGGCGCCGCGACCTAGACGACCGGCTGGCGCCGATGGCCGGTCTGGTGGCCGCGTTCATCTTCGCCGTGCAGATGCTCAACTTCCCGATCGTCACCGCCGGGGTCAGTGGCCACCTGCTCGGTGGCGCCCTCGCCGCGCTGCTGGTCGGCCCGTGGGTCGGCGCGCTCTGCGTCGCCGTGGTCCTGGTCGTGCAGGCGCTGGTCTTCGGCGACGGCGGGGTGGCCATGCTCGGCCTCAACATCACCAACATGGCCATCCTCGGCACCGCCGTCGGCTACCTGTTGATCGCGCTGCTGCTGCGGGTGCTGCCGCGTACCTCGGGCGGCCTCGCCGTGACCGCCTTCGTCTCCGCGCTGGTCAGCGTGCTGGTCGCCAGCCAGGGCTTCGTCCTGGAGTACTGGCTGGGCGGCACCACCGACCTGGGCGGCAACCTGGCCGGGTTGGCCGGCACGGTGGCCGGCTTCCACCTGCTGATCGGCATCGGTGAGGGCCTGATCACCGCGACCACCGTGGTCACCGTCGCCAAGGTCCGCCCCGACCTGGTATATGCGCTGCGCGCACTGAAGCCGGCCACGCCGGCTCCCGCCGTCCCGGTCGCCGGAGGTGCCCGATGAGCAAGCGTCCCTGGCCCTTCCTCCTCGGCGGCCTGCTGGTCGCCCTGCTGCTCGCCGGCGTGGTCAGCAACTACGCCTCGCCGCACCCCGACGGACTGGACTCGTCGCTGCTGAAGGGCTGCACGGTGAACGCCGATGACGAGATCACCGGCGGCAGCTGCCCGGCCCAGCAGGCAGGAAAGCACGAGCTGGGCGACAGCCCGCTGGCCGACTACGGCGTCCGCGGCGTGACGAACGGCTTCCTCTCCACCGGTCTCTCCGGCGTGATCGGCGTGCTGCTCACCTTCGCCCTGGGCGGCGGCCTGTTCTGGCTGGCCCGCCGCCGCGGTCCGAGCGGCGACAACCCGACCGGCCGGGCCGGCGGCGACTCGACGCGGCTGGCGGCCGAAGACGCCGCCGGCACCCGCTGAGGTACGCGGCCATGGGCGCCGGGCACGGCCACGTGCTCTACCGCGAGTCCACCTCCCCGGTGCACCGCCTCGCGCCCGAGGTGAAGATCACCGCGATGGTGCTCTTCACCGTCGCGGTGGTCGCCACCCCCCGGGAGGCGTACTGGGCCTTCGCCGGGTACGCCCTGCTGGTCGCCGCCGTGGCGGCGCTGGCCCGGGTCGGAGCCGGCTGGCTGCTCAGCCGGGCGCTGATCGAGCTGCCGTTCGTGCTCTTCGCGTTCGTGCTGCCGTTCCTGGGCACCGGGGAGCGGGTCGAGGTGGCCGGGGCGAGCCTGTCCGTGGACGGCCTGTACGGCGGGTGGAACATCCTGGCCAAGGGCACCCTCGGCGTACTGGCGTCGCTCCTGCTGGCGGCGACCACGGCGACGCGGGACCTGATCGTCGGCCTGGACCGGCTGCGCTGCCCGCAGCTGCTCACCCAGATCGCCACCTTCATGCTGCGCTACCTGGAGGTGCTGGTGGGCGAGGCCCGGCGGATGCGGGTGGCCCGGGTGTCCAGGGGCGACGATCCCCGTTTCCTGTGGCAGTTGCGCGGCTTCGCCGCGGGCGTCGGCGCGCTCTTCCTGCGTGCCTTCGAGCGTGGCGAGCGGGTCTATCTGGCGATGGTCTCCCGCGGCTACGACGGGAGGATGCCGGCGGTGTGGCAGGGCGCGGGTGCGGCCACCGCCGGGCAGTGGGCGGCCGCCGCGACCGTGCCGGTGGCCGCGGCCACCATCGCCGCCGTCGCGGTCGTCCTGACATGATCGGGGACGTGCCGACACCTCCCTCCCTGGACGTACGCGGCGTCCGGTACGCGTACCCGGACGGTCACGTCGCCCTGCACGGGGTGGACCTGACCGTGCCGCGCGGCGACCGGGTCGCCCTGCTCGGGCCGAACGGCGCGGGCAAGACCACACTGGTGCTGCACCTCAACGGCATCCTCACCCCGACCGAGGGCACGGTCAGCGTCGGCGGCCTGACGGTCGGCCGGGACCGGACCACCCTCGCCGAGATCCGGCGCCGGGTGGGCATCGTCTTCCAGGACCCGGACGACCAGCTCTTCCTGCCCACCGTCGCCGAGGACGTCGCGTTCGGGCCGGCCAACCTGGGGCTGCGCGGGGCGGAGCTGGCCGCTCGGGTCGACGAGGCCCTGGCCGCCGTGGGGATGGGCGAGCACCGGGACCGGGCGCCCCACCATCTCTCCTTCGGCCAGCGCCGCCGGGTTGCGGTGGCCACCGTGCTCGCCATGCACCCGGAGATCCTGGTTCTGGACGAGCCGTCGTCCAACCTCGACCCGGCGGCCCGGCGGGAGCTGGCCGAGATCCTGCGGGCCCTGCCGGTGACCCTGCTGATGGTCACCCATGACCTGCCGTACGCGGCGGAGCTCTGCGAGCGGTCGGTGATCCTGGACGCCGGCCGGGTGGTCGCCGACGCCCCCACCGTGGACGTCCTCACTGACCAGCCCCTGCTGGCGAAGCACCGCCTGGAACTCCCCTACGGATTCGACCCCCGCGCCACCGCGCGCTCCTGAGAGCTCAAGATCTGGACAACGTCAAGGAACTTGCTGGCTCACCGGCGCGGGAGGCAGCACCTTCCCGGAAGTCGTGCGGATCTTTCCCGAGGCTGAGGCAGCGCGTGCGGCGGCGTGCAGGCGTAGGACGCCGGCGGCGACCGCACCGGCCCCGGTGGCCAGCACCAACGCCACCGTGATCCGGGCGAGGACCGCCGGCCCCGCCATCGGGACCACCGAGCGGGACAGCACGGCCAGGTTCGACAGCCCGGCGAAGAGGGTCAGGCAGGCCCCGGCCAGGGCGAGCGCGAAGTCGGCGGCCCCCCGGCGGGCCAGCGCGTAGCCACCGGCGGCGATCGCGCCCAGCCCGGTCAGCAGCGTCCACACCTGCGCGCCGAGCAGCCCGAGCAACACCCCGCCGACCCCCTCGGCGCCGGCGTCCAGCATCCGGCCCACGGTGAACGCCACCGTGGCCGCACCGCCGAGGGCGAGCAGGGCGCCGACCGCGCGCAGCGCGCGTACCCCGGGCGCGGTGCAGCCCGGGACCAGCCCGGCCGCGCCGATGACCAGGAACCCGAGCGTCGCGGCCACCCACCAAGGGTACGCGTCCGGTGGCGGCAGCCAGTCGAGGGTGCCGCGTACCTCGATCGTCTCGTCGCCGGCGCGCAGCGGCACCACCCAGTCGCGGATCCGCTGCTGCCGGGTCGGGCCGGCGCTCACCTGCGGCGGCGTCGACTCCAGCCAGAGCGTCCGCTGGTCGTGCCAGCGGGCCGACGGCCCGTCCGCGACCCGCCGCCAGACCGGCGGGGCCGCCGGGTCGGCCTCCGGCGGCAGCTGGGTGTCGCCGGCGATGGTCCGGTTCAGGTACGTGGCGGGGGAGCGGGTGTTCTCGTACACCCCGCCGGGTCCGATCCGCAGGTACGGCTCCCCGGAGTAGCCCATCACCTCGACGTCCCGCCCGGTGCGGTTGGTCAGCTCCAGCCGGGCCCCCGCCTCGACCATCCGGGCGGTGAGGCCGGGTCGGGCGGGGCTGGTCGCGGTGACCTCGGCCCGGTAGTCGGTGCCGTCGGGGGCGTCCGCGCCGTGCGCGGCGGCCGGCGTGGCGAGTCCGAGGAGGGCGGCGAGCGTGGCGGTGGCCACCAGCCCCGCCCGTCGCAGTGGTGCCAGGATCACTTGCCGGCCGCCTCCACCGCCGCCTTGAGTCCTTCGGGGCTGCGGTCCTCGAGTTCCTTTCCGTTGATCTTGATGGTCGGGGTGCCGGTGACTCCCGCCCGGCTGGCGTCGTCGGTGACGTGCGAGGTCCACGACTTGTAGGTGCCGTCCTTGACGCAGGAGCTGAAGTCGTCCCGGTTCACCCCGACGCTCGCGCCGATGTCGATCAGCTCGGCGTCGCTCAGCCCGGGGCTGTTCTCCGGCGGCTGCTTCGCGAAGAGCGCGTCGGTGAACTCCTTGAACCGGGCGCCGTTGGCGGCGCAGCCGGAGGCGGCCGAGGCGCGGGTGGAGTACTCGGTGGTGGAGAAGCGGTTGAGGAAGGCGACCGGGTGGAAGACCACCCGCACCTTGTTCTCGTTGATCAGCTGGGTGATGGTCGCGCCGCTGGTGTCCTGGAACTGCTTGCAGGCCGGGCAGAGGTAGTCCTCGTAGAGGTCGATGTTGACCGGGCCGTTGCCGAGGACGATGCCGGTGCCCTCGTGGTTGGCGTTGGGCGGGGCGGTGAAGGTCTTCGACTTCTGGCTGGAGTAGACGGCCCAACCGATCAGCCCGGCGATCACCAGCAGCGCCACCGCGGCGATCGACGTGATGATGGTGCGGGTGCGCCGCTTCTCCCGGGCGATCTGCTCGCGTACCACCCGGGCCGCGTCCTTCCGCCCCTTACGACTACTCATCGTTGCCCTCCACGGGTGGTTCGCCCGCCAGCCAGCCGTCCAGTCCGAACGGGGTGCGGGGCCAGATCAGCAGGAACCCGGCCAGTACCAGGAATCCCAGGTCCCGGAGGAGCTCCGGGAGGTAGCTCGGGGCCTGGCCGGCGGCGAGCTGGCCGCCACTGCCGAAGCACCCGCAGTCGATGGCCAGGCCACGGGCCCAGGCGGAGGCGATACCGGTGATGAAGATCACCAGCAGTGCCGCGGAGACGCCGGCGACCAGTCGGGTGGCCAGCCCGACGATCAGGAGCACGCCGAGCGCCAGCTCCACGAAGGGCAGCGCGGCGCCGATCGCGGTCGCCAGGTCGTACGGCATCACCTGGTAGGCGTTGACCGCCCGACCGGAGGCGGCCAGGTCGCCGACCTTGCTCGCGCCGGCGAACAACCAGACGGCGGCCAGGCCGAGCCGGGCGGCCACGCCGAGCCAGGGGCGGAGGACGGCCCAGCGGGCAGCCCGGGCACTCGGTGCTGTCACGGTCATTGGTCGCCCCGGATCCGAGAGAAGTTCCACCGTCATCCGGCCAGCGCGTTGTCGACGGCGTCGATCAGCTCGTCACGGGTCCGGGCGACGCGGGAGCTGATGGTGCCCACCGGCACACCCTCCACGGCGGCGGCCTCTGCGTACGACAGGCCGAGCAGCCAGGTACGCGTGGCCGGATCCCGGGCGGCGTCGTGCCCCGCCGGACCGGGGTCGGCGGAGGTGTCGCGCGGCACGGGGATCACGACAGACGAGGTTACGCGGCGTACCCGGGCGGGGCAGGGTCCTTCGGCCCTTTCTATGGTCCCGCCCACGCCGGGAACTTTTCCCGCCCGCTCCCCGACTACCCCTTTCATGACGTGCGACGACGTACGCGAGGCGCGGTCGGCCCTCGCCGCGGGCCGCGGATGAGCCAGGCTCGCCGATCCGTCGGCCGTCGGGAAGCATGATGGTCATGACTGCTGCCGTACGCCGCCGGCCCGTGGCCGCCGCCGACCGTCGCTGGGCCGCCCGGTGGGGGACTGTCGCCGGCCTGCTGGTCACCCTCGTCGCCCTGCTGCTCGCCCCGGCGACCCCGGCCAGCGCCCATGCGGTGCTGGTGAGCACCAGCCCGACCGCCTCCGCCGTGGTGCCCAACGCGCCGGCCGAGGTGGTGCTGACCTTCAGCGAGGGGGTACGCAAGGTCCCCGACAAGATCCGGGTGATCGCTCCCGACGGGTCGCGGGCCGACCGGGGTGAGCCGACGTTCAACGGCACGGTGGTGACCATCCCGGTCGACTCCTCCGGCGCGCGCGGCACCTACCTGGTGAGCTACCGGGTGATCTCCGCCGACAGCCACCCGGTCTCCGGAGCGTTCACCTACTCGGTCGGCGCGCCGTCGACGCCGCCGACCGACTCGGGTACGGACAACCGCGCGAACCCGGTGGTGGAGAACGCGGTGAAGGTGGCCAAGTACGCCGGCTACCTGGGCCTGCTGCTGCTGGTCGGCCCGGCCCTGGTGCTGGCCGCGCTCTGGCCGCGTCGGCTGTCCCGGCGCGGGCCGGGCCGGCTGGCCTGGTCGGGGCTGGGCCTGCTGGTCGTCGCCACCCTCGCCGAGCTGTGGCTGCAGGTGCCCTACACCGCCGGGGGCGGCCTGTTCGACGTGACCGGCTCCGGCTTCGGTGACGTGCTGGGCAGCGCGTACGGCACCGCGCACCTGGTCCGGCTCGGCCTGCTCGCCGCGGCGGCGTTCCTGCTCCGGCCGCTCTTCGCCGGGCCGATCGGCCGCACCGACGGGATCATCCTGGCCGTCCTCGGCGGGGCGACGCTGTTCACCTGGCCGCTGGCCGGCCACCCGGCGGCCTCGCCCGCCCCGGCGGTCTCGGTGGTGGTGGACGCGGTGCACCTGGGCAGCATGGCCGTCTGGCTGGGCGGCCTGGTGATGCTCGCGGCCTTCCTGCTGCGCCGGGCCGACGAGCGGGAGCTGGACGCGATCCTGCCGATCTGGTCCCGCTGGGCGACCCTGGCGGTGTCCGCGCTGCTACTCGCCGGCACCGTGCAGGCGCTGATCGAGGTGGCCACCCCGGCGGCCCTGGTCGACACCACGTACGGGCAGCTGCTGCTCGCCAAGATCGGGCTGTTCGCGCTGGTGGTCGGGGTGGCCGCGTACTCTAGGGCGTTGGTGCGACGGCGGACCGCCGCGGGCCGTCCAGGTGCGATGCGCCGGGCGGTGGTGGCCGAGCTGGCGATCACCGCGGTGGTGCTCGGCGTCACGGCCACCCTGGTGCAGACCACCCCGGCCCGTACCGCCGCCACCAACGTCGCCGGTGAGTCCGCCGGCTACTTCTCCAGCACGTTGACCAGCCCGCTCTACTCGCTCCAGGTGGAGCTGGACCCGGCCGAGCGCGGCAGCAACTCGATCCACCTGTACGCGTACACGCCGGACAACCGGCCGCAGCCGGTGAAGGAGTGGAAGGCGACCGCGGCGCTGCCGTCGGCCGGGATCGAGCCGATCGACATCCCGCTGCTGGGGCTGACCGACAACCACGCCTACGGGGAGATCAGCCTCCCCGCGGCGGGGCAGTGGCAGCTCCGTTTCACCCTCCGCACGTCTGACATCGACCAGGCCACGGTGACCGCCACCGTGCCGATCAAGTAACGGAAGGCAAGTCACCCATGATCCGTCTCCGGCGTCCCGCCGCCGTCGCCACGCTCACCCTGGCCGCCGTCGCCACGGCCGTGCTCGGCCTGGCCGGTCCGGCCTCGGCGCACGTCACGATCAACCCGAAGGAGGCCAGCCAGGGCGGCTACGGCCGCTTCGCCCTCCGGGTGCCGAACGAGAGCGACACGGCGTCCACCGTCAAGGTCGAGGTGGTGCTGCCGGAGAACGCGCCGGTCGGCTCGGTCTCGACCATGCCGGTGCCCGGGTGGACGGTGCAGGTGGAGAAGCGCAAGGTCGACCCGCCGGTCGAGGTGCACGGCAGTCAGCTCACCGAGGCGGTGTCCAAGCTGACCTGGACCGCGTCCGCGAACGCCGGGGTCAAGCCGGGCGAGTTCCAGGAGTTCCCGGTGTCGATGGGGCCGCTGCCACAGGTCGACCAGATGGTGTTCAAGGTGCTCCAGACGTACTCCGACGGCAACGTGTCCCGGTGGATCGAGGAGCCGACGCCGGGCGGGGAGGAGCCGGAGAACCCGGCCCCGGTGCTCACCCTGACCGCCGCGTCGGCGTCCGCGGCGCCAGCCGCGAACGCCTCGGCGGTCGCTGCGGCCGGCGGTGACGACGACTCCGACGGGGGCGCCGGCAGCGCCCTCGGCGTGGCCGGTCTGGTCGCCGGTCTGGCCGGTCTGGTCCTCGGCGGGCTGGCCTTTCTGCGTACCCGCCGGGAGTCCACGCCGAAGCCCTGACCTGCGTCGCTGCTGCCGGCCCGCCGGAAGATCCGGCGGGCCGGCAGGCTTTCCGCGGTCCTTTGGGCGCTTGCCGTGGATATCCGGCGATTGCGCGGTTCGTGTCGGTAAGGTCGGCCGGGTATTTGGCTACCGAGGGGAAGACGCGAATGCGGTTCGTGCGCACGATCGCCGGCATGCTGTTGTTGGCGACAGGGATTTCGGCGCTGCTGGTGGGGGCCGTGCTCTGGGCCGCGGCCCGGCACGCCGACCCGAACGGCGGCTTTGGCGCCCGCGTCGAGACGATCCGCACCCCCGGCCAGGCCGTCGTGGTCACCGATGTCGACGACCTGCTCCGCGCGGAGGCGCCGTTCGCCCGCACCGGGCTGGCCCGCCTGCGGCTGGCCGCCCGTACCCCCGACGGCCCGGCCTTCCTCGGCCTGGCCCCGACCGATCAGGTCGAACGCTGGCTCCGGGACGTCCCGCACGCCGCGGTGAGCCGGGTCGCGCTGGCCCGCGGCCCGTTGCCGGTCCGCCTGGAACCCGCCGGCCCGGCCGCCGCCGGCGTCGACGCCACCGCCCCGCACGACCAGAGCTTCTGGGTACGCGAGGGGACCGGCGCCCTGGAGTGGGCCCCGGCCGAGCTGGCCGACCGGTCGTTGAGCCTGGTGGTGATGCGCCCGGACGGCCACGCCGACCTGACCCTGGACCTGCGCGCCGAGGTGCGAGCCGACTGGCTTCCCGGGATGGCGTGGGCGCTGCTCGCCGGCGGGGTGCTGCTGGTGGTCCTCGCCGTGGCGCTGCTACTGCGCCCGGTCCGCCCGCGCGAGGTCGTCTTCGTGGTCGAGCCCGACCAGGTCCCGGTGCTCGCCGGGCGGCTCGGGGTCACCTCGCTCAGCGGGCTGGGCAGCCGCGCGGAGCCGTGCGCGCTGCCCGAGCGGCAACTGGTCTCCGTCGGAGCGGCGTCACCGGCCGCACGGCCCCGGCCGGCGCTCGAACCGGTGCCGAGCCTGCGCCCGGAGACCCTCGCGGACCTGCCGGCCGGCCGCGACTGGTCCTGGCCGCCCGCCTCGACGCCGGGGACGCCCCGGCCGGGGGACGGTCCCACCGACGCCTGATCCCGGGCCGGAACGGCGGGTGGCCCTCCGCGCTGCCGACGCGTAGGGCCACCGTCACCGGGGGAATTCGGTGCTACCTGGGAGAAAATTGAGGTAGTTGTGAGCAGATTAGCGCCAAACTCAACCGGTCGCGAGATCTGTCCATTTGGTGCAACTTTCAGGGTCTGGCCCGCTGCTCCGCCCGGTCCCGCCGCCGGGCCGGCAGCGTCACCAGCAACAACAGGCTGAGCAGCACGTACGCGTTGCGGGCGACGAACTCGCCGACGTTGTCGGTATGTACCGGGGCGACCCCCCAGTCCAGGAAGGTGACCACCCCGTAGATGCTCACGAAGGCGGTGCCGGCCGCCAGCGCGAACAGCCAGCGGCGCCGCCGGGCACTCGCCACCGTGTCCCGCCGCTCGTCGAGAGCGGCGTCGACCAGCACCACCACCGCGGGAACGAACCAGTACACGTGGTGGGTCCAGGTGATCGGGCTGACCAGCCCGCCGACCAGGCCGGTCAGGGTGAGCCCGGCGAGCGCGTCGCCGGCCCGCGCCACGCGGGCGGCCCGCCACAGCCCGTACCCGGCGACCACCACGACCAGCAACAGCCAGGGCAGCTGACTCGGTTTCTCCGGCGCGGTGAACCGGCTGAGCAGGCCGAACAACGACTGGTTGCCGGTGTAGTCGGTGCGGCCCACCCGGTCGGTCGCCCACAGCTCGTGGGTCCAGAACCGCCACGAGTCGCGGGGCGCGACGGCCGCGGCCAGCAGGGTGGCCAGCGCCGCGGTCGCCGAGGCGACCAGCGCGGCCCGCCAGCGCCGGGCGGCCAGCAGATAGACGATGAAGATGCCCGGATAGAGCTTCAGCGCCGTCGCCAGCCCCACGCCCACCCCGGCCCAGCCCCGCTCCCCGGGTACGGCGAAGAGCAGGTCCGCCAGGATCAGCACCACCAGCAGCATGTTGATCTGGCCGAAGGTGATCGTCTCCCGGGTGCTCTCCGCGGCGAAGACCAGCAGGACGGCCACCGCGAGCGCGAACAGCCGGGGCAGGTGGTGCCGCCGCACCACCGGCGTCACCAGCCAGATCGTCGTCACCACCACGCCGAGCACGGTCAGCACCGTGAAGATCGCCACCGTGACGCCGAGCGGCAGCAGGGCGAACGGCCGCAGCAGCAGCGCCGCGAACGGCGGGTAGGTGAAGTAGAGCGCCCCCTGCACCCGGTCCGGCTGGACGTAGTCGTACAGCGGGTTGCCGGCCGCCCACCAGTCCATCGCCCGCATGTAGATCTTCAGGTCGAAGAAGTCGTGACCGAGGTTCGGGTGGTACAGCACCGGCAGCACCGCCACGAGGGCCACCACCGTGACAAGCCGACGCACCGTACGCCCGCCCGGATCGTCCTCGGTGGCGGCGGGCGGCGCGACGGGTTCGGCTGGCACGCAGAAACACTAGCGGTCCAGCTCCCCCGGGTGCTCCAGGCACGGGCAGGTCGGTGGCGCGTAGTCTGGTCCGGTGGCTGATCTTCTCGTCTGGATCGACTGTGAGATGACCGGGTTGGACCTTGGCCGCGACGCCCTGATCGAGGTCGCCGCGCTCGTCACCGACCCCGACCTGAACGTGCTCGGGGAGGGCGTGGACGTGGTCATCCACGCCGACGACGCGGCGCTGGACGGCATGCCGGAGATCGTGCGCACCATGCACCACAAGTCCGGCCTCACCGAGGAGGTACGCCGTTCCACGGTCACCCTCGCCGAGGCCGAGGACATGGTGCTCGACTACGTCAGCACGTACGTCAAGGACGTCCGCAGCGCGCCGCTCTGCGGCAACTCGATCGCCACCGACCGGGGCTTCATCGCCCGGGACATGCCCCGCCTCGACGCGCACCTGCACTACCGGATGATCGACGTCTCCTCGATCAAGGAGCTCTGCCGGCGCTGGTACCCCAGGGTGTATTTCGGGCAACCGCAGAAGGGGCTGGCCCACCGGGCCCTCGCCGACATCCGGGAGAGCATCCGCGAGCTGGAGTACTACCGGCGCACCATCTTCGTCCCGCTCCCCGGCCCGGACGTGGAGAGCGCCAAGGCCATCGCCGCCCAGCTCTGAGCCGTCCGCGCGGCCGACCGGAACCCGCTGGACGGGGGCGGCCCGGGTGTGGCTATTATTAGTCCGCACCCCGCCCGGTCCGGCCGGCGCGGAGCGCATGGTGGCTGTAGCTCAGTTGGCAGAGCACCGGGTTGTGGTCCCGGTTGTCGTGGGTTCAATTCCCATCAGTCACCCGGTAAGTGGATCTATCCACAGCAACGTCAGGCCCCCTCCTCGGAGGGGGCCTGACGCGTTCTAGGGGGCAGGTAGGGGAGATCAACGCACGGGAGGGGGCTTCCGTCGTTCTCGGCCCGGAAACGCGTGAGCCCCCTCCGGTGGAGGGGGCTCGATCGCGGTCTGGCCGCCGGTCAGGTGGTCTGCCGGGGGGTGGGCGCGTCCGTGGCGTCCGGGTCCGTGCTCACGCTGCCGTCCTCGGCCGGCGGCGCCGGCGGCTCGTACGGCACAGCGCTGCCCTTGATGTACTCGTCCCAGGTCATGTTCCAGTCGGTCCAACCGTTGCCGTTCTGGAGCTTGCGCTCGGTGCCCTTCACCGTGATCGGGTCACCCATCCGGGTGTTCGCGAAGAGCCAGGCGCCGTCCTTCATCGAGACGTTCACGCAGCCGTGCGAGACGTTCTGTCGGCCCTGCTGCCCCTCGGACCAGGGGGCCGCGTGAATGAACTCACCGCCCCAGGTGAGCCGCTGGGCGTAGTCGATGGGCTGGCGGTAGCCATCCACCGGGCCCAGTTCCTCCATGGTGTCGAAGACCGTGTGCTCCTTCTTCTCGATCACCACCATGGTGCCGCTGGACGACGGGGTGGTCTTCTTGCCGAGGCTCACCATGATCGTCTTGATTGCCTTGCCGTCCTTGGTGACCGTCATCCGCTTGGTGCTGTTCTCGACGGTCATCACGAACGACGGGCCGATCTTGATGTCGACGGTCAGGTCGGCGCGCCCGTACCAGCCGTTCCCGAGCGGCAGCCCGCCCGCCTGCACCCGGTACGTCACCGTGCTGTTGGCCTTCCAGAACTCCTTCGGCCGGTAGTGCACCTCGGTGGGGCTGATCCAGCGCCAGATGCCCTCCTGGGCCGGACTCGCGGTGACCGTCATCCGGCGCTGCACGTCGTCCCGGTAGTCCTGCGGGATGGCGCGGCTGAACTTGACGATCAGCGGCATGCCCACGCCGACGACCTGGTTGTCGGCGAGGAAGCTGCTGACCCTGACCTGATTGGCGGGCTTGGCCATGGTGGTGAAGGTGCTGGTCGCCGTCGCCGGCTTCCCGTCGTCGCCGGTCGCGGTCACCGTCGCGGTGTACGTCTTGCCGTACTCCAGGGCGCCGGCCGGGAGCCAGCTCTTCCCGTCGGCCGCGAGCTGGCCCTGCACGGCCTTGCCGGCGGCGTCCTTCAGCTCGACCGTGGTCTCCTCCGCCTCCTCGGTGGTGAAGGCGATGGCGGTGGCGGCCGGCACGTCCTTCGCGTCGGCCGCGGGCTCGGAGATGGTGGCGCTCGCCTTCGGGGCGCTCTCGCCGCTCTGCCAGCTGGACGGCTTGTCGCCGTCCTTGTCCTTGTTGCCGCTGGTGCAGGCGGACGTCAGCGCCACGGCGGCGACGAGCACCGCGGCCACGAACATCCGGCGGCGCCCGCCCCGCCTTGCGACGCCGGGCCGGATCAGCTCGTCCTGGCTAGCTCGCATGATTCCCCCACAGTTGTGATGCTCCGAACCCATCGTCCCCTACAGACGCGCGGATACTGATATCCGTTGCCGGAAGTGAATCGAAACACCCCGACCGCAGGTAACGATTTCGTACACTGCGGCGCTCCGTGACTGGGGCCCGCGTCCGCCCTGGCCACCGGAGTGCGCCGGACAGCCCGGTCCGGCGGCCCCGGCCGGTGCGAGCCACGGTACGCCTGTCTAGAAGGCCGGCTCGGCCCCGCCGTCCGGGACCGGCAGCGCGCTGCCCGCGACGAACTGCGACCAGCTCAGGCTCCACGCCGTCCAGCCGTTGCCGGGCTCCAGCTTCCGCTCGGTGCCCTTGACGGTGATCGGGTCGCCGACCAGCGTCTTGCCGAACAGCCACCGCCCGTTCGCCATCGACACGTTCACGCAGCCGTGCGAGACGTTCTGCCGGCCCTGCACCCCCTCGGACCAGGGCGCGGCGTGGATGTACTCGCCACCCCAGGTGATCCGCTGGGCGAAATCGATCTTCGTGACGTACCGGTTCCGTGCGTCCGGCTCGTCCCGGGTGTCGAAGACGGTCGACTCCTTCTTCTCCATCACCACCATGGTGCCGCTGGAGGAGGGGGTGCTCTTCTTGCCGAGACTCACCGGCAGCGTGCGGATCAGCGCGCCGTTCTCGTACACGCTCATCTTCTTGGTCGCGTTGTCGACCTTCATCTCGAACGCGCGACCGATCTTCGCGGTCGCGCTCCGGTCGACGTTGCCGTACCGGCCGTTGCTCAGCGGGATCCCGGCCAACGCCAGCCGTACCGTGATCGTGGTGCCCGTCTTCCAGTACTCCGGCGCCCGGTAGTACGCCTGGGTGCCGTTGGCGACCCAGTGCCACGCGCCCGGCTGCGGCGGGTCGGTCTGCACGAACATCCGCTTCTGCACCGCGGCCCGGTCCTTCTTCGGGATGCCCGGCGAGAACTCGGCCACCACCGGCATCGCCACCCCGTACGTCTTGCCGGTGAACATGTACAACCCGGAACCGATCATCGACTTCGGCTTGGCCATCGTGGTGAAGGCGCTGGCGCCCTCGTGGGTCCGGCCGTCCGTGCCGGTGCCACTGACCGTGGCGGTGTAGCGGGTCGCGTACTTCAGCGGGGCGGACGGCACCCAGGACGATCCGTCGCGGCGCATCCGGCCCGGCACCGTCTTGCCGTCCGCGGCGGTGAGGACGACCTTCGAAACCGTCCCGCCGCCGGGGATCACCGCGCTGATCTCGGTGCTGACCGGCCGGCCCTTCGAGCCGTCAGCCGGGTTCACCTGCAGCGGCTGGACGTCCGGCTGCGCCAGCCCGCCCGTCGTGCCAGGATCGGCGCCGGAGGTGGTGTCCGCGGCGGGCGTGCCGGCGGTCGAGTCAGTCTGCTGCTCGCCGGCCACGAACGCCGGCTTCTTCTGGTCGTCCCCGCACCCGGTCAGTGCCAGCGACGCCGTGAGGACCAGGACGCCCATCATCGCCCCGGCCCGCGCGAACCTGCCCATCCCCACCCCGTTCTCGCGTCCCTGGCGGACATCGTGCCGCATCGCCGCCCTCGCGCCGGGCCCTTCGAGCGGACGGCGGGGAGATTTGGAGGGTTTTGCCGGTTAAGCTTGACCGAAGAGGGGAGCCGGGGATCGGATTGGAACCCCGGTCAAGGGCCGTGCTAGTGTTCTCCCCGTTGCCAACGAGCGCCGCTAGCTCAACTGGCAGAGCAGCGGACTCTTAATCCGCGGGTTCGGGGTTCGAGTCCCTGGCGGCGCACATTTGATCAAGGCCCTTGGCCCAGCGTCTCACGCCGGGTTGGGGCCTTCTTCGTTTCCATGTCGATGGCCGCCCGGCAGCACCCACCCCACTTCCTGGGGCCACCAGGTGGCGCGTCGAGCGGCCTCGCTCGACCGTGCACCCGTGGCCGTTGATCAACTCCGTGCGCGGCAAAGGGTGGTCTCGTTGCACGATTTGACCACAACATGCCGCACACCGAGTCGATCACCACCCACCCGGGCAGGGTGGTCCCCGGAGCGGTCCGATCGGAGCCGTGTTAATGTCCTTTCCGCTTCCAGCGAGCGCCGCTAGCTCAACTGGCAGAGCAGCGGACTCTTAATCCGCGGGTTCGGGGTTCGAGTCCCTGGCGGCGCACCACCAGTAACACCATCAGGCCCGGTCACCGAGACCGGCCCTGACCTCTTTGATGATCGCCAGATCAGGCGTTGGAGAACGTCCTGGATTTTCTCCATCGGCGCGCGCTGTTCGTGCACCAGCGTCGCGCACGAGTCGCGTAGATCATGGAACCGCGCCCGATGCGGCCCGGCGGCGTCGGGCAGTCGCACGAGGCGCCGGGCAGTGACGCGTGCCGCCACTGCGGACAGACAGGACGACGCTAAGCTCCACGCAATGCACATCGAGCACCAGCCGCAGGTCGGAGATGCCCAGGCGGGGCACAGTCAGCCCGGCTACGCGATGCAGCCAGCGCCCTCGGCATCCCGCCGTCCCCGGTGGCGGAACCCGTTTCTGGTCACAGCCGTTGTCGCGGTCCTGCTGACCGCCGCGGCTGTGCTCACCTACCTGCGAGGCGGCTTCAAGGACGAGGGTCAATTCCGTGCGGAGCCACCGCCGTGCGGGGCGCTCGAGTCGAGCGTGCACCTGCTCGGCACCACCTATACCCTGCAGCAGGCCAGCTCCAACAGCTGCCACCTCCTGCTTCCACAGGGTCATCCCGACTACGTCTCGGCCCCCAAAATCGAGGTCGACTACAAAGTAATCGTCACCTCCGGCCGACAGGATGCGCCGGATGCCGCCAGCCGGGAACTGCGGCGGGCCGTAAGCGAGTCCCAGCCACTGCCCGGCGTGGGTGATGAGGCGTACCGGGTGAGTGAGGGCCGAGCCTTGGCCATGCGGGTGAGCAACCTGGTGGTGGCCATCGTGGCGTACCCCCGGCAGGCCAGCACGGAGGAACAGATACAGGCCTTCGCCGCGGACCTGGCTGACCGCCTGCGGGACAGCTGAGTTGTCAGCGGCCGGACCGCCCCGGTTGCCTCTACGCTGGCGGCATGAGGGCCGCCCCAGCGATACCCGATGCGATCCGGGCGGACGTGGAGACGCTGTGGCGCTACCACGACATGCGCCACCAACTGCGGCCATGCGATGTGGGGATCGGGCTGGGCAGCGATGACCGCGGCGTCGCGGTGATCGCGGCACGCCTGTTCCACGAGGGGCTGTATCCCCGGATCGTGTTCACCGGTGCGAACGCGCCGACCACCGTCGAGCTGTTCCCGCGCGGAGAAGCGGTGCACTATCGCGAGTACGCGGTCGAGCAGGGCGTGCCGGCGGAGTCGATTCTCGTCGAGCCGCTTGCCAGGAATACTTCTGAGAACCTGGAGTACTCGCGCCAACTCCTGGCCGAGCGGGAGATCCCAGTGCGGTCGGCGCTGATCATGTCGCGGCCGTTCCAGCAACGCCGTGCGTACGCCACCTGCAAGCTGGTGTGGCCGGAGGTTGAGGTCGTCTGCGCCTCGAATCCGTTGGAGATCGACGACTACGTGCGCGGCATGGGCGACCCCCGACAAGTGGTCGACATGCTGGTCGGCGACACGCAGCGGATCGAGGTGTACGCGGAGCGCGGGTTCGCGATCCCGCAGGAGATGCCGGACGAGGTACGGGTGGCGTTCGGCCGTCTGGTCGAAGCGGGTTACACGAGCCGACTGATCTGAGCCGTGCCCGGTCGAGGCATCAAGTCGTACGAACGAACACGATGTCGGCCCTGTCCACCGCCAGCTGCACGGAGCCGTTCCTGGTTTGACAGTTCAGGACTCTCAACGCCGGACTGAGGGGCAGGTGCTCCCACAGTTTCAAGTCTCGTTCGCTCACGATCCGGATGTCTGCCAGAGCTACCGGCGTCCGCCGTATCGAACGCAATCGACCAGGAACCCACGCAAGGTCGCTGTCGCTCCTGCGTAGGTGCCATGGCGCCACCGCCCGCGGAGGCCTCGCTTCGAGTGGTCCCGATACGCGGCGGCCACGCCCCGCTCGCCGTCGGTTCCCCTGAACAGTCGACCTATCGTGGCGCCGAGCGCGCTGCCGGTGATGTCGGCGGCGAAGTCGCTCAGCAGGCTCCACATGCAGCCACTGTAGGGACTGCTCAAGCACCACGCGGTGGCCGGCGTGACTCGCGCCGCGCCTGCCGAGGATCCACTGGCCGGCCAGGGCTTGCCGGTCGTGCGGCGGCCCGGGTTCGTAGGTGGTTCTGCCCTGGCATGCTGTGGTCGTGGACGCCCCCGAGATCGAGGTGCGGGATGAGGTCGGAGTCGACGACCTGCCGGATCTGACCGGCTGGAACGGTCGAGATGGCTGCCTATCCGTGGTCTGGACTTGGCTGGGCGGTGCCGGTTGAGGTTGGTCCGGGCTTGGTGTGGAGGACCGCGCGGGCCTGTTCGGCGGCGCGGGTGATGCTTTCGCTGATGAAGTCGAGGAAGCGGGCGATGTTCTCCAGGCGGGTGGCGGCGGGGGTGTGGGGGCCGAGGATGGCGACGCCCTGGCGTGCGGTTTCGACGAGCTGGTCGTTGGACCGCGCGCTGGCGATCGTCGCCTGGTAGAAGAGCTCGTCGTCGACGACGTAGCGGTCGCGGCGACGTTCGTCGCGTTCGCGGCGGACGAGGCTCTGGCTCTCCAGGTAGGAGATCGCCTTGGAGATGGACGCCGGGCTGACCTGGAGGTGCTGGGCGAGTTGGGATGCGCTGAGGCTGCCCGCGTCGGTGGTGAACAGGCAGGTCAGCACCCGGGCCATCATCTTGGGCAGGCCCGAGGCCATGAGGACGGTGGTGAGCGTCTCCTCGTACTCGGTCACGGCCTCGGCGTTGCGTCCGGGTGGCTGGCGGACTGACTCCGGCCCTCGGGCGGAGACTGGCCTGCGCCGCTGAGCGCGGCGTTCGGTGGCGCGGTGGGCCAGGTCGGCGCGGTAGGCGGTGGGGCCGCCGTTGCGCATCACCTCACGCGTGATCGTCGAGGTCGGACGGTCCAGCCGTCGGGCGATCTCGGCGTAGGGGAGGCTGTCGGCCAGCCCCAGCGCGATCTGCTGGCGTTCCTGCTGGGTGAGCCTGCCTCCCGGCATCGCGATCTCCTTGCTGATCCTTCGGTGGTGGTCCCTGCTCCCCACTGTAGCGTTCACTTCCCACCCATTGCAATGTCGAGGGTGATTGCCGTTGCGTTAAGGGCGAGACGGTTGCAACGAATTCCCCGTCTTCACCTGCGTAAACGCTCGTTCCGTGCAACGAACACGTTGCCGGTTCTTGGAAAGCAACGTAGCGTTTCCAGTATCGGAAACAACGAACGAGTACGGGAGAGCACGATGCAGAAGTTCGACACCCCCGCCCCGATCTCCGCCGTCCTGGACATCCCCGCCGGACGCATCCAGTTCATCGCCGCCGACCGTGCCGACACCACCGTCGAGGTCCTGCCCGCCAACCCTGGCAAGAGCCGCGACGTCCAGGCTGCCGAGCAGACCGCGGTCGCCTACGCCGACGGCGTCCTGCGGATCCACACCCCCGAGCCCAAGAACCAGCTCCTCGGCCCCTCCGGATCCCTGGAGGTCACCGTCCAGCTGCCCGCCGGCTCCCGCATCGAGGCCAAGACCGCCAGCTCCGAGCTTCGCGGCGTCGGCCGCCTCGGCGACGTCGCCTTCGAGGGCGCGTACCGCCAGATCAAGATCGATGAGGCCGCGAGTGTCCGCCTCACCGCGATCGACGGCGACGTCGAGGTCGGCCGGCTCAACGGCCCCGCGGAGATCAGCACCCCGCGGGGCGACATCCGGATCGACGAGGCCGTGCGCGGCACCGTCGTACTCCGTACCCAGTCCGGCGACATCTCGGTCGCCGCCGCCGCCGGCGTCTCGGCCGCCCTGGACGCCGACACCGGCTACGGCCGCGTCAGCAACGCACTCAAGAACGACGGCACCGCCGAGCTCGACATCCGCGCCACCACCTCCCACGGCGACATCACCGCCCGCAGCCTCTGACACAGCAGAACCGGGACGGCCGCGCCCACCGCGATCGAGATCCTTTCGGTCGTCGCCGACGGCGCGGCCGTCCCGCGGCCTGCCATCCACGTAACGCGACCCGGGGGAACCCCATGACGAAGAACAGCACGTCCTCGACAAGTACGAAGTGGACCGGCATGGTGCCGGTCGACGATACGGCCCTGGCCGTCACCGACACCGGTGGTCCCGGTATCCCGGTGGTCTACCTCAACGGCCAGTTCGCCACGCAGGGTTACTGGCGGCGGGTCGTTGCGGAACTCGGCCCCGACTATCGGCACCTCACCTACGACGAGCGGGCTCGCGGCAAGTCGCGGCGTTCGGCGGACTATTCCTTCGAGGTCGCGGTCCGGGATGTCGATGCCGTCCTCGCCGCCAGAGGTGTGGACCGGGCGCTGCTGGTGGGTTGGTCCTACGGCGCGGTCGTCGCGGCGCACTGGGCCAGCCGGCATCCGGATCGGGCCCTGGGCGCGGTCCTGGTCGACGGCGCGTTCCCGCACGACTGGCTCGACGAGGCAATGGAGCAGCGGATCCGAAAGCTGTTCCGGCGGATGGGATGGTTCATGCCGCTGCTGCGCCCAACGGGGCTGACCCCACGGATGACCGCCGAACAGCAGGCCGACAGCAACATCGAACTCGGCAGGCTCTCCCGCGAGCGCGAGCTGGGCCCGGTGCTGGACGACATCACCGTCCCGACGCGGTACGTGGTTGCCTCCGGGACGTCCTTCGGAAGCCGCGGTGATGAGCAGGAGCGGATTCGCACCAGCCTGGATGCGGTGACCGCTCGTAACCCGAACATCAAGGTGAGCGCGAAGGTCGCGAGCAACCACGGTGCGCTCCTGCGTAAGGACTTCCGCGCCATCGCCGCAGCCGTACGCGAGGTCGCCGCCCTCCAGCGTGAGGGGCACTGAAGGCCCGACAAACGGATGTCTGCCACCCGGCCCGTCGATTTGACAGCACCATAGCTAGCGGTTATCTATTAGCGGTCTACGCGAGGGGTGTGCCTGGGTGCAGGACGTGGTGCTGGCCATGCTGGCGAAGGAGCCGGCGCACGGGTACGAGCTGCGCAGCCGGATGCGCGGCGCGCTCGGCCCGCTCGGCGACGCGATGAACGCCGGGCAGGTCTACGTGACGCTGTCCCGGCTGGCGAAGGCCGGGCTGGTGACCTCGGAGCGGTCCGAAGGCCTGCCGGATCGGCCCGACCGCCGGGTCTATGCGCTGACCGCGGCGGGGCAGCAGCGGGTCGCCGCCTGGCTGAGCGAGGTGAACTGGCCGAAGCCGGACCTCGCGGAGTTCCATCTCAAGCTGGTGGCCGCCGCGACGGCGCGGTTGGCGGACCCGGTGACGCTGGTCGACGCCCAGCGGCGCGAGGTGTTGCGCCGGCTGCGTGACGCCCAGCGGGCCGCGCTGGACCGGGCGGTGGACCCGGTCGCCGGGTTGCTGCTGGAGGGTGTCGTGCTGCGGCTGCGGGCCGACCTGGAGTGGTTGGAGGCGTGCGAGCGCATGTGGACCGAGCGTGCCCGGTCCGGAGGGAAGGCGGGGGCGTGACGGGATCGACGATGCTGGTGGCACGCGGGCTGACCAGACAGTACGGCTGGGGAAGCGCGCTGGTCCGCGCGGTCGACGAGGTCGACCTGGAGGTGCCCGCCGGGCAGACACTGGCGATCATGGGTCCCAGCGGCTGCGGCAAGTCCACCCTGCTGCACCTGCTCGGCGGGCTGCAACGCCCGTCCGGCGGCGAGATCTGGCTGGGCGAGCATCGGATCGACGCGATGAGCGAGCGCGGCCTGGCCCGGATGCGGCGCCACCACGTCGGCTTCGTCTTCCAGTCCTTTCACCTCATGGACGAGTTGACCGCGGTGGAGAACGTCGAGCTGGCCGCATTGCTGGCCGGGCAGTCTCCGCGCCGGGCCCGCCAACGCGCCCTGCACCTGCTGGACCGGGTCGGGCTCGCCGACCGCGCCGCGCACCTGCCGTCGGCGCTGTCAGGCGGCCAGCGTCAGCGGGTCGCCATCGCCCGCGCGTTGAGCAACGAGCCGCTGGTCGTGCTCGCCGACGAGCCCACCGGAAACCTGGACAGCGCCGCCACCCTGGAGGTGCTGCGGTTGTTCGAGGAGCTGCGTACGGCGGGGCAGACGCTGGTGGTGGTCACCCACGACGCGCGCATCGCCGCGGTCGCCGACCGGGTGATCTCCATGCGGGACGGGGCGTTCGCCGACGACAGCCAGTTCGCCAGCGCCGGCACGGGCACGGTCTACGGCGGGTGGCGCTGACGTGGCCGGACGACTGCTGCTCGTGTGCCGGCTGATGATGCGGGACCTGCGCCGGCGGCGCACTGAGACCGTACTGCTGCTGCTCGCGATCAGCGCCGCGACCGCGACCCTGACTCTCGGCCTCGCTCTCAACGATGCTCTCGCCCGGCCGTACGAGCGGACCCGGGCCGCCACCGCGGGCCCGGACGTGGTGGTGACGCCGGTGGCGACGGGCCAGGAAGCTCTGGCCGCTCTCGCGCCGTTGGCCACCGCGCCCGGCGTCACCGCGCACAGCGGACCGTACCCGATGGGCTATCTGATGCTGACCGCCCGTGGCAGGACCGTGCCGGCGGTCGTTCAGGGCCGGGACGACTCCCCGGCCGCGCTCGACCGGCCCGCGGTGACCGCCGGCACCTGGGTACGCCCCGGCGGCCTGGTCATCGAACCGACCTTCGCCAACGCCCTCGGCGTGCACGTCGGCGACAGCGTCGACATCTTCGGCCATCCGCTGCGGGTGGTCGGGACCGCGGTCACCGCCGCCAGGGCCGTCTACCCGGGTGCCGACTGGCGCATGGACGCGGGCAGCCCCCTGACCGAGAACGCCGGCCTGGTCTGGGTCGACAGTAGCCAGATCGGCGCGCTGGCCGGCGCGCGGCCGCTGTCGTACGCCCTGAACCTGAGATACGCCGACCCGCGGGCCAGCACCTCGTTCGACCACATGCGCATGGACGGGATGGAATACACCAGCTGGAAAGGGATCGCCGACGCGGACGGCAGGCTCGTCAAAGGGGCGCGCGTGGCCCTGCTGGCCGGCAGTTGGCTGCTCACCGCCCTCGCGGTGGCCAGCGTCGCGAACATCGTCGCCGGCCGCGTCGTCGATCAACGCCGCCGGGTGGGACTACTCAAGGCCGTCGGTGCCGGACCGGCCATGATCGCCGCCGTTCACCTCGCCGAATACCTCGTGATCGGGCTCGCTGCCGCCGGCACCGGCCTGGCCGTCGGGTGGCTCGCCGCACCGGCACTCACCAACCCCGGTGCCGGACTCCTCGGCTCCACCGGCACCCACCCGCCCGCGCTACGCACCGTGCTCGCCGCCTCCGTCCTCGCCCTCACCATCGCGGCCGCGGCGGCGCTGGCGCCCGTGCTACGCGCCGCCACCACCGACACCGTCCACGCACTGGCCGACGCCGCCACGCCACCCCGACGCCGCGGGTGGCGCGTCTGGCTGTCCCGTCGGATGCCCACCGCCCTGCTGATCGGGGTACGCGTCAACGCCCGCCGCCCCCGCCGCGCCCGCCTCGTCATGGTCAACGTCCTGATCACCACGACCGCGCTCACCGCCCTGCTCATGGGCCTGGCGCAGAACCGGCAGGTCAAGCTCGGCGAAACGGAGCTGGACAGCCCTAAGGACACCCGAACCCTCCAGGCCATGGTCCTCGTCATCGTCGTGCTGTGCGTCCTCGCGCTCATCAACGCCATCGTGAGCACCTGGACCGCGGTCCTCGACGCCCGCCACCCGCTGGCCGTCGCCCGCACACTCGGCGCCACACCCGCACAGGTGACCGCGGGCATGGCGGTGGCGCAGCTGCTTCCCGCGACACCCGGCGTCGCCCTCGGGATCCCCGCCGGCATCGGCCTGACCATCGTCCTCGGCCACGGCGAGCTCCGGTACCCACCCGGTTCCTGGCTGCTCGCCATGGCGCTCGGAATTCTCCTCACCACCGCCGCGCTCACCGCCGTCCCCGCCCTGGCCGCCGTCCGGCGCCCGGTCGCGGACACCCTCCGGTCCGCACCGGCCTGACGGGAGTCAGCGGCGTACGGTCGGGAAGATCCGTGGAGCCGAACGGCTGGGGGATGGGCCGAGTTGGGCCTTGCGGGTTCAACGCCTCCGGTTCGCTGGTAAAGGAAGTGACATGGACCATCGGCTCATTCAGGAGCGCGACCGTGAGCGACCCGAAGGCGATCATTGATGCGCCGCATCGTTGGTAAGTCACTGATCGCTCTGGTGGCCGCGGTGGGGCTCGTCCTCACCGCGGCCTGCGGGGCGAACACCGGAACGTCCGGGGCGGGTGGCCGGGGGCGGCCGGCCATCGCGTCGCCCGAGCCGTTCAGCACCGATCCGGCGATGCTCGGGGCGCAATCCATCTTCGACTTGGACCCCAAGCTCGAAGGGGAGGTAGGCACCGTGTTGATCGGGCCGGCGCTTGACGTCGGCGGGGTCACGGAGGTGCCGCTCCAGTCGCCGTACATGGGTAGCGTTCTCTCCGGAGTCTGCGGGACCCGGCGGGGAAACGGCGTCTACGGAAGTGCCTTCGGTCAGCGCCGGGAGTGGGAGGCGTCCGGCCTGCGTATTCAACAGTTCGCCGCGGTGTGGGGCGTCGATTCCGCTGCTGACGCCGTCGCCCAGATCCGCGGCAGGCTCGGCTGCGGTACGTATCAGGACCGGGAGGGATCGCACCGGGTTCTCGGCGAGCGTGAACTGTCGATCTTGAGCGGGCTTGACGACCAGTTGATGTTCTGCGAGGTGCTCAACGAGAAGGATCCGGACGGTCCGACCCACTTCTGTGCCGTGCTGCTGGCCCGGGGCATGCTCGCCTCCCGGATCGAGACGCGGGCCGACACCGCCGAGCGGGCTGAGCAGGTGACCCGGGAACTGGCCGTTTCCGCGGCCCAGCGCCTCACCGCCGTCTCCTGAGTCGGGCCCGGCCGGGAAAGACAACGGCCGGATCACCGGCTACGCGGAGCAGCCTGCTGTCCCGACCTCAGTCAGGTCGAGACAGCAGGCAGCCTCCGCAGGCTTGCCTGCGAGGCAGAGCGGCCTCGCACGCTGGGAGTACCAGGAACGTCTTCACGTGGGCGAACGCTGGCTGGCGCTCGGCGACGTGCGCCCAACTGGGCGGGTGCGAAAATGTCAATGTGCCGGGTGGCTGGTTGATCTGCTCTTGAACGATGACGGCGAAGTCGAGGCTGGCCGGGCGCGTCGGCAGTTGCGGGACCTGGGACGACCGCTCGTCGTCCTGACCGCACCGCTGCTGGTGCGCTTGGCCAACCGGGACAAGCGGTTCGTCTGGACGCTGGACGAGGTGCGTGGCCACGCTTGGGACTGGCCGCGCACCGGTGGCGACGCCGAGATGGCGAACCTCTTCCGCACCCAGGCGTGGTTCGGTCTGAGCCTGGTGCCGCTCGCGGTGTACATCGCGGCATCTCAGCTGCGGCCGAGCGATGGGGCCAGCTATCCCGTGCACGAAGGTGTCATGACGGGCGCCGCGACGCTGCACATGTTCACCCTGGGCATGGTCCTGGCGAGCGGCCTCAAGTGGGCGTTGACGCAGTACTTCACACCGGACCTCGACCGCCGCCTCGGACCTCCCCGTAAGCGCGGCCCTCGAACGGCCGGGCGACGGCCGGGCCTGCTGGTGCGGTTGTGCCTGCCGTCCAACCTCGACTGGGTGTTCGCGCTGATCTTCGCCAGCTGCATGGCGCCCAACCTCTATCCCTGACCGGCCCCGCCGCATGCTCGGGGATCGTGACCGCTCTTTACATAGACGCCTGTGCATTGCTTTCGTTCCTGATGTCCTGGACGATCATCCCGGTGAGGGTGTTGTTCGCGGGGATCGGCGGCGTGCACCTGGGGCCTCGCGCTCGTCACCACGGACCGATTGGACGTTTCCGGCCATCCGAAGACCGCAGGGAGCAGGAGCATGGTGCAGCAGCGGAAGGGCGGTTGGCGGCCGCCGGGCCTGCGTAACCCGGTCGCCTTCGGGTTCTCGATCGCCGGGGCGGTGCTGGTGGCGGTCGGCCTGGTGGCGGTCGACTCGGTCCCGCTCGTCGTACTGGGCGCCGGGCTGACCGTCGTCGGCTGGGTGCTGGCCCGCCGCTCGGCCTGAGCTGAGGCGCGTCTCGTTGCTCACTCGGTGTGGCCCGACCGGCGGAGGTACACCAGCACCGCGAGCACCCGCCGGTGGTCCTCGTCGGTGGAGGCCAGGCCGAGCTTGGCCATGATGGAGCTGACGTGCGCCTCGACGGTTCGCTCGGTGAGCCACAGGCGGCGGGCGATCCCGACGTTCGTGCGCCCCTCGGCCATCAGCCCGAGGACCTCCCGCTCCCGGGCGGTGAGGCTGCTGAGCGGGTCGTTCGGCGGCCGGTGGCCGATGAGCCGGGTGACCACCTCCGGGTCGAGCGCTGACCCGCCGGCCGCGACCCGCCGCAGCGCGTCGAGGAAGTCGTCGACGTCGAGTACGCGGTCCTTGAGCAGATAGCCGAACCGGCCGCCGGCGACCAGATCCACCGAGTGCCGGGTCTCGATGTGTTGGGAGAGCAGCACGATGCCGAGGTCCGGCCGGCGCGCCCGGATCTGGCGGGCCGCGCGGGCACCGTCGTCGGTGTGGTCGGGCGGCATCCGTACGTCGATGATGGCCAGGTCCGGCGCGGCCTCCTCGGCGGCGGCCAGCAGGCTCGGGGCGTCGACCGCCTTGCCGACCACCTCGTGCCCGGCGTCAACCAGCAACCGGGCCAGACCCTCCCGGAACAGCGTCGAGTCCTCGCCGATCACGATCCGCACGGCAGCACCGCCTCGACGAGGGTTCCGTTACCGAGCTGGCCGGCCACCGTGAGCGCACCCCCGGCGGCGGCCACCCGGTCGCCGATGCCCGCCAGCCCGCCGCCGGGTCGTACCCGGGCCCCACCGACGCCGTCGTCGCGGACCGTCACGGTCAGGTCGCCCTCGGCCCGGGAAACCCGCAGGTGTACGGCGGTGGCGCCGGAGTGCTTCACCACGTTCGTCAGCGCCTCGCTGGCCACGTAGTAGGCGGTGGTGGCGAGGTCCTCGGGGACCGGCTCGCGGCAGATGTCGAGGGTGACCGCCAGCGGCACGCCGCGGACCAGCATCGTCAGCGCGTTGGCGAGCCCCTCGTCGAGACTGGATGGCCGCAGCCCGTGCGCGATCTGCCGCAGCTCCGCGACCGCGGTGCCAAGTTCGGCGACCGCCTGGTCGAGCAGGCCGGAGACGTCGGTCTCGGGAAGGTGCCGTTGGGCGAGCCGCAGCGCCATGCCGAGGGAGACCAACCGCTGTTGGGCGCCGTCGTGCAGGTCGCGCTCCAGGCGCAGCCGCTCGGCGTACCCGGCGCGCAGCAGCCGTGCCCGGCTGGCCTCCACGTCGTGCAGGGCCCGGCGTAGCTGCAACCGCAGCCGGACCACCTCGACGAGCAGCGCGCAGGCGTCGGCGAGTTCGTGCATCAGCTCCCGGGTCGTGGTGCCGCCGCGGACGAGGACGCCGATCGGCTGGCCGCCGAGGCGGATCACGGTCGCGTCCTCGGCCGCCTCGAAGCCGTCCCCGGTCGCGGTGACCAGCTCGTTCGTGCCCGGCATCCGGTATCCGACGCGTACCTCCGGATCGCGCAGCGCCTGTCGCAGCGCCGCCTCGAGCCGCTCCGGCGCCGCCTCACCGGCGTGCATCCGATCACGGAGGTCCTCGACGGCCGCGAGCGCGGCCCGGCGGGCGGGATAGAACCGGCGGTCCACCTCGCGCTGCAACCGGACGCGCAGCGGGGACAGGGCGAGCGCGCAGACCGCGGTGGCGCCGGCCGCGGCCACCGGCGACGAACGGCCCGCCGCGACGCCGGCGACGAACATGGCGACCGTGTAGAAGGCCAGCAGCGCGGCGGTGACCAGGCCGTAGGTGACCGTGGCGCTCAGCGCCTTGTTCACGTCGTACAGGTCGTGGCGGAGGATGCCGATCGTGGTCGCCGTCGGGACCGCGACCAGCGTCGCGGCGAGTCCGAGCACCGCCAGGTCCGGCCCGTCGAGCAGCAGGTAGCTCAGCCAGCACAGCAGCAGCGTCACGGGCAGGAAGAACGCGCCGAGCGCGAACCACTTCACCTGCGCCCGGCGGACCGGGCCGGTGGCCCGCCGGTACCGCACCACCATCGCCACCGTGGACGCGACGAGCAGCGCGAGCAGCCCGGGCAGCAGGGCGACCGCGATCGGCCCCAGCAGCCGCGCCAGTGCCGGTGGCGGGGTGCCGAACGCGTGCTCGACGCCCGCGAACGGCGGCGGGAACGGGGCGGGGTCGAGACCGGTGAGCACGATGAACGCCGCTGGCACCACCAGCAGGCCGGCGGCCACCACCCGCCAGCGCCGCCCGGGCAGCAGCCGCCCGTCCGGGAAGAGCAGCATGAGCAGCGCCGCCGGCACGTAGTTGAGCATCCAGGAGCCCTGGCCGACGGTGACCAGGAGCGACGAGACCGGCAGCCGCCCCGGGCGGTGCGCCACGACGTAGGTGTAGACGTCGGTCAGGGCGACCCAGATGGCGAGCAGCCCGAAGAAGGTGAGCAGGGCACCGATCACATTGGTCGGGCGCCTCGTCACGATCAGCATGCCCAGGACCACGGAGGCGGCGGCGAGCAGGCAGGCGGTCGCGAAGTAGAGCGTCTGGCCGGTGTCGCGGCCGAGGGCCAGCAGCCAGCCGCCCGCGCCGACGAACGCGACGGCGATCGCCGTCATCGCGTACGCGACCAGCCGTGGCAACGTCATGGCCCCACGGTAGGCCGGTCACGACCCCGACGGATACGTGCCAGCACGGAGATCGCCTCCGTACCTGCCCGCACCCCCGGTCCCGGGTCCGCCCCGATGCGCTCCCCGGTGCGTCCGGCCAAGACTGCTGGCCAGGACATCCGCTCAAGGGAGGCAATCGTGAGACACACCCACAGCTTCACCGCCGGTCTCGTACTCGCCGGCCTGCTCGGCCTCGGCGACCTGGCCACCGGATTCTCCGGCGTGGGCGGTGAGGGCCAGCCGCCGGTCGCCGCCGCCGTGGTGATCACCCTGCTCGGCGCGATCACCCTCGCCGGCGCCTGGCTCGCCTGGCGCGGACGGCGCGGTGGCCTGGTCACGGTGATCGTCACCCGGATCCTGTCCGGACTCGCCGTGCTGCCGGCGTTCGGTGACGACAGCATCTCCACCGCGAACGAGGTGCTCCTCGGCGTCGGTCTCGTGGTCACCGTCGCCGCCCTGATCCTGATCTGGCCGGGCCTGCGGCGTCCGGCGGTGGCCGCGTCATGACCGCCACCCTCGACCGCGAGATCACCCTCGCGCCGGCCGACGCGCCACGCCGGGTCGGCACCGTCCTCGCGATGCTGGCCGCACCCTGGGGGTTCGTGGTCGCCAACGCCGCCTACGCCGTCGCCACCCGCACCGGCGGCAGCGACGAGACCGGCGCGGACAGCCTCGCGCTCGCCGCCGCGCATCCGGCGCTGCTGCGGGTCTCGACCATCGCGGCCCTGCTCGGCTGCCTGCTCATCATCCCGGCCACGCTCGGCGCCATCGGGTTCACCCGGATCCGGGCGAACCGGCTCGGCCTCGTCGGCGGATCACTCATGATCGGCGGGTACGTGGCGTACTTCGGTGCCGTGATGGGGGGCTTCGTCACCCTGGCCATGGCCGAACGCGGCGGCCCCACCGGCGACTACGCCGCGGTGCTGGACGCCGGCTCCGAGGCCGCGATCCCGTTCCTGCTGCTCTTCGTGGTCGGCAACATCCTCGGCACCCTGCTGCTCGGCATCGCCCTGCTACGCGCCCGGACCGCGCCGACCTGGGCCGCGGTCGCCATCTGCTGCTGGCCGGCGCTGCACGTGACCGGCCTGATCGCCGGCACCGAATGGTTCGAGGTCGCCGGCGCCACCCTCCAGGCCGCCGGCTTCGCCGCCCTGGCGCTCCGGCTGGCCCGCACCGCCTGACCGCTGGCCGGCATCCCGATCATTGGGGGTGCCGGCCAGCGGCAAGGGCGGTGTTGAATGTAGACAATCGTGCTGTCGGAGGTGGGGCGTGACCGAACTCTCGCTGCTGATCGAGCCGGCGGCGCCGCTGCCCGCCGAGCGGATCGACGGGCTGGCCGCCGGGCTCGCCGACGACCTGCGGGCGGTACGCGGGCTGCGGGTCGCGTACGCCCAGGCGCCGGCCGCCGGACCCGGCAAGTCGGCGCAGGCGTGGGAGCTCGGCATGCTGGTCGTCGGCGGTCTCTTCTCCGCGACCACCATGGGGGCCCTGGCCCAGATCGTGGTGGCGTACGCCGACCGGGTGAAGGCCCGGTCGATTCGGGTTCGCAACGGCGACCGGGAGGTCGTGGTGACCGGCGACACCCGGATCGATCCGGCCGTGTTGGACCGGTTGACGCAGCTTCTCGGCGCACCGTCCGGCCCGGCGCCATCCGGTTCGCCGGCGGACGGCGGGAGCACCGGCGCCCGGAGCTGATGGTGGGACAGCGACGTGCGCTCCTGATCGCCAACGACCGCTACATCGACGAGTCCCTGGCGGACCTGTACGCGCCCCGCGAGGAGGCGCGTGACCTGCTCAGTCTGCTGGCCGACGCCGACGTCGGCGCGTTCGACCAGACGGTGCTGCTGGAGAACGAGTCCAAGAGCTCGATCGAGCGGGCGATCGAGGCGATGCTGCGGGCGGCCGGCCCGGAGGACCTTCTCCTGCTCTACTTCTCCGGCCACGGTGTGCGCAGCAGCAAGCGGGGGCGGCTGCACCTGGCGGTGGCCAACACCGAGCTCGACCACCTCTCGTCGACCGCGATCTCCGCGTCGTTCGTCCGGGAACTCCTCGACGAGTCGGACGCGGCCAGCTCGGTGCTCCTGCTCGACTGCTGCTACAGCGGCGCGTTCGAGGGCCACGGCCTGAAGACGACGGACGACCTGGCGATCGATGGCGAGCTGAAGACCGGGTACGGCCGGTACGTCATCACCGCGACCAACTCGGTGGAACGGGCCGACGACGGGCGGCCCGCCTCGGGCACCGCGCCGCGGCTGCGCTCGGCGTTCACCGAGACGATCATCCAGGGGCTGAGCACCGGCGCGGCGGACATCACCGGCCAGGGCCGGATCACCCCCGACGACCTGTGGCGGTACGTCCACCTCGAACTGCCCAAGCGGTCGGCGCAGACGCCGTGCCAGTTCGGCAGCGCCAGCGACGAGATCCACATCGCCATGTCCCGCGAGGGTCACCACCGGCAGCGCCGCCGGCAGGACCAGCGGGGGCCGCGTCTCGGCGACCTGCTCGGGCCGCTCGAACCAGCCGACGACGTGAAGCTCTGCGCGACCGACTGGCGGCGGCGCGGACTGCTCAAGGTGCCCGTCGGGCAGGCGCAGCGGATCGACCAGCCGGCCGGCGAGCCGGTCTGGCTCGACCTGGCCTCCGCCGAGGGACACCTGCTGGTGGTCGGGCGGGCGGGCACCGGCAAGACCAGCCTGCTGCGCACCATCATCGGTGGGTTGGCGCTGACCCACTCGGCCGACGAGGTGGCGTTCAACTGCCTGGAGTCGGGCGGGAACTGGCTCGGGCCGATGCGGCGCCTGCCGCACGTCCGGGCCGTCGTCGGTGACGACGAGGTGGGCGACGTGGGAGCGCTGCTCGACAAGCTGGAGCAGGACGTCCTCGACCGGAAGCAGCTGTTCCGCCGCTACAACCTGGAGTCGCCCACCAGCCTGCGGGCCCGGCGCGCCACCCTCGACGCCGGGCCGTGGCCGGACGTGTTCCTGGTCGTCGACCGCTGGCACGACTTCACCACGCTGCTGCCGGACTTCGCCACCCGGGTCGTCGAGCTGGCCAACAAGGGCCTCGGCTACGGGGTCCACGTGGTCATCGCCGAGCGGAGCTGGCGGAGCATCCCGGAGGACCTGCGGGAGTTGCCCCAGATCCGGATCGAGACCCGGTTGTCGCAGCCGCAGGAGTCGTTGGTCGGCCCGGATCAGGCGATGCGACTGCCGGCCAACATGCCGGGCTGGGCCATCCACGGCCGGCGTACGTTCCGCATCGCGTTGCCCGACCTGACGCCCGCCGACCGTGACGTGGAGCTGGACCCCGAGGCCGGGGCGGCCGACGGTGGCGGGACGCTGGTGTCGGTGATCGCCGAGGCGTGGAGTGCGGCCGGCGACCGGTCGGGCCTGCCGTCGCAGGTCACGGCGCAGGCGGACGAGGCGCTGTTCGTCCTCGGCGTGCCGGATCGGGCGGCGCTGTGGCGGTTCGAGGGGCGGCACACCCCGCTGGGCCCCGACCACCTGCGGGTGCCGCTGGGTTTCGACGAGCGGGGCGAGCCGGTGCTGCTCGACCTGAAGGAGCCGGCCCGGGACGGCATGGGCCCGCATGGTCTGCTGGTCGGGGCGCCGGGTTCCGGCAAGAGTGAGCTGCTGCGTGCCCTCGTGGCCGCGCTGGTGGCCCGGCACTCCTCGGCGGAGCTGAACCTCGTCCTCGTCGACTTCAAGGGCGGGGCGGCCTTCGCGCCGTTCGCCGCGCTGCCGCACGTGAGCGCGGTGATCACCAACCTTTCCGAGGATCTCACGCTGATCGACCGGCTGGCGGACGCGCTGACCAGCGAACTGCTCCGCCGGCAGGAGCTGCTGAGCAGCGCCGGCAACTACGCCAACCGGTGGGACTACGAGCAGGCGCGGGCGGCCGGCGCCGACCTGCCGCCCCTGCCGACCCTGCTGGTCGTCTGCGACGAATTCTCCGAGCTGCTCGTCGCGCGGCCCGAGTTCAGCGAGGTCTTCGTGCAGGCGGTCCGGGTGGGCCGGGCCCTCGGCGTGCACCTGCTGCTGGCCAGCCAGCGGCTGGAGGGGCGGCTACGCGGGCTGGAGAGCCACCTGTCGTACCGGATCGGGCTGCGTACCTTCTCGGCGAGCGAGAGCCGGGCGGTGCTCGGGGTGCCCGACGCGTACGCGCTGCCCGCCGCCCCGGGGCACGGCTACCTGAAGGCGGGCGTGACGATGACCGCGTTCCGGGCCGCGTACGTCTCCGGCCCGGCGGCGACGGGCGACGCGGAGGTCGGCGTACCCCCGGAGCTGGCCGGTCGCAGCACGCTCGACGTGCTGGTCGCGCGGCTGCACGGTCGGGGCGTCCCCGCCCACCAGATCTGGCTGCCGCCGCTCGGTGAACCGCCGACGCTCGACGAACTCCTGCCGCCGTTGCTGGTCGACCCGGCCCGGGGCCTCAGCGGCGGCCCGCCGCGGTCCGCGCTGGCGGTGCCGATCGGCCTGCTCGACGAGCCCCGTGCACAGCGCCGGGAGCCGCTGGTGCTGGAGCTCGGGGGCAGCGCCGGGAACGTCGGTGTGGTCGGCGCGCCGCTGTCCGGCAAGAGCAGCACGGTGCGGACCCTGGTGGCGTCGTTGGCGTTGAGTCACACCCCGCGCGAGGTGCAGTTCTTCTGCCTCGACCTCGGCGGCGGCGCGCTGCGGAGCCTCGGTCGGCTGCCCCACGTCTGCGGGGTGGCCGGGCGGCGTGACGCCGAGGCGGTCCGGCGGTCCGTCGCCGAGGTGGCCGCGCTGCTCGACGAGCGGGAGCGGCGCTTCACCGAGCACGGTGTGGGCTCGATGGCCGCCTACCGGGCGCTGCGCGACTCCGGGAAGGTCACCGACGACCCGTACGGGGACGTCTTCCTCGTGGTGGACGGCTGGGGCGCCCTACGTCAGGAGTACGAGGAGTTGGAGGAGGTGGTCACCGGCATCGCCCAGCGCGGGCTCGCGGTCGGCGTGCACGTCGTGCTCACCGCGGTGCGGTGGTTCGAGTTCCGGTCCACCCTCCGGGACCTGCTCGGCACCAAGCTGGAGTTGCGGCTCGGTGACCCGACGGAGTCGGAGTTCGACCGGCGGGCGGCGGCAACCGTACCCCGGTCCGCGCCGGGTCGGGGGCTGACGCCCGACCGGCTGCACTTCCTGACCGCCCTGGCCCGGATCGACGGCCGCGGCGACGTAGCGGATCTGACGGAGGCGGCCGCCGCGCTGGCGGACCGGGTCGCGGCGGCGTGGCCGGGCGAACCGGCCCCACCGGTGCGGCTACTGCCGCGCCAGCTTTCGGCCGCCGAGCTGGACGAGGTACGCGACCCGACGGCGACCGGGCTGCCGATCGGGCTGGACGAGGCGGACCTGGCCCCGGTCCATCTCGACTTCGACCGCGAACCGCACCTGATCGTCTTCGGTGACGCCGAGTGCGGGAAGTCCAACCTGTTGCGGTTGGTCGCCCGACAGATCATCAGCCGGTACTCGCCGGAGCAGGCCCGGCTGATGGTCGCGGACTACCGCCGGAGTCTGCTGCACGCCGTCGAGGGGGAGTACCTGCTGCACTACGCCGCGGCGCGGCCGGCCTTCGTCGAGGGACTGGATCAGGTCCGGCAGGCGATGGAGCGGCGGCTGCCCGGGCCGGACGTCTCGTACGACCAGTTCCGGGAGCGCTCCTGGTGGCAGGGGCCGGAACTCTTTCTCCTGGTGGACGACTACGACCTGGTCGCCACCGGTGGGACCAACCCGCTGAGCGTGCTGCACGAGTTGCTGCCGCACGCCCGGGACATCGGCCTGCACCTGATCGTCGCCCGCCGGGTCGGCGGGGCCGCGCGGGCGCTCTACGAGCCGGTGCTGCAACGCCTGCGCGAGCTGGACTCGCCGGGTCTGCTGATGTCGGGCAGCCGGGAGGAGGGGCCGCTGCTCGGTGGGCTGCGACCGCAGCCGATGCCGCCGGGGCGCGGCACGCTGGTCCGCCGGCGGGACGGCAACCGGGTGGTCCAGACCGCCTGGTCGCCGCCCGAGCCGGAGTGACTGTTCGCCGACTGTCGGGGGAGGGGCGGGGTTCGGTGGGGGCGGTTGGCGTACGGGCGTTGAGGTTGGTCCTGGCTGTCGTCGTGGGCACCCTGATGATCGGCGGCGGGCTCCTGCTCGACGCCCGGCTGACCGAGGCGATCGACAAGCGGGTGCGGGTCGGCGCCGAGACGACCGGCCGGGTGGTCCACGTGGAACGGTTGCAGATCAGTGGTTCGTTCGCGGCTACGCGGGTGACCGTGGAGTACGTGATTGACGGCGTGCGGCACCGGGAGCGGTTCTCGAGCGAGCTCAACAAGCGCCGGTTCGAGGTCGGGGAGGTGCTCTCGGTGCGGGTCGACCCCGCGGATCCGACCAGGGCCGCCATCCCGGACGGATACGCGACGGAGGACCTGCTCCTGCAGGCGCCGACCGTCCTGGAGGGCTTCGGCCTCGTGGTCATCATGATCTCGCTCGCGCTGATCCGGAGCGGGCCCGCCCGGGCCGTGTAGCACGAGAGACCAACCGCCGAAGCAGCGTCAACTGAAGATTGACGGAAGAGGGTCGTCAACCTATGGTTGACGCATGACGGATCCCGTGAAGATGACCCACCCGGTACGCCTCGACGACCTGATCGAGGGCATCAAGAAGTCGCACACCGACGCGCTGGACCAACTCACCGACGCCGTCCTGGTCGCCGACCACCTGGGCGACATCGCCGACCATCTGATCGGACACTTCGTCGACCAGGCCCGACGCTCGGGCGCCTCCTGGACGGAGATCGGCCGCAGCATGGGGGTCAGCAAGCAGGCTGCCCAGAAGCGCTCCGCCGCCAAGGCCGAGACGGCGGCTGCCCTGGACCCGAACGCCGGGTTCGGCCGGTTCACCCCGCGCGCCCGTAACGTGGTGATGGCCTCACAGGAGGAGGCGCGTTCCGCCGGTAACGCCGAGATCGTCCCCGGGCACCTCGCCCTCGGCCTGTTCGTCGACCCGAACGCGCTCGCTCCCCGCCTGATCGAGGCCGCGGGCGTGTCCGCGGAGCGGTTCCGGGAGGCGGTCACCGCGACCCTGCCGGCGAAGGCCGAGCGGGTCCCGGACCTGATCCCCTACGACGCGCGGGGCAAGAAGGTGCTGGAGCTGACGTTCCGGGAGGCGCTCCGGCTCGGCCACAACTACATCGGCACCGAGCACATGCTGCTCGCCCTGCTCGAAGAGGAGGACGGCGACGGCGTGCTCACCGGCCTCGGGCTGCAGAAGGACACGATGGAGGCCGCGATCGCCGGCGCGTTGGCCGAGATCGCCCGGAAAATGGCCTGACCACGCCAGGCCGGGCACGCGCCGCAGGGTGCGTGCCCGGAATCGGGACGTCAGTCGACGGCGGGGAAGCCGTACCGGGCGGCGTGCTCCGGGTCGGCCGGGTCGACCTGGCGGATCCCGGCGTCGGCGAGGCGCTTGTTCACCTCGTCGAGGCGCTCGCGCACCAGCCGCGCCTCCTCCTCGGTGACCCGGCCGCGGTGCGGCTTCCCGGCGTGCTCGATGGTGCCGTAGTCGACCTTCTCCGCGCTCCGCCGCGTCTTCGGCGGCCGAACCCGCTCCGCGGTACGCAGCAGCTGCGCCATCGGCACGTCGGTGGCCATGGCGTCGAACTCGCTGGCGGTCAGCACCACCCGGCGCGGCTCGTCCCCGCCGTGCCGGTCGTGGATCTCCACCACGGCCACGTCCAGCGCCGCGTCGTCGATGCTCTCCACCTCGACGGGTGTGGCATCCAGCTGCACGGGCCCGGCGACGAGGTCAGGGTGCTCCAGCACGACGACCTTGACCACCTCGTCGTCGGGGCCGAGCAGCTGGCCGGTGAAGTCGGAGACGTGGATCGTCTTCTTGCCCATGCGCGGAGCTTCTCCTGTCGTAGGCCGGGATTTCGGACCAGACGACGCTACCCGACACCTGTGCGAAAGAACGCGGTGGAGCAGCCCCGGGTGTGTCGCCGCTGCCGGCCGACGATGGGGCGTCAGCGGGTGTTGAGGCCGTGCCGGGTAGCGGCTTCGGTGGGCAGCGCGTTCAGCGCGGCCCAGGAGAGCGGCCCGGTCCGGGCTTCCCGGTACCGGGGCTGTGCCGGACGCCGCTCGGTTTCTCCGGTGGCTGGCCAGTTTCGCTCGGCGTCCTGCTGATACCGGTCGGCTGGCTGTTTCGGCATGACAATTACCGTCCCACGAAAAGTTGTACATGTATGGAAATGAATATGACGTGGGATCGGTGGGTCAGGTTCCCGCCGGCGGGCCGCAAACCCGCCGCCGGATGGTCAGTGACGTAGCGTGTGGATGAGGGTGAGCACCTGGCGGGTCACCGGGCGCAGCACCCGCAGCCGGGACAGCCCCATCAGCCGGTCCACCAGCGGCACCGCGCCGTCGATCAGCTGTTTCGTCTTCACCTGATCCGGCGAGCGGTCGTGCACCCAGTAGAGGACCACACCCATGTACGCCAGCCACAGCAGCTCCGGCAGTTCCGGGCGCAGTTCGGGGTCCACCCGGGCGGTGGAACCCTCCAGCGCCTCCCGGAACAGCGCGATCGCCGCCTCGCGAGGTTCCGATGACTCCGACGAGAACGGGCTGAGCGGCGAGGTCGGTTCGGCCGCGGTCTTGAAGAAGCTGGCGGCGAACGAGTGGTACGGCGTCAGCACGTCGACGCCGGCGTGCAGCACCCCGGCCAGCCGGGCGGCGAAGTCCCGCTCCCGGGCGAGCACCGGCGCCGCCGCGGCCCGGTGTTCGTGCTGGGTGTCGGTGTAGAACCCCTGGATCAGGTGTTCCTTGGAGCCGAAGTAGTAGTAGGCGTTGCCCACCGCCACGCCGGCCTCCTGGGCGATCGCCCGCATGGTGGTGCGCGCGTAACCGCGCTCGCGGAACAGCCGCATCGCGGTGTCCAGGATCAGTTGCCGGGTCTGCTCACCCCGGGCGGTCGCCCCGGTGGTCGGGCCACCCGCACCGGTCGCCGCAGTCTGCTCGGTCATCGTCTTCACCGTATCCCGGGTCCGGCCGCGGCTCGCGGACCAGTTCGCGTACCGAGGAGGCGGTCGCCACCATCCGCCGGGCCAGCGGCAGCAGGTGCGGGCGGGCCAGCCGCTCGGCCGTGGACCGGTGGTCGGCCAGCGCCCACAGGCAGGCGAACCAGGCGCCGTCGCCGGCGTACACCGCGCCGGTGTCGGCCACCACGGTCAGGTCCCGCAGCGTCGCGTCGTGGTCGAGCCCGGGGAAGCGCCGCCGGGCCTCCGCCGAGCCGGCCGGCACGAACTCCAGGGGTACGAGCTGGGCGCGGGACGCGAGCCACTGCCGGGCGGCCCGGCACATCGGGCAGTGCGCGTCGTAGAGGACGGTGAACCAGCGGATCCCACTGGCCCCGTGCCCGGTGGGATCCGCTGGGTGCCCGCCCGGCCCGACGGTCACGGCGTCGGCGTCGGGCCGGTGGACGATGCGGGACCGCCGGCCGGGATCGGCCCGGTGGGGCCGCCCGGCCTGGGGCCGGGTGGTACGGGCAGGTAGCCCACCGGGGCGAGCGGGGGATGGGCGGTTGCCTGCTGGCGGAGCCGGCCACGGCGGTACCGGCCGAGCGCGAAGACGTTGAAGAAGTGCAGCGCGCCGAGCACCAGCAGCACCAGGCCGACCTTCATGGACAGTTCCTCCAGCGCCTGGCTGGTGGTGCCGACCGGTCCGGCCTCCTTCATCGCCACCGTCACGTAGCCGAGGTTGAGCAGGTAGAAGCCGACCACCAGGAGGCTGTTGACGGCATCCGCCAGCCGCTTGTCGGAGAAGACGTCCTCCAGGAAGACCAGCCCGTTGCGGGAGAGCGCCCTGGCCACCCAGACGGTCAGACCGATGCTGACCGCGAGGTAGGTCAGATACATCCAGACCTTCACGTCCATCTCGTCGCCCTTCTTGAACACGTTCAACTTTAGGCCGGGCTCAGCGTACGACAGGTTTTGAACGCGTTCAAGAGGGGGTGGCGCGCGATGCCGGCGCCCGGTGGCTCAGCTGGACAGGCCGAGCACCTGCGCCGCCGCCCGGCCGTTGGCGTGGCTGGCGCCGTACGTGGTGACGAAGGCGCGGGCCCCGGCGGGACGCCAGGCGCCCGGCCAGCCCATCTCCACCACCGTCACCGGATGCGCGGCGGCCAGCGTCTCGACCAGTTCCCGCGCCCCGGGCAGCCGGTGCAGGTGGCGGCCGACCAGCACGATCGGCCGGTCGCCGGCCCGCCCGCGCAACTCGTCCGGATCGGTCTCACCGGCGACCGCGCGGACCTCCTCGGCCCCGGCGAGGTGCGGGCCCAGCCCCCACGGCACCCGCCCCTCGGCGATGGTGGAGGTGGCGTGGACCTGCACCACCAGCGGCGCGGTCAGGCCGGAGACGTCGCCCTCGACGCGTACCGCGCGCAGCGCCGCGGCGTAGCCGAGCCCGTCGGGCGTGCTGGCCGGGGTGCCGGCGGCACCGGTCCAGGCGGCCAGCTCGGCGGCTCGCCCGGCCGCCTCCTCGACCCGGCTCCGGTCCAGCCGGCCGTCGCCGAGCGCGCCGATGATCTCCTCGACCACCAGTTCCACCAGGCCGGCGTCGACCTTCGCGCCGATGCAGAGCAGGTCCGCCCCGGCGGCCAGGGCGCGTACGGCGGCCGGACCGACGCCGCCCGCGGCCAGCGCGGCCCCCTTCATCTCCAGCGCGTCGGTGACCACGGTGCCGGTGAAGCCGTACTCGCCCCGCAGCAGGTCGACCAGGACCGGACGGCTGAACGTGGCCGGTCCGTCCCCGGTCAGCGCCGGCACCCGGATGTGCGCGGTCATGATGGCGCGTACCCCGGCGTCGATGACCGCGGCGAACGGCGGCAGGTCGCGCTCGCGGAGCACCGCCGGGGGCGCGTCGACGGTGGGCAGCTCGTAGTGGGAGTCGGCGACGGTCGCGCCGTGCCCGGGGAAGTGCTTGGCGCAGGCGGCCACCCCGGACGACTGGAGGCCGGACACCGCGGCGGCGGAGTGAGCGGCCACCCGGGCCGGGTCGGCGCCGAACGAGCGGGTGCCGATCACCGGGTTCTCGTCGGCGGTGTTCACGTCGACGGTGGGAGCCAGGTCGACCGTGATGCCGAGCGCCGCGAGTTCCGCCCCGATCGCCGCGTACACCCGGCGGGTCAGCGGCACGTCGTCCACCGCGCCGAGCGCGGCGTTGCCGGGGTACGGGCTGCCGGTGGCGTGCGCCAGCCGGGTGACGTCGCCGCCCTCCTCGTCGATCGCGATGATCACGTCGGGTCGGCCGGCGCGCAGCGCGGCGGTGGTCGCCGCCACCTGGGCCGGGTCGTGGATGTTGCCGCCGAACAGCGTGTGCCCGGCGAGTCCCTCGGCGAGCAGATCCACCGCCCAGTCGGGCGGGACCGGGCCCGGGTACGCGGCCAGCAGCGTGCCCAGTGCCAGCCGCCGGAGTCCTGGATCCTGCCCCACGAGTCTCCCCTTTCCCTGCCGGGTCGTCCGACGACTCCGGATCGGGGCGGCCGATACGCTTGCGGACACCCCGGTACAGGCGTTTTTTTGGTTAGCAAACTTTACTGAACAATTGAGGACGTTGGCATGAGTGCGACCCGGCTGCCCGGCACCCCCCGCCTGCTACGCGCGCTCAACGACCGGGCGGCGCTGGAGCTGTTGCTCGAACGCGGGCCGCTCACCCGGGCCCGGCTCGGCGAGCTGACCGGCCTGTCCAAGGTCACCGCGTCCCAGCTGGTGGAGCGGCTGGAGGAGCGCGGCCTGGTCACCCGGGTCGGTGAGCAGGCCGGCGGGCGGGGCCCGAACGCCCAGCTCTACGCGGTCCGTCCGAGCAGCGCGTACGTGGTCGGCGTGGACGTCGGCGCCGAACGCGTGGTGGCGGCCTGCGCCGACATCACCGGCGAGGTCGTCGGCCGGGTGGAACAGTCCACCCGGGACACCGACGACCCGGTCGGCGTGGTGCACAACGCGGTGGTCCAGGCGGCGAACAGCGCCGGTGCGGAGCTGTCGAGCGTACGGCGCATCGTGCTGGGCACCCCCGGCCTGGTGGATCCGGGCAGCGGCGACATCACCTTCGCGTTCAACCTGCCGCGCTGGCACCGGGGCCTGCTCGCCGCGCTCCGCGACGACCTGCACACCCCGGTGGTCTTCGAGAACGACGTCAACCTGGCCGCCGTCGCCGAGGCCCAGTCCGGTGCGGCCCAGGGCGTGTCGGACTTCGTGCTGGTGTGGGTGGGCGCCGGCGTCGGCCTGGCGATCATGCTCGGCGGCCGGCTGCACCACGGCAGCAGTGGGGCGGCCGGCGAGATCGGCTACCTGCCGGTGCCCGGCGTGCCCATCCCGCGGGACGTCTCGAAGCGGGCCAAGCCGGCGTTCCAGCAGCTCGCGGGCGCGGACGCGGTGCACTCGGTGGCGGCCGAGCACGGGTTCGTCGCGGGCGGCGCCGCCGAGGCCGGGTGCGCCGCGGGCAGCGCCGCCGAGGCGGTGCGCGTCGCGATCGAGGCCGGTACGGCCGGCGGGCCGATGCTGGACGAGCTGGCCCGCCGGCTGGCCCTCGGCGTGGCGAGCACCTGCGTGGTGCTCGACCCGCCGCTGGTGGTGCTCGCCGGCGAGGTAGGTCAGGCAGGTGGGGCGGCACTGGCCGACCGGGTGCAGCACGAGGTCGCCGCGATCACCCTGGTCCGGCCGCGGGTGGTCGCCACCGGACTGACCGAGGAGCCGATCCTGCGGGGTGCGCTGCGCACCGCGCTCGACGCGGTCCGCGACGAGGTGTTCGGCTCGACGGTCGGCTGACCGTCCGCCACTCGCCGCCCGCGCCGCCATGTGAAGGAATTCTTCACGAATCGAAGAAGTGCTGCAAGGAGTTGCCGGTACGGCCCCGCCCGCGCGGGGCCGTACCGGTCGCGCTCAGATCAGGTCGCGGCGGCGGAACGCGGTGAAGGCGCCCCCGACCAGCAGGACCGTGAACCCGAGCAGCACCGCCAGGCCAACCCCCACGCCCAGGGTGTAGGAGCCGTCGCAGTAGCCGTCGACGACATTCCGGCAGGCGTGGTTGTCCCAGAACTGGGCCCCACCGGAAAGCCAGGCGATCAGGTAGCTGGAGACCATCCACTGTTCCGGCCGGGCCACGTCGACGATCTGCAGCACCAGCCGTGCGCCCAGCTCCCACACCACCAGGTACGCGGCTACGGTGCCGAGCGCCGCCGAGGTGTGCCGGCCCAGCGTGGCGATGGCGAAACCGAGCGCCCCGGCGAGCAGCACCAGCACCAGGCCCCGCACGTACATGCCACCCAGCGACCGCCAGAACTCCCCGTCCAGATACCCGGGATGTCCCGCCGTCTGCCCGATCAGCCAGAACGCCGACAGGTACGCCGCCGAAGCCACCGCGGAGAGCACCAGCAGCGCGCCGAGCAGCGTCCCCAGCTTGGCGCCGAGCACCGCCCAGCGGCGGGGCCGCCACAGCAGCAGGTTGACCACCCCGCCCGAGTTCAGGTCGGCGCCGATGTAGGAGGCCCCGACCAGGAACCCGAAGAGCACCAGGAACGCGACCAGGAAATAGAGCAGCGGCCGGGCCTCGAGGGCGAAGACGAACACTCCGTCGAGGTAGTCCGCCACAATGGGCAGCCGCTCCATCCGGCCCGGGTCCACCTCGGCGCAGTCCGCCGGGACGTAGTCGGTCTCGGTCGGCGTCGCCTGCCCGGCCTTGATCCGGAGACAGCGGTCGTGCGCCATGTCCAGCTCGCGCATGTGGTTGGCGGCCTGTTGCTGGGCCCGGCTCAGTTCCGCCGCCGTGGGCTGGTGCGACCCGGCCAGCGTGGTCGCCGCGGTCACCGCGAAGGCGACCAGCAGCAGCACCACCATCAGTTGCACGAAGCGGCGAGCGGTCAGCCGCTCCAGCTCGGCTCGGACCAGGTTCACGCGTTCACCTCCCGGTTCTCGCGCGCGTCGAGGTCGATCACCACGTCGTCCGGATCGGCGGGCGGCCCGTCCAGCTGTTGGGGCACCGTCGGGTGCGGGGTGGTGCCGGTCAGCTCCAGGAAGACGCTCTCCAGATCCGGCCGGAGCGGGACCAGCTCGCGTACCCAGAGCCCCTGCTCGCCCAGCGTGCGGCTGATCAGCTCCGGCTCGTCGACGCCGGTGACCACCAGGTGGTCGGGGTGGGCGGTGACCGACAGGCCGGCCTGCCCCAGCAGCTCCACGGCCCGCTCCGGCTCGGCCACCCGGACCTGCCACTCGTGCTGGTCGAAGCTGGCCAGCACGTCGTCCACCCGGCCGTGCGCCACCCGCCGGCCCCGGCTGATGATCGTCACGTGGTCGCAGATGAGCTGGATCTCGGCCAGGATGTGGCTGGAGAGCAGCACGGTCACCCCGGCGGCGGCCAGCGACCGCATCAGGTCCCGCATCTCCCGGATGCCGGCCGGGTCCAGGCCGTTCGCCGGCTCGTCGAGGATCAGCAGTTCCGGCTGCTTCAACAGCGCCGAGGCCACCGCCAGCCGCTGCTTCATGCCCAGCGAGTAACCCTTCACCCGCTCCTCGCCGCGGTCCAGCAGGCCGACCTGCTCCAGCACCTCGTCGATGCGGGTGGTGGGCACGCCCCCGGCCTTGGCCAGCAGCCGCAGCGTACGGCGGGCGGTGAAGTTGCCGAAGAACTGCGGGCTCTCCACGATCGCGCCGACCCGGTCCGCCACGTCCGGCAGCCGATCCGGGGAGGGTGCCCCGAATACGTTCATCCGGCCGCTGTCGGCACGTACCAACCCGAGCAGGGCGCGCAGCGTGGTGGTCTTGCCCGAGCCGTTCGGCCCGAGGAACCCGTGCACCTGTCCGGCCTCGACCAGCAGGTCGAAACCGTCCACGGCGACCCGGCGCCCCTGGCGCAGGGTGTGGAACGTCTTGCGGAGACCGGAGATCTCGATGACCGCGCTCATTCGCGCCGCTCCGGGCAACAGTCGGGCATGAACCGTCCTCAGGTTGTGGTGACCAACGACACGGCGCCCCACCATATGGCGGAGGCACCGCCCGTGGGGGGCAGCCCGCCGGTTGCGTGGTTGGATGGACCGGTGACTGGTGACCTTGATGTGGTGGTCAGCCTCGACGGGATCGGCGTCAGGCGCTCCGGCACCGCGCTGCTGCACGACGTCGACTGGCGGGTCGAGCTGGACGAGCGCTGGGTGGTGCTGGGCCCGAACGGCGCCGGCAAGAGCACCCTGCTCAACCTGGCCGCCGGCCGGCTGTACCCGACCACCGGCAGTGCGCACGTCCTCGGCGAGCGGATCGGCCGCACCGACGTCAACGAGCTGCGGACGCGGATCGGCCTCTCCACCGCCACGCTGGCCGAGCGGATCCCCACCGACGAGCGGGTCACCGACGTCGTGGTCACCGCCGCCTGGTCGGTGATCGGCCGCTTCCGGGAGAGCTACGACCGCACCGACGAGGCGCGCGCCCGCGTGCTGCTCGGCCAGCTCGGCGTGAGCCACCTCGCGGACCGGGCGTACGGCACGCTGTCCGAGGGGGAACGCAAGCGGGTGCAGATCGCCCGTGCCCTGATGACCGATCCGGAGCTGCTGCTGCTGGACGAGCCGGCCGCCGGGCTCGACCTGGGCGGGCGCGAGGACCTGGTCGCCCGGCTCGCCGAGCTGGCGTATGACCCGGACGCGCCGGCCATGGTGCTGGTCACCCACCACGTCGAGGAGATCCCGCCCGGCTTCACCCACGCGTTGCTGCTGCGCGACGGTGGCGTGATGGCACAGGGGCTGCTCGCGGACACGCTCACCGCCGACAACCTGTCCAAGACCTTCGGCCTGCCCCTGATCGTCCAGCGTTCCGGCGACCGCTGGGCCGCCCGCGCCGCCTGACCCGAGGAGAGACCAGCGTGCCGCAGACCCGGGTCGCCGTGGTGGGCAGCGCCAACATGGACGTGGTCGGCACCACCCCGGCGCTGCCCCGTCCCGGCGAGACCGTGCTCGGCAGCGACTTCGTGATGGTGCCCGGCGGCAAGGGCGCCAACCAGGCCATCGCCGCGGTCCGCGCCGGCGCCTCCTGCGCCTTCCTCGGCGCGATCGGCTCGGACGCCTTCGGGGTCACCCTCAAGGCCCGGATCACCGCCGCCGGGGTCGACACCAGCCAGCTCCGGGTGGTCTACGGGGACTCCGGCGTCGCCCTGGTCATGGTCAACTCGGCGGGCGAGAACGCCATCCTGGTGGTCCCTGGTGCCAACGGCGCGTTCAGCGGCCTCACCGAGGGCGAGCTGCGCGCCGTACGCGAGGCGGACGTGCTGGTCGCGCAGCTGGAGGTGCCGGTCGAGACGGTGACCGAGGCGGCGGTGGCGGCCCGCGCGGCCGGCACCCGGGTGGTGCTCAACGCGGCGCCGGCCCGGCAGGTGCCGGCGGAACTGCTCGCCGCGGTCGACCTGCTGGTGGTCAACGAGACGGAGGCACGGGCGCTCACCGGCCGGGGCCGGGACGAACCGGAGGCCCTGCTCGACCTGGTGCCTCGGGCGGTGCTCACCCTCGGCGCCGAGGGGGCTCGGTACGTCGACCGGGACGGGACCTCGGTGCACGTCCCGGCGGTGAAGGTCGACGTGGTGGACTCCACCGCGGCCGGGGACGCCTTCACCGCCGCCCTCGCCGTGGCCTGGGGAGAGGGGCGCGAGCTGCTCGACGCGGTGCACTGGGCGGCGGCGGCCGGCGCCGCCTGCGCCCGCCGGCTCGGTGCCTCGGTGGCGCTGCCCCGCCGGGTCGAGATCGACGAGCTGTACGTCCCGCGGGCCTGAACGCGCCGCTGGCCCGATCGGTCAGGCGGCGCCGGCCCGGAACGCCCGCCGGTACGCGGACGGTGAGGTCCGCATGGCCCGGCCGAAATGGTGCCGGTAGGTGACCGGGCTGTCGAAGCCCACCGAACCGGCGATCTCCGCGACCGGCGCGTCGGTCGTTTCCAGCAGGGCGAGGCTGGCACGTACCCGCTGGTCGATCAGCCACCGGATCGGGCTGGCGCCGGTGGCCCGGGCGAAGTGTCGAAGGTAGCTGCGGCTCGACATGTGCGCCTGCCGGGCCAGCGCCGCCACGGTCAGCGGCTCGGCCAGGTGCCGGACCGCCCAGGCCATGCTCGCGGCGATCCGGTCGTCGTCCGGGTCGGTGCTCACCGGCGCCTCGATGAACTGGGCCTGCCCGCCGTCGCGGTGCGGTGGGATCACCAGTCGGCGGGCGACCGCGTTGGCGACCGCCGCACCGAAGTCGCGTCGCACCACGTGGACGCAGAGGTCCAGCCCGGCGGCGCTGCCGGCGCTGGTGAGGATCGCGCCGTCGTCGAGATAGAGCACGTCCGGGTCGACCGTCACCGCAGGGTGGCGGAGGGCCAGCAGGTCTGCGTACCGCCAGTGGGTGGTGGCCCGGCGACCGTCGAGCAGGCCCGCACCCGCGAGGGCGAACGCGCCGGAGCAGATCGACATCAGCCGGGCCCCTCGGCGGTACGCCCGGCGCAGCGCGGCCACCAGCTCCGGCGACGGGTCGGCGGTCACGTCGGGCACCCCGGGGAGGATCACCGTGGCCGCCGCGGCCAGCGACTCCAGGCCGTACGGGGTGTGCAGGGCCGCGCCGCCGACGACGGGCACCGGCCCGGGGCGTTCCGCGCAGACGGTGAGCTGGTACCAGTCGACTCCCAGCTCGGGCCGGGGCAGCCCGAACACCTCGGTCACGATCCCGGTCTCGAAGACCGACATCCCCGGGTACGCGAGCACCGCCACGGTCCGGTCGACGGGAGTCATGGCGGGATATTAGCGGAGAACGGCGATCACGCCACTCCCGCCGGTGCCCGTGCGGGCCGCAGGATCGAGGGCATGACGTTCTCCGTACCGCCGGCCGATCCGGCGACCGCCGCTGCCCACTTCCTCGCCCGGCTGAGCTTCGAGACCGACGTCAGCGACGTGCACGCCGCGCTGGAGGCGGGCACGCCCGGCCTGGTGGTGGTCGACTCGCGGGGCGCGGCGGCCTGGCGGCAGGGGCACCTGCCCGGCGCGGTGCACCTGCCCACCGCCGAGATCGCCGCCCGCGCCGCCGACGTGGTGCCGCCCGGGTCGACGGTGGTGACGTACTGCTGGGGACCGGGCTGCAACGGCGCCACCCGGGCGGCGCTGGAGTTCGCCCGGCTGGGCCGGCCGGTGAAGGAGATGATCGGCGGCTTCGAGTACTGGGCCCGGGAGGGGCTGCCGGTGGTCACCCCGGCGGGGATCGTCCGCCGCCGGGTGGACGAGCTGACCGCCGCGCTCGCGACCGTGGCCTGCGACTGCTGAGCCGCGGTCAGCGGTGCTCGCTCTGCTGCTCCACGGCGCGCTGCACGGCCCGGTAGATCTGCCCGAAGCGCAACGCGTCGGGGGTGCGCAGCAGCATCATCTCCCGCCCGTGGTGCTGCACCCACAGCTCGTGCACCCGGCTGCCCCGCTCGTAGGAGCGGTCCAGCCAGCCGAGCGGCACCTCCAGGAACGGGGCCAGCGCCAGCCCGATGACCACGAACGCGGCCAGGATCACCAGCGCCAGCTTCCAGTCGCCCCGGTCCTGCGCGGCCCAGGCCAGCGAGATCACGCAGATCAGCGCCACCAGCGGCGGCAGGGACAGCAGCAGGACCAGCATGCCCCGGCCGAGGACCCGGCCCCGGACGGCGAGGGTGGCCGTACCGCGGGCGTGCCAGACGTACGTCACGTCGGCGAGGGCGACGACCTGACCGCCGGCGTGGATCGCTTCGGAGGTGACCTGTACCGCGTCGTCCCGGTAATAGAGGGCCATCACTCAGCCTAACCACCGTCGTGCAAGGTGGACGGTGTCGCAGGCCGCGGATCCGGATGGCGCGAAAGCCGCTCGCGCCGAGACGGGTGAGCGCGAGCGGGACACCTACGGCCTGCTGCGCGGCCCCGGTCTGTCGCCGGACGTACCGGTCGCGTGCCGACCCGGCGGCGGTGCGGTCTCCATCGCCCGCTGCACCGCCCGGTAGATCTGGCCGAACCGCAGCGCGTCGCCGGTACGCAGCAGCCGTACCGGCTGGCCCCGCCAGCGCGCCCACATCTCCAGCTCCCGACTGCCCCGGGCGTACGACCGGTCGAGGCGCTCGAAGAGGACGTCGGCGAGCGGCCCGGCCCCGAGGCCGACCAGCACCGACGCCCCCACCAGGGCGACGGTGAGCACGGGGGAGAGGCCCAGCCGGAGCGCGAGCCCGACGCCGAGCGCGGCGGCCACCAGCGGCCCGGCGAGGGCGGCGCCGATCGCGCCCCGGCCGGCGAGCACCCGCCAGGAGCGGTCGCCCCGCCGGTGCCACACCATGCCCAGTTCGGCCAGCGGATAGGTCCGCCCGTCCACCCGGACGGCGGTGGAGGTCACCTGCACCGACCGGTCCTCGTAGTAGGTGATCATGGCCTCACTCCGGGTGTCGCGGCGGACACCACACTGTCTACCCCAACGAGCCGGGTCGTAAGGTTGGCACGCGACTTCGACGAGGAAGTGAGGGCAGCGTGGGCGAGTTCGTCAGGCTGGAAGTGAAGGACGGCATCGGCACCATCCGCCTGGAGCGGCCGCCGATGAACGCGCTCAACACCCAGGTGCAGGAGGAGTTGCGCGCCGCCGCCGCGGCGGCCACCGCCGACCCCGAGGTCCGTGCCGTCATCGTGTACGGCGGCGAGAAGGTCTTCGCCGCTGGCGCGGACATCAAGGAGATGGCCGACATGTCCTACGTGGACATGGCCGACCGGGCCGCCGACCTCTCCAGCGCCCTGGGCGCCATCGCCCGGATCCCGAAGCCGGTGGTCGCCGCGATCACCGGATACGCCCTCGGCGGCGGCTGCGAGCTGGCGCTGGCCTGCGACTGGCGGATCGTCGCCGAGGACGCCAAGCTCGGCCAGCCGGAGATCAAGCTCGGCATCATCCCGGGTGCCGGCGGCACCCAGCGGCTGGCCCGCCTGGTCGGCCCGGCCCGGGCCAAGGACCTGATCATGACCGGCCGGATGATCGACGCGCCGGAGGCGCTGCGGATCGGCCTGGCCGACAAGGTGGTCCCGGCCGCCGAGGTCTACGACGCCGCGGTCGCCTATGTGAAGCCCTTCCTGACCGGCCCGATGCAGGCACTGCGGGCGGCCAAGGCGGCCGTCGACGGTGGCCTGGAGATGGACCTCAACTCGGGCCTGGCCTGGGAGAGCCAGCTCTTCGCGGCGCTGTTCGCCACCGACGACCGGCGCGAGGGCATGGCCGCGTTCGTCGAGAAGCGCAAGCCGAACTTCACCGGCCGCTGATCCACCGTCCGGGTCGGCGGCACACCCCGCCGCCGGCCCGAGGGCGGTTCCCATTCCGCCTACCGGCCAGTAGCGTGTGATTCCGGTCCTGTGACGATTGGAGTCGCGTTGATGGAACGGGTCGAGGGGCACGGCGGCGAACTGGCGCTGGCGGCACTGCGCGCGCACGGTGTACGGGAGATGTTCACCCTCTCCGGCGGGCACGTCTTCCCGCTCTACGACGCGGCGCACAAGACCGGCTTCCCGATCTACGACGTCCGCCACGAGCAGTCCGCCGTCTTCGCCGCCGAGGCGGTGGCGAAGCTCCAGCGTCGCCCCGGCCTGGCCGTGCTCACCGCCGGCCCCGGCGTCACCAACGGCGTCTCCGGCCTGACCAGCGCGTTCTTCAACGCCTCCCCGGTGCTGGTGCTCGGCGGGCGGGCCCCGCAGTTCCGCTGGGGCTCCGGCAGCCTCCAGGAGATGGATCACCTGCCGCTGGTCGCCCCGGTCACCAAGCACGCCGAGACGGTCTTCAGCGCCGACGACATCCCGCGAGCGGTCACCGCCGCCCTCACCGCGGCGCTCACCCCGCACCGCGGCCCGGCCTTCCTCGACTTCCCCCTCGAAGCGGTCTTCTCCGCCGGCGACGCCGACCTGCCGGCCGTCGCCCCGATCGCCCCGATCGAGGCCGACCCGGACGAGGTCGCGAAGGCGGCCGGCCTGATCGCCGGCGCGTCCCGGCCCGTGATCATCGCCGGCTCCGACGTGTACGCGGGCGACGCGGTCGACGCCCTGCGGGCCGCCGCCGAGTCCCTCCAGGTGCCGGTCTTCACCAACGGCATGGGTCGGGGCGCGCTGCCCCCGGCGCATCCGCTCGCCTTCGCCAAGGCCCGCCGGGTCGCGCTCAAGGGCGCCGACGTGGTCGTGGTGGTCGGCACCCCGCTGGACTTCCGGCTCGGCTTCGGCGACTTCGGCGACGCGCAGGTCGTGCACGTCGTCGACGCGCCCAGCCAGCGCGCCGGGCACGTCCAGCCGGCCGCCAGCCCCGCCGGAGACCTGCGACTGATCCTCACCGCCTTCGCCGGGCATCCCGGCGACCGGGCCGACCACGCCGACTGGATCGCCCAGCTGCGTACCGCCGAGGACGCCGCGAAGGCCCGCGACGCCGAGGAGATGGCCGCCGAGACCGACCCGATCCGGCCGGCCCGGGTCTACGGCGAGCTGCGCAAGGTGCTCGCCGCCGACGCGATCACCATCGGCGACGGCGGCGACTTCGTCTCGTACGCCGGGAAGTACCTGGAGCCGGCGCAGCCGGGCACCTGGCTCGACCCCGGCCCGTACGGCTGCCTCGGCACCGGCATGGGCTATGCGATGGGGGCCCGGGTGACCCACCCCGACCGGCAGATCTGCGTGCTGATGGGCGACGGCGCGGCCGGCTTCTCGCTGATGGACGTGGAGTCCCTGGCCCGGCAGCGGCTCCCGGTGGTGATCGTGGTCGGCAACAACGGCATCTGGGGCCTGGAGAAGCACCCGATGCGGGCCATGTACGGCTACGACGTGGCCGCCGACCTTCAGCCCGGCCTGCGCTACGACAGGGTGGTCGAGGCGCTCGGCGGCGCGGGCGAGACGGTGGAGAAGGCGACCGACCTCGGGCCGGCCCTGACCCGCGCCTTCGACGCGGGCGTGCCGTACCTGGTCAACGTGCTCACCGACCCGGCGGACGCGTACCCCCGCTCGTCGAACCTGGCCTGACCGCAGCCCGCGGTGGCGGCCGGGACCGGCCGCCGTGCTCAGACCTCCGGCCGGTCCCGATCGCCGTCCGGCCGGCGCAGCTCGTCCTCGCGCCGGCGCAGGTCCTCCTCCCAGCGGCGCAGGCGCTCCTGGTCTTCCCGGCGGGCCCGGTCGGCGAGGGAGGACAGGAACGCGGGATCGTCGTCCGGTGCCACCGGCCGGGGACGCTCCCGCTCGGAGAACCCGTTCCCCATCGGCCAGGCGGTACGCGACCGGCGGGCGGACGGCTCCCGCCCGGCGGCGAACCAGGCGATCGAACCGATCAGCGGGAAGAACAGGATGATCAGCACCCAGGCGATCCGGGGCAACGCCCGGATCTCCCCGTCCTCGGCGGAGAGGCAGCTGATCAGCGCGAAGACAGCGAGTACGACCTGGGCCAGAAAGAGGAGCCCGTAGAGGCGTGCCATGACGGACATCATGACTCAGCGATGCCGCTCAGCGCAGCCCGCGTAGCACCAGCACGACACCGAGCAGCCCCGAACCGGCGGCGGCCAGCGCCACCAGCGGGAACGACCAGCGGTGTGCCGGCAGCGGGCCGGTGCCGGTGGCCCGCCGCCAGGTGACCGCGAACGCGCCGAGCCAGCCCGCCACGGCGAGCCCGGCCAGCAGGGCCCCGGTGAGACCGCCGGTGAGCGCCAGCCGGACCAGCAGCAGGGTGACCCCGGTGAGCGTCAGCAACGTACGCCGCCAGGCCAGCCGGGTCCGCTCCGGCTGGAGGCCGGGGTCGCCGCTCACCCGACTCCCCGGACGAGGACCGCGATCACCAGCAGCAGCGCGCCCGCGGCCACGGCGAGGGCCAGGATCGCCGGGAAGCGGGACGCCGGCAGTTCCTCGCCCAGCCGGATCGCCCGCTCGGTGCGCGCCCAGTGGTCGACCGCGCGGATCGCGACGGTGGCGCCGAGCACCAGCAGCGCGATGGCGATCGCCTCGCGCAGGTGGGTCAGCGGGAGCGGAGGCAGGAACTGCGCGGCGGCCAACCCGCCGGCGACCAGCGCCAGGCCGGTACGCAGCCAGGCCAGGAAGGTCCGCTCGTTGGCCAGCGAGAAGCGGTAGTCCGGCGTGCTGCCCACCGACCGCAACTCGCGCGGGTCGAACCACCGCCTGATCGCCTGCCACACGATGCCGATTATCCGCTTTGTGTGCCGCATAGCCTGTGAGCATGACCGATCTTGATGCGCGGACCCTGCGCGACGCCTACGACCTCCAGATCCGCCCGGAGATTCCGGACCCGCTGCCGGCCGGGGTGACCGTCGAGCGGGACGGCCCGCTGGTCCGCGTCGTCGGCCTGGACCACCGCGGCTTCCTCACGTACCGGACCCTCGACGGGGTGGCCGGCCCGGACCTGGACGCGCTGATCGCCCGGCAGGTCGAGTTCTTCCGCCGTCGGGGCGAGGGGGTCGAGTGGAAGCTCAACGGCCACGACGAGCCGGCCGACCTGGGTGACCGGCTGCGCGCCGCCGGGTTCGTCCCGGAGGACCTGGAGACCGTCGTGGTCGGTCCGGTCGCGGCCCTGGCCGCCGCCGTCCCGATGCTCCCCGAGGGGGTGCGCCTGCGCGAGGTGACCGCCCGGGAGGACCTGGAACGGATCCGGGCGATGGAGGAGGCGGTCTGGCACGACGATCGGGGCCACCTGGTGACCGGGCTGGCGAAGGAGATCGAGGCCGACCCGCAGTCGATCACGGTGGTGGTGGCCGAGGCGGGCGACACCGTGGTCAGCGCCGGCTGGGTGCGTTACCTGCCCAACACGAGCTTCGCCACCCTCTGGGGCGGCTCGACGCTGCCGCAGTGGCGGAAGAAGGGCATCTACCGGGCGCTGGTGGCGTACCGGGCGCGGCTGGCCGAGCAGCGGGGGAAGGCGTTGGTGCAGGTGGACTGCTCGCCGGACAGCCGACCGATCCTGGAGCGGCTCGGGCTCGTTGCGGTCACCACGACCACCCCGTACGTCTACACTCCATGATCATGGAACGGTTGACGGCGGACGAGCGGTTGACCCTCAAGACCGGGGCGTTCGGTGCTGTCTTCCTGGTCTCCAACGCCGAGCCCGGGATGCTGGCCATGGTGCGGGAGAGCTTCGCGGCGTCGGGCGCGTTCGGCGCGGCCAGCGGGGTGGTGAAGGAGGCGCTGACCACCGGCCCGCTGCCGGAGCTGCCGCGGGACTCGGCGCTGGAGGTCGAGGCGATCGTGCTGCCCGCGCTGAGCCGGTCGGTGGCGATCCTGCGGGCGAAGTCACCGGGGGACGTCGAGGCGTACCGGTCGGTGGTGCTGGCCGCGGCCGATCAGGTGGCGCAGGCCCATCGTGGCGCGACCCCCGACGAGGTGGCGGTGCTCGACCGGATCAGGACGGCCCTCGCCGAGCCGGCCTGACCGGTTCGGGTGGTGAGCTGTGTCACTCTAAGCCTGCCCATGGAAGCTATGCTACTTGCGGGTAACATTGCCTCCGTGGGCAAGTGCACAGCAGCCCGTAGTTGACCGATCGTTAAGTTACGCGGGAGGCTGCGCCCGTGACCGGGCGAGGGATCGCTACACCAAACAGGAGGGTCGTCGAAGCGCGATGAACATCGTCGTACTCGTCAAGCAGGTGCCTGATTCGGGCGCGGACCGCAGCCTGCGTGCTGACGACAACACCGTCGACCGCGGTTCGGCGAGCAACGTCATCAATGAGATGGACGAGTATGCCATCGAGGAGGCGTTGAAGATCAAGGAGGCGCACGGCGGTGAGGTCACGATCCTGACGATGGGTCCGGACCGGGCGACCGAATCGATCCGCAAGGCGCTCTCCATGGGCCCGGACAAGGCCGTGCACGTGGTGGACGACGCCCTGCACGGTTCCTGCGCCGTGACCACCTCGAAGGTCCTCGCGGCCGCCCTCGGTCAGTTGGGCGCGGACCTGGTGATCTGCGGCGCTGAGTCGACCGACGGCCGGGTCCAGGTGATGCCGCACATGATCGCCGAGCGGCTGGGTGTGGCCGCGCTGACAGGTGCGCGAAAGCTCACCGTCGACGGGTCGACCCTGACGGTGGAGCGGCAGACGGAGGAGGGCTACGAGGTGGTCACGGCCTCGACCCCGGCCGTGGTCTCGGTGTGGGACACCATCAACGAGCCGCGCTACCCGTCGTTCAAGGGCATCATGGCCGCCAAGAAGAAGCCGGTCCAGACGCTCGCCCTCGGTGACCTGGGTGTCGCCGCCTCCGAGGTGGGCTTCGACGGGGCGACCAGCGCCGTGCTCGAACACACCAAGCGTCCGCCGCGCTCCGGCGGCGAGAAGATCACCGACGAGGGCGAGGGCGGCGTGAAGCTGGTCGAGTTCCTCGCCACCGAGAAGTTCGTGTGAGGTCTGGACATGTCTGAGGTTCTCGTCGTCGTCGAAGCCACCCGGGAGTTCGGCGTCAAGAAGGTCACCCTGGAGATGCTCACCCTCGCTCGCGAGCTGGGCACCCCGAGCGCGGTCGTGCTCGGCGGCGCCGGCGCGGCCGAGGCACTGAGCGCCAAGCTGGGCGAGTACGGCGCGGAGAAGGTCTACGCCGCCGAGGGTGAGGAGATCGACGGCTACCTGGTGGCCCCGAAGGCCACCGTGCTGGCCGACCTCGTCCGGCGGGTCCAGCCGGCGGCGGTGCTGCTCGCCTCGTCGCAGGAGGGCAAGGAGATCGCCGCCCGGCTCGCCGTGAAGCTGGACAATGGCATCCTGACCGACGTGGTCGCCCTGGCCGCCGACGGCACCGCGACCCAGGTCGCCTTCGCCGGCTCCACCATCGTCAAGTCCAAGGTGACCAAGGGTCTTCCGTTGGTCACCGTCCGGCCGAACTCGCTCACCCCGGCCCCGGCCCCGGCCACCCCGGCCGTCGAGCAGCTCACCGTCGCCGTCGCCGATGCCGACAAGCTGGCTCGGGTGGTCGAGCGGGTCGCCGAGCAGAAGGGCTCCCGTCCCGAGCTCACCGAGGCGTCGGTCGTCGTCTCCGGTGGTCGTGGAGTCGGCAACGCCGACAACTTCAAGCTGGTCGAGGAGCTGGCCGACCTGCTCGGCGGCGCGGTCGGCGCGTCCCGCGCCGCGGTCGACTCCGGGTTCTACCCGCACCAGTTCCAGGTCGGGCAGACCGGTAAGACCGTCTCCCCGCAGCTGTACATCGCGTTGGGTATCTCCGGCGCGATCCAGCACCGTGCCGGCATGCAGACCTCGAAGACCATCGTCGCGGTCAACAAGGACGGCGAAGCGCCGATCTTCGAGCTGGCCGACCTCGGCGTGGTCGGCGACCTGTTCAAGGTCGTCCCGCAGGCCGCCGAGGAGATCCGCAAGCGCCGCTGAACGCTCCCTTTCGCGACACGGCGAAAGGGAGCTGATCGGCGGGCCGGGGAGCTGAGCCGGCCCGCCGATCAGCCGTCAGGGTGCCCTCGGTTCAGCCTACCGAGTGACGACATCCGCATCGCGCCGGGATGGACAAACCGGACCGGGTCCGCGAGGGGTGGTCCGGGACCCGGTGCGAGAGGACTCGGCCGTTAGGCTGAACACCGATGGCATACCTGGATCACGCGGCGACGACCCCGATGCTCGACGAGGCACTCGAGGCGTACGCCGCCACGGCCCGCGAGGTGGGCAACGCCTCGTCGCTGCACGCCGCCGGCCGGCGCGCCCGGCGGCGGGTGGAGGAGTCCCGCGAACGGGTGGCCGCGGTGCTCGGTGCCCGCCCCTCCGAGGTGATCTTCACTGGGGGTGGCACGGAGAGCGACAACCTCGCCGTGAAGGGCGTCTTCTGGGCCCGCCGCGCCGAGCGCGCCGACCGCATCCGGGTGGTCGCCAGTGCCGTCGAGCACCACGCGGTGCTGGACACGGTGGACTGGCTGGCCGGGCACGAGGGCGCCGAGGCCGGCTGGCTGCCGGTCGACGCGGCCGGCCGGCTCGACCCTGAGCGGCTCCGCACCGAGCTGTCCACCCATGGCGGCCGGGTCGCCCTGGTCACCGCCATGTGGGCGAACAACGAGGTGGGCACGCTGCAGCCGGTGGCCGAGCTGGCCGCGGTCGCCACCGAGCACGGCGTGCCGTTCCACACCGACGCGGTCCAGGCGGTCGGCCAGGTGCCGGTCGACTTCGCCGCCAGCGGCGTCTCCGCGCTCACCGTCACCGGGCACAAGCTCGGCGGCCCGGCCGGCGTGGGCGCGCTGCTGCTGGCCCGGGACGTGGCCGCCACGCCGCTGCTGCACGGCGGCGGCCAGGAGCGGGACGTCCGCTCCGGCACCCTCGACACCGCCGGCATCGTGGCCTTCGCGGTCGCCGTCGAGGCCGCGGTGAAGGGCCAGCAGGAGTACGCGACCCGGGTCGCCGCGCTCCGCGACGAACTGGTGGGACGGGTCCGGCAGGCGGTCCCCGAGGTGATCTTCAACGGCGACCCGGTCGACCGGCTCCCCGGCAACGCGCACTTCTCCTTCCCCGGCTGCGAGGGGGACGCGCTGCTGCTGCTCCTGGACGCCCAGGGCATCGCCTGCTCCACCGGCTCGGCCTGTTCCGCCGGGGTGGCCCAGCCCTCGCACGTGCTGCTGGCGATGGGCGCCGACGACGACCGGGCCCGGTCGTCGTTGCGGTTCACCCTCGGTTACACCAGCTCCCGGGCGGACGTCGACGCCCTCATCGCCGCGCTGCCGGGCACGGTGGAGCGGGCCCGCCGTGCGGCCGCTCTCCGTAGCCCCCGCTGACCCGGATACCCTCGGAGAGGACGAGGGGAGTGGGCCGGTGAGGGTTCTGGCGGCGATGTCGGGCGGGGTGGACTCCGCCGTCGCGGCGGCGCGGGCGGTGGCGGCCGGGTACGACGTGACCGGAGTGCACCTGGCGCTGGCCCGCAATCCACAGACCTACCGCACCGGCGCCCGGGGCTGCTGCACGCTGGAGGACTCCCGGGACGCCCGGCGGGCCGCCGACGTGATCGGCATCCCGTTCTACGTCTGGGACATGGCCGACCGCTTCCACTCCGACGTGGTGGACGACTTCGTCGCCGAGTACGCGGCCGGCCGTACCCCGAACCCGTGCCTGCGCTGCAACGAGAAGATCAAGTTCGCCGCGGTGCTGGACCGCGCGGTGGCCCTCGGCTTCGACGCCGTGGTCACCGGCCACCACGCCCGGCTCGGCCCGGACGGGCTGCTGCGGCGCAGCGTGGACGCGGCCAAGGACCAGTCGTACGTCCTCGCGGTGCTGACCCGCGAGCAGCTCGACCGGTCGATCTTCCCGCTCGGCGACTCCACCAAGGCCGAGGTACGCGCGGAGGCGGCCCGGTGCGGTCTCGCCGTTGCCGACAAGCCCGACTCGCACGACATCTGCTTCATCGCCGACGGCGACACCCGTGGCTTCCTGGCGCAGCGGCTCGGCGAGGCCCCGGGCGAGGTGGTCGACGCGCTCACCGGCGCGGTGATCGGCAGCCACAGCGGCGCCTACCAGTACACCGTGGGGCAGCGGCGCGGCCTGCACCTGGACCGGCCCGCCCCGGACGGTCGCCCCCGCTACGTGCTCTCCATCACCCCGAAGACCAACACCGTGACGGTCGGCCCGGCCGAGGCGCTGGAGGTCGCCCAGGTCCAGGCCACCCGTCCGGTCTGGACCGGTGGTGACCGGCCCGCCGCGCCGATCGACTGCGAAGTGCAGCTCCGGGCGCACGGCGACGTGGTGCCGGCCACCGTCGAGCTGACCGCCGACGGCCTCCGCGCCGACCTGCGCCGCCCGGTCCGCGGGGTCGCCGCCGGTCAGGCGATCGTGGCCTACCGGCCGGACCCGGCCGGAGACGTGGTGCTCGGCTCCGCCACCATCACCGGCTGACCCCGCCGCTGCTCCGCGTCCCCCCGGCGTACCCGTGGTTTCCGTCTGAGGGCGTCCGCGCCGAGGGCGGGCGCGGCAGCGGATAGTCTGCGGCGGTGACTGATCAGCTCTGGCCCTGGCCCGCGGGGGCGGCGACCGGCATCGGTTCGTTGCCCGGCACCGACATCGCCGAGGCGCAGCGCATCGTGCTCGGCGAGTTGCCCGGCCTGCCCCACCTGCCGGAGCTGCCCGCCCGGGGCCCCGGCGCGGACCTGATCGGCCGGACCGGCGGCCTCCTGGTCGAGCTGCCGGTCGAGCTGTACGCGGCCCGCTGGCGGATCGCCCCGCGCCCCGGCCGGGACCTGCGCCGCGCCCGCGACCTGATGGAACGCGACCTGGACCAGCTCGCCGAGCAGGCCGAGGAGTACGCGGGCCCGGTCAAGGTCCAGGCGGCCGGCCCGTTCACCCTGGCCGCCTCGCTGGAGCTGCCGATCGGTGGCCGGCTGCTCCGTGACCCGGGTGCGCTCCGCGACCTCGCCGGCTCGCTCGCCGAGGGGCTGCGCGGGCACGTCGAGGCGGTCGCCCGGCGGCTGCCCCGCGCGTCGGTGCTGCTTCAGCTCGACGAGCCGTCCCTGCCGGCGGCGCTGGCCGGCCGGGTGCCCACGGAGAGCGGCTTCGGCACCTACCGGGCGGTGGAGCCGGAGGTCGCCCGGACGCTGCTGCGCGGCGTGATCGAGGCGGCCGGGGTGCCGAGCGTGGTGCACTGCTGCGCGCCCGACGTGCCGTTGGAGCTGATCCGGACCGCCGGGGCGGTCGGTGTCGCCCTCGACCTCGGCCTCGTCACCGACCTGGATCCGCTCGGCGAGGCGGTCGACGCCGGGCTCGGGCTGCTGGCCGGCGCCGCGCCCGCGCTGCCCCCGTCCACCGGGCGCGCCCCCACCTCCGCCCAGGTCGCCGACCGGGTACGACAGCTCTGGGACCGGCTCGGCTTCCCCCGGCGCCGGCTCGCCGAACAGGTGGTGGTCACCCCCGCCTGCGGCCTGGCCGGAGCCACCCCGGCGTACGCCCGGGCCGTGCTCACCGCCTGCCGGGACGCCGGGTGCCGGCTGTCCGAGGAATAGCGGTTTACACCGTCGTACCTCGGGGGAACGATGGCCGGCATGGTTGGACGACTGCGCTCCACGGTGATCGACTGCCCCGACCCGCGTGCCCTGGCCAGCTTCTACGCCGAGCTGCTCGGCCTGCCGCTGATCGAGGAAAACTCCGACGGTGACGAGTGGGTGGTGCTCGGCGGCCCGCCGGGGCACCAGCCCCGGATCGCCTTCCAGAAGGCGCTCAACCTGCGCGCGCCGGACTGGCCCGACCCGGATCGGCCGCAGCAGTTCCACCTCGACGTGACGGTGGACGACATCGAGGCGGCGGAGCAGGCCGCGCTGGCCCTGGGCGCGCGGCGGCTGCCCGGCGAGGGCGACGGCTGGCGGGTCTACGCGGACCCGGCCGGGCACCCGTTCTGCCTCTGCGTCGACTGACCACGGACGGTCGCGGCTTGCGTCCGGACGGCATGATCGCCACCGTGATCGCTTCCGCTCCGCGCCGCGCCTCCGGTTCGTTCTTCGGGCTCGCCTACGGCGACGCCCTGGGCAAGCCCACCGAGTTCCTCACCGTCGCCGAGATCGTCCGCCGGTACGGCCCGGCCGGCCCCCGGGAGCTGACCGGCGACCCGGCGCTGGTCACCGACGACACCCAGATGGCGCTCGCCGTCGCCTGGGCGCTGCACGACGCGCCCGCGTACGCGCCGGAGGCGGTGGAGCCGCTGCTGCGCCGGCGCTTCCTGGACTGGGCGGTCAGCCCGGACAACAACCGCGCGCCGGGGATGACCTGCTTGCGGGCCTGCGCGGAACTGGACCGGGGCACCCGCTGGCAGGACGCGACGGTCGCCGGCTCGAAGGGGTGCGGGGCGAACATGCGGGTCACCCCGGTCGGGCTCCTCGACGTCGACCTCGACACGCTCGCCGGGCTTTCCCAGCTGCAGGCCGGGCTGACCCACGGCCACCCGACCGGCCTGGCCGCCAGCGAGCTGACCGCGTACGCGGTCCGGCTGCTGCGCGACGGCGCCGAGCTCGCCGAGCTGCCCGGCCTGCTCGCCGGCCGGGCCCGGGAGCAGCGCATGGTCTACCGGGCCGACTGGCTCGGCGACCTGTGGCAGCGTCCCGGCGTGACGACCCCGGAGCAGTTCATCGCCCGGGGCTGGGACGAGTGCCTGCGCGCGCTGGATCGGCTCGACGCGGCGCTGGCCCGCCCCGACGACGGCGACGACCCGTGCCGGCTCACCGGGGAGGGCTGGATCGCCGAGGAGGCCCTGGCCACCGCGCTGCTCTGCGCGCTGCGACACGCCGACGACCCGGTCTCCGCGCTGGCCCGCGCCGCCACCACGGCCGGCGACTCCGACTCCATCGCCGCCCTGGCCGGCGCCTTCCTCGGCGCCACCCACGGCATGGCCGCCTGGCCCCCCGCCTGGTCCACCCGAATCGAGTACGCCGACCAACTGGCCCTCCTCGCCACCCCCCACGACTGAGCCCCCACGCACCCTGCCCCCGTTGATCATGAGGTTGTCGCCCTCGACACGCCCCGGTGACGTGGGCAACAACCTCATGATCGACCGCGCCCGGTTCGGGCTGGGCGGGTGGTTGCCTCGGGCGGCGGGGCGCAGACTGGGGCTGCGCGCCTGGTCAGGGTGGTGCGGGGAAGGTTGTCGTCCCGGCCCGCTACGGTGCCGGGGCAGAACGATTACGGGAGGTCGAAAGGGTGTCCGAAGGCGGCAGCGTGTCCGAGGAAGCGGTTCCACAGGCGGTGAGCCCCGCGCAGGAGGCGGCGGCGGGCGCCGAGCCGACCCCGCAGGCGCGGGAGCGGCACGCCACGCTGAGCCAGGAGCTCACCGACCACCAGTACCGCTACTACGTGCTGGACGCGCCGACCATCCCGGACGCGGACTTCGACAAGCTGCTGCGCGAGCTGGCGGCGCTGGAGGAGGAATATCCGGCGCTGCGCACCCCCGACTCGCCGACCCAGCGGGTCGGCGGCACCTTCTCCACCGAGTTCACGCCGGTCACCCACGCCGAGCGGATGCTCTCGCTGGACAACGCCTTCGCCGACGAGGAGTTGGCCGCCTGGGCCGAGCGGGTCGAGCGGGACGCCGGCGGCCCGGTTCCCTATCTCTGCGAGCTGAAGGTCGACGGCCTGGCCATCAACCTGACCTACGAGAAGGGCCGGCTGGCCCGGGCCGCCACCCGCGGTGACGGGCGCACCGGTGAGGACGTCACCGCCAACGTGCGCAGCATCAAGGACGTGCCGTCCCAGCTCACCCCGTCCGACGACTTCCCCGAGGTGCCGGAGTTCCTGGAGGTGCGCGGCGAGATCTACTTCCCGGTGGCCGCCTTCGCCGACCTCAACGCGGGCCTGGTGGAGCAGGGCAAGGCGCCGTTCGCCAACCCGCGCAACGCCGCCGCCGGCAGCCTGCGCCAGAAGGACCCGCGGATCACCGCCTCCCGCCCGCTGCGGCTGGTGGTGCACGGCATCGGCGCCCGCCGGGGCTTCCGGCCGACGGCGCAGTCCGAGTCGTACGCGGCGCTGAAGGCATGGGGGCTGCCGACCAGCGACCGCTGGCGGGTGCTGCCGGACCTGGCCGGGGTCGCCGAGTACATCGCCTACTACGGCAAGCACCGGCACGACGTCGAGCACGAGATCGACGGCGTGGTGATCAAGGTCGACCCGGTCTCCATCCAGGGCCGGCTCGGCTCCACCAGCCGCGCGCCGCGCTGGGCGATCGCCTTCAAGTACCCGCCGGAGGAGGTGACCACCAAGCTGCTCGACATCGACGTGAACGTGGGCCGCACCGGCCGGGTCACCCCGTTCGCCGTCCTCGAACCGGTCCGGGTGGCCGGCTCCACGGTCGCGCTGGCCACCCTGCACAACGCCCAGGAGGTGGAGCGCAAGGGGGTGCTGATCGGCGACACGGTGGTGCTGCGCAAGGCCGGCGACGTCATCCCCGAGGTGCTCGGCCCGGTGGTCGACCTGCGCCCCGCCGACGCCCGCCCGTTCGTCATGCCCACCACCTGCCCGGCCTGCGGCACCCCGCTCGCACCGGCCAAGGAGGGCGACGTCGACATCCGCTGCCCCAACGCGCGCAACTGCCCGGGCCAGATCCGCGAACGGGTCTTCTACCTGGCCAGCCGCAAGGTCTTCGACATCGAGGCGCTCGGCGAGAAGAGCGCGGCCGCGCTGCTCGACGCGCAGGTCATCACCAATGAGGGTGACCTGTTCCAGCTCGACGCCGAGCAGCTCGCCCGCTCGCCGTTCTTCGTCAACAAGGACGGCACCCTGGGCACCAACGCCAGCAAACTGCTGGACAACCTGGCCGTGGCCAAGGAGCGCGACCTGTGGCGGGTGCTGGTCGCGTTCTCCATCCGGCACGTCGGCCCGACCGCGGCGCAGGCCCTCGCCCGGCACTTCCGTTCGATCGACGCGATCGAGGCGGCCAGTGAGGAGGAGCTGTCCTCGGTGGACGGCGTCGGCCCGACCATCGCCGCCAGCGTCAAGGAGTGGTTCACCGTCGACTGGCACCGCGAGGTGGTGCGCAAGTGGGCCGAGGCCGGCGTACGGATGGCCGAGGAGGCCGGCGAGGAGGGGCCGCGCCCGCTCGAAGGGGTGACCGTGGTGGTGACCGGCACCCTGGGCGGGTTCAGCCGGGACCAGGCCTCCGAGGCGATCCAGAGCAGGGGCGGCAAGGTCAGCGGCTCGGTCTCCAAGAAGACCAGCTTCGTGGTGGTCGGGGACAATCCCGGCTCCAAGGCCGACAAGGCGGCCAGTCTCAAGGTGCCGGTCCTCGACGAGGAGGGCTTCCGGGTGCTGCTGGAGTCCGGCCCGGAGGCGGCCCGGGAGGTGGCCCGCGTCGAGTCCTGAGTCGGGGCACAAAGTGGATCTTGGCGAGGCCGTGCCGCGTATACCAACTTAGTTACGACTACAACCGATTCGTGACTGTCGCGTCGGGAAAACCGGCACCGAGGGCGTTTCATTGGCGTACGACGTGCGGACGGCGCACGCCAGGGCCGCGCCCGGGAGGTGCGATGGAGACCGGCGACCCGCGAAACTCCGTTCCGCCCGGGCGGGGTGCGCCGTTCTTCGGCTTCGTCGTGACGATCGGTGTCCTGGCCGTGCTCGTCTCGGCCGGTCCGCTGGCCCGGCTGCCCGATCGGCTGTCCGACCTGCCGGCCGCGTTCTGGACCATGGCGGCGCTCGCCGTCGTCTGTGACGCCCGACCGTTCGTGCCACCCGGCCGGCGGAGCACCTCGGCGGTCTTCCCGTCGACCTGCTTCACCTTCGCCATCCTGCTCGGCTGGGGGTTCGGTCCGGCGGTCGCCGTGCAGGCCGTGGCGGTGGTCGTCTCCGGCTGGCGGTTGGGACACGCCCTGTGGCGGACCGCCTTCAACGCCGCCCAGTACGCCTGCGCGCTCGCCGCCGCGTACGCGGTCACCCGACTCGGCTCCGGCGCGCTGTTCGACGGCGGGCGGCCGCACTGGACGGACGTGGCGGCGGTGGGCGCCGCCACCGCCGCCTGGTTCGTGGTCAACTACGGCCTGGTCAGCTCCGCGATCCGGCTGCGTTTCGGTGACCGCTGGTGGCCCAGCGTCCGACTCGGCCTGGGCTACGAGCTGCTCTCCGCCGGCTCGCTGCTGCTGCTCGCCCCGGTGCTGGTCGCCGCCGCCCGGGCCAGCGCCGCGCTGATCCCGCTGGTGCTGGTGCCGCTGTTCGCCGTCCACCGGATGGCCCGGCTCTCCACCGAGCGGGAGCAGCTGGCCGCCCTCGACCCGCTCACCGGTCTGCCCAACCGCAAGGCGCTGCTGGCCGAGGTGGCCGAGCAGGTGCACCTGCACGCCGAGCGGGCCGCCCGCGGCGAACCGGACGCCCACCTGGCGCTGCTGCTGCTCGACCTGGACCGGTTCAAGCACGTCAACGACGCCCTCGGGCACGCGGTGGGGGACCGGCTGCTGGTCGAGGTGGGCGCCCGGCTGACCGGCGTGGTGAGCGAGGGCGACCTGGTGGCCCGCCTCGGCGGCGACGAGTTCGCCGTCGTCGTACCCCGGCTCACCGGCACCGACCAGGCCCGTGAGCTTGCCGACCGGGTGGTCGCCGCGCTGGCCGAGCCGGTCCCGCTGGACGGGCTGCCGCTGGACGTGGGCGGCTCGATCGGCATCGCGATCTTCCCCGACCACGGCGAGGACTTCGCCACCCTGATGCGCCACGCCGACGTGGCCATGTACGACGCCAAGCACCGCAACGACACCGTCGCCGTGTACGCGGCCGAGTCCGACCACAACTCGGCGGAACGGCTCAGCCTCCTCGCCGACCTGCGCCGGGTCCTGGAGACCACGGCCGCCGCCGGCGTCGAGGAGCCGCCCGGCGTACGCGGGGGCGACGGCGCCACCCTCGCTCCCGCGCCCGGGCTGACCGGGCCGGGCCGCGCCGGGCGGGGCGACGGCGTGTCCCACAACGGTGGCCGGTCCGGCGGTGCCGTCCGGCCGGGCGGCGGGTCGGGGCGGTGGCGGCTGCGGCGCCGCGGACGCGTCCAGGTGCCGCCCGATGACGAACTGATCAACCGGATCGTCGCCAACGCCGATCCGATCCGCCGCCGGGCGGCCCGGACGGTCACGACCGATGGGCCGGGAGTTGCCGGCCACGGGGAGCTGCTGCCGGCGACGTTCGGCGGCCAACCCGACGCAGCACCCGGCGGCGCTCCGGAGACCCTGCCCGCCGGACAAGCCGGGACCCTGCCCGCCGAACACGCGGGGAGCCTGCCCACCGGACAAGCCGGGACCCTGCCCGCCGGACACGCGGGGAGCCTGCCCACCGGACAAGCCGGGACCCCGCCCACCGGACACGCGGGGAGCCCGCCCGGCGGTGCCGAGGCCCGGGCGACCGGCGGCGGTGACGACCCGGCCGGCGATCCAGGCGAGATCACGATGTATTACCAGCCGCAGATCGAGATCGCCACCGGTGAGGTGGTCGGGGTCGAGGCGCTGCTGCGCTGGCGGCACCCGCGCCGGGGCATGGTCGACCCGGGGGAGCTGATCCAGGTCGCCGAGCAGAGCGCGGTGATGCGGCTGCTCACCCGGCGGGTGGTGGACGACGTGGTGGAGCAGCTCGCGAAGTGGTCGGCGGCCGGCATCACGCTGCGCGCGTCGCTCAACGTCAGCGTCCGGGACCTGCACACCGGTGAGATCGCCGATCAGATCGCCGACCGGCTCGCCGGGTACGGCGTACGCCCGCAGCGGCTACAGGTGGAGATCACCGAGGGCGCCCTGATGGCCGACCCTCGTCGGGTGCTGGCCAGCATCTCCCAGCTGCACCGGATCGGCGTCGGCATCGCGCTGGACGACTTCGGCACCGGGTACTCGTCGTTGCAGCACCTACGCCGGTTGCCGCTGTCCGAGGTGAAGGTGGACCGGTCGTTCGTCCTCGGCATGACCGAGGACCCGGACGACGCGGCGATCGTCCGGTCGATGATCGAGCTGGCCGGGGCGCTCGGGCTGCGCGTGGTGGCCGAGGGGGTGGAGGACGAGCGCACCTGGCGGCTGCTGCACGCCGCCGGCTGCGACGTGGCCCAGGGCTGGTTCCACGCCCGGCCGATGCCGGCCGAGAAACTGGCCGCCTGGCTGGCCCGGTACCGACCGGTCCGCCCCATGGTGACCGCCGACGCCGACGGGCCGCGCCGCCGTCCGGGCCCGCACGCCGACCACGATCACGGATAGCCTGTCGACCTCGTCGGTACGTGGTGCGGGCGAAGCCGCCGCACCGCGCCCAGCGCGCGGCGGGTGGTGGGCGGCCGGGGAGCCGGAGGCACCGCCGGGGGCCCCGACACATAGACTCGGCACGGTCACCACCTGCACCGTACGCGGGCAGGTCGGCACGCAGCACACAGCCAGGAAGGGGTCGTCATGGCCGCCATCTCCCGCGAGGAGGTCGCGCACCTCGCGCGACTGTCGCGGCTCGCCGTCACCGAGGAGGAGCTGGACACCTTCGCCGGCCAGCTCGACGTGATCCTCCAGTCGGTCGCCCAGGTCGGCGAGGTCGCCGCGGCGGACATCCCGCCGACCTCCCACTCGGTGCCGCTGGCCAACGTCCTCCGCGAGGACGTGGTGGTGCCCGGGCTGACCCCGCAGGAGGCGCTGTCGGGTGCCCCCGACGCCGAGGAGCAGCGGTTCCGCGTCCCGCGGATCCTGGACGAGGATGTGGCTTCATGAGTGACCGTGACCTGACCAAACTGAGCGCGACCGAGATCGCGGCGCTCGTCGCGGGCGGAGAGACCTCCGCGGTCGAGGTGACCCAGGCCCACCTGGACCGGATCACCGCCGTCGAGGACCGCGTGAACGCCTTCCTGTACGTGGACAGCGAGGGCGCGCTGGCCGCCGCCCGTTCCGTCGACGAGCGCCGGGCCGCCGGCGAGGAGTTGGGCCCCCTGGCCGGCGTGCCGGTCGCGGTGAAGGACGTGCTCACCACCAAGGGCGTCCCCACCACCGTCGGCTCGAAGATCCTTGAGGGCTGGCGCCCGCCGTACGACGCGACGATCGTGCAGCGGTTGCGTGACGCGGGCACGGTGATGCTCGGCAAGACCAACATGGACGAGTTCGCCATGGGCTCCTCCACGGAATACTCCGCGTACGGCCCGACGCGGAACCCGTGGGACCTCGATCGCATCCCGGGCGGCTCCGGTGGCGGCAGCGCCGCGGCCCTGGCCGCATACGAGGCGCCGCTGTCGATCGGCTCGGACACCGGCGGCTCGATCCGCCAGCCGGGCGCGGTCACCGGCACGGTCGGCGCGAAGCCCACGTACGGCGGTACCTCCCGCTACGGCCTCGTCGCGTTCTCCTCGTCGCTGGACACCCCCGGCCCGTGCGCCCGTACGGTGCTCGACGCCGCGCTGCTGCACCAGGTGATCGGCGGTCACGACCCGCGCGACTCGACCTCGATCCCGGCTGCCGTGCCGGACGTGGTCGGCGCGGCGAAGCTCGGCGCGACCGGCGACCTGACCGGGGTCAAGCTCGGCGTGGTGGCCGAGTTCGCCGGCGAGGGCGCCGAGCCGGGTGTGATGGCCGCGTTCCGCGAGTCCGTCGAGACCCTGGCCAAGCTGGGCGCCGAGATCGTCGAGGTCTCCTGCCCGCACTTCAGCTACGCGCTGCCGGCGTATTACCTGATCGCGCCGAGCGAGTGCTCCTCCAACCTGGCCCGGTTCGACGGCGTCCGGTTCGGCCTGCGGGTCGGCGACGACGGCAACCGGTCGCTGGAGGAGGTCATGTCGCTGACCCGCGAGGCCGGCTTCGGCCCCGAGGTGAAGCGGCGCATCATGATCGGCACGTACGCGCTCTCCTCGGGCTACTACGACGCCTACTACGGGCAGGCGCAGAAGGTCCGGACCCTGATCACCCGGGACTTCACCACCGCGTTCGAGCGGGTCGACGCGTTGATCTCGCCGACCACCCCGTTCGTGGCGTTCCCGATCGGGGCGCGCACCGCCGACCCCTACCAGATGTATCTGGCCGACCTGTTCACCATTCCGACCAACCTGTACGGCGGACCGGCCATCTCGGTTCCGTGCGGTCTCTCCGAAGGGCTCCCGGTCGGTTTCCAGATCATGGCTCCGACCATGGCCGACGACCGGATGTACCGGGTCGCTGCCGCGCTGGAGTCCGCGGTCGGCACCCTCACCCCGCCGGCAATGTGACCCTCTCGCGGGGCGGCCGAGGGGCCGCCCCGCGAATCGGCGACACGCGCGCACCGTTCGGTCCATTTCGCCGTGCCACTGGTCCTGATTGGATAAAGTCTCTTTCCACTGGCGAACGCGTATGGCTTGCCTCGATAAATCTCCTGGACGGGCGATGAAGACGCTACGGCCGATTGCGATTCTTTCGGCGCTCATTTTGGTCCTCTTCGGCACGGCGCAGCCGGCGACTGCCGCGACGATCACCATTACCTCGGGTGCCCCGGCGTCTCCGGTCACCGCCTACGAGACGTATCCGGTGCACATGTTCACGGCGTCGGGTGGTGCCGAGCCGTACTTCACGTCGTTGCGGTCGGGTTCGTTGCCGCAGGGGATGGCGTTGTCGTCGTCGGGGAAGTTGTCGGGTACGCCGGAAAAGCCGGGGAGCTTTTCGTTCGGGGTGCGGGTGACCGACGCCAACGGTCTCTTCGCCGACCAGGACGTGACCGTCGAGGTGGTCGCGCCGACGATCACCATCACCTCGGGTGTTCCCGCCTCCCCGGTCACCGCCTACGAGACGTATCCGGTGCACGTGTTCACGGCGTCGGGTGGTGCCGAGCCGTACTTCACGTCGTTGCGGTCGGGTTCGTTGCCGCAGGGGATGGCGTTGTCGTCGTCGGGGAAGTTGTC